>NZ_ML776472.1:1237488-1856232 GCF_009846485.1 Sodalinema gerasimenkoae IPPAS B-353
CTAAAACTAGACCCCAGTTCCCAATGCTTTAGGAACCGGGGTCTGAAGTCTAGATTGTGAAGACCGTCATAGAAGTCTCAGCGGCTGGACTATCCCTTAGCCACCATTGTCAAGATGAGGTCAATGGTGCGATTTGAATAGCCCCACTCATTGTCATACCAGGACACCACTTTGAAGAAATTAGCATTCAACTCCATACCAGCGGTGGCATCAAAAATGCTGGAATGGGGGTCAGTGGTGAAGTCCGTCGAGACAACCGGGTCTTCCGTATAGGCGAGAACTCCCTTCATCGGCCCCTCAGCCGCCTGCTTCATAGCCGCACAGATGTCAGCGTAGCTCGTGGCTTGTTCGGTGCGGAAGGTTAAATCCACCACCGAGACATCTGGGGTAGGAACCCGGAACGCCATCCCCGTCAGGCGACCCTTGAGTGCCGGTAGAACCAGGGTGACGGCTTTCGCTGCGCCGGTAGAGGCCGGAATAATATTCTGGGGAGCGCTACGGCCCGCCCGGAGATCTTTTTGACTGGGGCCGTCCACCGTAGGCTGAGTGGCCGTCATGGCGTGAACCGTGGTCATTAAGCCCTCGGCCAGCCCAAAGTTGTCGTGAATGACTTTGGCAATGGGGGCTAAACAGTTTGTCGTACAACTGGCATTGGAGACAATGGGATGTTGACTGGGGTCATACTCTCCCTGATTTACCCCCATGAGTAGGGTTTTGACCTGATCAGGGTCTTTCGTGGGGGCGGAAATGACCACCCGCTTCGCGCCAGCCTCAAGATGTTTCGAGGCCTTGTCGTAGGTGGTAAACAGGCCTGTGGACTCAATCACATACTCAGCCCCGTACTTGGCCCAGGGAAGTTGGGCCGGATCTCGTTCCGAGGTACAGGGAATGAATTTTCCATCGACGACAATTCCATCGGCTTTGGCTTCGACAGTTCCCTGAAAGCGACCATGGGTCGAATCGTATTTGAGGAGATAGGCAAGACTTTCAGGGGGGACAAGGTCGTTAATCCCGCAGAATTCAATCTCGGGGTTGGCCAGTCCAGCACGGAAGACTAAACGTCCAATGCGACCGAAGCCGTTGATTCCAACTTTGACCATGATGATGATTCCTCTAAAACTAATGGGCAGCGTCCCGGAGTCCGGCTAAGGCAGACTCATTAGCCCCATCGGGGTAAAGGCTGCGGTAGACAACTGGCGCATCGGTGAGGCGCAGTAGGGACGGGTTCACACTTACCCTGTGGGACTACAGTTACAATATCGCGATTCCTGGGCTATCGTGACCATGACATGACCCCTAAATTCCTTTAAATTCCTTTAAATTCCGCAACCGAGAATCTTCGGTCAGGTTTAAGTGGGGGAAATATCACAAACCTCGCGGTCCGCATCATTTACAGTCCGATTGTGGGTAAGGTAGGGACGTAACCACTCGCAGGCGCGATCAATCATTTGATTTGGGTCACCTAACTTCCACATTCTGACATGTCCATCCTCGGCCACCGAAAACACCCAGTCCTCCCCTTCATTGACTGAGGTTATCCCCACGAAATCTAAATGCTCCTCAATCGAGTTTCCCCCTTGACCCTGTATATCCCACCGTTTTACAGTTCCATCCTCATAACCTACAACTACCTCCGTGCCATCTGGATGGAAATTCGCGCTTCTTGAAGCAATCGTACTTGTAAAAGAGTAGATGGGTTGGCGCGTCTCTACATCCCAGACGTTCACGGTTCCATCAGCAGAGGCAGAAACAATTTGGGTTCCATCTGCATTGAAATGGACGGTATAAACTGCATCTAAATGACCTCTCAAAGAGTAGAGTGGTTCACTACTGTTTAAATCCCAAACGTTCACTGTGCCATCGGCAGAAGCAGAAACAACTTGGGTCCCATCTGGATTGAAATTTGCATGTGCCCCACCCCGATAATGAGGAACGGTAATACTGCTACCATCCCTAGGTAATGGGTCTGGGATGGTTCGGAGCGGATTTGAATCGACTTCAAATGAGTGAAGTTCTTCACCCCTATTCAAATCCCACACCTTCACCGTTCCATCGCTAGAAGCAGAAACCATTTGAGTGCCATTTGCATTGAAATAGGCACTGTAGACGGAATCGGTATGACCAAGGAAAGAATGCAGTTCTTCTCCCGTTTCTATATCCCATACCTTCACAGTCCGGTCATGAGCAGTAGAAACCACTTGAGTACTTTGTTGATTCAAAGTCGCACTGGTAACCCAGAGTAAATGACCTTCAAAGGACTGGCGTTCTTCTCTAGTTGCGATGTCCCATAGGGTAATCACCTGATGATTTCCAGAAAATGAAAGCACCGGAAGACCATTCTTCTCATGGGTTTCTTTGGGAGTCTCAGTCCAACGATTTCCAAATGATTGGAGTAGCAAACCACGGTTGATATCCCACAGGTTTACGGTTTTGTCTTGACTAACGGTAATTAGTCGAGTTCCATCCTTACTAAAATCTATGCCTTGGATGGGGTGAGAGGATGAAAAATGGTCAGTTAGTATAGTTTTGAGTCGAATATTTTGGAGGATTTCACCGAGACTATAGAGGGGCTTTAATGTGGGATATTCTGATGTTGGCTTATTCCTAACAGCTCTTTTTAGTGCTCGAACATTGCGAGTTGCTCGTAAAAGTGCATGGAGTTGATCGTGGTGGCGAAATTGCTCTAATGCTAGGAGACTCTCTGTTTCCAATTCTTTTTTTAAGCGCTCTGTGCTTGCGTTCCTATGAACCGAAACTCCCCAAACTATTGTCCCTAGTGTAACCATGAGCGTAACAGCTCCCAACAGGATAAAAGCTCGACTGGGGCGCTTGACTTGATTTTGCGGCTCACTCATCTTACTATTGTTTCCGTCGCTCATTGATTTATTTTTTTGTAACGTTATCTATCAATAAAAAACGCTATATTGGTCTTGACTGAGCCTACTATAACCTCCCTAAATCACCCTTGCCTGGAAAATGTTAAGAGTTTTTGACATTTGAACGGGCGATCGCAAATCGGGCAAAAACCTGGAAGTCAACCTCAATTTGTAGAGAAAACTACTTAACGGGAGTTCGGGATAAGCTAAACACCTGAAACTTCCCTCCAGCAAGGGGTTCAGCCAGTCAGTCCTGAGATGATGCCGACTTATGATTCGCAACAAGCGGGTTGGTGGCGTCTATTGTCAACAGCCGAACGTATTGACACCCGAGTCAGCCCAAGAAAGGGAGAAGCCGTATAAGCTAAAACGTATTCAATCTATTCAGCTAGCTTCTCCCTGCTTAGTTTAACCTGGGTTTGGGTTAAGCTGAATTCACGTGACTTAGAACTATATCTAAACCGGCGTGACTATCGTCTCTCGACAATAAAGGTCGATACTCTCCTAATTTTTGTTGGAGTAATTCCAGGGCAGGTCTCAAATCAAGGTTTGATATCCTTCATTGCCAGAGATGGCGTTCAGATTAACTCACATTCCAGGGCAGGTCTCAAATCAAGGTTTGATATCCTTCATTGCCAGAGATGGCGTTCAGATTAACTCACTCACGCGATCGCCATCCTTTCCTCATTCACCTACTCGCGAACACAATCCTGGACCTTCTCGGACCACAACATCCACACAATCATGATATTCCATTGCCGGAAACTCGCGAACACAATCCTGGACCTTCTCGGACCACAACATCCACACAATCATGATATTCCATTGCCGGAGTATTTCCTGGTTGAAATATCATGATTGAAACGTTACTGGCAGCATCCCCATGGTCTACCAGCAACGTTTCTTCTACAAACCTCAAGGAATCAATGACCCGCAATCCATACGTTGAAGATTCATTCGGAAACGGTCTCGATCCTGGCACTTGGACTGGATAGATGGCATACCCTCCCGGTTGGGGATCAATGATGAAAATGCCACTGGTGTTCACCGCAGCTACATAATCCAGCGCGACGCCGACTACAAATTCCAGGGCAGGTCTCAAATCAAGGTTTGATATCCTTCATTGCCAGAGATGGCGTTCAGATTAACTCACCCACGCGATCGCCATCCTTTCCTCATTCACCCACTCGCGAACACAATCCTGGACCTTCTCGGACCACAACATCCACACAATCATGATATTCCATTGCCGGAGTATTTCCTGGTTGAAATATCATGATTGAAACGTTACTGGCAGCATCCCCATGGTCTACCAGCAACGTTTCTTCTACAAACCTCAAGGAATCAATGACCCGCAATCCATACGTTGAAGATTCATTCGGAAACGGTCTCGATCCTGGCACTTGGACTGGATAGATGGCATACCCTCCCGGTTGGGGATCAATGATGAAAATGCCACTGGTGTTCACCGCAGCTACATAATCCAGCGCGACGCCGACTACAATATGTCCTGTCAATCGATTAACCGTCACATCGGCAAAGAAATCGCCACTTAGTTCGCGATCGACCGGATTTCCCGTTTCTATGTCGAAGTGATCCAAAACCAATACATTCAATTCATCCACATCAATGGTATAGGTATTTCCCCCCCATTCCCCTCGGAGTTGTTTCCTGTCCGAAATAATCTCGACTTCCGGAAAAAACCTCTCATGATCGGTTTGATTTTTCCAGGTTCGCGTCAATGTAGAACCATCGCTTAGCCACTCAGGATGAGTCGATTCTATGTTTTCTTGCAGGATAGTCAGAGCTTGATTTTGACGCGGAAGTTGTTGAGAGTAATGGGCAACATTGACTAAAGACATGCTCATGATCAAAGAAATGCTCATGAAGGTCACTGAGTCCTCCTGTTGTCTTAACAGTGGCCAGATTGTAACAAATTTGTGAGTGAACTGCATGAAATTACGGGCGCTGGGAGAGCAACCCTTTCATTTAGTCCTTAAATGTTGTGATTTCTTTCTCCTTGAGACTCCCCAGCCTGAAAGCGTGAGAATTCTGGGGTCTATGGGGAGCCAACGCTTAACCCCTCGCCTTAGCCTGAAAAGTTCTCAAGTCGCCCAGGTATGGGTAAGGCGTTAAACTCAGAATTTTCGGTAACATACGGTGAGCATTTACTCCGTTTCAACTTTAAAAAAGCTTTAGGATTGCGATCGCCTTGAAAGCCTGCCCAGAACTCACAGCGGTTTAGCCGGCAGAATTTTGGAATTGTTCACCGGGAAATGAGACACTGGTCTCTAGGTGATTGGTTCTGTACATGTGTGGAAAAATCTATGAACCCTGATGAAATTAAAGTCGTTCAGCCTGGCGGTCTTCTCGATGGGGCCAAGGCAAGCCAGGTGCGGCGGGAGATTGGTGAATGCCTAGACACCGGGGCCAAGGTGATCCTCTTGGACCTGAAGGATGTGACGTTCATCGATAGTTCTGGCCTAGGTGCGTTGGTGTCAGCCCTCAAGACTGTCCGGGCCGCAGAGGCCAAGATGTTTGTCTGTTCCATTAGCGATCAGGTCAAAATCCTGTTTGAACTCACCAGCATGAATCGTGTCTTTAAAATTTTTAGCGATCGCCAGGAGTTCGAGGAGTCGATGTTGTCCTCTTAAGGGTCAAACTTCAACTCAGCTGAACCGTAGCTGTAGGAGTGAGACATCATCGTCAAAGGGGTGAGGGTCACAGAGGGTCTGCAAATGCTCAAACACTGAGGCTAGATCGTCAGCATGGCTTGTCTGAGTTAACCAATCAGCGAAGGCATCTAAGCCCCAAACCGTGCCATCACTCTGGGGAATTTCATAGACCCCATCACTGAAGATATAGAGTTTCGCTGATGGGGTTACGGTGCAATGCTGGGCCTGATACTCAATATCAGGGAACATGCCGATGGGGAGATTTGGCGTGTTGAGTCGGTTTAAGCTGGCGGCGGATTCAGGGTTACCGAAATTGGTCAACAGTAATGCTGGCGGGTGGCCGGCACTGGCGTAGGTCAGGGTACGACGGCGAGTGTTGTAAACCCCATACCAGATGGTGAAGTACTTTTCCTCATAGAAGCTGCCGGAGGAACTGGTTTGAAAGGCCTGGTTGAGGGCTTCGAGAACTTGACTGGGATCGTGGAAATTGGTGTGAGGTAGGGAGCGCGATCGCAAAATGTTGAGGACTGAAATCGAGAGGAGGGCCGCACCGACCCCATGACCTGAGACATCCACTAAATACATAACCAACGACTCCTCATCCAGCCATTGGAAATCGTAACAATCGCCCCCGAGTTGTTGGCAAGGAACAAAACACGCTTCGATCCGAACTGCGGTATGATCACGGGAAACCGGGAGAAGCGATCGCACATAGCCTGCTGCTTCAGACAACTCAGCCTCCAACATTTGTTTCTGTTTCTGGAGGTCTTGGCTGAGTTGATGAATGCGTAAGCCGGCTCGAACTCTGGCTTTGAGTTCATCCATGTCAATGGGTTTAGCCAGGAACTCATCGGCCCCAGTATCGAGTCCCATCACCCGATCCTCGACGGCTCCCCGAGCTGTAAGTAAGATGAAAAACGTGGTGGATAAGGCTTTCATCGCCTTGGTTTGACGGCAGACTTCCAATCCATCTACCCCTGGCATCATCCAATCACAGATAATGAGTTTAGGATGCAGGCGTTTTGCCATATCAATTCCCTCCTCGCCGTTTTTAGCAACAGCTACGTTGTAGCCCTGTTCTTCCAAGGCCCGTGTGAGCACCATGCGAGTTGTTGGGTCGTCGTCGATTAGGAGAATCGGAGTCATGATCAAGAAACAGACCGCAAGTTTTTGAATGAAGCTGAGGATGTTATCGCTTTGGAAACGTTAAGCAAATTTCCCCTCTCCGCATCATTGCGTGTTCCCACGGATCTTAACGCGTTAGCTCGCGTTTTGGATTGGTTTGACAGCTTTAAGTCCCCTACTGTCCCCCAACAAGTTTGGTTACAACTCAAAACAGCCTTAGCCGAAGCCTTTACCAACGCGGTTCGACATGCTCATCAGGGTGCGTCAGAGTTGACGGTTGAGATTCACTTTGAACAAACGGAGGAATTTCTGCAACTCAAGGTGATCGACTCGGGGCCAAGCTTCGATTTGGACGCCAAGTTACGGGAGTTACCTGATGTGGATCTCAATGCAACTGGCGGCCGGGGATTACGGTTGATGCAATGTATTGCGGATGAGTTGCGCTATTTGCGACTTGAGGATGAACGCAACTGTCTCTCTCTCCTCAAACGCTACCAGACTCAGTCTCCCCCCAACGCCCATTAGTCTCCGATTCCCCAGGACAGTAGCGACACCACCACGATCAGCCAAAACCAGCGGGGTAAGGAGATGGCATCCCAGACGGAGATGGGAAATTCTACAAACAACAAGTTCCCAAACCAACCTAACAGGGTCAGTAGGGCAATTAATATCAATATGAAGGGCATAACCAATCCCGACGACACTCTGCCCCTGTATGTTAAGCCATCCAGGCCGAACCTGACTCCAGAGTATGAACCGAGTCCTGAGCCGCAGGGGACGATTGAGTCAGTGGATCAACCGCAATTCGTCCCTTGACAACAGCCCGCAATAGCCGGTCAATGGAGCGTTGTTCCTCTTCGCTGAGGGACTCATCAAGGATGGCCGCCTTTAATCCATGTCGATCCAAAAGGGTGAGCTTCCCCGTGGTTCGTGCTGAAACCAGAATCTCGCCGAGTGCCCCCGGAATTAGCATGGTTGATTTCGTGGAACGATTGGACATTATTTTGTTGTTCCTTAAACCGAGTTCCAGAAAGAGATGCCCCAATTCTCGCAAAGTTTTGCTAAGAAGTGCGTGATGTCTCACCCCTGACTCGGGTGAGTTAGATCGAGATTTTTTGCGATCGCAAGTACGCTAATGATGCGATCGCGATCGCAGACAAGAGGTTCAAAATAGGAAACTAGGGATTTTCCTAGAGATTAATGCTCAAAAACATTGGAGTAGTGCAATAGATCCAACGCCACAAACACAGGAATGGCCGCAAAACACTCTTGGGCAAGCTGCCAACGCTCTTCCCGGTGTAACATCATGGTTAACGTCTGTTTCAGAGAAATCAGATAACGAACATCATTCGCCGCGTAGCTTAACTGCTCCTCAGAGAGATTCGCCGCATTGCCCCAATCCGAACTTTGGGCCCGTTTATCGAGTTCGACTCCTTCGAGTTCCATCACTAAGGCTTTTAACCCATGAGACGAGGTATAGGTTCGAGCGAGTTTACTGGCAATTTTGGTGCAAAAAATAGGCTGCGTCTGAATTCCCAAGTGCTGTTGTAGCATCGCCACATCAAAGCGAGCGAAATGAAAAATCTTTTCAACCGTTGCCGCCTCCAGTAACTGCTTCAGACGAGGCGCCTGTGTTTGGCCCCGTTGAATGCGTACGACACTCACCATGCCGGAGATGTCACACAATTGGATCAAACAGAGGCGATCGCGGGCTGGCAATAGCCCCATGGTTTCCGTATCCACCGCGAGGAGGGAACCTTGGCCATAGCTATTCAACAGATCCTCATCGAGATCACCATCACAGACACGAAAATTCTCTAAAGTCATTGAAAATTGCCCCATACGTCGGATCGATTTAGGGGCAATCATATAGCAAAAATTGGTCTGAATCGGACAAAACACGGGGGAAAAGAAGGCAATAGGCAATAGGCAACAGGCAATAGGTGAGGATTTCTTTCCTAACTCCGAGTTAATCAGTCAATCGTCGATGGCTATATAGCAGGAAACCAGGAATGGGAAACCAGGGGTATCAGAATCAAGGGCCGTCACCCAAAAAAACCGCTCCCCTCCAACCCTGGAGAAAAGCGGTTATCCCTTAAACCGAGATAGGTCACTCAGTCCGCCTTAGAAGCTAAACGTACCCCGTAAGGTCCCAATGAAGACACTATCATTGTCACGATCTTGGTTGGGGTTCAGCAGCCAAACCAACCCAGGTGTAATAGAGATGTTTTCACTCAACTGCACCTTATAGAATCCTTCCAAATGCAGGGGCACATCATTCTCAAAGAAGCTGTTGGTATCTTCTAGACCCCCCAGATAAGGCTGTGCCCCAATAATCAAGCCTCCCAGGTTCCCCGGTAGAACCAAATCCGGGAAAGCCAGACCCAAGGCCCAGTTCCAGATTTCTCCATCCAGTTCGTTGGTGCGCAGATAGATATCACTGTAGCTGCCCCACGCATTGACGTTAAAGCCCGGAGACAGAGACCAAGACAACTGGGCACCAATGGAGTGACTGGTAATCGGATTAACCGCACCAATATTGTTGGTAAAGGTCGTCCCCGTAAAACCAAAGTTGGTGTTATTAAACCCAGAGCCGCCGCCATTATTGAAGCCGAAATTGCCCTCACCAAAATAGCCATAGTTGTAGGTCAGGGCAAGACCAAACTCGGAACTGGGGGTATAGGTAAATTGAGCTAGGGCAGCGAGATCCCCGTTAAACAAGCCATCGCCCGGAGAGGAACTATTAGCCTCTGAGGCTAAATAGCCGGTGGTGACTTGAAAGTCATCCCCAAACCGTAAATTCAAACCAATCCCGGCCCCACCCCCGAGACGGTAAATGGGGTTATGTTGCCCAAAGGCACTTAAGGCCCCATGGCCACCATCCTTATCATCAAAGTAGGGGTTGAGGGTGGGGGTAAAGTCAGCAAACCGCAGTCCAGTTGCCCCAACAATCACATCCACTGACTCCCCGAGGGGGAAGGAATAGGCCAAACTCTCAAGATTGACAGAGTTCCCCGAGTCACCAAAGACTTGAGAGGCTAACACCCCTTCCGCCGAGGGACCAAAGTTGAGTCCTTGGTTGTTCCCGGTGGTGCCAAAGGGGACGCTGTTTCCGACTTGCAGACGGGTTAGCAGGCGATCTTGGCCCGTGAAGCTAGAGACGAAATCGAGGCGTACCCGCTGCTGGAATGCCGTTTCGTTATTATCTAGGGTGCTGTTAAAGACATTGCCTAGGGCAAAGATCGCTTCCCCTTCCAGTTTGGTGGTGGTGGAAAACTGATTGGCTTCGAGTTGAGAGGTGCGGGCTTCGAGGCGATCGACTCGGCCGCGCAGGGTGGCTAGTTCTGAGGCAAATTCTTCTTGCAAACGACGAATGGTCGCTAAGTCGCTCGGATCGAGGTCACTACCACCTCCGGTAATGGCGATAATCTGATCCAAACAGGCATTTAACCCGGCGGCAAACTCGTAGCGAGTCATGAAGTTATTGCCCCGGAAGGTTCCGTCAGGATAACCGGCAATACAACCATACCGTTCCACCAGGGATTGGAGAGCCTGAAATGCCCAATCCGTTGGTTGTACATCGGACAGTTGCGAGACTGAGGTGACTTGAGCGAGGTGTTGGGATTCCACACCACCATTGAACAAGCCCTTGTTGCCATTAACCCCAGCTTGGGGAGCAGCTTCAGCCGCCACACTGGTCAAAATTGCCGTGACGGTTAATAGAGATAGATTGGAAAGAAACGTGAACTTAGACATGAACGGACTCCTCACACCAGACGAAAAACGCCACCATTGATTCTAGCAGTTTGCCTCTATCGATTGACGCCTATGCTGCCCTGAAAGGGAGAGATAAGGGGCACGAGGAGAGAACGGCTAGAGATGGCAGACACTGTAGTCGTCCAAGGATTGAGGAAAGTTCCCGGATTATTGATCAATCTTGTTACAAAAAAACGGAGGGGACTCCCCCTCCGTTGGCATGATGGTGGCGATCGCACCGTCATGGGAGGTTGTTGGACTTAGACCTTGGTGCGATCGGTCAGGATTTCGTAGCCATCCTCCGTCACGAGAACAGTATGTTCAAACTGGGCCGAGAGAGAGTTGTCCACGGTGACTGCGGTCCACTTATCGCTGAGAATGCGATTGTGTTTGGAACCTTGGTTGACAATTGGCTCAATGGCCAGAGTCATACCGGCCCGGAGTTTAACATTGGGCATTTCTCGGGTCCGGAAGTTGAACACCGAGGGTTCTTCATGGAGGTTGCGACCGACCCCATGGCCGGTGAACTCTTCGACGACACTGTAGCCATGGGCTTCAACGTGATCTTGAATGGCTCCTGCCAAGTCGAGGAGATAGGCCCCGGCTTTAACCTGTTCGATGCCTTTATACAGGGCTTCTTCAGCGACTCGGATCAGCTGGGCAGCCTCGTCGGTAACCTCGCCCACGGCGATGGTGATACAGGAGTCTCCATGGAAGCCTTGGAAAAAGGCACCGGTATCGACTTTAAGGACATCTCCTTCCCGGATCACTTTTTTCTTGTTGGGGATGCCATGGACGACTTCATTATTAATGCTTGAGCAAATTGAGGCGGGGAAGCCGTGGTAGCCTTTAAAGCTGGGCTTTGCTCCCATTTCCCGAATCCGCTTCTCGGCATGGGCATCGAGATCGGCGGTGGTCATGCCGGGTTCGACGAGTTGGGAAATTTCTTTGAGGACCGTGGCGACGATTTTAGCGGACTGTCGCATAATCTCGATTTCCCGCTTCGATTTGATCTCGATGCGGCGACGTTGCTTTTTCAGTCCGGGGAGTTGGGCGGTTTGACGAGAAGGCTTAGGAGGGCTAGGAGCGGAGAGTAAATCGCTAAAGATATTCATGGAGTCTTCAATTCAGGTGGGTTGGAGGTGAGGGATTGACATGGAAACCCGGATATCACCTCGGAGAAAGCGGTCTTTGTTCTAAGGTAACAGATTGTGCTGTGTGGGGTTGGGGGTTAGACGGCCCCGACGGAGGTGGCAGTAATGGTCAGGGTTCCGGTCATGCCGGCTTCGGCATGGCCCGGAATCGTACATTCGAGGTTATACTCGCCGGGTTTCTCGGGAACTAAGACCCATTCGGCTTCGGCGTTGGGTTTGAGTTCGAGTTCGCGCACGGTCCCTTTGACTTCCACGCCACCGGCTTCGACCTTGCGCGTCCAACTGACGGCGGCGAAGTCGGGGGCACTGAAGTAGTGTTTTTCGGGACTGGGGTTGTCCAAAATCAGGCGGTAGGTTTGACCGACGACGAGATCGAGGTGATTGGGGTAGAACTTGAGCTGTCCTTGGCGATCGCCCAAGCTGACGTGCAGTTCGGTTGCCTCGATGCGGGCCAGATGCTGAACGGCATGGCTTGGAGCCGCCTGGACTGTGCTGGGGTTAACTAGGGCGATCGCTAACCCGAGTCCGAGACTGACGAGGATACGGGACATCACAAGGGGGAAATGGGAATAAATTGCAGGCATTGTTACAACTCTTAATTTTTTCTGCTATGATTCTTTAGATTCTCTTAATAAGTATAAGCGGTTCCCGAATCGTAAGGACTGAGTCAGCCCTGAAATTCAAACAATCGCTAGGTTGTTATCTATCGATTGTTGGGGCATAAACGAGAATCAATCTTCCCGTTTAGACGGTTAGATAGTGGGGATCGACTCAGACGTAACCCGATTTAATTTTGCAGTCTCTTCCCCTGGAGATTGTGTGAACAAGAATGAAGCAATATTGAGTTTTCAAAATTTATGTTGAATAGAGACAAAAAAAACACCATCTTCTCAGCTTAGGAGGCAATTTAGTGACAATAGCCTTCTAGGCCTTGACCCTAAACATTGGTTCTCCTTGCTTGATTCTATCGTGCTGACAATCTGATTTTGTTGGCCGCGATCTTTATTATTCTTCTAGTGCAATAGAGTGTTTAAGGGGTATAAACTGTGCTGATCCAGATATTTAGTAGTGCTAATTATGAGCATTGTCTCAATAAGATGTGGTTTACTGTTGGTCAAGCGTTCAATCTTAATAGGTATTCTTATGACCGTATTTCCACGGAGAATAGATTGGATGATAATACCGACTTAGTCTACTGAATAAGAAGCTGCTAACTCAAATCTCAAAAAAACCAAAATAGTTTGACAGTCTGCCCCCTCAATACCTATAATATCAACATCAAGCTTAACATTGAGATATCTCAGGCAAAGAGCTTGAAGCCCTGACTAAAACACTCTGCTACAGCACATAAATCCGTAAATCTAAGCAAAATCAAGACGTCAATGTTAAAGATTCTGTGAAGGTTATAAAAAATGTAGTCAAGACTACGTCATTTAACTGTAACAGGGCGTTACTTTGAAGATGGTCAGAGTGTTAGAACAGTCCCAAACATTCTCTAGGAAAATTACTATAGGGGTTCACCATGAATGCACAGACATTAACTCCCCCGCAAATTGACGACCTTCTGAACTCTCCCGTAATCCTGTCTAAGGACGTGATTCTGGTTATTGATGATTCTCCCTGTCTGCTAGCCGCGATGCTACGCAAGTATGGCTATACCGTCGTTACAGAAACCCATAGTCAGAATGCTCATGCAGCAGTACTAGACCATACCCCTGATCTGATCTTGCTTGACATTAATATGCCGGGCGACGATGGGTACTCGGTCTGCAAAACCCTGAAAGCCTCTCCTGACACTCGTGACGTTCCGGTCATCTTCGTCAGTGCCCGGAATGAAACCCTAGACAAGATCCAGGCTTTTCAGGTTGGGGCTGCCGATTACATCAGCAAACAGTTTCAGTTTTCTGAGACCTTGGTTAGAATCGAAACCCAACTCAACCAAAGACGACTTCAGAAACGACTCATCGCCTCGGAGGCCCAGGCCCGAGAAAAGTCGGAACAACTCACTAGGGCCCTGGCCCAAATTCAGGAAACCCAATCTCAACTCGTCCACCAAGCCAAAATGTCTAGCCTAGGACAGTTGGTGGCTGGAGTCGCCCATGAGATTAATAATCCGGTGAACTTCGTCTATGGCAATTTGACCTACATTGCTGAGTATACGGAGCATCTGATGGAGTTGCTGGACTTATATCAACAGGCCCTACCGCAACCGACTCCAGAGATTGAGGAGAAAATCGAAGAGGTGGATCTCGAGTTTATTGAAGCCGACTTGCCGCGCCTGGTGGGGTCGATGCGGGTTGGAACGGAGCGCATTCAAGAGATTGTGCGCTCGTTGCGAAATTTCTCCCGTCTAGATGAATCAGATCTTAAATCCGTAGATGTGCATCAGGGTCTCGAAAATACCCTAGTCATTTTGCAACATCGCCTCAAAGCGAGTGGGGACCATGCTGAAGTGAAGGTGGTTCGCTCCTATGGGGATTTGCCGCTGTTGGAATGCTATGCGGGGCAGTTAAACCAAGTGTTCACCAACATCTTGGCCAACTCCATTGATGCGTTGGAAGAGAAACGTAAGCGGGCTAGTGATGGGGTGATCGAAGACCTGCCTCAAATCACGATTGAAACCAAGCGCGTTGGCTTAGACCGCATCTGTGTCAGTATCGCCGATAATGGCGAAGGAATGCCCGAGTCGGTGCGTAACCGCGTGTTCGATCCCTTTTTCACCACCAAAGATATTGGCGTGGGTACAGGTTTAGGGATGTCCATCAGTTATCAGATTGTTAGCGAACGTCATCGCGGGCAGCTATCCTGCGATTCTGGATTGGGTCAAGGAACCCGGTTTGAAATTGAACTGCCCCTGAGAGCCGTGAAGAATGGCCCCATGGGAGAACACCACTATGGCAATACCGGCAGTCAGGGGGTCACGCCGATCAATATTGCTGAACTTCAACAAGCCTCTTAAAATTGTTCACTTTACTCTGTCCCGAGTTACCACTTCTCTTAGGAACTCTAGGGGAAGTCCATCGGAATCGGCGATAAAGGCCACTTCATAAAGGCGATCGCCGATTTGTTGTTGTTCAGGATCTAGGAGAATCTTCAGAGGCTGAATCTGTTGAGGCTGGTCCTGGGCCGCTTGCTGGAACTGTTGACGTAACCCCTCTAGCCAGGTGGGTAAGTCTTGCTGGGTTTGGGCCAGAAGCTGACTGAGATCGAAGGAGAGATGATAGTAGCCCACGTAATGCTCATCTCCAAAGGCATCTGGTGCTGGCTTTGGTTCGGGAATTTGGATCAGTTCGATGCGTCCATGTAAGCCTTCGAGCCAGCAGGCCAGGGTATAGCCCGTTGTAAACCGCTCCGATACCGTAAACCCAAGCTGTTCGTAGAAACGGATGGCGCGGTGAATGTCGGCGGTACGAATGGAGGCGTGGTGCATGAAGAACAGGGAGAGAACGACGGCATTTGGGGGGCGGAAGAGGACAGGGCGACCTATTCAAACAGGCGAAAGTAGGGATAGCGCACTGGAACTCCCGGTTCTTTTTCCAAATCAAAATTAATGACATCCCAGCAGGGTTCATCCTGAGCCTCGGGGCTGAAGCTGACGGGAAGTCCATAGAGTTTTGTCAGAGGGCTGTCGCTGCGATCGCGCCAGGGGCTACTTCGTTCGAGATAGGCCGCCATCAACTCCCGATAGCGCGCCGCAATCACAATGCGAGTTGCCCGGTAGCCTTGGGTATACAGGCGATCGAGGGCTTCATGAATTTCAAAGCGAATCCCATCGGGGTGAGTATGTTGGCGATACCATTGATGATTCCATAACCGCCAATGTCGATTGGATTGGAGATGCACCAGTTCCCCAGTTTTGGGATCGGCTTCAAAAGCGCCATGACGGGGACAAAGATAGGTATCTGTCAATGTCAACGCCGGAATTTTTTGCCGACAGTGGGGACATTCAATCTCCGGTCCAAAGATGGGATACTGAGAGCTTGGATCGGTAAAATAGTCCATGCAATAATCGTACTCACTCGACGATAGACAAGAATAGCGTTCTTCTCGCCACCCCAGTTGCCCCCATGTGGACAATCGCGAGGGGCATAATGCGAACGGTTCTCGCCTATCTCTTATTTTAACCCGCCCGTGAGATTCTGCTGCTGAGGTAGCCAGGAATCGGCGTCTTTCTTCGTTTTTGTTACTGTTATGACCTCCTCCCCTAATCTGACCCCTCATGGTTCCCTCCCCACCTATTGGCCTCCTGTGGATTGTTCTCAGGCCAGTTTTGTGGCGGCTAATGCAACGGTGTTGGGGGATGTGATTCTAGAGGCGGGGGCCAGTGTTTGGTACGGCGCGGTGATTCGTGGGGATGTGGTGTCGATTCGGGTGGGGGCTTCGAGTAATGTCCAAGATGGGGCGATTCTCCATGGAGATCCTGGAGAACCTCTGGTGTTAGAGGAGTTGGTGACGGTGGGCCATCGGGCAGTCATTCATAGCGCCTATGTGGAACGAGGGTGTTTGGTGGGAATTGGTGCCACCCTTTTAAATGGAGTGCGGGTGGGTGCCGGAAGTATTATTGGGGCGGGGGCCCTAGTGACGAAGGATGTCCCACCGCGATCGCTGGTGTTGGGGGTTCCCGGGAAGGTGGTGCGACAGGTCTCGGAGGAGCAGGTGCTTGATTTAATGGATCATGCTCGTCGGTATGAGCGGTTGGCCCAGGTTCATGCTGGAACTGGCTCAGATTTAGGCTTCCACGGGCCAACCTCTGAGCCTTAAATGACTCGAATTTTGCCCCAGCCTGGGAACCTCAGATGAAATGGGGCCGAATGGGGATATAATGGGTACTCGAAGAAGAGTATTTAAGATTTTTTTAAGACAGGAGTAGGTTCTATGGATTTTGATTGGCGCTTACTGGTCGTTCTCGGACCGATCGCGATCGCTCTCGGCTGGGCATTGTTCAACATCGGTCAAGCCGCTTTAGGACAAGTCCAAAACTACCTCAACCGTCAAAGTTAAGGGAAACTTCGGAACTATCTAGCGTGATACGGTAAGTCCGGTAGCGTTTTGCGCAAGCAAGGCTACCGGATTTTTCGTGAGAAGGTTAAATTTGTGGTCGTTTGGGCCTTCTCTGGCCTCGGTTAACCCGAGACTCTAGTCCCTCGATACATCGGAATTATGGTCTTAGACTTCCAAGGGTACGATATCGATAAACTTCCTCCCCAGAATATTGAAGCGGAAGAGGCGATTTTAGGGGGAATTTTACTCGACCCAGAAGCCATCAATCGGGTGGTGGAAGTCTTGACAGCAGAAGCGTTTTATGTAAGCACCCATCAAACTATTTTTGAAGCCGCCCAGGGCTTGCATAGTTTAGGACAACCCACGGATTTGATTAGTGTAACCGCCTGGTTGCGCGATCGCGACCTTTTAGAAAAGGTGGGGGGACAAGGTAAACTGGCTCAGCTGGTCGATCGTACCGTCTCAGCGGTGAATATTGACCAGTATGCGGCTTTGGTGATGGATAAATACTTCCGTCGCCAACTCATTCAAGCGGGACAGGAAATCACTGGCTTAGGCTACCAAGCGGCGACTCCCCTAGAAACCGTTTTAGATAAAGCCGAACAAAAGATTTTTTCCATTACCCAAAAGCGCCCCCAACAAGATTTAGTCCCTCTATTTGAAACCCTAATTCACGCCTTTCAAGAGTTAGAAGCCCAGATAGAGACTCAAGCGCAACCAGGATTTTTATCGGGGTTTTATGACCTCGACGCCATGACGGGGGGCTTCCAAACCTCGGATTTAATTATTGTAGCGGGGCGCCCATCGATGGGGAAAACGGCGTTCAGTTTAAATATCGCCCGTAACTTAGCCAATAGCTATAACTTCCCGGTGGCGGTGTTTAGTTTAGAGATGTCCAAAGAGCAACTCGTACAGCGACTTCTCGCCAGTGACTCGGGAATTGAAAGTAATCGCCTGCGAGCTGGCCGCGTCAGTCAAAATGAATGGGAACCCTTAAGTAAGGCTCTCGCATCCCTGTCAGAAATGCCAATTTTTATTGATGATACCGCCAATATTACCGTGACGGAGATGCGGTCTAAATGCCGACGTTTGCAGGCGGAACAGGGGAAACCTTTAGGCTTAGTCCTATTAGACTATTTGCAGCTGATGGAGGGAGCTGGGGATAACCGAGTTCAGGAATTATCCCGGATTACGCGCTCCCTGAAAGGATTAGCTCGTGAACTCAATGTTCCGGTGATTGCCCTGTCCCAGTTAAGTCGTGGCGTCGAAGCGCGGACCAATAAACGGCCCATGATGTCCGACTTACGGGAAAGTGGTTCCATTGAGCAGGATGCGGACTTAGTGGCCATGCTCTATCGTGATGAATACTATAACCCAGATACCCCTGATCGCGGGATTACGGAACTGATTATCGCCAAACACCGTAATGGGCCGACGGGGGTCATCAAACTCCTATTTGACCCTCAATATACCCGCTTCCGCAATCTGGCAAACCCCGGTCGTCCCCTCTCTGGAGGGTCTTATGGCCAACTTCCACCGGGTTAAGCGGTCGGGGAAATAAATCAAAACATCCCTCCTGTACTCAAGTCTGATGCCTTAAATCGTCAACCACTCTAAAATCGTGTCAACTGTTAGAGACAGGTCAATTCCCTCTAAAACTGGAAGTTTATCCTCTTCTTTAAACACATCAAGCCGTTGATTCTGACTAATTACCAGAACCGTTGCTTCTTCTAGGTTAATTAACCAGCCAAGCTCAGTTCCCTGCTGGCAAGCCTGTAATATCTTGTTTAATACTTGGGTCGTACTTTGCTGAGGAGAAAGGATTTCAATCATCCAATCGGGATAGGTATTAAAGCGATTGGCAATTCGTCCGCTGTCGGTTTTTGGGATGCGTTGCCAGCGGAATACAGCAATATCAGGCACAAGAGAACGGTCTGCAAACGTACAGCGCAATTCAGAAAACGCCAAGGCAATTTTTTGTGATCGCGTGACCTGGTTGATTACTTCACATAATGCACCTTGAATTAGACTATGTTCACCTTGAGGCATGGGCTTTTGTAAGATTTTACCATTAATATATTCAGAGGCGGGCTTGGTTTCAGGATGGTCTAGAAATTCCGTTAAGCTTAGATTTTTTTTGATAGTTTCAACCATGACAACCCCTTGAAAGTTAGCTATGTCAGAATTTATACAGGAACAACATCCGAAAAGTGATCCATCGATGACCAAAGTACATTCACTAAATGGTCAACAGTTTTACTCCAAGTATAGTTTTGCTGAACAAACTGAGGACCTAAACAATTAGCCGTCTCTCGGAAATCCCGGTCATTGATGACTCGTTCCATCGCAGCCACTAAAGCCTCAATATCGGGACTAAAGATGAGTCGTTGTTCGCTACAAATCTCTTGCCAAATTTGCTTAGCCGGAACCCTTATGGCAAAAGAGGATTGAGTAAAATCATCCGTAGGACCGCCAGCGGTGCAAATGACGGGAATCCCACAGGCGATCGCCTCTAACACCGGTAAATTAAACCCCTCAGCTAAATAGGGCGAAATATAAGCATCTGCGGCTTGATAGAGTTGGACAACCTCTGCAAACGATAAGTCTTGTCCGATATAGGCTAAATTCGCTGAGACGCGATCGCGTTCCTGGGGCGTTAATACCTCATCTAACGCCAATTGGACATAGGTTTCTGACCCATATAACCCCGTGCTTCCCTTCAACACTAACCGCGCCTGGGGATGACGCTGAACCACCTGGGCAAAGGCTTTCAGTAACGGGCGAATCCCTTTGCGGGGATGCTGAGAACTAACATTGAGGAAAACAAACTGATCCTCAATCCCCAAGCGACGACGCAACCCTTGCCGTTCCTCTCCACCTAGGGGATAACAGACTTGAGGATTCACCCCCAAGGGAACAACCCGAATACGATTAGCATCGGCGCCACTATTAATAAACCCCTGGCGAGACCAATTGGAGGAGGTGAGAATCGTCGCCTCACTCTGGCGATGAACCTTGCCAAAATCCGACACCCCCATACATTGCACCATTGCATTATGGACCTTGCCATATTCCGTCAAACCAAACACCACCAGATGGCGGGAATGGTTCGACGGGGAAAAGTCGAAGGGCATGTGCATCCGCAAGACGGCTTCACTTTGGAGAGAGTCTGGCGGTTCAGGAATCCTTTGTAAACGGGCTTCTTCTTCAGGAGATAGGAGTCCCCTGGCGGCGTGCCAATCCTGCAAATAGGGCATTTCCCGATGGTACAGTTGCACATCGGGGCGGTTGAGAAGTTCCAGGAGTTGGAACTGGTTGACGACGGCGTAGGATTGAGAAATAAACCGCCAACCTTCGACAATTAGGCGCATAAGGAGTTTAGCGACGGGTGGCGCGACGCATGGCCGTCACCACTTGGGCCTCGGCAAAGACGCCATCGCCCTGAACTTCTGGGAAGGCGGGGAAGATTTCCACTTTCAAAATGCGATCAAAGCGAATGGTGACGCTACGATCATAAAGATGGAAGGTCAGAAGCGGTGACTCGGTGGCCAGTTGCAGTTGTTGATACACCTGTTGCGCTGTGAGGGGAACGCTAAAGGATTCCTCGCTGCCATTTTCGTAATGGAAGGTGATTTGGGTTTCAGTATAGTCACTTTGCATGGATTGTCTCCTGAACAACAAGGTTATGGGATGTCATGAAGGTCCGGGGGGAGTTGACTCATTTTCTCTAAGTCCAACACCTCCGCTAACTTGGCTTCAGGCATTAATTCCTTTTCTAACACCAGTTCCCGTAAGGATTTGCCAGTATCGAGGGACTCCTTGGCGATCGCGGCGGCGTTGAGATAGCCAATGTGAGGGTTAAGGGCGGTGACCAGGGCCAAACTGCCTTCAGCATAGCCCAGACAGCGATCTCGGTTGGCGGTGATGCCTGCTAGACAACGACGGTTGAGGGCGTCGAGGGTGTTCCCAAGAATTTCAATGCTATGAATGAAGTCATAGGCCACCAGGGGCATCATGACATTTAATTCTAATTGTCCCGCTTGGGCGCACAGGGCGATCGCCTGATCCAATCCCATCACCTGAAAACATACCATAGAGGTCATCTCCGCCATCACAGGGTTATATTTCCCCGGCATAATCGAAGACCCCGGTTGAACAGGGGGAAGTTGAATCTCTTTTAAGCCCGTTTTAGGGCCCGAATCCATCAGGCGCAAGTCATGGGAGATTTTCACTAAATCCTGGGCCAGATTGCGTAAACTCCCAGATACGGCGACGAAGGGAGATAAACTCTGCATGGCCGCCATCAGATGGGGGGCGCTTTTTAGGGGTTGTCCGATATACTCCCCGAGGAGTTCAGCGCAACGGAAGCGGTAACGAGGATGGGTGTTGAGGCCCGTTCCCGAGGCGCTTCCTCCTAATCCCAAGCTGTGTAAGTCTTCGCTGGCGTAACGGATGCGTCGTAAATGGTCATTGAGAATGACGGCCCAGGCCCGGACATCTTCTCCGAGTCGTACCGGAACCGCATCCTGCATATGGGTGCGTCCAGATTTCACCACATCTTGAAATTCCTCGGCCTTGCGGTTAAGGGTGGCGATGGTAGCGTCCAAGGCGGGGAAGAATTGACGATGTAGGGCCAGGAGTCCCCCAATACGGATAGCGGTGGGGATGACATCGTTGGTAGACTGACCATAGTTGACATGGTCGTTGGGGCTAACTTTGCCATAGCTGCCTTTCTCCTCTCCCAGAAGTTCTAAGGCCCGATTGGCGAGAACTTCGTTGACGTTCATGTGGTGGGAGGTTCCGGCCCCGGCTTGGTAGATATCCACCACAAACTGATCCCGCAGTTGTCCGGCGAGAACTTCATCGGCGGCTTCGATAATGGCTTCGGAGATGTCGGCGGGGATGCAGTCGAGTTCCCGGTTGGCCGTGGCGGTGGCTTTTTTGATGAGAACACAGGCCTCGATGTAGGTGGGGAGAGGCCGATGTCCGCTGATGGGGAAGTTTTCGATCGCCCTAAGGGTCTGAATCCCATAGTAGGCGTTGGCGGGGATCTGGCGATCGCCCATGGAGTCGGTTTCGATGCGATACTCTGTCATCTGGCTTGGTTCGGGCTTGTGTTGGGCTTGGTTTATAGGAGGCCTGGAATTATTTTGCCATGTTGCCGGGCGATCGCAAGGGCGATAATGGACAGATAGGCCCAACCAACTGGGTTTTCACGTTCTCTGGAGTTTAGATCAATGGTACAGGTTCAACCCCGATTGTTTGAGAGTTTTGAAGACTATCTCGTTTATAGTGAGTCCCTAGAAGGCTTTTATGAGTTATATAACGGTCAGCTAGTCAAGATGCCCCCCGAATCTGGTGTAAATGTTCAAATTGCTAACCGTCTCCTCCTCCACTTTGCCGGCTTGGTTGGCATTGATCGAGTCCGTGGCCAAGGGTTAGAGATTGAAGTCCAGGGAGAACCGAGAAATCGCTATCCTGATTTGACGATTCTGCGAGAAGAACATATCGAACAACTGGCCCGACGGAATACGGTGCGATTGTCGATGAATCCGCCGTTATTAGTGGTTGAGGTGGTTAGTCCGGGGGAGGTACAACGGCAGCGAGATTATGTCGCTAAACGCTTTCAGTATCAAAGTTGTGGCATCCCGGAATATTGGCTGGTTGACCCAGAATCTGAAACTGTTTTGGTTTTGGGGTTACAAGAAGGGTCTTATCAAGAGATAGGAACATTTTTCGGAGATACTCCCATTCAATCGCTCACGATGACTGACCTAGATTTAACGGCAGGTCAAGTTTTTTTAGGCTAATCCCTCAGAAGCTGTCTGGGGAAGACCATTTACATTGATTTACGATAATAATGACCTTAGAGGATAGTCGATTAACACCCTATTTGGAAGCCCGCTGGGAAAATTATTGGCTTTGCTACAAGGAAGGGAAGCGATGTTTTGATCGAGAACATTATACCGCCGCCTTAGCTTGCTTTAACAGGGCTATTCTGGTTCGTCCTCATGATTACTGGGCGCTCTATCATCGCGCGAATACATTAGTTGAGCTGGGAGAGTTTGAGCAGGCCATTGATAGCTTTGATAAAGCCCTTGACAAGCGCCCCCGAGATTATTGGTCTTGGTATAATCGCGGAATTGTTTTGTCGGAAGAGATGGGGGAATTTGAGCGGGCGATCGCCAGTTTTGATAAGGCCCTGCGTTTACGGCCTCATGATTACTGGGCTTGGTTTCGGCGCGGGGATGCCTTGCGCTATTTACAGGAATATCGCGCCGCACTGTCCTGCTATGAAGAAGCGTTAGATAATCGCCCGAGTGATTTTTGGAGTTGGTTCCGTAAAGGGGATTGTTTACGGCATCTGGAGGAATTTGAAGAGGCAGAAATTGCCTATCGAGAAGCCTTGAAGAGCGAACCCGATGATTTTGATACCCGCTATAAATTGGCAGAACTGTACCGTCTTCAGGGAGAGTATCGCTCGGCGATCGCTCAATATGATGCCTGTTTAGACCTGGAACCTGAAGACACCTATAGTTGGTACAATCAAGCCTGTTGTGCGGTCTTGGATGATGATTTAGATGGGGCAATGCTGTCTCTAGCTAAAGCCGTTGAGTTAGCCCCCGAGGTCTATGTCCCGTTGGCAATGGACGACCTGGAGTTAAAACCTCTGTGGAAGCGGTCAGACTTCCATCATTTGATGCAATTTGTTCGGCGAAATGTGCGAGGTTTGGAGGGAATGAAGGAGGGGCGATCGCGGCGATTGTAATTTGTGGAATTTTTTCATGAAATCTTTCCAAAGCACAATTTCTTGGCTATACTAGATATAGTCAAAATACAAGCTGTAAGAAATAGTATTCAATTAAGCGGAATTACCGATTTTGCAGACTTGTTATCAATCATAACTCTTGCATTAACTCGCCGTTCCTTCAAGTCGGAGAAAACGCCATGATTTCCCAAACCTAACAGCCGACGACCCCTAAACCTCAAACCATCCATTACCCCGATAGTGATGGACAACCCATGGCTGACAATACCCTTCAGTTTCGCTGGATTGTCATTATTAAGGAGAACTTAGACCTCATTTTCGCCGATGATCCCGATGTCTTCGTTGCCGGCGACCTACTACAGAGTATCAGCCTGATTCGTTCTAAGAAACCGTTGCAGCGGTAGGTGAACGCACGCCGTTGTAACCCAAGCATTATACTGAAAAGGCAAGACCGCAGTGAACGTTATTATTCTTGGAAATGCTGGCGCTGGTAAAAGTACCCTAGCCAGGAAACTTATGGCAGAGCAACCTGCTGTACGCTTATCGCTGGATGAAGTGGCGTTTGAGGGTGGAACGGAACGGCGCTCTTTACAGGATAGTCTGGCTGATGTGAAGGGTTTTATTGCCAGTCATGAAAGTTGGATTATTGAAGGCTGTTACGCGGATATTATCGAACTGATATTGCCGGATTGTGAGGAACTCATCTTTCTCAACCCTGGGGTTGAGGTTTGTATTGCACATTGCCGCGTCAGGCCATGGGAACCGGAGAAGTTTAGTTCCCATCACGAACAAGATGAAAACTTGGAAAATCTCATCGAGTGGGTTCGCTCTTATGAGACTCGGACAGATGAGTATGGACTTCGTCGTCATCGGGAACTGTACGAGTCCTTCCAGGGGAACAAACGTGAGTTCAACACTCCCAGCGACTATGCATCGGTATAACTAATTGGTTGTAGAAGAGTGTCGTCTGCGCCGCCGTGGACTCAAAATAACAGTCAAAAAATTGTGGATCTACCGAACCCAGTATGTAAAACCATAGTATTTTAGACGCAAAACCCTTTTTATACATGGCTTTCAGGTAATTTTTCTAATTTTTTTACTTGGTAAATATGGCAAACTCTCAACTTCTCTCAGGATAAGGGTAACAGCGCATTTGAAATGATAATTCAGCATAGCAAGTTCGGAAGGCCCCAAAGTTGATAGTCTCGCCAATACCGGCTCGTTCATAAAAACTCATGATATTACGATGATGATCTGGACTATCAATCTAGCCTTCAATAGCCATTTCAACGGGGTTGGAACAGCCCGAATATATAATATTTATCGCCATATAGTTATTCCATTCAATTTATTTACTGTGTAAAAATAAGGTGATCACCATCTCTGAACATGACAGAAGAAGGATATCTAGCCTAATTATCTATTGAGAGGATAGAAATCGATAGTATGCTAGCCGAAAAATTAATATCTTGGATCTGTCTTAGTTAGTGGTCGGGACTTTGACAGTTAACTCATATAGACTACAGACACGGTAATATCAATCTGTGGTAACTTAAACTATGCAAACAGGAGACATCCCCAATGCAATGAGCGAAATCGGTCGCCCCGATGAATTTTTGGACTTCCTATACGAAATCCAGAATTCTGTCAATCATTTACGAGGGGCTATCGAAGCTGGGCTTAGAAGCTCCAGTCCTCAGGAGAGAGAGGTACTTAGAAATTTACAAGAATTACTGCAACCAATCCAAACTAGAATAGAGTCTCGTATCGATCAACGTAAACAGGAAGAAGAGGAATATTAGTTTTAGTTTTTTCAATTAGATGGAAAATGAAATCGTGTATCAAACTTGAGTTTAGTGTAGTGCAAGTTTGATGCCAGGTTGATTTATTGAAAATCCTAGGATAAACATGTTGAAATAGGGGTTTACAGAATTCGACAGGCAATTTTTTGGGCAAACAGTGGAGAGTCTAATAAGTTATCTTTAGAATGATGATTTTGATTAGGTCACCCTTTTTATCAACATCTTCACCTGACTGCTTACCCGAAAGCTAATTAGTGCCTTACCTTGGTTCTGACTGCTTTTCGATCTCTTTAAGCATGTAGTTTAGTCTTCCTCCTATCATATTGTCTAATTTGTCATCACTTAGTTTTACAGACTGGTCTTCTTTAAAGAACTCAACTAAATTTCTTGACAGGTAGGGTAGTGCCACCTGATATGCCGAAATCCCAGCACGAATTTGGTGTAGACTGGCAGCATGTTTGCTTAATAAAACTTGGAATGTTTTTGCTTGAAAAATCCCCCTCTCTAGCCAGGTGAGTATTGCTTCCAGGTCTTTCGACATTAGTTTCTTTTCGTTCCAACTAAGGTTTGACGTAACATGCTCACTTTTATTCATAAAGGATAGAGTGGATTTAATAAACCTCTTTTTATTTCGATCCTCACGGAGATAGCTAGCGATGTTCCTGCCATGAAAGAATATTAGTTGGTGTTTATCTATGGTGCGATAAACACTAACTACCTTGGTGTGTAAATCAGATTGAATCTCTTCTCTAAGCTCAAGACATCTTAGCTGGGATTCAAGCTCTTCTAACTTTGTACCAATAAGCTCGTTGAGTGCCTCTTTTTCTTTTTCTATTGCATCATCTAGTATTTTTTCGGATTTACGTTCTACTGCATCTTCAATACCACTATTTATTCCCTTCAAGGCAACCCCCAAAACAAAAGCAGATAAAGCAGAAAACCCAAAAGTTTTCCCTAAATTCTCCATGTCAAATCCAGATGATTCTGAGCTAGAATCAGAAATATTACAGTAATTGATTCCTAGGATTGCAGCAGCAAAACAAAGAAGCACAATGGTAACTGAATGATAACTGAGGGGAATCACTAACCTACGCATGATAAAAAATCAAAACAATGACGACATTATGTTAATCCTATACTTAACTGATATTAACTGAGTCCGTTAGCTCACAGCATGATGATATCGCTTACAGCTAGGGACTAGCTGAGCCGCCCCTAGCTAACAATTCATACTAACCTACTTCACCAAAACTCCAACCTTGAGAACCCAACGGCGTTCAGAAGCAGGGATGCTCCTGAGAGCCTTCAGCATACGATTAGCTGTGTTTTTATTCACACCGATCGCAGCAGCAAGATCCCGGACAGTGATAGAACCTTGAGTTTTCTCAAAGTAATGGATAGCGAGAAACCATGTCCAAAGACTAGC
Organism: Sodalinema gerasimenkoae IPPAS B-353; assembly: GCF_009846485.1. Lineage (GTDB taxonomy): Bacteria > Cyanobacteriota > Cyanobacteriia > Cyanobacteriales > Geitlerinemataceae > Sodalinema > Sodalinema gerasimenkoae. The sequence goes on from NZ_ML776472.1 coordinate 1,264,073, forward strand.
ATGAGTCTTATGAAAAATGGTATCAACGGTTACACTATACGAGGTATAGCACTCATTGCATTGATGGCGGTGCTCATTTTTAAGCTTTCGTGACTTAACCGACCCACAGTAGGGGCATTTGGGAACGCCACCCCAGCGGATTCTTTCAAGGACCGCAATGCATTCAGCTTGATTCAACTTCATCTTAAAACCCAGAACTCTGAGTTTCAAGATGCAGTGAAAAATCTTAATAATTTCTTTACAATAATTTAGACTACTGTACAGTAATCTAAATCACTGCGACAAAATGGCTTGACCAACAAGATTGAATCTTGCTGAAAACGGTACCACGACTGATTAACAATGAATTCTAGGGTCTAACTGACACTGTAGTGACACACAGCATTTAGGGTTAAATCTCCAACATAGGATAAATTTTGAGTAGATTGAAATATAGCTGATTTTATAGTTATCTAGCAATAATTTTCAGCTGCACACCAACAGTGAAGAATTGGCGAAATTATGGCTGTCAAACCCCAGTGTTTACGCTGATTATGGCTTGATATATGCCCCAGTCGTGAAAGTTTTACCCCTTATCAACGAGGTTTGGCCAAGGTTTACGACACCGCAAACTCCCCATAGGGACGCAGATTAGGGGGATGATAGGCGATGACAATCTCCTCTTTGGGGATTCCCTGGTCAACCAACTCATTGGCAACCCCCACCTCAGTCCCATCATATTGAATCCAGATTTTATCATTGAGGATATCAATATGAATTAGAGGCCCAAACACCCGGTTAGACCGATTCCAACCGGCGTGGAAGACCTGATAATGGTCATGAACAGGGTCAGAAAATAGTACACCTCAATATCACTATAACTGGGTTTATCTAGGCTGTGGCGTTGCAGGAGGTCTCCCACAATTTGACGATATCGGTCTAATTTTGGGGTACGGCTATCCATTGAACAATCACCTCTTGGCTGGGTTCAAAGACTAATAAGGTTCCCCGAGTGATGCGTTCCGGGGAGTTGCCATTCCTCGGTCAAGGTTCAACAGGGTGAGCCGCCGGAACGCATCCTACCTATAACCACTGTAATCGAGAGGGGGTAGTGGCAGCAATCCGGGGAGGGAATTGAGAGGACAACACCGCCACAGCGGGATTGGCAGACCGGGAACAGTGATAGCATACAAAAACTTAGACTCCCCTCTTCTGTAGCCGTGACCCAGTCCTTTCAACACCTCCAGGCCCAACTGCAATCTCTGTCTCGTCAGGATATCCTCCCCCACTGGCGACAGTCTCGGGAATCTCCCCTCACGTCTCAACCGGAGTCGGGTTGGCAACGGGTTCAACTCAATGACCGGGGCCATATTCCCTGGAGTCGCGGCAATCAAGAACTCTGGTTGAGTCAAACTCTGGTGATTCCTGACTCTTGCCAAGGGATATCTCTGGCAGATTATCGCCTCTATCTCTCTCTACGCTGGTGGGCGGATTTGGCGGAGTTTTATGTCAATGGTGAACGTCATCATAGCGGCGATTTATTTGACTGTTTTGGTCGCATTCTTCTCCAGGATTGCCTACAACCGGGACAAGAGATTCATCTGAGTCTCTATTTAGTCAGTCCCAACCATGATGAAGGAGCGTTGGTGACGTCGGAGTTACTCTATGAACGGGATGACCCTGACCCCGGTTTTATTGCCGATGAATTGGCAGTTTGTGCTAAGTTTTATCCCCAACTTCGGGACAATCCCCTCCCGGAGACCTTGCAACTGGATTTTTCCCAATTACCGCAACAGCCGAACCTATTTTTGGCAGAGCTTCAACGGCTACAAACCTATCTCGCTCAGCACTATCCTTCCCCACCGGGAACTCTCTATTTAATGGGTCATGCTCATTTAGATATGGCCTGGCTTTGGCCCCTAGCCGATACCTGGACAGCCGCACAATGCACCTTTGAGTCGGTGTTGAATCTCCAAAACCAGTTCCCGGAGTTGATTTTTTCCCATTCTTCGGCGGCGTTATATGACTGGATTGAACAGCATCGTCCCGATTTATTTGCCCAAATCCAAACTCAGGTTAAACGGGGAGTTTGGGAAGTGGCGGCTGGCTTGTGGGTGGAACCGGAGTTGAATCTGATTTCAGGGGAATCGATTGTTCGGCAACTTCTCTATGGTCAAGGCTATGTTCAGAAGAAATTTCAGCAGACGGTGCGGGTGGCTTGGCTTCCTGATAGTTTTGGCTTTTGTTGGCAACTTCCCCAATTGCTTAAACAGGGGGGGATTGACTATTTTGTGACTCAGAAATTGCGCTGGAATGATACCACGACCTTTCCCCATCAACTCTTTTGGTGGGAGAGTCCGGAGGGGAGTCGGGTTTTGAGTTTGATGTCGGCACCGATTGGCCAAGGAATTGACCCGGAGGCTATGGCGGATTATTGGGCCGATTGGCGGGAGAATACGGGAGTTGAGGAGGGGTTGTGGTTGCCGGGGGTGGGGGACCATGGGGGCGGCCCGACTCGTGATATGTTAGAGGTGGCTCGACGTTGGCAAGGGTCGGCGCTGTTTCCGAGGTTGGCGTTTTCTTCGGCAACGGACTATCTCGATCGCCTGCAAGGTCAAGTCGATAGGAGTTGTCCAGTGTGGCGGGATGAACTCTATCTGGAGTTTCATCGTGGCTGCTACACCACCGAGGGCGATCGCAAACTTGCCAATCGCCAAGGGGAACGGCTACTCTATGAGGCAGAATTGTTCGCATCTTTGGCCAGCTACAGCAGCGGGGTTCCCTATCCTCAGGACAGTCTGGAGACGGCCTGGAAGGGATTGCTGTTGAATCAGTTTCACGATATTCTCCCCGGTTCGACGATTCCTCAAGTCTTAGAGGAGGCGAATCATCTAAGTGCGGCGGGATTGGCGACGGCCACCCAGATTCGCGATGAGGCGATTGCGACGTTATTGCAGCAACTCCCCCCCAGTCCACCGCCTTACCCCGAGGCTATCCCGGTTTATGTGGTTAATTCTCTCACTTGGGGGCGATCGCACCTCGTCAGTCTCCCCCGACCCGATGAACAATCTTGGCGGGTTTGCGACGATGCAGGAACCCCCATCCTCAGCCAGCAACGCCAGTCCCAGCTTCAGTTTCAGGCTAAAGAGGTTCCCGGCGTAGGAGTCCGCCGCTACTGGATCTATCCAGAAGAGTTGCCTCCTTATTATAGCACAGCCTCGTCGCGCCTCACGCCACCCCCCCTGGAAAATGCCTTTTTGCGGGTTACAATTGACGGAGAAACGGGCAATATCCAAGAAATCTTTGACAAAGTTCGGCAACAGCAAGTCCTCAATTCTCTGGGGGGCAATTGTTTGCAAGCCTATGAAGATAAAGGACAATATTGGGATGCTTGGAATATCGATCCTAACTATGAACAGCATCCTCTCCCAGCAGCGGAGTTAGAAACCTGGGAACTCTTGGAATTTGGGGAATTACAGCAACGAGTGCGGGTGATTCGCCGTTTGGGAGACTCGCGAATTGGCCAAGACTATATCCTAGAGCAAGAGTCGCCCCTATTGCGGATTGAAACCGATATCGATTGGCAAGAAACCCAGACCCTCTTGAAAGTGGCGTTTCATCTCAATCTGGAGTCCGACGTCGCCACCTATGAAATTCCCTGTGGGGCGATCGCCCGACCCACTCAACCCCAAACTCCTGCCGAGGCCGCAAAATGGGAAGTTCCCGCCTTACAATGGGCCGATATCTCCAACTCCGAGTTTGGGGTGAGTCTCCTACAAGATTGCAAACATGGCTATGATGCCAAAGCCAATCAATTGCGGTTGACTCTTTTACGGAGTTCTCAATGGCCCAATCCCCAATCTGACCGAGGTCAGCATCATATCACTTATGCCATTTATCCTCATGGGGGAGATTGGAAAAGCGGCCAAACCGTGCGGCGGGCCTATGAACTCAATCAGCCCCTGCTCGTCTATACTGATATTAATGACCGAGGGGACGATCGCCCAAGTCCATCTTGCCATCAATGGCTCTCTCTCAACTCAGAAAATCTCATTCTCATGGCGTTAAAACAATCGGAAACCGATAAGAACGATTGGATTTTGCGAGTCTATGATAGTTTAGGAGAATCCAGCCAACTTGAAATTGAGGGTCTGTTCAACCAGATGGGTTTAACCCGAGCCAATCTCTTAGAACAAGACGCTCCTGGTGAGAGGGCGATCGCCCCCTGGCAAATTGCCAGTTTTCGTCTAACCTCTTCAGATTAAACGCATCCCACTCCGCATCTGGGTAAGGCAACCCAGCCAACGCAAACATAATGAAACGATCGCATTTTAGTCCATCCCCAGCCTTCCCCGAAATCCCAGCAAACTTCCCAATTGGATACCATCTTGACCCAAATCCCCCCTCAAGTCATCACCACACCACCCTCAATCAAGTCTGAAGTTTCATTACCAAAACTCTCCCAAGGCAACCCAGGTGCTGCATACTCAATCCGTCATCTGTTGCAACTGACAAGGACAAACTTCCGTGAACCAACACAAACGAATTGGGATATTGACCAGTGGCGGTGACTGTGCCGGCTTAAACGCCGCCATTCGAGGCGTTGTACGCTGTGCTAATCAACAAGGTTGGGAGGTTTTAGGGATTTGCCAAGCCACCAACGGCTTAATGGCAGACCCCCCCAACGCCATCCCCCTAACCCTTGCCAATGTTGACCCCATCTTAACCCGAGGTGGAACCATTCTCGGAACCACCAATAAAGGCAATCCCTTCGCCTTTAAACTCCCTGATGGAACCGTGAGCGATCGCAGCCAAGACATTATCAACGGATATTATAAACTAGAACTCGACGCCCTCATTGGCATTGGCGGCGATGGCAGTTTAGCCATTTTACATCGTCTCGCCAAACAAGGAAAATTCAACTTTATCGGCATTCCCAAAACCATCGATAACGACGTTGGCATCACCGAACGCTCCATCGGCTTTGACACCGCCGTCACCATTGCCACCGAAGCCTTAGACCGACTTCACTTCACCGCCGCCAGTCACAACCGGGTCATGATATTAGAAGTCATGGGACGAGACGCCGGTCATATTGCCCTCAACGCCGGAATCGCCGGTGGGGCCGATGTCATTCTCATCCCCGAAATCAACTATAAACTCGAAAACATCTGCTACGCCATCCAAGAACGACAAAAACGGGGACAAAACTACACCATTATTATCGTCTCCGAAGCCGTCTGTACCGAAGCCGGGGAACACATGACCAAAATGGAACAGTTCGGCGAATGTCGCCTGGGAGGAATTGGTCAATATCTCTCCGACAAAATCGGCGAAGCCACCGCCGCCGAAACCCGCGTCACCGTTTTAGGCCATATCCAACGGGGTGGCATCTCTTCCCCCCATGACCGCTTATTAGCCTCCGCCTTTGGCGTCGCCGCCGTCGAAGCCATTGCCCGGGACGAGTACGACGTTATGGTAACCTGGCAAAATCGGGAAGTCATCACCGTTCCCATCGCCGAAGCCATCAAAACCTATCGCGTGGTTGACCCTCAAGGAACCCTCGTCAAAACTGCACGTGGCTTAGGAATTTGTTTAGGAGACTAACCATCATCAAGACACAGAGAACATCAATCCGGTATCATCCTCTGTGTCTGCGTGATATAGCAATCGAAGATTGACTATCCTGAACGAGCAACCCTTTCTGAAGGGGTGGATAACGATCGGACGGTATTGCCCGTTGCCTTCTCTTCCCTACTGCCTACTGCCTACTGCCTACTGCCTTCTTCTCCCCCATTTTTTGTCCTATTCACCTACTGCCTACTGCCTACTGCCTTCTTCTCCCCCATTTTTTGTCCTATTCAGACCAATTTTTGCTATAACATTTCACAACCCTCCAGAATCCATGGCTGTGTACGACGACCGAGAAGCCTTCATCCCCTACCGACTTAACGACCTCGTCCAACTCTGTCTTCAAGACGGAGAACTTCCCCCCGAAGACCAGCAAACCTTCCGGGATTTTTCCCATCTTCTGGCCAACTACTATCACGTCAAATTTCACCATTACGCCAGCGAAATTCTCGACAACTACGCCGCCTTCAACCCCGACAGAGACACCCACGCCATTTCCGAACCCACCGCCGCCGAACTCCAAGCCATGGATGAGCGAGTAGTGGACAAATTTCGCCAAGTTCTCAAAGGGGCCAATTACATCGAACTCTCCGACGAACTGCTGCAACAGGCCCTCAGCGAAAAACCTCTAGTTGACTTAAAAACCAACGTTGACTTTCAGGACTTCGACCGCTTCCTCTGTTTCTACCGAGGAGACATCTTTGAAACCGCCAAACTCAAGAAATGGGTCTTCTGGACTCAAGAACGGGAATTAGATATTTTGCAGCGAGTTGTCGTTCTAATTCGCTATAAAGGCCCCAAACACTTTGAACATCGCAACATCGACCTCGATGAGATGAAGTTCATCCCCGGCAAAATGTATGTCTATCTCTATAAAAACGTCCCCAAATCCGACCTAGAACTGCTATTTCCCAACGTGCAAACCAGCATGACCCTCAAAGATAAGCTCTTATTTGGCATTCCCGCCATTGGGGCCGCCGTTCCCGCCATCTTAAGAGTGCTTCCCCAACTGTTGCTGGTCATTAGCGTCATCCTTTTCCTCACCATTGGCCCCCCAGAAATTGACGAACTGCAAGCCGACGAAGAAGACGTACAAAACCTACTTCCCGTCTTACTCGCCGTCGCCTCCCTCACCATGGCCTTAGGGGGATTAGCCTTCAAACAATATAGCCAGTACCAAAACAAACGCATCAAATTTCAGAAAAAAGTCACCGACACCCTGTTTTTCCGTAACATCGCCACCAACGCCAGCGTTTTTACCAGTCTCATCAACTCCGCCCAGGATGAAGAATGTAAAGAGGTGATTTTAGTCTATTACCATCTCCTAACCCATCCGAAACCTCTTACCCCCGAGCAACTCGACGATGAAATCGAACAATGGATGGAATCTCATTTCGGCATCCAACTCGATTTTGACATCAAAACTCCCCTCAAGAGTTTAGAAACCCTGCGAGGCGGCCCTGAGAATAAGCCTCTCCTCAGCTATGATGACCAAGGCCATTGTCAAGTGGTTCCCCTCGCCGAGGCCCAACAGATTATCGACTGGGTTTGGGACCGTATCTTCGATTATGCCAATGTCTAGGGGGCCAATGTCCAGGGAGTGATATCTTATTTAACCCCTAAAAAACCCCAATGGTTCAGCCATGACACGCCTTAACTTCGATACCCAAACAATGACCTTTCGCCAACTTTTGGGTAATGGAGTCACCTACCAAGTTCCTCCCTTCCAACGGGATTACGCCTGGGGAGAAGATGAATGGGATGATATTTGGCAGGATATCAATGCCTTATTTGAGGAGGATGGGGAGACGGCTCATTATATGGGCTATCTCGTCCTACAATCTTCCGATTACCGAAATTTTATCATCATTGACGGCCAACAACGAATGACCACCCTCAGCCTTCTAATTTTAGCTGGGTTGTCCCATTTGCAGGATTTAATTAGGGCAGAGATAGATGGTCAGAGGAATCAACGCCGCCAAGAACAATTACAAAATAGTTATATTGGCGAGGTTGACCCGGTGAGTCTTCTGTCTTACCCAAAACTGCAATTAAATCGCCATAGTAACCGCTTTTATCAGACCTATTTAGTTCCCTTAGAGCAGATTCCTAATCGGGGCTTAAATGGGTCAGAAAGTCAGCTGCGTAAGGCATTTTTTTGGTTGAAAGACCGGCTTAAAGAACGTCATGGGATGGAGGTGGATAGTGGTCAGCAATTTGCTCGCTTTGTCGATGTTTGGGTGGATAAACTGGTGTTTACGGTGATTACGGTCACCGATGAGTTAAATGCGTTTAAGGTCTTTGAAACCCTGAATGCTCGTGGGGTTCGTCTCTCATCTACAGATTTACTCAAAAATTATTTATTTTCACTCTTGGGTCAGGGCGATCGCCATCAACTTGAGGTAGAATCTTTAGAACTATTTTGGGAGAGAATTGTCGGCATTTTAGGACAGGAAAGTTTCCCGGAGTTTTTGCGAGTTTTTTGGAATAGCCAGTATCCGTTGATTCGCAAACGGGAATTATTTAAAACAGTGCAGCACCACATCCAAACCCGAGAACAAGGATTTGCGTTACTGCGTTCCTTAGATAGATATTTGGAGATTTATACGGCTCTTCAAGATGGTCAAGATGTTCAATGGGCCGATTCAGAGAAACACAGCTTACAAGCGTTGAAACTTTTGGAAATTCGTCAAGGATTGTCATTTTTGATGACTTGCTATGACCGCTTTTTTGAGGATAATCGCTCAGTCTTTACACGAATTCTTAAGGCAATTTCTGTCATTTCCTTTCGTTCGGTCATCTGTGATTCACCAGGTCATGAACAAGAAAGACGCTATAATGACATTGCTCGTAGGATTCATGAGGGAAGTCTAAGCAATCCATCTGATGTATTTCTGTCGTTGCGATCGCTTTACCCCGATGACAAACAATTCAAGGCGGCATTTATTAACAAAAGCTTTCCCACGTTTCAACGTCAGAATAAACAGCTTGTTCGCTATATTTTATTTAACATTGAAAAACAAAATTATGGACGAGAATTTGATTTAGAAAGTGCCATCTATACCCTAGAACATATCCTCCCAGAACATCCAGGAGCCGCCTGGAGTGATATGGACGAATACCAACAGGAGCAATTGCGCTATCGTTTGGGAAATTTGACCCCATTAGAAGCCTCTCTAAACCGTCAAATTGGGAATGAAAGTTATGGGGTTAAGCGAGACGTATATGGACAAAGTAAGTTCGGAATCACTCATGCGATCGCCGAACATTATGACCAATGGAATGAACGAAAAATCGAGTCTCGTCAACGTCAACTCGCTAATATCGCTGCCGGAATTTGGCGAATTGATTTCCCTTGAAACCTACATCTCTCAACCCTAAATAGCCTTCAAAAATTGAAGCACTCGCCGCAGGGGATTCTCTCGTGATAGCAGAGAAAACAAAAGGGTCATAAAACCCAGCTAATTCAAGCAATCGTGACACCACGATCGCATTAACCCCCCCTTCAGAAACCTGCCCCATATCTCGATGGTAGCGAAACCGTTGACGAATTAAATCTAAGGTCTCGTTTTCTGCATCAGACAGCGGGGGGAAATCCTGCCGCCATTCCCCAAAAAAGTCATCATCAGGACTTCGCTCAAGACCCAAATTGTCATGAGCCGCCTTGAGAGTAGTGATGACCTGTGTTACTGCGGTTGTACTCATAAGAAACGGCGTTTTTAGACCTATTTAATCTGAATTCCGTCCAAGAATATCATCCAAATTCTCCCCTCGGGGCAACTCCAAGAACACGCGATCGCCATCCCGTAATCCATCCAAAATCTGAATCCGATTCCCCAGCGTTGGGCCTAACGTCACCGACTGAAACTGAGGACGATCATCCGCACCAGGAACCAAAACTCCAGTTTCTCCCTGACGCGTCACGATCGCCACCGTCGGTAACACTAACGCATTGGGAAGGCGATCGCCCAAAAAGGTCAAATCCACATTCATCCCCGAGCGCAACTGATCTAACCCCGTGAGAATATCCAACCGCACCTGAAACAGCGTCACATCCCGTTCCACAATCGCCTCAGGTGCAATCAACTGCACCTCTCCCTGAAACACCTCATCCGGGAACGCATCAGCCACAATCTCCACCAACTGGCCCGGCTGAATCTGACTAATATCCGCCTCAGGAACCTTCGCCAACACCTCCAACCCCCGGGCCAACGCCACCACCGAGGTTGAGGTAGCCGAACTCACCGTTGACGCAGACGTGGCCGGCGTCACAAAAGCCCCCTCATCCGCATAGCGTTGGGTAATAATCCCGGAAAACGGAGCGCGAACCCGAGTATCCTCCAACTGAATCTCCGCAAATCGCACCTGGGCCTCGGCTTCCATCACATCGGCCATCCCTTGAGCAAGGGTTTCCTGACGGGTTCCGCTCAACAACTCCTCTAACTGAGATTGAGCCTGGGAGATATCCGTTTGAGCGGACGCCACCTCCGACTCGGCCCGGTCAACTTCCTCACGACGGCTACCGCTGCGAATCCGCTCCAAGCGCCGCTGGGCTTCCATCTGGGCCGATTGGGCCTGTTCAACTGCTGCTTGAGCCCGACGCATTTCATCTTCACGGCGATCGAGTTCCTGACGAGAAATCGCCCCATCTCGATACAATTGTTCATGACGTCGAACTTCCCCCTCCGCCAGCATCAGACGAGATTCCGCCTCACGAATACTTGCTTGGGCCCGATTTCCCGCCGCCTCTGCTTCCGCAATGTCTTCTGGGCGATTTCCTGCCCGTAATTGAGCTAAATTGGCTTCCGCACCAGCCAAGCGAGCCTCCGCCTGACGCACAGACCCCCGAGCGCGATCGATTTCCTCAGGCCGGGCCCCGGTTTCCCATTCTTGCAGCCGGGCCCGAGCGCGGGCTAAACGAGCTTGTGCCTGATCTAACTGACTGAGCAATTCCTGATTCTCCATCTCAGCCACGATTTCTCCCTGGCTGACTTCATCTCCTTGTTCCACATACAGCCGTTCTAAGCGCCCTTGGGTTTTGGGGCTGAGGTTCACCCGTTGCACAGGTTGCACCTCTCCAGTGGCTTCAATGCGTACTGTCACATCGGCGGCTTCAACTTGTACGGTGAGTTCATCGAGGCCGATTTGGGAGTTGGAACGACGACTAGCAACTCCAGCCACCACGGCTGTTCCTAAGAGGCCCGCTGCGAGGACTCCAATGAGCCAGCGGCCAGGATGTTTGAGATTGGCAAATAGGGGGAGTTCCATGGGGGAGGTGGAGGGAACAGGGGAGAGGGAACAGGGAATAGGGAATAGGCAGTAGGCAGTAGGCAATAGGCAATAGGGAGCCTCTCTGTATTCTAACTCTTTATTGCTTTAGATGGATTTGAATACACGCTTTTTCTTTTTTGTCAAGATAAACTTGAGGATTTATCAATTCGTAACAATCTGGGGAGGTCATCTAGTAGCAACGGGTACAACTTGTTAGCATGGGGAGATATCTTTCAAGGACTGCAACAGCCATCAGTGAGCCTTCAGCTTGAATGTCTAGCCTACGGTGTCGGTCACGCCCAGGAGGGTCTGTGTTTGCAACTGCGAATTGGCCCCTATCAGGTGCTGCTCGACTGTGGCATTGGGGATTTGTCGCCTCTCCTGGGGGATCTCCATCATGCCGCACCCCAAATTGATTGTGTCATCTGTAGTCATGCCCACGGTGACCATTCTCGGGGACTTTTGGCATTGCGTCAGGCCTATCCTCATCTGCCTATCTATGCCAGTGAGGTGACGGCTCAACTGTTGCCCCTGAACTGGCTTCATGTGCCCGAGATTCCCGAAATTTGCCAAGCCTTACCCTGGCGAACTGCGATCGAGATTGCTAAAAACCTCTGGTTGGAACTGTTCCCAGCGGGCCATCTTCCGGGAGCCTCCCTGGTGCGTTTAACCTATCATGGCGGCGATCGCCCCTATTCTGCGGTCTATACGGGGGACTTTCTTCTCTCTAACTCCCGCCTCGCAGAAGGACTTCCCCTCGAAGAAGTCCGCAACTGGCATCCTGATGTTTTAATTGTTGAGGGAAGCTACGGAACCGCTCGCTATCCCCGCCGGCGAACGCAAGAAAACGAGCTGGCTGAACGCATCAATCGCGCTCTGGCAGACCAACATCTGATTCTCATGCCGGTTCCCCGTCTAGGATTAGGGCAAGAACTGCTGATGTTGCTGCGATCGCACCATCACTTTACCGGGCGCAACATTGACTTGTGGGTGGATGCCTCCCTCGCCGCTGGCTGCGATCGCTACCTAGAACTCCTCCCCCATCTCCCCACCGCCGTCCAAAACTTCGCCCACCACCAACCCCTCTTCTGGGACGATCGCATCCGCCCCAGAATGCGTCGCCTCACCCCCGATACCAGCTTGGGCGAGGTTCCCACCATTCTCCTAACGGACATCGAGAGCGATTGGCAACGCTTCTGTGTCAACGATACCCGCTCCTGGCTTATCCTCTATCCCCTCCATCCCGGCCATCCCGGCCCCGATGACAGTCTCGATGATGCTCCCCAGATTCACCTTGAACCCTATCTTCTCAGTTCCCACTGCGATCGCTCAGGAACCAGTCAACTCATCCATAACCTCCGTCCCCAACATATTATCTTCGTCCACGGCTCCCCCAACTATCTAGCTGATTTAGCCAACCTCGAAGAACTCTGTAATCGCTATCAAATCCACTGTCCCGCTGCCGGAAAATTGGTGCAATTGCCCCTACGGGATAAACGCCCCCCCACCGAACTCCCCGACTCCCGCTACCAAGGAGAAGTCAGCGAAGACAAAAAGCGCATCATCGTTCATCTCGACAAAGCCCTCAGTCAAGATTCCCGCTGGCACAACTTCGCGGATACGGGCCTTGTGGAAACCCGCTGGCAAGGGGATGAGTTAGTCTTACGGGGCATCTCCCAACGGGAACTCCTCGGACGAGAACGGGCCCTACAAATTCCCCCCAGTCTCCCCTGTTGCGCTAATTGTGCCTACTACCGCTCCCAGCAATGTTTTAACTCCGATTCTCCCCTCTATGGCTTTAAGGTTACTGCTGATGGAACCTGTTCGGTGTTTGAACCGCTTTAGAAGGGGAAGAAGGCAATCCCCCCTACTGCCTGCTGCCTACTGCCTACTGCCTTCTCTTCCCCTGTTCCCTGTTCCCTGTTCCCTTGCGGTTGCTCTGTTAAAGAACTTCTCGGTTGAGATAGGGTTGCAGGACTTCGGGGACTTGAACCGTTTTATCTGGAAGTTGATAGTTTTCCAGAACAGCCGCCATGGTGCGTCCGATCGCCAACCCTGAACCGTTGAGAGTATGGACGTATTGCGTGCCTTTCTTGCCTTTCTCCTTGAAACGGATATTACCCCGTCGCGCTTGGAAATCCCCACAATTAGAACAACTCGAAATTTCTCGATAGGTTCCGGCGGAGGGGAGCCAGACTTCTAAGTCATAACATTTGTTGGCACTGAAGCCGAGATCGCCGGTGCAGAGTTCGATGACACGATAGGGCAGTTTTAGAGCTTGTAGGATAGCTTCGGCGTTTTCCACCAGTTTTTGATGTTCGGTTTCAGACTGCTCTGGGTGAACCACTTTAACCAATTCCACTTTGTTGAACTGGTGTAGCCGAATTAAGCCTCGGGTATCCTTGCCATAACTTCCGGCTTCCCGTCGGAAACAGGGGGTATAGGCACAATGATGGATGGGTAGCTCGTCGGCGGTGAGAATCTCATCTCGGTAGAGGTTCGTTAGGGGAACTTCGGCGGTGGGAGACAGCCAGAGATCGTCATCTTGACATTTGAAACTCTCTTCAGCGAATTTGGGGAGTTGGCCGGTGGCTTCTAAGGAACGACTGTTAATTAACACGGGGGGCATCACTTCGGTATAGCCAGCCGCGATTTGTTGATCTAGCATAAAGCTAATGAGGGCCCGTTCTAGAGCCGCTCCCGCTCCGATGAGGGCAACAAAACGGCTTTGGGCCACTTTGACGGCGCGATCGCTGACGATGATGCCCATCTCCTCAGCTAGATCAATATGGGAAAGGAACTTCTCGGATTTGGGTTTGTACTCATCTCCCCAGCGTCGAACTTCTACGTTCTCGGTTTCGTCTTTTCCGTTGGGGGTGCTAGGGCTGGGAAGGTTGGGGAAGGAGAGGAGCAGGCTGTTGAGTTGGCTGCTGATCTCCTTTTCTCGGGGTTCGAGTTCCCCGAGTTGCTGTTTGAGTTGGTTTCCTTCAGCTTTGAGCTGTTGGATCTCGTCACTGTTGGGATCAGCCCCGGATTTCATTTTCTGTCCGATCGCCTTACCGATTTCGTTGCTACGGGCCTGAAGCTGCGATCGCTCGGTTTCGAGTTCCCGGCGTTGACGATCAAGGGCTTCAATCGGGTTTAAATCATAAGCATCACCCCGCCGAGCGAGCTGCTCTCGGACGGCTTCGGGGTTGTCTCGAATCAGTTTGATGTCTAGCACAGTGGACGGTTACGGATAGAGGTTAGCAACGGAGGGAACAATCTCCCAGACCTGTATTTTGCCATGTTCCCAGACTTGAGAACATTGTTTACAAGGACAACCAGAGGGGCGATCGCTTTGTATCCTAGAGAAATGATGCCATTTTTTGATAATAAACCGATGACAATACAATCACGCTTCTTTCAACAGGATGGGGGGGATTGCGTTTCCCGCACGCTTCGCGATCGCCTCCTCGGACATATCCAGGTTAGGCTGTTGGCAATCCTCGGGGCGATCGCCCTTTGGCTTTGCCCCTCCCCAGCCCTCGCGGTGAGTGTGTACAATATGCCCTTTGTCTCCCCAGGGGAGAATACCTGGATTTTGGATGAGGGGAACACCATCAGCCGCATTAACGAAATCCAAATTGGCAACGCCCTCGAAGAACTACGCAACCAAACCGGCGCCGAGGTACGTTTTGTGACGGTTCGCCACATCGACTATGGGGAAACCATCCAAAGTTTTACCGAGAAACTGTTTGAGAAATGGTTTTCCACCCCAGAGGAGCAAGCGAATCAGGTGCTGATTTCCCTAGATGTGGTCACCAATAACGCCGGAATCCGCGTTGGTTCGGGACTCAGCGATGAACTCACCCCGGAGATTGCTGAGAGTGTCGCTCAGGAAACAGTCCTCTATCCTCTGATTGAAGGGGATAAGTATAATGAAGCCTTCATTGATGCCAAAGATCGTCTCGTGGCGGTTCTCTCGGGCCAAGGTGATCCGGGCGCGCCAGAATTGAAGGTGAAAGAGGTGCAAGTGGAAGGAACCTTTGCCACCGCTGAGGAAACAGCAGAAAAACGCAGTGATGCCACCACCTTTGTCATTGTGCTACTCATTGCAGCCACGGTTATTCCGATGGTGACGTACTATGCCCTCTACTCCTAGGTTTTCTTGATCCCCATCCGTGCATCTTGGGGTCGCGTTGAGACAATGTTTGCCCCTAGATGCACGAGTAGGCAGTAGGTAATAGGCAGTAGGCAGTAGGCAGTAGGAAAGTGGCGTGCCCTGCTCTTGTGGCTATGACGGTTTGCCAGCATTTAAAACTGAGTAGCAATGACTAGAATCAACTTACTTTATCATAGCCAGAAATGGCTAAATGCCACCAGTTTTATTGTCTTGATTTTTAATTTGTGTTTGTTTACAGCCCTCTATATTGCTAGTGAAAAAACCTATTACTGGTCAGATTTTATAAACTATCAACATTTTGCCAGATATATATTTGACATCTATCAAGACTCCCGTCTAGACGCCTTAACCCTGATTTTGGGGTCACGAGATACAACCTCATACAATCTATTATTTACCGTTCCCTTGCTGCCGGTGTTTGATATCTTTGGCTTATCCCGATTCACCTATATTCTTAGCCTGGTTCTCATCTACTTGCTTCCCTTTTCTCTGAGTTTAGGTGCCGTGGCCACACAACTGATTAACGCGCCGGCTCGTTCTGTATTTTGGGGAACTGTCTTTTTAAGTTTACTGAGTCCGTTTACCCTCGCCACCAGTTTAAGAGGCTTACCCGATACCGGGGGAATGACCTTAATTTGTCTGGGAATTTTTATATACCTTAAAAGTCATGAACTGAGCGCCAAAGTTCGCCTGCCAACCATCGTAACTTTAATGGAGGTAGGACTTTTGTTCGCTGGGGCGATCGCCTTTCGTCGTCATTTTGCCTATAGTGTAGTGGCGTTTTTGGGGGCGATGCTGATGTGGGAAGTGATGAGCTTTTGGCGATGGGGGTTTGGGGCAATTGTAGCGACAATCTTACGAGGAACCACCATCGCTCTGTCTGCTTTTCTGGTTCTGGCGATCGCCATGCCCAACTTTTTACAAGATAGCCTCAGTCGGGATTATCGCAGTCTCTATGCCTCCTTCACCTATCCCGTCGGTGAAGTTCTGAGTTACTACGGAAACGGGGCGGGATGGCTACTCTGGGGATTAGCGATTCTGGGCTGGCTGACGATTCAAGACTCGCAACGGGGTGCCTTTCCGTTCCTGTTTGGTCTCTGGGAAATCGGCTTATGGCTGGGAGTCGTCCGTTATACCCACGTTCACTATACGCTCCATTTTGCCCCCTTCTTGGTCTGGGGAATTGCCGCCTTAATTTGGGAAACGCGCCGGGTGGGGGTTTTAGTCTGGATGTTGGTGGGCCTGAATGCGATCATTGGCTTAACGCCCTTATCTCTCCCTCAAGTTCCCGGCTTAGCCCAAGGATATCCCCCCCTGATTCGCGAAGACATCGCCCAAGTGGACTTATTAGTGGCCGCCTTACGAGATATGCCACAACCGGTATATGTTGCCGCCTCTTCCGACAGCCTCAACCCTGACTTAATTCGTAGTGCAGAACGACAAGTCTATGGAGATGATCTCAAACTGGCCGTGTTACGGGTTCCCCAAGTAGACTCTAGTGATGAGTATCCCTTAGGAGCCTTATTACAAGCGCAAACAGTAGTCGTTCCCGATTCCTTTCAACATAGTTTACGCCCCGATGAACAAATGGTGGTGCGCGTTGTCTCCGATGCCTTTAATCAGGAATGGACCCTGATTCGGGATTTCCTGCGTTTGAACCGTCGCTTTAATCTCTCCGACGTTGAGGTTCGACTCTATCGGCGAGTTCGGGATACGGATTTGGCGACGGCCATTCAAACCTTAGCCAACATCCAGGAGGCGATCGCCCCTCGCTATGAGGGCCACCAGCAATGGGTATCCGTTCCTCCGGGGGCCAGGATTCACAAAACAGAGGACACCTATGAGATATCTGGGGACACGCCCCTGTCTCTGTTATATCTCTCGCCCCAAGAGATGAACGCCCTAGACGGGGAACTGGCCTCAACCTGTCAGGAGGGACAGGTGCAGCTAAGGCGTCACAATCAAGACGGAGAGGCAGTCCAACAGCAGGAGTTTCCCCTCACGGACGGTTCCTTTACCTATCCTCTCCCCCCCATCACCTCCCCCACTTATCTCAGTCTCTCCCTCACCAGTGATCCCTCCTGTTCTCTGAATCTGACCTTGAAACATTGAGTGTAATCACGGAAATTTCGGGAGTTGACCGGACATTTCCAGGGCGATCGTTTAGAATGACGGGCAATTTCGGCAAGTTCAGGGTGACATAGCTATGGGGTACAACGTTCGCATCGCAGATATGCCACTGACGGAACGCCCTCGGGAACGGATGGTGGCCTGTGGTGCGAGTCATTTAGCAACAGTGGAACTCTTGGCAATTTTGCTGGGAACAGGCAACCGCAGTGAGAATCTCTCAGCCGTGGGGTTAGGGCAGAAAATTCTCCGTCAACTGGGCGATCGCAGTCCCGAACCCTTGGAAGTCCTGCGCACAGTATCCCCCCAGGAATTAATGCAAATCCCTGGAATTGGCATGGCCAAGGCAACGACGATTGTAGCGGCGATCGAGTTAGGGAAACGGGCCTTTCAAACTCGCCCCACGGAACGTCAGGTGATTGAAGATCCCGCCACAGCAGTGGCCTATTTAAGTCATGATCTCATGTGGCAGGATGCCGAACGTTTTGCGATTCTCCTACTCGATGTCCGCAACCGCGTCTTAGGAAGCCAAGTCTTAACCATCGGCACCGCCACCGAAACCCTGGCCCATCCACCCGACATTTTCCGGGAGGTGATTCGTCAAGGGGCCAACCGGGCGATCGTGGCCCACAACCACCCCACGGGCAATGTTAGCCCCAGTCAGCAAGATCTCGATTTAACCCACCGTCTCCTACAGATTGGTCAAATCCTCTCTATTCCCATTCTCGACCATTTGATTCTCGGTCACGGCAACTACGCCAGCCTCCGCCAGCAAACGAAACTCTGGCAGGAGTTTCCTCAGGAGTAGAGGGAACAGGGAACAGAAAAGACGTAGGGGCGTACCCTTGTGGTCGCCCTCTTGACGTAGGGGCGTACCCTTGTGGACGCCCTAGGCAATAGGCAATAGGGGGGATTTTCTCTTCTCTCCCTCCTCTCCCTCCTCTCCCTTCTCTCCCTCTTCTCCCTCCTCTCCCTCCTCCTCCTCCGTGCCCTCTGTGACTCTGTGGTTCCCCTCTTGCCAAACGTGAAAAACTAGGTTAGAATGGAAATCTATGGGCGATTAGCACAGTGGTAGCGCACTTCCTTCACACGGAAGGGGTCACTGGTTCGAATCCAGTATCGCCCATTTGGTTTTTTTTAAATCAACAATAGAATCACAGCCGATATCTGACTATCATAGGGTAATAGTTTCTTTTGCCCTTACTAAGTTTTAGGAGTTCTGTACACTGATGACTCAAGCAACTCAAGCTCAGCAACGGGGTATTCAGATGACCGAAACTGCACTCAAGCAGGTGATGGCGTTGCGTGAACAGCAGGGGAAAGACCTGTTTTTGCGAGTTGGCGTTCGTCAGGGTGGTTGTTCTGGGATGTCCTACACCATGGACTTTGAAGACGGGAGCAACGTCCGTGAGGATGACGAAGTCTATGATTATGAAGGCTTTCAGGTAGTCTGCGATCGCAAAAGCCTGTTATACCTCTATGGCTTAGTTCTCGATTATAACACCGCCCTGATTGGTGGTGGTTTCACCTTCACCAACCCCAACGCCACCCAAACCTGTGGTTGTGGGAGTTCATTCTCCGCCTAGTCTCCCAACACTGGCAAGAATGTTGTCAATTTCCCGTATCTTATGAAGGGGCGTTTTTTTAAACGTCCCTCTTTTTATGGCGGGATCCCCCGTCTTCTATCATCAACCTCACCTCCGTCGGAGTTTGACTATCTATGACTACCCCCCTCGAAACAGAATTTGAACAAGCCATCGCCCGCTACCAGAATGGGGAGGCTGTCGAAGATCTCATCCCCATCTTTAAAGATATCTGCGATCGCGCCCCCAAGAATAGCGCCGCCTGGACTTGCCTATCTTGGCTGTATCTCCTGAGTGATCGCCCCAAATCCGCCTATAACGCCGCCAACAAAGCCGTTAAACTCACTCCTCAAGATCCCCAAGCACAAGTCAACTTAGCCCTAGCGATGCTGGAGATCGATAAAAAAGGAGTCCGAAGCCATATTGATCGTGCCCTTGAGGTCATGGCCTACTCTGACGAACTCCGAGAGGAGTTAGAACGCAATTGTCAGGATGGCCTAACCCGTAAACCCGACTGGCAAAATCTTAAACGGGTGCAAGCCTGGCTCTTTGCTTAGAATTTTGCCCCAACTGTAACGTTCTATTAAGAAAAGCGATTGAAAACTTAAGGATGGGTTGATCAGTCTAAGGACTATTTTGGGGGCGATCGGCTCCAAATTCGCCCATCCGCGTTTCCCGTTTTTCTCCATGAAACCCTCGTTCAGTCTAGGTTTGCGCCTATATAAGCCGGTGATATCCCGCCCGGAATTGTAACACATAGTTCACAATTCCTTAAATTACTTTATAAAAAAACCAAGAAGATAGTGATAAGATTGTGTGAAGTCAGACATTAACTATTCCGTTCACATCAATCAGAACTTTAAAGGAGAAACATCACATGAGTAATACTAACAAAAACGTTTCCATTAAACCAGAAACCCGTAATCACCAAGGGTTCTTTGTTCGCGACGGCGAATATCAGTTCATGGGCGTTGACGAGTCCGGCTGGGCGCTGATCTGCTTTGATGACGTGAGCTGCCACTATGTTGATCCCGATAATCTAGAGTCCGTCGAAGACCTAGTAGACTAACCCCTTTGGGTCTGTGATTCTGGATGTTCTGGACTCCAAAACCAACAACTCTAACTAAGTCCTTTTGGCAACACCTCCCCCAGGTGTTGCCTTTTTCATGAACAGTAGGAAAAATCCACACGTGGCGTTCCCTTCCCTAGCCTCTACTCGGCCAGCACATTCTCCAACGCGGGTTTAACCGTGGGAAAATGATAGTCAAACCCGGCAGCTAGGGTTTGTTTCGGCAGTACCTGTTGACCATCCAAAACCACCATTGCCCCCTCCCCGAGCAAGAGTTCCAAGGCAAACTCAGGAACCGGCAGCCAAGAGGGACGGGACATCACCTCACCCAACACCTGACAGAGGGTTTGCATCCGTACCGGATTCGGGGCCGTGGCATTATAAACCCCAGAAAATTCGGGATTGGATAGGGCCTGAGCAATGAAACGCACGACATCCTCACGGTGAACCCAGGACACCCATTGTTTGCCAGAACCAATGGGGCCACCTGCAAACAACTGAAAAGGGGTTAACATTTTCGCCAACGCCCCCCCATCCCGGCCCAAAATAATGCCAAAACGGGCAATCACCAGGCGCGTTCCGGTCACGGTGACCGCTTGAGCGGCTGCCTCCCAAGCTTGGCATACCTGAGCCAAATAATCCTCACCAGAGCCACTCGTTTCATCAAACGTCTCCGTCTCACTGGTTCCGTAATAGCCCACCGCCGAAGCATTCAGCAGAACTTGGGGCCGTTCAGGAGCAGCGGCGATCGCCTCCACCAGTTTCTCCGTCGTCCGAGTGCGGCTCTCCATAATCTCTCGTTTATAGTCTGCCGTCCAGCGGTGATCGGCAATCGGTGCCCCCGCCAAATTCACCACCCCCGTACAACCAGAAATCGATGCCTGCCAAGCCCCAGATTCACAGGGATTATAGGCAACCACCTCCAGCTTAGGAAATGCCGACTCAGGAAACAGCCGTCTTGCCCGTTGGGGATTGCGGGTTAAGACCACCACCGAGGAGCCATTCTCGGCCAGATGCCGCACTAACGCTTGCCCAACAAAGCCGGTTGCACCGGTAATTGCCACTTTCATCATTAAACCCTGAGTTTGAGATTTTCCTATTCATACTATCAATGGGGGGATTTCCATGTAAGATTTGTGTAACAACAGGATCCTGTCATGGGGTCCGGCTTTCACTTTGGCATCTGCCATCGAGTTCGCGCGTGGAAGAACGACTACAAAAACTCTTATCGCATTGGGGCATCGCCTCCCGACGCCGTGCCGAGGAGTTGATTCGTCAAGGACGGGTCAGCCTCAATGGTTCTACGGCCGAATTGGGGGCGAAAGCTCATCCTGGGCGCGATCGCATCCTCGTGGATGGTCGCGTCGTTAATCCTGAACAAGAACCGCAACGACTGTATATCCTCCTCAATAAACCGGCCGGTGTGGTCAGCACCTGTCGTGACACCCATGGGCGGCCCACTGTCCTCAGTCTTCTACCACCCCAACTCACTCAGGGACAAGGACTTCATCCCATCGGTCGTCTTGACGCTGACTCGACTGGGGCCTTATTACTGACAAATGATGGCAGTCTTACCTATGCTTTAACTCATCCTCGCTATCATGTAGCCAAGACCTATCAGGTTTGGGTGCAAGGCTCTCCTTCCGAGGTACTATTGCAACAATGGCGAGAAGGGGTCATCCTAGATCAGCGCAAGACTCTACCGGCTCACGTGCAGGTTAAAAACCGAGACGACCAACGACGAACTCAACTCGAGGTGGTGTTAACCGAGGGACGCAACCGCCAAATTCGTCGCATTGCCAAACAACTCGGACATCCCGTTGAGACACTGCATCGGACGAAGATTGGCTCAGTTCAACTGAACTCTGACCAAGATAATGCCTTACCTCCAGGGTGTCATCGCTGTTTGACCAAATCAGAGATTAATGCTTTACAGTCATGGCAAACGCAACTCACCCTAAAATCAGTAGGCGTGCGATCGAAGCTCAAGGAGCACAGCGGATGAAGTTCTCGCGGATTCAGTTCAAACGGAAACAGAAAAAGGAAAAGCTTAGTCTTCCCCAGATTCAAGCTCAAAAAATAGCGGTTATGGGCGCGCAGTTGCGTGAACTTCGTCAAGAGCAGTCTGTGGCCATTGATACAATTGCCCGGCAAACGCTGATTCCGGCTCGTCTGCTGCGGGCCATTGAAGAGGGCGACCTCACAAAGCTGCCGGAACCTGTCTATGTTCAGGGATTTTTGCGACGCTTCGCCGATTATGTTGGGCTAGATGGCTCAGCCTATGCCCGAGACTTTCCTACCGGCTATGAGTCCAAAACCGCCAAGTCCGGTTGGCAGGGGTCGCCACTGACTCAACTACGATCGTTCCATCTTTATCTTCTCTATATCGTCCTGGTTGTCTTCTCGGTTCGGGGACTGTCCGAATCAGTCAATTCCGATTCCCGCAGTCCGGATAGTGCTTTACCTCCGCCGGAAACAGCAGAGAATCTCGATGAACTGACACCGGATTTGGGCCCGAGTTCATCAGATGTTGCGGCCCCAGAAGCCACCCCATCAACGGTGACGGCTAATGCTCGTTCCTCGGAGAATACCGATAACATATCGAAGGTGCAGGTAGGCGTGACGCTCACCGATGAGTCCTGGATTCAGGTGGTGGCTGACGGTGAGACGACGTTTGAGGGAATGCTCGATGAGGGGACTCACACCTGGAGTGCTGACAGTGAACTTACGGTGATTGCCGGAAATGCTGGAGGCGTCATGATCGCCGTTAATGGCAGTGAAGCCCAACCCATGGGCGCGCCGGGTAGTGTTGAGGAACTGACAATTGTGGCAGATTCGCGAGGGGGTGCAGGTTCGGGTAATAATCCTGCGTCGACCAACTAAGTCAACGAACTAATTAGCAACATAATTCGTCTATGGGCTTGTGGCATTCTAAGCACTGTCTGTCCAGGGCGATCGCCAGGGATTAACCAGGCTTAGATCAAATAATGGGCTGCATTGAGCAGATTGTTGTCAAGGAGTTTGAAGGAGTTTCTATGAAATCATTAATTCGCTGGGGTGCCACGTTAGGACTGGTTGGGGGAACGCTCTTGGGAGCCGTCTCTCCTCCAGCCCCCGCCTTGGCCCTGTCCGAAGATGAAATTATGCAAAAACTGGCATCGGTTCCGGTTTTTGCTATTACCGATGCTGAGGGGTCCCCTCTAATTGCCAGTGTGTCGAATCCTCAATCGGCAAATGGAACCACCGAGGTGGCTGGGGTCTTTATGAATCCTCAGGATGCCAACCGGTTTGTAGAACGCCTCACCCAAGAACAACCGGAAATGGCAGGAGAGGTTCAGGTGACCGTGATTTCTTTGGCAGAGGTTTATCGTCTCGAACAAAGCCATCGACAACAGGAGAGTTCGATTGAGTTTTCCTATGTTCCCACTCGCCAGGAGGTAGAATCCGCTGTTTCTGTTCTCCTCGATAGCGGTCGCGAAGATGAACTCCTCCAACAAAATGGAGAATATGTCTATCCGGGAGTGCCCCTGTTCATGGCAACGGCGGGTCCGGATCAAGGGTATATGACCGTGGAGTTCGATGGAGAGGTGGTGATTCCCCTGTTTTTTGACCGGGAGGATTTAGAGAATGTGATTGCTCGCTTCCAACAACAACAGCCGGATTTTGCGGCGACTGTGCAAACGGATGTGGTGCAACTTGAAGGGGTGTTGGAAACGCTCCGCAATGAGGACAATGACGTGGTCGGACAGTTAATGTTTGTGCCTCATAGTGAGTCCTTGGAGTTTGTGGGCAATATGATGCAGCAGATGCAACAACAGCAGCAGCAACAACAACCTCAACTTCAGCCTGGAGAAGGTGCGCCTGCACTCCCCGGTTCTGGGCGATAGGTTATGGGGCAAATGTCTCAACAGCCCAGATGTCAGGAACGGCATCAGGCTCAGGGTGTAACGGTTGAGGTTACAGTTGCTCAAGTGCGGGCCTGGCGTAATCAGGCCCGTAGCGGTGCTTTGGCCGGGGGGATTGACCCAGCTGAGGTCGATTGGCTGTTATATGAGGGGGCCAGGTTGGAGCGCCTGACGTTCCGCCTGGGACAACCGGGCGATCGCCTCTCCCTGAGCCGTTCTCTGGAGGAGCTGACCCAGTTCTGGCAGCAACGTCTGGGGGATCGCACCCCAGTGCAATATCTCCTCGGTTCTGTTCCCTGGCGCAACTTGAACCTCCTCGTCTCCCCAGCGGTCTTGATTCCCCGCCCAGAAACTGAAGCCATTATTGATATTATCCTGGAGACCCAAGGTGCAGATAGCGCCGGAATTTGGGTCGATTTAGGCACGGGAAGCGGGGCGATCGCCCTTGGCCTCGCTCAAGCCCTTTGCCACGCTAAAATCCATGCTGTAGACTGTAGTGCCGAGGCTCTAAAGCTGGCCCGAAGCAATGCAGAGCGTCATGGATTGGGCGATCGCATCCAATTCCATCAAGGCAGTTGGTTTGACCCTCTAGTGGCGCAACAAGGACAACTAGCCGGGATGCTATCCAATCCCCCCTACATCCCCAGTGGTGAGATTCCCCACCTACAACCAGAAGTCAGCCACCACGAACCCCACCTAGCCCTCGACGGCGGCGACGATGGCTTAACGGCCCTACGTCACCTCGTGCAAACCGCCCCCCAATACCTGCAACCGGGAGGACTTTGGCTCGTAGAAATCATGAGCGGTCAATCCCCCGCCGTCTGTCAACTGCTACAAGACAGCGGCAACTATGAGGTTCCCCAAGTCATCCACGATTTCGCCGGTCACGATCGCTTCGTCCTAACGCAGACAAATCACCGTTAATCGTGAATAATAGCGAAAAGCAGAGCAACCACAACGGATTGCCCCCACGTCTTTCTTTCCCTCTCTCTTTTTCCGTGTCCTCTGTGTCTCCGTGGTTCCCCCTCTTGCCTCTTGTTCCCCCATGCTTTCCACCTACAACGATCTAATTGAAGCCGCCAAATCTGGGTCTGTGGTCAGTTTCCCGACCGATACTGTTCCAGCATTGGCCGTAGACCCTCAAAAAACTGAAGCCATTTATCACCTCAAACAACGGAGCCTCAATAAACCGTTGATTCTGATGGGAGCCAGTCCCGACGACCTTTGGGAGTATGTTGAGGGAACCCCTCACGAACGAGCCAGTTGGCAAGAAATGGCTCAACAGCATTGGCCAGGAGCCTTAACCCTGGTTCTTCCGGCTAGTACCAAAGTTCCGCCAGGGATGAATCCCAGCGGTTCCGGAACATTGGGGATTCGCGTTCCCGATTGTGCGATCGCCCAGAAGCTATTATCCGTCACCGGCCCCCTAGCGACCACCAGTGCCAATCGTTCTGGGGAACCCCCCTTACGAGAGGCGGCGGCCATCGTGGCGGCCTTTCCGACAGTGTGCGTGTTAGAGCCAGAAGTCTATCAGAACCGTATCGGCTCAGGATTACCTTCGACCGTTGTGCAATGGACTGGGGGGAATTGGCAGATTCTGCGACAGGGAGCCGTAGAGTTATAGAGGTTGACCCAGCAACGGATAAGACCGTTAAGCTGGGGGTTAATCGAGAAGACTCTTAAAAACTGGCATGACCCTAGATCACCCGGATTTGTCTCAGGAGAATGATGTCACTCTGACTGAGGCAGAGTTAGCCCAAATCGCTGATCCCCAACTGCGTCAACGAGTGGCGGCGTTGGTTGAGCAATGCGATCGCCTCGACCATGAGCGCCAGTGGATGCGACAGCGCCTCGAAGACCTACAACTGCAAGTTCATCTTACCCAAGAGATGTGTCGGTTTAAGGGGGGGTTTTTGGCGCGAGTCTCCCACGAATTGCGATCGCCCCTGAGTGGCTTAATTGGCACCCACCAACTGATTCTGACGGATTTATGCGAAGACCAGGAGGAGGAGCGAGACTTTCTCGGTCGCGCCCATGAATATTCCCTAAAAATGGTGGAGATGCTGGATATCGTCCTCAAGGTGGCCCGGGCTGAACAGGGGCGATCGCCGCTCAAAGTCGAACCGGTGCGCCTTTATGATGTATTTGAGGAAGTTCGGGAACTCTCCGCCCTGCAAGTCGCGAACCGTAACTATCACTACGACGTGCAGATGCCCAACGGGGATCTCTGGGTCAACGCCGATTACAAGCCCCTGGTGCAAGTCTTGTTACATCAAATTATGGCTGTTGTGGATGGCATGAGTGAAGGGAGTTTGCGGCTGTCGTCCTCAGTGGGAGGAGAGGATGAGGTCTATATTTGGCTCGATTCCCCCTGTCAGTTGGATATTTGGAATGAACCTATCGACCAATTGCGATCGCCCCCTCCCGCGCCACAAATCCCGGTATCCGCCACAGAACTGCCCCAACTCTCGTCGGGGTTAAGTTGGCTCGTGGACTATACCCTCTTGGAGATTATGGGCGGTGCATTAGATGTTCTTGAACCGCCCCCCAATCCCAACTGTGGTTGGCTTAGTCGGCTTCAATACCGGCTGCAACAGGCTCCTCCACCCCCGGAAACCGAGTCAGGATAAGTTGATTTTGCAGCACCATGGTCGTGGTTTGATTTTCCTCAAAGCCAATTCGTTCGTAGAACCGTTGCTGGTGGGTTGTCATCAGATAGACCCGTTCGACACGGTTCATTTGCGGATGACTCAAGAGAGTTTCCACCATCTTGCGTCCCAGTCCCACACCACGATATTCCGGGTGAATCACCACATCCCAGATGGTAGCCCGGAAGACCCCATCGGAGGTGGCGCGAGAGAAGCCAATGAGGCGATCGCCATCCCAGACGGTAATTGTCGGGACACTGTTCTCGATGGCGATTTTCCAGTCCTCAAAACTGCGATCGGCAGCCCAAAAAGCTGAGAGTTCAAATAAAGACTTAAGTTGAGTAAAGTCAATCTCCGACTTACGGGAGCAGAAGCGAATGTGACGGCAATCCATAACGCTTGGTATCTCCTTGCCCCATCTCCGAAAGAGGGACCTTTGTGGTGTATGCAGTCAAGCTGGAATAGTTCTAGCAAATTTTGCCAACTTTTAGTATCGGCAAATACAAACTTAGCGATCGTTTTGTGACAAGAGGAAGGGAACAGGGAATAGGGAACAGGGAACAGGGGGTAAATGGTAGGATGCGTCCGGGCGCAGATAACGGGTTGGGCCTTGACCGCTCGCATCAAACT
Organism: Sodalinema gerasimenkoae IPPAS B-353; assembly: GCF_009846485.1. GTDB lineage: Bacteria > Cyanobacteriota > Cyanobacteriia > Cyanobacteriales > Geitlerinemataceae > Sodalinema > Sodalinema gerasimenkoae. The sequence goes on from NZ_ML776472.1 coordinate 1,291,081, forward strand.
TGCCCGAACGCATCATTCTTGCGGGAATCTTGCCCGAATCGGTCCAAACGCATCATTCCTTGTGGGAATCGGCCTTCCAAAAAACAAGCAGCACGTTCTCATCAGAAAACGTACTGCTAAGACTAGAGCCAGTCGAGCCAGCATAATGCTGCAAGTGGACTGATTCAAATCTGTCTATCCTTAAGCATCAGAAGGAGCATAGACGCTCACCTTCTTGCGGCTGCGGGTTTTATGCTCAAACGTGACAATACCGTCAATCAGAGCAAATAGGGTGTCATCCTTACCCAACCCGACATTATTGCCAGGATGAATTTTCGTACCCCGTTGGCGAACCAGGATATTGCCCGCCGTGACGACTTCACCGCCATAGCGTTTAACACCCAATCGCTGGGAATTAGAGTCGCGACCGTTTCTTGTACTACCGGTTCCTTTCTTGTGAGCCATGATTCAAAAATCTCCACGCTACAGTGTTCTAAACGATGTTTCCACCGAACGCGGGGATAGAGACAGAGGCGACTACTATCCCCACAAACCTCTATTCTGCCTCAGCCGAGACCATTTCAGCCACCTCAGCCGGTTCATCGGTCGTGGCCGGTTCCAAATCTAAGCTACGGGGAGCGGGGATTTCAGCTTCCGCTAACACCGTACCATTGACCGAAATGCTCGAAATTGCAAAACGGGTGAGTTCTTGGCGATGTCCCCGTTTTTTGCGGGTTTTCTTCTTCGGCTGCATCTTGTAGACGATGACCTTACGACCCCGGAGGTGTTGCAGCACCGTCCCCCGAACCGTTGCGCCTTCAACCCAGGGTTGACCGACGTGAGCATCGTCTTCATTGCGGATAAACAGCACCTTATCGATGGTGATTTCGTCTCCAGGAGCCGCATCGAGTAGGTTTACATCGTAGAACCGACCGGGTTCTACCATGATTTGGGTTCCGCTGGTTTCAATAATTGCGTAAGTCATTCAACTGTCCTCAAAACTATGCCGTAGGGGTAGCCAAAATTCGCCGGTTAGGTCGAGTTGGCGTCGATTTGGCGTTTTCATCACCCGTTCCGAGCAGTGACACAAAACTAAACCCCTAATTATCACCCATAGGTGTAGGGGCTGTCAAGTTTCTCTGCGCTGATTTACTCTTCTTCGTCGCCGTCTTCGTCATCGGCATCCGGCTGTTGCACCGGTTGCTTGATGGTGAGATAGCGCAGGACATCATCGGAGAATTTCATCGCCTTTTCCATGACCGCGATGGACGCGCCGGGAGCCTTGTAGTTCATTTGCACATAGACGCCATCCCGATGTTTCAGGATGTCGTAGGCTAAGCGACGTTTGCCACGATGTTGGACATCGAGGTCTTCCGCGCCGTTTTCGAGCAAAATATTGCGATATTTGTCGATTTCCCCATCCGTGCGCTCTTCGCCGATGTCAGGGCGCAGGATGTACATGGTTTCGTAGATAAACTCTTTCATTCGCCGTTGTGAAGTCCTTGTGGTCGGAGTGGCTTCGGTGTCTCGCTCATGGCTGAGTGGCACTGAAGCAAGGATCTTCCAGTGTATCGCAAAAGAGGGGGCTATTGATGAAATTGTTGGCGATCGATGCGATCGCAGTAGGGGCGAAAAATTTTTCGCCCCTACAATATCGAAAAATGGGATTACCCTCTCTCGGCTGCCGGGAGGGGAGAATCGCGATTTTCGACCGACTTTGTGGCGCATTTGTGAATAAGTGCATCCCACCCAGAAATATAAAGGATCAAGGCATCAGTAAATTCACGGAGTGATTCGAGGGAGCTAGCAACAATGGCGAATGGCGGCAAGTTATTGAGTGCGATGGTGGTGACGGCTCTGTGGCTGTCGGTGATGGAAGGGGTAATGGCTGCTGGACGACAAGATATCGGGACTCCTACCCAGGGTATCTCGGGGGAATTGTGGCCCCTCTCTGACTTGGGCCAAAACTCAACGGCGTCATCTTTGGACATTGAGTCGTCCCCCTCTCAATTGACCCTCGCCCAAGCTGACCTCCGCCTTAGCGAAGCCAATCGCCTGTTCAACTTGGGGCTTGAGGAATTTAATCGCAGTCAGTTTCGGGAAGCGATCGTCTCTTGGGAAGGGGCTTTAGAACTCTACCGAGCCGTGGGCGATCGGGCTAGGGAAGGCCGCGCCCTGGGCAAGATGAATGGCTTCTATGGGGCCATGCAACTGGGCTTACCTAAGGCAGAAGCCCTGCGACAGGCCCAGATCGCCTTGATTACCGGAGACTATACAGCGGTAGGAGGTCGTCGGGGGGATATAGAGATTCGGGGCGGGCCAGGACATGCCTCTCGGGGAGATCCCCTGGCTCATCCTTACTATTGGGCCCCGTTCATCCTCATCGGCAATGGCCTATGAAGCACAGCAGCACCGTTTTTCCCTTAGCTACCTATTGACTGTTTACTGTTTACCCATTTAGAACGATGACCGCTAGAAATCACCGTCCCCCAAGCCCCACCAACCCCACCGCCTGGATTTGGCTACTCGTGATTGCGATCGCCAGCAGTATTGACGGATCTACCATACACCGGATTATCCCTGGCCTGGATTCTCCCGGACAGCCGAGTGGTGGAGTGAGGACCCTAGTGCCTAATCCGCTCTCAGAGTATCAGCGCCATTACCGAAGCGCCGAAAACTATTTTCGTGAGCAGGAGTACGCTCGCGCCGAACGGTCTCTCCAAAGGGCCCTAGCTTCAGAAAGCCACCACCCCGAGGCCCATCTGCTGCTGGGGATGATCCTACGGGGGTTTGGACGGTTAGCGGAGGCAGAAGCCTCGGTGCGGGAGGCGATTCGATTAGGTCCAAACACGGCGGGAGCCTACAGCATTTTGAGTAGCATTCTCTCTGAACAAAATCGCTATGCAGAAGCGATTGAATTTGCCAACCGGGCCATTGAGCAGAATAGTCGGGATGCCAATGCCTACGCGACCTTGAGCGTTGCCCTGACCCGTCAACGAGACTTTCATGGGGCGATCATCGCGGCCCAAACCGCCCTTGCCTTCGACCCCAATCTATCCAGTGCCTATAATTCCTGGGGGATTGCCCTAACGAATCAAGGGGAGTATGAGGAAGCCGAACGTCGATATAAAAAGGCTCTAGCCCTCAACCCTGAAGGAGCGGTCATTCACTATAACTGGGGGATGCTCTTAATGGCTCAGCAGCAGTATGAAGGGGCGATCGAGAAGTTTAAAGACTCTTTGGAGATTAACCCTTTTCGCGCCTTCACCTACAGTGCCATGGGCGATGCTTTTTTCCGTTTAAATGACTTTGACCAAGCTGCCCTGAATCATCGGGAGGCTCAATATATCGCCCCCAGCGATCCCCAAATTCACTATCAAGCCGGGGCGACCTTCATGGAGATGGAACAGTACGAGGAGGCACTGACCTCTCTAAACACCGCCCGCGATTTGGCTAGTGCCCAGGAAGACCCAGTGCTATTAACGGCGATTGAATTCTCCTTAGCCCGCCTCCAACGACGACAGGGCACACCGGAGAATATCGGAACTCCTGTCCTCTGATGATGGGACACCTTCGATGGGCTTCAGATGAGGATTGGGCTGTTTTGGCGATGAAGTATAAAGGCATCAGTACATTTACTGAGTTAATCGAGGGAGGGGTAACGATGGCTACTGGGGGCAAGTTCCTGAGGGCAATGCTGCTGACGGCCCTGTGGTTGTCAGCAGTAGAGGGGGTCATGGCCGCCGGACGACCGCCAATTCCTCTCCCTACTCAGGAAACCCCAGGGGAATTGGGGCTTTTGCCTGATTTGAGTGCAAACTCAACGGGGTCATCTTTGGACATGGAGTCATCCCCCTCTCAACTGACCCTCGCCCTACCCCAGACCCTAACCCAAGCTGACCTCCGCCTTACCGAAGCCAATCGCCTGCTCGACTTGGGGATTGAGGAATCTAATCGCAGTCAGTTTCGGGAAGCGATCGCCTCTTGGGAACGGGCTTTAGAACTCTACCGAGCCGTGGGTAATCGCGCTGGAGAAGGCGGCGCCCTGGGCAATTTGGGCGGTGCTTACTTCAGCCTGGGCCAATACGAACGCGCCATTGACTTCTTTGAACAATCCTTGGTGATTGCCCGCGAGATAGGTAATCGTGCTGGGGAAGGTAACGTCCTGGGGGGGTTAGGCAATGTTTACTACAGCCTGGGGCAGTACGAGCGCGCCATTAACTTCTATGAACAATCTCTTGCCATTATCCGTGAGATTGGCGATCTCGTCAGCGAAAACCGTACCCTGGGCAATTTGGGCGTTGTTTACAACAACTTAGGACAGTACCAACGCGCCATGGATTTGTTTGAACAACAGCTAGCCATTACCCGCGAGATAGGCGATCAATTAGGGGAGGGTGCTGCCCTAGGTAACTTGGGCGCTGCTCACGGCAACCTAGGGCAGTACCAACGCGCCATGGATTTCTATGAACAACAGCTAGCCATTACCCGTGAGATAGGCGATCGCGCTGGGGAAGGCCGCGCCCTGAACAGTTTGGGCATTGTTTACAACCGCCTGGCGCACTACGACCGTGCTATTGATTTCTATGAACAATCCCTAGCCATTGCCCGCGAGATAGGTAATCGCGCTGGGGAAGGCAGCGCCCTGGGCAATTTGGGCATTGTTTACAACCGCTTGGGTCAATACAACCGTGCTATTGATTTCTATGAACAACAGCTAGCCATTACCCGTGAGATAGGCGATCGCGCTGGGGAAGGCAGCGCCCTGGGCAATTTGGGCATTGTTTACAACCGCTTGGGTCAATACAACCGTGCTATTGATTTCTATGAACAACAGCTAGCCATTACCCGTGAGATAGGCGATCGCGCTGGGGAAGGCAGCGCCCTGGGCAATTTGGGCATTGTTTACAACCGCTTGGGTCAATACAACCGTGCTATTGATTTCTATGAACAACAGCTAGCCATTACCCGCGAGATAGGTGATCGCGCTGGGGAAGGTAGCGCCCTGGGGAATTTGGGCAATGTTTACGACAACCTGGGGCAGTACGACCGTGCTATTGATTTGTTTGAACAATTCCTAGCCATTGCCCGCGAGATAGGTGATCGCGCTGGGGAAGGCCGCGCCCTGAACAACGTGGGCCTTGTTTACAATAACCTAGGGCAGTACCAACGCGCCATTGACTTTTATGAACAACGGCTGGCGATCACCCGCGAGATAGGAGATCGCGCTGGGGAAGGCCTCACCCTGGGGGGTTTGGGCAATGTTTACAATAACCTAGGGCAGTACGAGCGCGCCATTGACTTCCATGAACAATTCCTAGCCATTGCCCGCGAGATAGGTGATCGCGCTGGGGAAGGCCGCGCTCTGGGGGGTTTGGGCAATGTTTACATTAACCTGGGGCAGTACGAGCGCGCCATTGACTTTCATGAACAATGGCTGGCGATCGCCCGGGAGATAGGCGATCGCGCCGGGAAAGGCGGCGCACTGGGCAGTTTGGGGCATGTTTACAGTAACCTGGGGCAGTACGAGCGCGCCATTGACTTTTATGAACAATGGCTGGCGATCGCCCGGGAGATAGGCGATCGCGCCGGGAAAGGCGGCGCACTGGGCAGTTTGGGGCATGTTTACAGTAACCTGGGGCAGTACGAGCGCGCCATTGACTTTCATGAACAATGGCTGGCGATCGCCCGCGAGATAGGCGATCGCGCTGGGGAAGGCCGCGCCCTGGGCAATTTGGGCAATGTTTACAGCAGTCTAAGCCAATCTGACCGCGCCCTAGAGCAGTATGGTCAAGCCCTCACCCTGTTCAACGAACTCGGTGCCCGTGCCGAAGAAGGTCTTTCCCTTGCTTTAATCGGCACCCTCCTCAACAACCAAGCCCAACCCGAACTCGCCATCACCTTCCTCAAAGCCAGCGTCGATCGCCGCGAAGCCATACGTGGCGATATTCGCGGACTCGACACCGACCTGCAACAATCCTTCACCGATACCGTCGCCGACAGCTACCGCCTCCTCGCCGACCTCCTCCTCCAACAAAACCGCATCCTCGAAGCCCAGCGTGTCCTCGACTTGCTCAAAGTTCAAGAACTCGACGAAGCCCTCTCCCAGGTGCGGAGTACCCAAGCAACTTCCACCGGGGTTGCCTTCTGGCAAATCGAAACCGACCTCCTCGCCCTCTACGAACAAACCCTCGCCGACGGCATCGCCCTCGCCCGCCTCGACGACCAAGTCCGCCAACAGGGCCAGGACAGCCTCACCCCCACCCAGCACCAACAACGAGAGACCCTGCGGCAACGCTACCAAGCCGCCCAAGGTCAATTCGCCGCCTTCCTAGACCGCCCCGAAGTCGCAACCCTGCTGCGCCAAATCCGTCAACAAACTGACGGTCAATCCATCGAAATCGAACGCCAACACCGGACGCTGCAAAATAATCTGCGTAACTTACCCCAACCCACCGCCCTCATCTATCCCCTAATCCTGCCCGATCGCCTCGAACTAATCCTCGTCACCGCCGACAGCCCCCCCCTGCGCTACCCCATCGCCGTCACCCAAACGGAACTCAACCGCACTATCGTCGCCTTCGGCCAAGCCCTCAACTCCCCCAACAGCGATATCCTGCCCCTGGCCCAAACCCTGCACGGCTGGCTCATCGCCCCCCTGGAAGCCCAACTGACCCAAGCTGGCATCGAAGCCATTATCTACGCCCCCGATGGTGCGCTGCGCTATGTGCCTCTAGCGGCACTCCATGACGGCGATCGCTACTTAGCCCAACGATTCAGCCTCAGCCACATCACCGCCGCCTCCCTCACGGACTTCAGCCAAGTCCCCCAACCGGATAACCGCCGCCTTCTCGCCGCCGCCTGTGCCGAGTGCAGCTTTGAGGTCCCTATCGCCGGACAACTCTTCCAGTTCGACGACCTGCCCTTTACGGAAATCGAAGTCAACACCCTCGCCACTCAAGTCCCCGATACCCGCGTCCTCCTCAATCAAGACTTCAGCGTCGCCGCCCTCCAGTCCGCCCTCGGGGGATACCGGATTCTCCACTTAGCCACCCACGGGGCAGTTGTCCCCAACCAGCCCACCCAATCCTTTCTCCTGCTGGGCAGTGGCGAAGCCCTCAGCCTAGAGACGATCCGCAATACTTGGCGACTAGATGCGGAACTGGTGGTCTTGAGTGCCTGCGAAACCGCTGTGGGCAATGCGGAACTGGGCAGCGGCATCGAGATTCTGGGGTTGGGTTACCAGATCCAGCAGGCCGGCGCCCAGGCCGTGATGGCTTCCCTGTGGAAGGTGAACGACCAGGGCACCCAAATCCTGATGAGTGGGTTTTACGACGCTCTGCAACAGGGAATGACTAAGAAGGAAGCCCTGCAAGCGGTCCAAATTGCCCTGATTACTGGGGACTACACCGCAGTTGGGGGGCAGCGGGGCGAGATCGAGCTACGGGGTGGGCAGCAGGGCAGCAGCGGCGATCCCCTGGCCCATCCCTACTATTGGGCACCGTTCATCCTCATCGGCAATGGTTTATGAAGCAGCAGTCGACGCATAGGCTGATTCGCGTCAGAAGTGTATAACATAAGTTCGGCTTAACCCGAACTCACGTTACTATTGGGCGCCGTTTATTTTGGTTGAGAATGGGCTGTAGCCGAATCCAGAATGCACTATAACAAATGTCAATAAATTCATACTATTCGTTGAGGCAAGGACGTGATGCAACGCGATCGCAACCACAAAAATTGGCAAGGGTGGGGACTATTACTAAGTATCGGAATTGTCCTGACGACCCGACCTGCCCTTGCCAACTCATGGACACCACTTGTCCACACCACCTACATGCACCTGTTCTTGGGGAACCTAATCATTGGATACATCGAGGGGTCACTGTTAGCAAAGTGGTTTCGATTGCCTCGCTTCCAAACAGTTATAACCTTAATCTTGGCCAACTATACCTCAGCTTGGGGAGGAATGCTGATTACGGTCTTCATTAAGTCAGAAATCACTTTTCTCACCATAGAAAATATCCATATTTGGCAGTGGATCTTTGCCATCTTTATGTTTCTGGTTACCTTGTTGATTGAATATCCGTTTTTTCAGATTTCTTTAAGAAAGCAGTCAGAAGCTACCGTGAAGACGGTCAAATCACTGCTGGTCATTCATGGCATTAGTTACCTGTTACTAGCGGCATGGTATGTGGCACAAAGTCAGACCAGTATGTTGACTCAGCTTGAGCTGGTGCCCGTAGATACTCTAGATTTACCAGGGCAATATCAGCTCTATTTTAAGTCTTCAGATGGGGTACAGACGATGCAGTTCAATTTGACGGGTAGCAATATCAAATCAATTTCACTCGCAGATTTTCAAACTCAACAGTTAACAATTCTTAAAGAACCTCACTCGCCGGATCGCAGACTCATACGCCGTGGGCATTTTTTTGATCAGCCCATTCTAAAGTTGGCTGAAGACAGCGACTGGGATTTTTATATTCGCTACCTGCAAGGGCGAGGAATTGCCGGACTACGAAATCGCGAGCTTGGGCAGTTGGAGTTTGAGTTCACCCTGGAAACCCCTTTTGCCCACTGGCCAGTTCGTCATGCCACCCATCTCCCCGGTGATTTTGTGGTGTTTCAACTGGGGGACGATCAAATCTGCATTCTGCATCCCCATGATCGCTTGATTGCCCTAGTCACGCGCGGTAGAGAACCCTTTGTTGTAGGAGCGGGGGATGAGCCATAACGGAATCAAAGATCGCCATGCTGGGGATAGACTTTGGCGGTGTCCAGGGCGAGATCACTAAGTTTGCACTAAAAGGACACAAGGCGATCGCTCTCATCGAAACGTAGACCATCGATCCTCAGGTTTATGGTGAAAACAGAAGACTCTCATCGGTTTAAACGTGACGATAATGAACTTACCGAGGATGGACCTCATAATACTCCCGAATCGCCGTCAGCCCCTGCTCGCAAACCTGCAACGGCGGACATTCCAGCGGATTCTCCCCAACATTCAGCCGGAACAATCGCGGCAGATGCACCATAAACTCGGGAATCTCGCGAATCTGATTTCCCGTTAACTCCAACATTGATAAACTCTGCATCTGCGCCATAAACCCAGGAATGTCGCGAACCTGATTATTTGACAACTCCAACCCCGAAAATAGGGGAAGGCGGCTTAGACAGGGAGGAATCGCTGTAATCTGATTGCGAGCCGCGTACAACAGACGCAACTTCGAGAGTTCCCCAATAAACTCAGGAATTTCCGTGAGGCGATTCCCCGAGAGATTCAATCCCGCCAACTCTGGGAACTCCAACAGCACCTCAGGAACCTCCTGCAAACCTAACCCATGTAAATTCAGCGTGTCCCGTCCCGCTGCTTTCATCGCCTCAACTCGGGCCTCAACGCTATTCTCCATCGCCGTTACGTCCTCAAACGGATTCCCTCAATTCTAGCCTCGCCCCTTGCCAAAGTCTGCCCCCAGGACAGACACTGAAAACACGCCCTTGCTACTACTGGTTCTCAATCTCCGTGCGTCCTAATCTCCCTAACCAACGCTGGATTCTGGCAGATCTCCCTGAAGCTGAGATCCAATCTCTGGCTGAGTCTCTCAATGTCTCTCCCCTCATTGCCCAAATCCTCATGGAACGGGGCTTAGACAGTCCTGAGGTGGCTCAGATTTTCCTGGAACCCGATAGCCTGGAACTGCCGCCACCCCTTCAGGATTTCCCTGATTTAGCCCTTAGTCTCGATCTGATTGTGGAGATGATTGAGACGGAACGGGCGATCGCCATCTGTGGGGACTATGATGCTGATGGCATGACCAGTACGGCGTTGCTATTGCGGGCCTTGAAAACCTTGGGGGCGAAGGTGGATTATGCCATTCCCAGCCGCATGAGCGATGGCTATGGCATTAACTCCCGCCTTGTCAATGAGTTTGCAGAGGCGGAGGTGGGCTTAATTATCACCGTCGATAATGGCATTAGCGCCCATGGGCCCGTTGAAGAAGCCCGAGAACTGGGGATGGAGGTGATTATTACCGATCACCATGACTTGCCCGAGGTGATTCCCCCCGCCAGTTCCATTCTTAACCCTAAAATGGCTCCCGAGAACTCCCCCTATCGCGGTATGGCGGGGGTGGGGGTGGCCTATATGTTGGCCATGCACTTGGGGGAGCATTTTAAACAGGGGGAAACCTTCCGACTCCCCATGTTGGAACTGCTGACGCTGGGAACGATCGCCGACTTGGCCCCCCTCACCGGTGTCAACCGATATTGGGTTTTACAGGGGTTGCACCTCCTGGCAAATTCGCAAATTCCGGGCATTCAGGCCCTCGTGCAGGTGTCGGGATCGGGGGACAAGGGCAAAAAATCCCTAAAACCCGATGCCATTGGTTTCCGCCTCGGCCCTCGCATTAACGCGGTGGGGCGAATTGGTGATCCCCAGTTGGTGATTGAGTTGTTGTCGACAGATGACGCGGGGATCGCTTTGGAACGGGCCATGCAATGTGAACAGATTAACCGCACCCGCCAGGAGATGTGTGAGGAGATTGAACGGGAGGCGATCGCCTGGTGTGATGCGTTCCAAGACACGCTCCCCGAAACGCGGGTTCTGGTTCCACTTCAGGCAAAGTGGCATCACGGCGTCATTGGCATTGTGGCCTCGCGCTTAGTGGAACGCTACGGGGTTCCGGTGTTTATCTGCACCTACGAAGATGAGGAATTGCAACAGGTGCGGGGGTCGGCCCGGGGGATTCCTGAGTTTAATGTGTTTGAGGCCCTAAATTATTGCCAGGATTTACTGACCAAGTATGGCGGACATCCGGCGGCTGGGGGGTTTTCGCTCCCGGAAGCCAATTTAGAGGCGTTTCGTCAGCGGTTGAGTGAGTTCGCCTGTCAATGGTTGCAACCGGAACATCTCAAACCACTGGTTCGCATCAGTGGGAAGTTGGGGTTTGAGGAGTTGGATTTAGAGCGGTTTGAGGAGGTGGAACAACTGCAACCTTTTGGCATTGGCAATCCCACCCCGGTGTTTTATTCCACTCAGGTGCGGGTTTTGCAACAGAAAACGGTGGGCAAGGGCCATCTGAAGCTGGAACTGGCCCAGGGGGAGTCTGAGACATCCATTGGGGCGATCGCCTGGCGTTGGGGTGAGTATTTCCCGTTACCCAGTCCCCTAGATTTAGCCTACAAACTGGGGGAGAATGAGTGGCAAGGACAGGTTTCGCTCCAGTTAGAGGTGGTTGGCGCTCGTCGTCCTGAGGGCGTGGTTTGGGAGTCTCGGACGAGTGAGGAGGAGATTCCCGAGGCCACGGTGATTGAGGCGACGGAGGTTGCTTCGTCTAAGGCTGAGGAGGCGGTGACTGAGACTGGGGAAACCCTACAGCGGTTTGAGTACCAAAATCGGGTCTATTTCTGTGGCCTCTACCCTCATGGGGAAACCAAAGAACTCCGCATTCGTAATGATCGCGGTCAAGTCTTGGCGGTGAATCAGGGTAACCAAATGGGCCTACTGGGAACCTCGCGAGACAATGCTCGCTATGTCAATGTGCGAGAACGGCGATTTTACGATTTAATTAAAGCAGCCCTGGCGGTGTTAAACGGCTCATCGTCTTAATGCTGTTATCTCGAATGAGCGAACCAATGAGCGAAAAGCCCGATGGCGATCGGGCTTAAGAGATAAATCTCAAAGTATCCTCAATGTATCCCGCTCTAGAGATCACCACCCCGGAAGGCGAGGAGAAAGATCACCACTGGTCCCGAAACGAGAATCAAACCGACAAAGGTAAGTTGGAAAATGGGTTCCCAGTTGATTGACGTGAGTGCTGATGTTAACGCTTCCATAAAATCCTCTCAAACAGAAAAAACAGGGTCAATTATAAATCGCAGGAAATGCCGTTTAATATCTTACTGGCTGATGGGCCCTGAATTTTAAGAAACTTTACAAAAGTATAAATCCGTGTCCCGTCAGCCTTGGGGGCGATCGCCCCTGACTACCCACCCCTATCATCTCTTGGAGTTTTCACCGTGGCAACCTGGCAATGTGTAAAACACTGTGGCGCCTGCTGTTATCTAGCCCCTGAAGAGCGTCCTGACTTAGAGGAGTATCTTTCCGCCGAGGAACTCCAGCTCTATCTGAGTCTGGTGACGGACGATGGCTGGTGTAAGCATTATGACCACGATACCCGAGAATGTGGCATTTATGAGAAACGTCCTGGCTTCTGTCGGGTGGATGCCCAAGAGTATCAGCAGCGGTATGGCATTGATCCCGAGGACCTCGATGAGTTTGCCATTGACTGCTGTCGGGAGCATATCGAGGACATTTACGGCGATCGCAGCCTAGAGATGATACGCTTCGACCGCGCCGTCGGCAAACCGCGAATTCTGCGCCCCAAAGCCGATCGCTGACATCTCCCAGGGAGTGACCCCCCCATGTAAAATAATGTAATGTTCGTTATCACTCCCCATCTGTGAAAGCTCCCACGTCTTCCCCCGTCCAAGACCCCCCAGAGCGTACTCCTCTCTCAACGCGCAAAGCCTCAAAATCCATCCTAGGAATTTTTGGCTCGACCTTTATCACCATTTTCTTAGCGGAAATGGGGGATAAAACCCAACTGACTACCCTCCTCATGACCGCCGAGTCAGACTCGCCCTGGGTGGTCTTTTTAGGGGCAGCCTTAGCCCTAATTACAACCAGTTTAATCGGGGTTCTCCTAGGGCGTTGGCTTGCCAATCGAGTCTCGGAAAAAACGATTGAGACCTTCGCCGCTGTCATTCTGCTGTTTATTGCCATTCTCCTCCTCGGAGAAATGGTAAGCCTTTAATGTTTAGGACGATTAACGATGGATTGGGATTTACTCGGATTAACCTTTATCGCCGTATTTCTCTCGGAACTCGGAGATAAAAGCCAAGTGGCGGCGATCGCCCTCAGTGGCAGTTCCAAATCACCCCAGGCCGTTTTCTTCGGAACCGCCGGGGCATTAGTCCTAGCCAGTTTCCTAGGAGTGCTTGCCGGGGATGCCGTCGCAGAACTCCTACCTACCCAAATTCTCAAGGGCCTAGCCGCCCTTGGGTTTGCCTTCATTGCTCTACGACTGCTTTGGAAAGACAACTGATCGCCAACAGTTAACAGTTGATAACACGAAATATCTACTTTAGTGATATTGACATTACAACAAAACTGTGGTAGTTAGCTGAGGGGCATGGTAGACTTCAGCAAAACTGAAGTTGCTAGAATGAAGCTATTGCGCCCTCAACTTTGGCTAAACTTCCTGTCTCTACTTCCAGGAACTATCTACCGCGCTCGAATCGAAGCTCGATGCCGTGCTGCCGAAATCCGTTTCCAATTAGACCCGAGTTTGGCCAACCGTCGGGCCTTAGAGGCCATCTTGGCCGTTTTAGAGGAATATGGCGACACCTTTTAGAGCCTGGAGTGGTGGTAGAATTTGCCAAACGTGAAGGTTGCTAGAATGAAGCTATTGCGCCCTCAACTCTGGCTAAATTTCCTCTCTCTACTGCCAGGAACTGCCTTGACGGTGTTAACCATTAGCGTGGCCTTTCTGAGATTTTACGATGAACAAGATTTCAGCCTCCTCGGATACGTCAGCAACCCCAGAGCATGGAGTAACCGATTCACTCTGGCAGCCCTCTTGGTGGCAGTGGTTAATTTCGGCGTTGAGTGGAACCGTCGAAATCGAGAAACAGACCGCCTCGCTCAAACAGAGCAACGAAGAGCTGAGGAGGAGCAACGAAGAGCTGAGGAGGGGCAACGAAGAGCTGAGGAAAGAGAACGAGCAACTCGCCGCGCTCGAATCGAAGCTCGATGCCGTGCTGCCGAAATCCGTTTCCAATTAGACCCGAGTTTGGCCAAACCGCGCTCGAATCGAAGCTCGATGCCGTGCTGCCGAAATCCGTTTCCAATTAGACCCGAGTTTGGCCAATCGTCGGGCGTTAGAGGCCATCTTGGCCGTTTTACTCGAATATGGTGAGACGTTGTAGACCTTAGGGTTGTTGTTTCATCGGTTGATTCACCTTCATGACCATCACTGTAGATGTAACCCAAGGATGCGATCGCCTCGATCGCATCCTTTCCCAAAATCTTAAAGACCTCTCACGATCGCGCATCCAGCAGCTCATCGAACAGAACTGTGTCTCGGTTAATGGAGAACCCTGTCTCTCTAAAAAGCTGAAAGTCCAGGTGGGCGATCGCCTCACCATTGATATTCCCCCGGCTGAACCCTTAAACATCCAACCCTTGGAGATGCCGTTGGATATCCTCTACGAAGATGACCATCTCCTAATTGTCAATAAACCGGCGGGACTGGTGGTACATCCTGCCCCGGGCCATTACAATGACACCCTCGTTAACGCCCTACTTGCCCATTGTGGCGATCGCCTCTCGGGGATTGGCGGTGTTCAGCGTCCTGGTATTGTCCACCGCCTCGATAAAGACACCACCGGGGCGATCGTCATTGCCAAGAGCGATCGCGCCCATCAGCATTTACAAGCCCAAATCCAAGCCAAAACCGCCCGCCGCGAGTATCTCGGCCTGGTCTATGGTTCCCCCAGTCAGCCCTCAGGAACCATCAACCGTCCCATTGCCCGTCATCCCGTCGATCGCAAAAAGATGGCGATCATCCCGGAAGACCAAGGCGGCCGCGTTGCCGTAACCCATTGGAACGTCCAGGAAGCCCTAGGAAACTACAGCTTAATTCATTTTCGTCTCGAAACCGGTCGCACCCACCAAATTCGCGTCCACAGCGCCTCCATCGGGCATCCAATTATCGGAGACCCCCTCTACGGTTCCGGTCGTTCTCTAGGGGTCAACCTACCCGGCCAAGCCCTCCATGCCTGGAAACTAACCCTAGAGCATCCCCAATCCGGAGATACCATCGAGGCGATCGCCCCCCTTCCCCCCCACATCAAAAAACTGCTGCAAGTCCTCAAACGCCGCCGCTAAAGTCCCCCTATTGCCTAGGGCGACCACAAGGGTACGCCCCTACCTGGTTCTCTGCCTATTGACTACTGCCTATTGCCTAGGGCGTCCACAAGGGCGCGCCCCTACGTCTTTTCTGTTCCCTGTTCCCCGTTCCCTATTCCCTGTTCCCCCCCTAAAAAACAGCGACTGACAACCACTCATCCAAGAGCAATCATCAGTCGCTGCTATTCCAGTCAGACTGTAACAGTCAAACCAGCCTAGCGACGGGGAACCGCAGCCATGTAGTTGAGGTTTTGAACCGAAGGACGAGGTGTCGACGGCTGGCCAGAAGACACAGCCCGCGCCATGCCGAGGAACCGCTCGGGATTGCCCTCGGTGGGTTGCTTCTCTTGAGGACGGAAGCGGCGCACAGCATTCTGCCAAACAATCTGGGGGAAGCCCAGTTGATTACGGTGGTACGCACCATAACGGGGAGTTTTTAGATTAAAGGGCGTTTCACCCATAGCCCGCTGAGGCAGATTGCGACGGCGTTGGAACGGAACAATCGTATCGCCGAAGTTTTCCAGGTATTCGTCGCTGTTGAGGAGTTCATCCACAAAGCCTTCAACACCTTTGTTGGCAATCACGATCGACCAAGCGATTTTCTCACGCTCGCTGTAGACGTCCCGTCCGAGAACCCGTTGAACACAGAGTTCAGCAAAACGGTAGTTGCTGTTGGTCTCAAAGTTGCGACGGCGGAACGGATCCGACAGCAGCAAACCGCGAATGAACTGACGCATCGTAATGCGCTCATCCTTGAGTTGAGACTCTAAGAAGGTCTGACGGTTGCTTTTGAGGATTTGGTGTTCGCTATAAATCTGACGGTACGCCGCCCAGATGAACTCGTCGATGTCCGAACCTGTGGGCAGGTTTTCCGTGTCGAACACATAGGGTTCTTCATCGCCAGGAACGACGTATCCCGCGACACGCACGTTCTGACTTTTCGGTGTGTAACTGAGTAAGGGAAGTGCCACGTTAATATCTCCGTAAGCTTAAAGGGTTTGCTATTTGTGGACTCGTCAACCTTTAGATTAGGGGATTGGCTTCAACCCAGTCTCATTTTTATGAACGTCAGCAACAATTTTTAACACTTAACGTAAAGAAAATTTACGATTTACCGCTTTAGGTTGTCAGGCGATCGCCTTTACCCATCGTTGCCCGCTCTACCAACCCAACAGAGAATAAAAGCGTTGACTGGCCTGTTCCCCCGCCTCAGGAATCCCACTCATCTCAGGCTGAGAACTATCCACACGACTTTCCGTGCAGAACGTTGCCGTATTGAAGCCACCAAACCGTTTCACCGTGCTGGTTCGCATCCGTACCCCAGGACTGGGAAACCAAAACCGTTCCACAGAACTCATGGTTTCATACTCCGTAATTAAACTCATTCCTCCATCATCATCCAGCTCATAACGCCCTGCTACGGGGACTTTTTCCGCATAGCCCCGTTCTCGCAACATTTTGCCCTGACGAGGGTTCTCAGCATCGGGGACAATGGCAAACACCGTTGAGCCGGCATGATTTTCATCATTGTCACGATCCCATTGCATCGAGCCATTCCAGCGCACAAACGCGCCCCCCGAAGCGGTTGTTGGGTCAATCTCGTACATTTGGCAAATCTCCACCACCCGAGGATCATCTGGGGGGAGGGTTTCCACAAAAATCTCCGATCCACCCAACTCAGAACGGCGGAAGGGCAGATGATGGGTGGTTCTCTGAGAATGCCAGGTTCCAGCACTCTGCTTAAAGAACTCCATCGCGTCAGCGGGAATCACTGGGCTGGTTTCGGTCATGGGAGGTTGCGTCATAGTGGGGGGACTCTCTACGTGCTTGTACAATTGCCACAATTCCTTTCAATGTTTAATGATTAGGGGGTCGTCCGGCAAGAGGTGAACCCCGGACTTCGCCAAACTTGACGCGTCTCAACTATCCTTTGATAATCATCAAGTGTTAACTTAAGCCAATCCTATGACCTCCACCTCCACCCATAAACCGGCCTGGGCCGGCGAAGACTGGCTCTCTCGCCTCGTCAACCAACTCATCGCCACCCCCCTGCTGTACCGACTCATGAAACAGCAAGCGCGACGGGTGTTGATTAAAACCGCTGAAAAAAACGGCGTTCCCTGGCGCGATCGCGTCGCCGAACTCGATACTGAGGAACTTCGAGGCAGTTTAGCCAGTATTACCAACCCCAACCTCACCTATCCCGACTATTACCAAGTTCCCTTCCACGCCTATGATGCCGGGAATCTTTGCTGGTTGGCGGCCCTAGAAGCCGAACCCGCCACCCAATCCATGGCCCTACGGGTTTGGAAAGGGGAATCTCTCACCTCCGAGGCCGCCCAACAGCGACTGCGCCACTCCTTCCTAGAGGCGATCGCCCCTCATCTGCCCGAAACCGTCCAAGATGCCCTCGATGTCGGCTGTTCCATCGGCATCTCCAGCGAATTTCTCCATCAATACCTGCAACAGCGACAATCCCAGCCCCTTCGCACCGTCGGCTTAGACTTATCCCCCCATATGTTGGCCGTTGCCCAACAGCGAGACCAAACCCAGCAGATTCATCAATGGGTACATGGCAACGCCGAAGCCACCGACTTCGCCGACAATAGTTTTGACGTTATTACCCTACAGTTCGTCCTCCACGAACTGCCGCGCCACGCCACCACCGCCATTTTCCGAGAAATGCGACGCATCTTGCGCCCCGGTGGACTCCTCGCCATTGTTGACAACAATCCTAAATCCGAGGTGATCCAAAACCTGCCACCAGCCCTATTCGTTCTCATGAAAAGTACCGAGCCATGGAGCGACGATTACTACACCTTTGACGTTGAAGGAGCCTTAAAGCAAGCCGGTTTGCAGCATATCGAGACAATTCCCACCGATCCTCGTCACCGAACCCTCATCGCGCGACAGGTAGATTGACGGGATACCTCAACAGCGTCTATGATAAAAGGCTGCAACGTAACGAGGCAGCTATGAAGGGTCAACAAATCATTCAGGCGATCGAATCTGAGTATCTCAAATCCGATCTGCCCAAACTCTATGTCGGGGATACCGTCCGCGTCGGTGTCGTCATCCAAGAAGGGGGTAAAGAGCGGGTTCAGCCCTACGAGGGAACCATTATCGCCATGCGCAATGGTGGCATTAACGAAACCGTTACCGTTCGTCGCGTCTTCCAAGGCGTTGGCGTTGAGCGGGTGTTTCTCCTCCATTCCCCCAGAGTCAGTTACATAAATGTCGTACGTCGCGGTAAAGCGCGTCGTGCCAAACTGTACTATCTCCGTGATCGCGTAGGTAAAGCCACTCGCCTCAAACAGCGTTTCGACCGACCCATCGCCAAAGCTGGCAAGTAACCTGAGCCAGTCTCAGTCCCGGGGACGAAGGGTAACCCTAAAAAAAAATCCCGAATCGTTCCCAAGCGCACACCAATCGTGATACACTGGTTAAGAAGAGGTTCAACGTCTGAACCAGACGAGATGCGCTCTTAGTTCAGTTGGTAGAACGCAGGTCTCCAAAACCTGATGTCGGGGGTTCGAGTCCTCCAGGGCGCGTTGGACCCTTTCAACTTCTTGAAAAGACGCTTAACCCGAAAGCTTGACAACAACATTCCTAAAAACAGGAATGGTTCAGCTTTCGGGTGAGCGTTGTCTGATGTAAGGCGTGGATCGACCCCGAGCCTCAGCATTTTCTGACGACAAACCAACTCGAAGCACACAGTCGGCTAAGTTCAGCCCAGACTGGAGTCCGTCCCCAAGAGGTTAACCGTTGTGGCGAAGAAAAAAGAAGCCAATCTGCAACAGACGAGTTCAAAGTTCGATCCGATCAAGTTCCTTCAAGAAGCCAAAGAGGAACTCTCTAAGGTCGTCTGGCCCTCAAGACAGCAAGTCATTAGCGAGTCCGTTGCCGTCTTGTTAATGGTTGTGCTTTTAGCGAGTGCCATCTACTTAGTCGATAACCTGTTCGGTTGGGCTGCACAACAGATATTCTGATGACATTTTCATCGAACCAATCCTACGAATCCGATGCTCCCTGGGACGACAACGACTCAGATGAGCGGCAAGATACTCCCCAAGAGTCTCAACTGCCCCGCGCCCGTTGGTATGCGGTGCAGGTCGCTTCTGGCTGCGAAAAGCGCGTCAAAGCCAACATCGACCAGCGAAAAGAAACCTTAGACGTGGCCGATCGCATCCTACAAATTGCCATCCCGCAAACCCCCGCCGTCAAAGTCCGTAAAGACGGTGCCAGACAGAATATTGAAGAGAAAGTCTTTCCTGGCTATGTTCTCGTTCAAATGCGTATGGATGACGAAGTTTGGCAGGTTGTCAAAAACACCCCCAATGTGATTAACTTTGTCGGGGCAGAGCAGAAGCGGCGCTATGGACGCGGACGGGGTCACGTTAAACCCATGCCCCTGAGTCCCTCAGAAGTCGAGCGTATCTTCAAACAGACCGGAGAACAAGAACCGGTTGTCAAGATTGACATGGATACCGGGGACAAAATCGTCGTCTTATCTGGGCCCTTTAAAGACTTCGAAGGTGAAGTCATTGAAGTTAGCCCCGAACGCAGCAAACTCAAAGCCTTGCTGTCTATCTTTGGGCGCGATACCCCTGTAGAATTAGAGTTCAACCAAGTCGAAAAACAGAGTTAACGTTAATCATCAATGGCTAAAAAAGTAGTTGCGCTCATCAAGCTCGCCATTCCGGCGGCTAAAGCGAATCCTGCGCCTCCCATTGGTCCAGCATTGGGTCAGCATGGCGTCAATATCATGCAGTTCTGCAAAGAATATAACGCCAAAACCTCCGAACAAGCTGGAACCATCGTTCCCGTTGAGATCTCCGTTTACGAAGATCGCAGTTTCACCTTTATCCTTAAAACTCCTCCAGCCTCCGTCCTCATCAAAAAGGCCGCTGGAATCGAGAAAGGGTCCGGTGAACCCAACCGCAGCCAAGTTGGCAGCATTGGACGGGATCAGCTGCGTGAAATCGCTGAAACTAAAATGCCCGACCTCAACGCCAATGACATTGAGGCGGCCATGAAAATCATCGAAGGAACGGCACGTAACATGGGTGTTAAAATCGAAGGCTAACGCGCCTCACCCAAGCCAAACCAGCATCCAACCATTCCACCAAGAACCCATTTGAATGGGGGAGAAGTGTGTCACTTCGCTAACCACCCCACCGACTATCATGACCAGAAAACTCTCACGTCGATTGCGGGAACTTCATCAAAAAGTTGAAGAGCGTCCCTACGAACCCACCGAAGCCCTCAAACTCCTCAAAGAGACGGCAACGGCCAAGTTCCCTGAATCCGCAGAAGCTCATATTCGTCTGGGAATCGATCCCAAATATAGCGACCAGCAACTACGGACCACCGTCGCCCTCCCTAAAGGAACCGGGCAGACCATTCGTGTCGCCGTGATTGCTCGCGGTGAGAAAGTGCAAGAAGCCGCCAACGCCGGGGCTGACCTGTATGGTTCCGAAGAACTCATCCAAGAAATCCAACAAGGTCGCCTCGACTTTGACCTTTTGATTGCCACCCCTGATATGATGCCCCAGGTGGCGAAACTCGGTCGCGTTCTCGGTCCAAAAGGCCTGATGCCTTCACCTAAAGGGGGAAGCGTCACCACCGACTTAGAACAGGCCATTTCTGAGTTCAAAGCTGGTAAACTAGAATTCCGGGCTGATCGCACAGGCATTGTCCATGTCATGTTCGGCAAAGCAGATTTTTCGGTTGAAGACCTGTTAATCAACCTCAAAGCGCTTCAAGACTGTATTGAGCGCAACCGTCCCGCTGGAGCCAAAGGACGCTACTGGCGTAGCATCTATGTCTCCTCGACCATGGGACCCTCCGTAGAAGTGGATGTCAACGCTCTACGGGACTTAAAAATGGCGGACTTGATGGCTTAAGACCAACTCTGACATCCGTCATGGCACTGGGGAGCATTTTCTCCCCGGCTAAATCCAAACACAACAACCCAGTACACCAGATACGAAACAGATTGGCTTAACTGAATAGGCTCTCAACCAGAGACAGCAGGGGCGTTCAGCGCGTAATGTCCTGCCGAGGTGAGGAGTTTGGAGGCCAGGCTCTCAACCAGAGACAGCAGGGGCGTTCAGCGCGTAATGTCCTGCCGAGGTGAGGAGTTTGGAGGCCGCCTAGTGCGTCCCCCAACACTTCCCTCGGCGTCTCGACCGGGGGCTTTTTGTGGAGGGAGGGAGGGGGGACCTAGTGCGTCCCCCAACACTTCCCTCGGCGTCTCGACCGGGGGCTTTTTGTGGAGGGAGGGAGGGGGGTCAGTTGAGCCAATTGCATCCAACCCAAAAACGACCCAAGTTTACGGGTGACAGTTTGGGAAGTTCTCAAGGGGGTTTCTCAACTGAGTGAATGCCCAGCAAATAAGGAGGTGAGTCCGATTGGGCAGAACATTAGAAAACAAAAAAGCGATCGTCGCTGAACTCAAGGAAACACTGAGCGAATCTCAGCTTGCTGTGGTCATTGACTACAAAGGGCTGTCCGTCGCACAGATGACTGACTTACGCGGACGACTCCGGGAAACCGACGCCGTCTGTAAGGTGACCAAAAACACCCTCATGCGCATTGCCGTAGAAGGGGATGAAACCTGGGAACCCATGACCGAGTTCCTCGAAGGATCTTCGGCATTTCTATTCGCCAAGGATGACTTTGGGACGGCTATTAAAGCCTACCAAGCGTTTCAGAAAGACACCAAAAAAACCGAACTCCGGGGTGGTGTTTTAGAAGGGCAAAAGCTCAGTCCTGACGATATTAAAGCCCTAACCGAACTGCCAACCAAGGAAGAGCTTATTGCGCGCATCGCCGCAGCAATCAACTCGATTCCGACGAAACTGGCAGTGGGTACCAACGCCGTTCCCAAGAAACTGGCTGTGGGCATCAAAGAGGTTCCCTCTTCTTTGGTTCGCGCCGTCAAAGCGGTATCCGAAAAAGAACAATAAAGTGCCACAGCTATCGTGGTCTTTATTGGCAATTCACGAACGTCCAACCATTCATTTATCCCAACGGAGTGTTATTCCATGTCTGAACAAACCGATCAAATTCTGGAACAACTCAAATCCCTGTCTCTGTTAGAGGCCTCTGAACTCGTCAAACAAATCGAAGAAGCCTTCGGTGTGGACGCATCCGCGTCTGCTGGCGGTGGCATGATGATGATGGCCCCTGGCATGATGGGTGGCGCTGCGGCTGCGGCTGAGGAAGAAGAAGAGAAAACTGAATTCGACGTGATTCTCGAAGAAGTTCCCGCCGACAAGAAAATCGCCGTCCTCAAAGTTGTGCGCGGTCTGACCGGACTTGGCCTGAAAGAAGCCAAAGAAATGGTCGAAAGCACACCTAAAGCCATCAAAGAAGCGGTGGCTAAAGATGCGGCTGAAGACGCTAAGAAACAAATCGAAGAAGCGGGCGGAAAAGTCTCCGTTAAATAATCGCTTATTCCATCGATTCGTTTCATTGAAAAGCGGGGTGTTGTGTTTTAGACAACATCCCGCTTTCTTATATAGCAAAAGTTGGTCTGAATCGGACAAAAAACAGGGGACAAGAAGGCAACAGGCAACAGGCAACAGGCAATAGGCAGCAGAAGGCAACAGGTAGGGGATTCTCTCACAACTCAGAGTGTCAATCAGGCAATCTGCGATTGCTATACCTGGTTTTTTTCGCCTTTCTCGTCTTTTCCCGTTCCTTGGCTCTGCCAAGAAAGGCTCCCCTGGCGGCTCTGCCTCCTGCATTCAGGCAGCCGAGCCGTCGGAGTCCCCGTGTTATGGCTGAAACGAAGCCATAACACGAGGGGTAGAGATAGGGGTGTCTAGGAGGCGGCCCGTGCCGTGGGACGGGTGCGACGACGGCGGTTGCGGTTGCGTTTTTCCGCATCCAAGGTAGTTTTAGGCGCTTCTGAGGCCGTCTCTGCCGAGGTGTCGCTCGCTTTCTCAACTTGGGGAGTTGGCTTCGGAGTGGACTTCGTCGGTTTCCGGCTGCCTGAACGACCATTACCATTGCTGGAATGACTCGTGACGAAACTATCGCTGGTTTGCGTCTCCGGCTGATAATTAGCATCAGCGGGCGGCTGGAACATGAAGACTAACAGGGGATCACAACGCAACTCACGGCGAATGGTGCGACGTAACTCCCGTTCTAGGCGAGATTTCAGACCTGACCAATCGACGGACACAGCCCCGTTGTCAGAATTGTTGTAATGATCCCAACGGTCTTGGAGGATGGCCTGCAAGCTTTCTACGACTTTTGCCTGTAAGCATTCATCCTCAACCCCTGTGGCCACACCGCGAATATAGACCTCGGGTTGCGAGACTAACTTACCGTCCCAACCCACAGCCACCGCAGTGGTGACAACTCCATCTTCTGCCAACTGCTGACGTTCTTTGAGAACTTTATCTTGGACGGTTCCAGAGTGGGAGGAGTCCACCAGCTCAATACCTGCTTGGACATTTCCACCGAGGGCAATACTATCAGGACGGAGTTCGACGACATGGCCGTTATCGATAATCAGCATATTTTCGGCCGGTACTCCCATCATCTGAGCCGTTTGCGAATGTTTAATTAACATCCGGTGCTCCCCATGGACAGGAACGAAGAACTTGGGCCGGGTTAGGGCTAACATCAACTTGTGGTCTTCCTGGCAACCATGGCCCGAAACGTGAATGCCCTGTTGGCGACCATAAATGACGTTGGCCCCCTGCATCATCAGGCGATCGATGGTATTGACCACTGAAATCGTATTGCCAGGGATGGGATTGGCCGAGAACACAATGGTATCCCCAGGCTTGACCTGAATTTGACGATGCTCACGACGAGAGATACGGCTCAGGGCTGCCATGGGTTCTCCCTGGGAGCCCGTGGTGAGAATCAGGACATCCTTATCGGCGAGGTTGCGGATTTCTTGGATGGATTTAAACAGACTCTCATCACATTTGACGTAGCCGAGGTTACGAGCATGGGAGATGACGTTGAGCATCGATCGCCCCACCACGGCGACAGAACGCCCATGTTTCTGAGCCAAGTCCAAAATCATATTGACCCGATGCACGGACGAGGCAAAGGTGGTGACCATTAACCGCCCTTCCGCTTGGGAAAAGACACGGTCAAGATTGGGATAGACCGATCGCTCTGAGGGGCAAAGTCCCGGAGTTTCGGCGTTGGTGGAGTCGCTGAACAGGCAGAGAACGCCTTTCTCGCCATATTCGGCTAGCCGTTGGACATCGAAGTTCTCACCATCGACGGGGGTATGGTCAAACTTGAAGTCACCAGTAAAGACTACGACACCGACGGGGGTCGTCACCGCTAGGGTGAAGCTATCGGCCATGGAGTGGGTATTGCGGATAAACTCAAAGGAAAAATGCTCCCCTAAGGTGATGACATCCCGAGGTTGAACGGTGCGCAGTTCGGTTTTGTTGCGTATCCCAGCTTCATCGAGTTTGCCCCCGAGGAGTGCTAGGGCCAGGCGGGGACCGTAAATCACCGGGATATCAAACTGTTTCAGGTGATAGGGAATGCCGCCAATGTGGTCTTCATGGCCGTGAGTGACGACCATTCCTTTGATTTTATGGGCATTCTCCTTGAGATAGGCAACATCGGGCAGAACAATGTTGACCCCGTGCATGGCATCGGTGGGAAAGGCTAACCCACTATCGACAAGGACGATTTCGTCTTCATATTCAAAGACACAGGTATTTTTCCCAATTTCATGTAAGCCACCCAAGGGAATGACTTTTAAGGGAGAGGATTGATCTCCTCGGGTTTTAGACGGAGCCGATTGGCTGTTGCGGGAACGGATTTGTTTAGAAGGCATGGGTTTACTCATGGTGTAATGACTAGCTGTTAACGGTAAATCGATGGAACGGTTATCTAACTCAGCCTAGGGCAAGGGTTGCTGTTGCCTAGACGGTTGAGTGTGAGGATAAAACTGGGGCAAAATCTGTAATCGGGAGGGGATTGAACCACAGGTGAGGGAATTGATACAGACCCTAAATGGCAATCACCTGGGTGGGAACTCGTCCGATTGATGGAGGAACTTGGCGGGGATACGGGAGGCGCCAATGGCTAATGTAAGAGGTTGAGTTGTTTGAGAACAGCTTGAATCGACTGAACGACAGACTCAGGAGCATCGCACAGGGGCGATCGCATTCCTCCAACCGGCCAACCTAACTGCCCGAGTGCAGATTTGACAGGGATAGGATTGGTGGTCAAAAACAGCGCCTTGAACAAGGGCATCAACTCTAAATGAATGGCGGCGGCTTCGGCGTTCCGTCCCGCCTCGAAAGCTTGAATCATCTCTTGCAGGCGATCGCCCACCAAATGACTGGCTACACTCACCACCCCTTTTCCCCCAACGGACAACAGAGGCAAGGTTAAGGAATCATCCCCAGAATAGATTGCAAATTCCGGATTCGTGAGACGGCGAATTTCGCTGGCTCGCTCCAGGCTGCCACTGGCTTCCTTGATGGCCACCACATTCGGCAATTCTGCCAAGCGGGCCACCGTTTCCGCCTCCAAGTTAACCCCCGTGCGCCCGGGGATGTTGTACAGCATCAGGGGAAACTCAGGACAGGCCTCGGCAATGGCACGGAAATGGCCATAGAGTCCCGCTTGAGGGGGCTTGTTGTAATAGGGAACCACCTGTAAGGAGGCATCTAAGCCCAGGGCAGAAGCTTTTTGGGTGGCTTGGATGGCCTCATGGGTTGAGTTCGACCCCGTTCCTGCCATTACTTTAGCACCGCTGTTGCGGACCGCCGTTTGAACGACCTGGAAGAGTTCATATTCTTCATCCCACGTGAGGGTGGGGGACTCTCCCGTGGTTCCACAGACTAGGAGAGTATCTGTGCCTTGGTTCACCAGGTGAACCGCTAACTTTTCTACTAACTCATAGTTGACGGCGCCATCCGGGTGAAATGGCACAATCATGGCTGTGACAACTCGTCCAAAATCGATCACGTAACCCTCCTTACTGCTGTACGCTGCTAGACGACAACGACGCAGAGGAAGAGTCACCCGCCTTACGGCTCAGTAACTCGGCAATCTGCACGGCATTGAGGGCAGCTCCTTTACGGATTTGGTCTCCACTCAGCCACAGTTCCAAGCCACAGGGATGAGAGATATCCTGACGGATGCGGCCCACCAACACGTCATCCTGGCCCGAGGCATCCATCGGCATGGGGAAGTAGTTACTCTGCCAGTTTTCCCGTAGTACCACCCCAGGGGCGCTATTTAAAATCTCACAGGCCCGCTCCCGAGAGAAGGGCTGGTCAAACTCTAGGTTAATCGCCTCTGAATGGGCCCGCAGTACGGGAACCCGTACGCAAGTTGCCGTAATGGCCAGTTCCGGCTCGTTAAAAATCTTACGAGTCTCGTTGACCATTTTCATCTCCTCTTGGCAATAGCCCCCTTCGGAAATGGGAGAATTATGGGGGAAGAGGTTAAAGGCCAAGGGATAGGGCAACACCGAGGGGGTGGGATCTTCGCCGTTGAGAATGGCTTGAGCTTGGGTTTTTAGTTCCTCCATAGCCCGGGCCCCGGCTCCACTGGCGGACTGATAGGTTGACACCACAATGCGGCGAATGGGCTGCACCTGATGCAAGGGGTAAATGGCAACCGCCATCAGGATAGTGGTGCAGTTGGGGTTGGCGATGATGCCCTGATGTTGAAGAGCCGCCTCTGGGTTGACTTCCGGAACCACAAGGGGAACTTGGGGGTCCATGCGGTAGGCACTGGAGTTGTCGATCGCCACAGCACCGGCGTCCACGGCTTGGGGCAGCCATTGCTTTGAGGTGGAGCCTCCGGCAGAGGCTAACACCAAATCAACGTCCTTAAAACAGCCATCAGCCACTGCTTCCACGGTCAAAGACTCACCGCAAAAAGAAACCGTTTTTCCCGCCGAGCGGGGAGAGGCCAGCAGCTTAAGCTGGGATAAGGGAAAGTTGCGGCGCTCTAGCAATTCAATTAACTCAGTACCCACTGCGCCAGTGGCACCGAGAATAGCAACTCGATAAGACTTGGGCAAGTTTCAGATCCTCCTCACTCTTCAGATAGCGTTTTAGCTAGGTTCCGTATTGATTCCGTAACGGTTTGTATGACGGTTTGTATAAGGGGCGCGTTGGAACTTAGCCACTCAGTTGGCCCATTAGGGGCTTGCAAAGTGAGTCCATCAGCAAATAGGTTTTGAATATAACAGATGATCGTCTCATCGACAGCCACGATAGCAGAGTTAGCTATTAAGCGCAATGGGGCGTTGTCCTGCCGCCCGGGCGGGGCGTCCCTTGGCAGTCGTTGCGGCCGTCCTGACAGCCCTGACTCTGGATCTAGCATAACGCAGATTCCGGGTTGGGTGCGATCGGCGATCGATGTTCAGAACAGCGGTTCAGTATTAGGCTAGACTAGATTGGATTGCCTCGCTTGTTGTTAAGGACAACGTAACAGCCGCAGTGATCCGCACCGTTGCTAAGCATCCGGGCGCAGTCGTTCGTTGCGATCACGGAAGACGGATCGTGCAGAAGCGTTTTAACGTCGTTCTCGGACCTGGGGCGATCGCCCGTGTGATGGACGGTCATCTCATTATCAACAGGCAGCAAACTCTACTCACATTACCACTAGAATCAAACAGTCAAGCAAGGCATGAAAGTAACCCAGGAAAAGCTTCCCGCATCCCAAATTGCTCTGGAAATCGAAATTCCTTCGGAGATTTCCCAGAAAACCTACGATCGCACGTTGCAAAAGTTCACACAAGCGGCGAACATTCCGGGATTCCGCAAAGGTAAAGTTCCCAAACAGATTCTCGTCAAGCGTCTCGGCAGTGAGCGCATCAAAGCTGCCGCCCTCGAAGAAAGCATCGAAGATAGTCTCAAGCAGGCCATTGACCAAGAAAACCTCGATGTTCTAGGAAACTACACCCTGCAAACTCCTGTCGAGGAGCTGATTCAACAGTTCACCCCCGGTCATCCTCTGACTTTCTCCATTGCCGTTGACGTGCCCCCCGACGCCACCGTTAGCAACTACGAAGGATTGGAGATTACTGCCGAGGAAGTAGTCTATGATCCCGCCCAAGTCGATGCCTTCTTTGAAGAACAACGCATCGAACAAGCGAACCTAATTCCCGTCGAAGATCGCGCCGCTCAACTCGGGGATGTTCTCACCGTTGACTATGAAGGAAAACTCCTTCCCGAAGATGGCGAAGGAGACCCCGAACCCTTCCCTGGCGGCAGTGCTGAAGACACCCAAGTTGAACTCAACGAAGGACGCTTCATTGAAGGATTCGTTGAAAATATCGTCGGGATGAACACCGATGAAACCAAATCCTTCGAGGTTAAATTCCCCGAAGACTATCCCAACGAAGAACTCGCCGGACAAGGGGCCATCTTCACCGTCACCGTCAAAGACATTAAAGCGCGGGAACTGCCAGAACTCGACGACGACTTCGCCCAAACCATCAGTGACTTTGACACGATGGCCGAATTGCGCGAGTCCATCGAAAACCGCTTCAAGGAAGAAGCCGAACAGAAAACCAAGAGCAACATCAACGCCGCGCTGATGAAGATGGTGGAAACCTGTATTGAGGTGGAATTTCCCGAAACCCTCATTAAACAGGAAGTGGATTACATGCTGACCCAGACGGCGATGCAGTTGCAGCAGTACGGCATGGACATCCGCAGTCTCTATAATGAAGAGAATATGGCCCAGATGCGAGAACGCTCTCGTCCTGAGGCGATCGCCCAACTCAAACAAGACCTCGCCCTCGAAAAAATTGCCGAACTCCAGGATCTAGACCCCAGTGAGACTGAGAAAGAAGAGCGGGCCGCTGAAATTCGTGAGCAACTGAGCGATCGCGATATTGACGAGGAACGCTTGCAGGGATTTGTCGAAAAAGATCTCCTTTCTCAGAAAGCCCTCGATTGGCTGCGAGAACGCGCTAAGATCGAGTTAGTTCCCGAAGGCAGTTTATCCACCGAGGATGACACTGCTGAGGAAACAGGGGACACTGACACCGATGAATCCCAAGACTCCTAACCCTTCTCACGGTTTACCCACTGCGAGCTGAACGTCTAAATCTATGTTGAGATCCCAAGCCTACGGACGCGACTTGATGAACCTGTCCCACCCCCAAATCTATTCCAGCGCCCAGGGAACAATTCCCATGGTGGTAGAACAGTCCGGGATGGGCGATCGCGCCTTTGATATCTACTCCCGTCTGTTGCGAGAACGGATTATTTTCCTCGGAACCCCCGTCGATGATGCTGTAGCTGACTCTATCGTTGCCCAGCTGCTCTACCTCGATGCCGATGATCCCGAAAAAGACATCCAACTCTATATCAACTCCCCAGGGGGGTCTGTCACAGCGGGAATGGCCATCTATGACACCATGCAACAGGTTCGCCCTGATGTGGTGACCATCTGTTTTGGCTTGGCGGCCAGTATGGGGGCATTCCTGCTAGCATCGGGGGCCGCAGGTAAACGAATGTCCTTGCTCAACTCCCGGATTATGATCCACCAACCCCTCGGCGGTGCCCAAGGGCAAGCGGTGGATATTGAAATTCAGGCCAAGGAGATTCTTTATCATAAGAGTACCCTCAACCGCCTGCTCGCTCAACATACCGGCAAGCCCATCGAGCGCATTGAAGCCGATACGGAACGGGACTTCTTCATGTCCGCAGAAGAAGCTAAGGAGTATGGGTTAGTTGATACCGTTATCGCTCAACCACCCGTTGCCCTAGCCGCATCGACCTGAGCGTTTGGGTTGGAGGGTGTGTTGGGGTCACACTCTCCAACGCCGGTTAAGCATCGCCTAAGCATCGGCTGGGAAGTCCTCAGACTGGTGTCCGGATCATGGCTTCTGTGCCATTGTCCTTGAATTGTTCCTCATCCATCCTGGCTGAATTTCCGCACGAGAAAGGTTATGCCGAATAAGTACGACTCTCACCTAAAATGCTCCTTCTGCGGCAAGTCTCAGGAGCAAGTGCGCAAGCTCATTGCCGGTCCCGGCGTGTATATTTGCGACGAATGCGTAGACTTGTGCAACGAAATCCTCGATGAAGAGTTGTACGATTCGGGTACCGCATCCCCCCCGAGCGCACAACGAGCTGAATCTACTGAACGTCGTCGCCCGCGTTCGACGAAGCTTTCTTTAGGACAGATTCCTAAACCCATTGAGATTAAACACTATCTCGATGATCATGTCATCGGACAAGAGGCGGCCAAGAAAGTCTTGTCGGTCGCTGTCTATAACCATTACAAACGCCTCAGCGCCAATCAAAACAAAGCGGAAGGGGATGATGTAGAACTACAAAAATCTAACATCCTGCTGATTGGTCCGACGGGTAGTGGTAAAACCCTCTTGGCTCAAACCTTGGCCAATATCCTAGAGGTTCCCTTTGCCGTTGCCGATGCCACGACCCTCACCGAAGCGGGGTATGTGGGGGAAGATGTGGAAAATATCTTGCTCCGCTTGCTGCAAGTGGCGGATCTCGATGTGGAAGAGGCTCAACGGGGCATTATCTACATTGATGAACTCGACAAGGTGGCTCGTAAGAGTGAGAACCCTTCGATTACACGGGATGTCTCTGGAGAAGGGGTGCAACAGGCACTTCTGAAAATGCTGGAGGGAACCATCGCGAACGTACCGCCTCAGGGAGGTCGTAAGCATCCCTACCAAGACTGTATTCAAATTGATACCCGCAATATTCTCTTTATCTGTGGCGGTGCCTTTGTGGGTCTCGATAAGCTGGTAGAACAGCGTATGGGCAAGAAGAGTATTGGCTTTGTCCAGCCTGGAGACAGTAAACCTCGGGACAAACGTACGGTGGATGTTCTCAGTAACCTCGAACCGGGGGATCTCGTCAAGTTTGGGCTGATTCCTGAGTTTATTGGTCGGATTCCCATCGAGGCGGTGTTAGAACCCTTGGATGAGGAGACCCTCGTCCAGATTCTCACGCAGCCCCGCAATGCTCTGATCAAGCAGTATCAGAAGCTGATGGACATGGATAATGTCAAGTTGGAGTTTCGTCCTGAAGCATTGCGGGCCATCGCCCAGGAGGCCTATCGTCGTAAGACCGGGGCGCGGGCCCTTCGTAGCATTGTCGAAGAATTGATGCTGGAAGTGATGTACGAGTTACCCTCTCGCAAGGATGTCTCTCGTTGTGTGATTACTCGGGAAATGGTGGAGAAACGTTCAACCAGTGAGGTTGTGATGCACCCGTCATCTCTCCCCAAACCAGAGTCTGCTTAACGGGGGTTTACCCCTCTGTTGGCGCAACCGAGTCCTTGATAGGTCTGAGGTAGCAGCCTGAGGTCGTCAGTTTGGGCAGCGGTGCTGCCTCGACGGACTTAAGAGACCGGGGGGCGATCGCCGGACGACTGTTGCGTTTTCGCGATCGCTTGCGGGAGGGAACGGACTTTGGGAGAGTTAGGGGTTTGGGTTTGGCAATGCCATAACCTTGGACAAAGTCAACCCCTAGATGTTGAACTTTTTGTAGAATGGCTGGATTTTCCACAAATTCAGCGATGGTTTGCA
The DNA here is from genome assembly GCF_009846485.1 of Sodalinema gerasimenkoae IPPAS B-353. Classification (GTDB taxonomy): domain Bacteria; phylum Cyanobacteriota; class Cyanobacteriia; order Cyanobacteriales; family Geitlerinemataceae; genus Sodalinema; species Sodalinema gerasimenkoae. Next base: position 1,322,568 of record NZ_ML776472.1, read on the forward strand.
AGCCCATCACATGGCCCATATGGTTAATGGCCTCGATGGTTGCTGCGTCAATGGCATCATTCTCAACATTGCGAATAAAGTGACCATCAATCTTGAGATAGTCAACCGGTAGATTTTTCAGGTAGTTCAGGGAGGACATCCCACTGCCAAAATCATCGAGGGCAAAGCAACAGCCGAGTTGCTTGAGTTGGTAGATAAACTGAACCGCTTGGTTGATGTTGGAGATGGCCACTGTCTCGGTGATCTCGAAGCAAATCATCGAGGGGGCAATGTGGTGCAGCCAAAATTGTTCGCGCAGGAAGGTTAGGAAGCGTTCATCATTAAAGCTGGCCCCGGAAAGATTGACCATATACAGGGGTTTGGGCTGGTTCCGTTGTTCCGGAAGATCCCGCAGTTGCGAGAATAGTTGCCGAACAACCCAGCGATCAATGGCGGGCATTAGGTCATAGCGTTCCGCTGCGGGCATAAAGGCCCCTGGGGTGACGATGTTGCCCTCTTCGTCTTCGAGGCGCAGTAGAATTTCATAGCGATCGCGCGATCGCCGTTGAGGATCAGCTGGCATAATCTGCTGGGCATACAGACAGAAGCGATCCTCTTCTAAGGCCTTAACAATCCGCGACACCCATTGCATATCTCCATGGCGTTGGGCAATGTCGAGATCATCGCTTTGATAAATCTGGAAGCGGTTGCGCCCGGCATCTTTGGCCGCATACATGGCGGTATCCGCTGCACTCAGAACATGGGCCCAACTATCGGTTTCGGCGTTAATTTCCACCAGTCCGGCACTGACTCCCACGGTAAAGGTGCTGTCCTCCCAAATAAAGCGGAAGGCCCCAATACGCTCAATCAACTCCTGGACATGTTTTTGGGCATCATCGAGATCACAGTGATGCAACAGCAGGGCAAACTCATCCCCCCCGAGACGGGCCAGGAGATCCGATTTCGGGGTATGACGTTGCAGGAGGGCGCTCATATGCCGCAGCAGTTCATCCCCGGCCATGTGGCCACAGGTATCGTTGACGAGTTTGAAGCGATCTAAATCTAAGTAACACAGCACATGGGTGGTCTGGTTGCTGCGAGAATGGGCGATCGCCGCCTCTAAGCGATGTTCAAACTCCCGACGGTTGGGAAGTCCTGTTAAGGCGTCATGGCGCGCCTGCCAGGATAACTGTTGAGCCAAACTGCGGGCCGGAGTCACATCACGACACACTAATACCCCCCCGACCAATTTCCCGTCATCAAGACGAATGGGCGCGGCGGAGAGTTCTACAAAAAATTCTTGAGTCTCGTTCGCTCCCACCAGACGACGTTCTGAGGGATCTAAGGCAATCCCCTCTCTTAACACCTGTTCTAGTAAATCCTGGACTGGGGTATGAGTGGCTTCGTCCCACAGCCGTAAGACCGTATCGAGGGAATGGCCCTGAGCGGCACAAGATTGCCAGCCGGTTAAGGTTTCAGCCACCGGATTGAGGGATTGAATCCGTCCTAGGGCATCCGTGGCAATCACCGCGTCGCCAATAGATTGGAGGGTCACTTGAGCCAGTTCCTTTTCCCGAACCAGAGCTTGCTGGATGCGCTGGCGATCGCCAATTTCCCGTTGTAAGTGCTGGTTGGTTAAGGCCAGTTCCGCCGTGCGTTCTTGAACCCGCTGTTCGAGTTCTTCCTTCGCTTGGCGAACCGCCTCCGACGCCTGCTTGCGTTCAATGGCATAGCGCACCGAACGAGCTAACAGTTCGGTGTTGGCTTGGCGTTTGAATAGATAATCTTGGGCCCCGCAGCGCATGGCTTCGAGAGCAAGATCATCGTCATCGGTGTTGGTTAACACAACGATGGGTACTTGAGGACGAATCCGGGCGATCGCACTGAGAGACTCTAGCCCTTGACTATCGGGAAGAGTCAGATCGAGCAGAATCACATCAAAGGTCTGCTCCTTTAGAATGGCGATCGCCGCCTGTAGCCGAGACTGACAAGTCCACGTAAAACGAGTATGGGAGGCTTGTTTGAGTAGCTCTTGCAGTAGCCTAGCTTCAGCGGGATTGTCCTCAACCAGTAGGATGTTGACTGAGTTAACGGACATCTTAAAAGTAAACTATTTTAAAGTCTTGTCCACATTATGCAATTTTTCCTCCCTGATCCCATCCTTTTTGTCCAATATATATACAAAACTTAGTATTTATTAGGAAACAATCACAACTTAGGCAAAGGTCATTGAAATCCATATACCATGGGAGGGCTGGGGGTGAGATCTCATTCCAGGTCGATTCCTTGATTTCCTAAGATTATTTTAACGATCCCCACTAGGGTGTTGCGGATTTGGTTGCCGATAGGACTGCACCCTAGGGGTATCATTCAATCGATTGATACAACCTAGACTCCATCGGGACTGAGTCATCAAGCATCGAGAGGTAGGGTGACAACCTCTAACCAAAACGTCTGAATGGTCTGTACGATCGCTAACAACTGCTGAAGATTTTGCGATTTCTGGATATAACAGTTGGCATGGAGTCGATAACTTTCCTGAATATCCTTTTCATTATTCGAGGTCGTCAATACTAAAACCGGAATCCGAGACAAATGGGGATCGCTTTTTAACTCCGCCAAGACCTCCCGGCCATCCTTGCGCGGTAAATTCAGATCTAGGAGAATTACATCGGGCAGGTTGGCATCCTCATAGGGAGGCTGTTGATGGAGATAATCCATCGCTTCAACCCCATCTCGGACTGCAACCATGTCATGGGATAACCGGCTCTCCTTGAACGCTTCCTGAATCAAGCGCACATGAGCTAGATTGTCCTCAACCAGCAAAATTTTTCGACGTTTCATCCAAAATACATCCAATGGGATTGACTCTCCTCAGACATCTTCAACCGGCCCGAGTTGACAGACTGGGACGGTAAAATAAAAGCTGGAGCCGTCCCCCAACGAGGATTCCACCCAAATTTTGCCACCATGACGTTCCACAATTCGTTTACAAATTGCCAAACCAATGCCGGTGCCCGGATATTCATCGCGGGTGTGTAACCGTTGGAAAATCGAGAAAATGCGTTCTGCAAACTGGGGTTCTAGGCCAATGCCATTATCCTTAACGCAAAAACGCCACATCCGATGATCCCGCTCAACACAAATGCGAATCGTCACTGGGCTGTCCGCATGAAACTTGAGGGCATTACCAATCAAGTTCTGAAACACCTGCATTAACTGAATCTCATCTGCCATCACATCGGGCAAGTCGTCTGATTCAATAATGGCATGAGTTTCCTCAATACGACTCTGTAAATTCACCTGAACTCGTTCTAAGACCTCATTGACAGAGACCGGACGAAATGGCTCGCCCCGAGATCCTACCCGAGAATAGGCCAAGAGATCATCAATCAGACGCTGCATGTGGGTGACTCCCTCTACCGCAAAGCCAATAAACTCATGAGCATCTTGATCAAGGCGATCGCCATACCGCATTTGCAGCAGTTGTACGTAACTTGAGACCAGATTCAGAGGTTCTTGCAAATCATGGGAGGCCACATAGGCAAACTTCTCTAACTCAGCATTGGAGCGTTCCAACTCCTGAGTTAACTTCGCCAACGCATCCGCCTGACGAATGACCACCTTCAAAATGGCATCCCGCAACGACAGGGCCGCCTCTGTCTCCCACTCTTGCCAAGGGAGGGATTGGCCTTGAATCTGCTCACACCATTCTGCAAAGGAGCCTCGGGGGGATAAGCGAATGGTGCCATCGTGGTCTAGGGTTTTCTCAATCACATGGTTAGGATCTCCGGCCCAGCGCACCGTTTGGCGATATTCCGGGCGAAACCAGAGAATATAATGTCGTAGCACCGGCGAGATGGCGATCGCCAGCATCCCACTGCCCACCTCACGATAACAAGAGGCCGTTTCATCAATCTCCTCAAGGCGATCGCAGGTAAAGACTTGATCATCTATCTGGGCTTCAATCTTGGGGATCAGCCGCAAAATCTGTAATGGGGACGGAGTTTTGCCGACGCTATCACAGACCCCATTCCGGTAAATTACAGCCCCTGACGCCGCCACCATCCCCAGAAACAACTCCTCATTCTCTAACGCCCCGGTGACCCAGTCTTGCGTTTCAGACATCGCCTCAAGCAACGAGGACAACTTACGCTGACAGGCCACGCGATCGGCATATTCTGTCCGCTGACTCTTCACCGAGAGTTCCAAGGACATTGACTGAACCAACAGGGTGCAAGCCTCCCGTTGGGATTCCCGTAGATATTTAGGCGTGAGGTGATGACAGGAAATCAGCCCCCAAAGCTGCTGTTGTCGGAACAGGGACATCACTAGAGTCGAGCGCACCCCCATATTTTCTAAATAGGTTTGGTGACACGAAACCACGCCCCGTAATTCACAATAGGTTAAATCGAGGGGCTGACCCGTCTGAGGGTTACAAGCCGGAATCAGGGGAATATCCGCCGCTTGCGCATCGGGAATCAGGCGGCTGTAGTTGCAGCTAAACAAATGACGACACGAACGCGTATCGGCATCGGGATAATGAAGACCTAAATACGCCGGAAGGTTCTCTCGTTTGGCTTCCGCCACGACGCATCCATGACCCTGAGGATTAAACTCATAGGCCATGACCCGATCAAAGCCGGTAAACTCGTAAATACTCTCAACCGCCGTTTGACACAGATGCTGGATATTATCAGTGGTCTGTAAGTGACGGATATGGGAGCGGACGGTTTGGTAGAAGGCCGTCAGGGAAACCGTTGCTTCCTGGCGCTGGGGTTCCAATTCTAAAATGAGTAAGCCATCAGAATTTTCATGGACCCGTGCCTGAAAGGTTTCTGGCTGATGGTTCCCCGCAAGGGTTAGACTCAAGCGCGGTGGAATGGTCGGATCGAGATCCCAGAGGGCTGCATTCAGAGTCTGACAATGTTGGACATCCAGGATCTCCGTAAGGGACTTTCCGAGCAAGGCGTCGGGAGTGAGACCTAGAAACGCCTCACTGTTGGCACTCACTTGCAGGATACGGCGATCGCCATCAGCCCCCTCCGACAAGACCACAACCATGCCATGGGGTTGAATCTTGTCGTAATACTGGATCGGAGCTTCGCTATCTCTCATTAATTTGGTGGCAGGTTCTCAGGTAAGACGGAATCTTATTTAATCGTCGAGGAGAGGGTCTAAATGTTCCACCCAGTCCAGAAGATAATGGGCTAGTTGGAGTTTGGTGCAAGAGTTCATGGAACTCTGATTGCCGTTGGCATCAATAAAGACCGCTTGATTGGTGTTGCTGCCAAATCCGGCATTGGGTAAATCGATGGGGTTGGCCACGATCGCATCTAATTTCTTGCGCCGTAATTTCTCTAGGGCGGGGGTGACAATATCTCCCGTTTGAGCCGCAAAGCCAATGAGCCGTTGGTGAGCCTGTTTCTGCTCCGCTAGCGCGGCAACGATATCCTTGACTGGGACGAGGGGAAGGGCCGAGGGCAGCTTATCTTTGGCTAACTTTTGACCATAGTATTGAGCCGGTTTGACATCGGCCACGGCTGCCGTCATCACCACCCAGTCCGCCTCGGGGAAATGCGCTTGCATCTGCTGAGACATCTCCTCAGCATTGGTGACGGGGATACTGTTAATCTCCGTCAGATCTGAGATGGCCTCGGGGTTAAGGCAACTGTGGACGAGGGTCACCGTTGCCCCCCGATGGGCCGCCGCCTGGGCCACGGCAATTCCCATTTTGCCCGTGGCGGGGTTGCCAATAAACCGGACGGGATCGAAGTATTCACGGGTTCCTCCGGCACTGACAAGGACGTGACGGCCGGCTAGATCCTGTTTGCCAGCGGTGTGCAAGAGGGATTCGATGTGGGTGACCAGGCGCGGACTTGGGGCCATGCGGCCCATGCCAATGCGATCGCAGGCCAAAAGCCCCGCTCCCGGTGAAATCCCATGGAAGCGGGGGTTCTGTTGTAGGCGTTGCCAATTCTCTTGAACCGTCTGTTGTTCCCACATATCGGTGTTCATGGCGGGGGCCAGTAACACCGGACAGGTTGATGCCAAAACGACATTGGTTAAAAGATTGTCGGCCAACCCATGGCTGAGTTTTGCCAGGGTGTTGGCGGTGAGGGGGGCAATGGCGAAGACATCGGCCCATTCCCCCAACTCGATATGTAAGGGTCGTCCATGAATCGACTGCCAGAAGCTCTCATCGGTGTAAGCCGGGTGACGGGATAGGGTCGCTAAGGTTAACGGAGTGACAAAGGCCTGCGCCCCTGAGGTCAAGATGACGCGAACCTCTGCCCCATCCTGAACCAGCCGTGAGACGACTTCACAGACTTTATAAGCCGCAATCCCGCCTGTTAACCCAATAAGAACCCGTCGTCCTGTCAGTGATGCCATGAAAGACCCAAAAACTACAGTTGATGGCGATCGATAGCATCCTCCCTAGAGGTTGGCTTGGAGTTAGCTTTCGTCGCAATCTTCAAATTCTAGTAGATAACTGTAGGGTTCGACGAGTTCTGGACGCTCAAAAGCGATCGCCCGCAGCAAGTGCCAGTCTTCGAGTCCTTCAAATGGATTGCCGTAATCATCGGCATCAAGTCGATTGGCTAACAGCTTCACCTGATCTTCTGTGACAGCCGCTAAATCGTCCCGAGACACTGTAATCGTGGTCATGACGGTCGCCTCCCTATTCCTAGAATGCACAACACAACGAGCAAAAGCCGTTGCTGTTTTAACATGATGCAATCAGGGCAACCCACTTGAGTCCAACCTAGGGTTGCTCTCAATGGATTCTCACGAACCCCTTATCTTTCATCTTAGGACATTCAGGGGCGATCGCCAGTCCCGTTAACGTTTCGCAACCTCACCCCCTCCCCTAAACCCAGCCAGTTAGGGCGACACCGCTGCCACGATGAACTCTCGCAGTTGGGCCACCTCCAGCGGGCAAATTTCATGAGCCATATCATATTCGTGATAGTCAACGGTTGCCCCAGCGGCTAACAGCGTCTCCCGGGTACGTTGCGCCGCCTGAAGGGGAACAACCCGGTCAAAACGGCCATGGAGCAGCAAAACCGGCGGAAGGTTGCTCTGAAAATCTGGGGGGCCATGGAGATAACCACTCATGGCCACTAACCCCGCAAAGGGGTAACGAAATCCCACATCCAAGGTCATCGCTCCCCCTTGGGAAAATCCCACCAAGATTGTTCGCGCTAGAGAAATCCCCGTTTCCTCTTCAAAGCCGTCAAGCCAGGTGGCTAACTCAGCCCGACTTTGGTCGAGGCCGTGATAAGCCTCACTGTCGAGGTCGTACCACATTTTCCCTCCTGGAACTAGGGGATGGGGCAGTGGCGCATCGAGACAAAAATAGACATAATTCGGTAAATCTAACATCAACTGCAATGATGCGAGATCACGGGCATTCGCACCCCAGCCATGAAGCAGGACAAGAGCTGCACTGGCCTCGACTCCAGCTTGTGGTTCAAGTTTCAGAACATCCATAGTTTGCGAGACCTTAAATGTGGCATCAATGTGGCATCTAATGTCCCATAAATGTGGGATTATTTCATCACTCTAATCATTACCACGAAATAATACGGACATAAGTTTCCGTAGAAACACTGAGAAAATATCAGTAATGAGCCACAATTGAGCAGGCTGTCCCGAGCTGCTAGGCTCATCCTTAGAGGCCGGGTCAATGTGGGTGGCAATCCGCCCATGATAGTGTACCCCGGCTGTTTAGCAGAATTTCTAGAATTTTGCCCTTCAGGCTGTCATCTACTATGTCCCGAGATCCCAAAATAATGACTGATTCTCAGGTTCGGACGATTAATTCCGCGACGAGTAATCCTTATCTCGACGGGAGTTTTCTCTCCCATCCCCTTTTAAGCGATCGCTCTCCCCTGACTGTTGAGGGCCGCCAAACCCCTCAATCTCGACCTCAATCTCAATCTCGACCTCAAACCACTGCCCCAGGGCGATCGCATCCCCAAGTCCCGCCACAGAGGCTGAGCGCACCCGCCGGCGCAAAATATGCCCCTCAGAACCGAAGGACTGCCGTTGCCGAGCCTCCCCCAGCTCAGATTCCCTTAGCCGATGCGTCCCTCAGCCCAGACACCCTCAGCCCGGACACCGTAGACTGGGAGAGCCATACAAACACCCGTGCCAGCAGTTGGCAGAAACAGCGAGAAATCGCCGAAGCTCGGATTACGGCTCTACAAGCCCAACACCATCAAATTCTCGCCGCTGAACGGCGTCGGCTACAGCTAGAACTGAGTGTGTTTTTCCTGGCCATCTTAGGCATCCTGGGAGGAATCTGGCGCTGGAACCCAACAGCTAGAACTGAGTGTGTTTTTCCTGGCCATCTTAGGCATCCTGGGAGGAATCTGGCGCTGGAACCCGCAACTGCTGAGCCGCTTAGACTGGTTTCAACTCATTCCCGTAAGTCCCACCGACTCTAACCCTGAGCCTACAACTGCTGAGCCGCTTAGACTGGTTTCAACTCATTCCCGTAAGTCCCACCGACTCTAACCCTGAGCCTCTCAAAGTTGGGGAAAATCCCCGATGGTTGCCAGGATTTGATTCCCTGGCTGACACCGCCGGGGAGGAGTCCCAGCAGGGGGAATCAGCCTCAAATCCCTCTTCCCTAGATCGCCCCCTAACTCCCAGCAACACCGCTACTGAGTCCCCCTCATCAGACCCCCTCTCATCAAACCCTAACCCAGCTCAGACAAACCTCTCGGGTCAATCCAAGTCAGTAGACTCCACCATTGACTCGTTTCCCGACGATGCCAAATCTCCTCTCAATCTCATTGCTCGCAGTGCTCAGCGACCCATTGAAGGATTGGCGGCCAGTTTACCGGCCAACTTAGCAAAACCCGTCGATCGCAATTGGCGGATTGGCGGCTATCGCGTCAGTGATACCTATCTTCCCTGTCAACAACCCGATGGTTCTGACTGTCGGACTCAACATCCTGTCACCGGTTATCAGGATGTTGCCCATTGGGGCGTTGATTTAGCCATGCCCTATGGTGCGCCCCTATATGCTGTGGGTAAAGAGGGGAGCGAGGTGAAAGTGTCGTGTTATTACGACGGTGGCAAGGGACTGGTGGCCCAACTCAGCAGTAGCAGTTTTCCCACCTATGAGTTTGAGGCCTTCCATCTCAGTGATTGTCTTCCCGGAACTCACAAGGCTGGTTCTCTGTTTGCGGCGGTGGGCAACAGTGGCATTTCCAATGGTCCCCATCTCCATTGGGAAGCCTATTGGTATGGACAGCGGGTGAATCCTCCCCGGTGGTCTCTGGAATTTGTGGTCACCGGCAAAATTCAAGTGAGTCAGTCTAATAAATACATTTATTAGGGACTGGTTCTAGGTCCTGTATTGGACAAGAATTTCCCCGAAGAGGATGACCCCGACCAAGACAAAGAGGACTCCCATGCTCCGTTCCAGGCGGGACTGAGGCAGGCGACTGGCAACGATCGCCCCCAGTTGGGCCCCGATTAAGACACCGGGGATCGTGAACAACACCAAACTCAACACCTGGTTGATGACCTCATCTCCCGCTTGGATAAACTGGAGCACATGGCCCACAGAGGCGATCGCCGCCGTAATGGCCACAACAAACACGCTAGTGGCCACCGCCACGGGACTAGGAACGCGACAGCGTTGGAGCAAGAAATAGCCGTTCAGTTGCCCTAGTCCCGTGGACACCATCCCCAGGAATAAGGCACCGATACTGGCCAGCAGCCGTCCTTCCCCATAATTGCCAATTCGGTAATAAAAGGTCTGACCCTGGCGGGAGGTTAGACCCGTCTGAGGTAGAGAATCCAACGCCTGCTTAGTGGTGTGTGGAGATGTGGGAGGGCGCAAAAAACTAGCGGCGATCGCCAACAGACCCACCGCTAAAATGCCCTTGAGGATATCATCGGGAATCACCTTTGCCAGCCAAGTCCCCAACACAACCACGGGAATGGTCACCCAAAGCAAGGTTTGACCGAGTTTATAGTCAATCAAGCCCCGATGGACATAGGCGTACAGGCCACTGGAGAAGCCAAATACTTCCGTAATCAGTCCCGTTCCCACGGCGACATCTGTGGGTAGCCCCAAAACAATGATAAATAGGGGGGTGAAGAACGTCGCCCCCTCAACTCCCGAAGCCATGGCGATTGTGGCGATCATGACGGCGATGGGAAATATAAACCAATAGTCGAGATTCATGAGGGAACAGTAGGGAGAAGGCAGCAGGCAGTAGGCAGTAGGCAGTAGGCAGTAGGGAGAAGGCAGTAGGGGAACCACGTGGGGGCACGCCCTTGCGGTCAGCGAGCGAGAAGGAGAAGGAGAGAGAAACAGGAGGTATCATACACCCCCAAGCCCACCCAGTCGAGGAAAGCTTCCCTATTGCCTATTGCCTTCTCCCCCCTATTGCCTATTGCCTCACTTAAGCGTACCAACCGGTTCTTCCATAGGAGAGCGCTCCCAACCGGAACTGGGTAAACGGGGTTTGCGGGGGCGATTCGAGCGATGGAGCAGCGTATAGAAACAGGGGACAATAAAGAGAGTTAAAAAGGTTGCCAAGGACAAGCCAGAAAAGACCACAATGCCTAACGGTTGTAGAAATTCTGACCCTTCCCCAACCCCTAACGCCAAGGGGAATAAGCCTAACACCGTTGTGACCGTCGTCATCAAAATCGGTCGCAGTCGTTGGGGGGCAGCTTCTAACATCGCCTCATAGTGGCTCAGCCCCTGTTTCTCGCGGATTTGGTTGGCTAACTCCACAAGCAAAATGGCATTGTTGACCACAATCCCCACTAATAACACCGCCCCGACAATGGCCGTCGCTCCCACGGCTGTCTCTGTGATATACAAACCTAAAATACCACCGGCGAGGGCGAGAGGAACCGTCAAAATAATGGCCAGGGGGTCAATTAAGGAGTTGTACTGAACTGCCATGACCACAAACACCATAAATGTGGCCAAACTGCCCAAAATCACTAAGGACTGGCGCAATTGCTCATTGGTTTCTGCGGCTGAACTGGGAACTCGTGTCACCCCCTCAGGCAAGTCAAGACCGGCTAAAATCCCATCGACTTCATCGAGGGCATCACTGAGATTCGCTCCGTCGGTGAGACTTCCTTCAATCAGGAAAATCTGACGTTGGTTAATGCGCTGAATTTCTCCAGGGGCAACGTCCCGACCAATCTCGGTAATGTCCCCTAAGCGGATCAGTTGATTGCCCGAGGTAAACAGGGGAATTGAGCGTAAACGACTTGGACGCTCGATGGTTCCGGTGGGTAACTGCATCCGCACATTGATGAGGCGGTCATCCCGTTGGATTTGAGTAATGACCGATCCCTCTAATGCCGTTTGAATGGTCTCCCCAATGTCTTGAGCTGAGAGACCGAGACTAGCGGCCCGTTCCCAATCGGGACGGATTTGAACCTCTGGTTGGGGTTCCTCGGCATCCGGTTGGTAGGTGGCCAGGGTCGCTTGGTCTTCCAGGGCCGCTAACACCATGCGTCCGGCTTCTTCCAACACCTGGGGGTTCGTACCTTGCAACATCACGTCAATATCATCACGAGTGGGGGAGTTACTTAAGATCAGTCCCCGCACCGATTCAGGACGCATCCGAATTGAGGTGTCCACCAGGGGAATGTTCTCAGTGATTTGCTGATTCACTCGTCCCACATAGGCACCAACATTGGTTCCTGGAGCCAGGGAAATGGTACTCGACCCCCGTAGGGAGTTGGCACTGGTGGAGGTTCCAAAGAGAAACCCTCCAGCGGTACTAAAGGCGTATTGGGTGTCCGGTTGCGAGAGCAGCATCTCATCAATGGCTGCCATGACGCGCCGGTTCTCGGAGACCGTTGTCCCTGGGGGGAATTGGGCCACCAGTCGCGCTTGGCCGGTGTTAATTCGCGGCAAAATTTCTTGAGGAAGTCTCCCCGCCATCCAGAGACTGCCCCCTCCGAGAACCAGGATGGCCAGGGCAATAGTTAGCAGGCGCATCCGTAGCACTCCAGAGAGAATCTGTCGGTAGCCCGCGGTTAATAGACGAACAAAGCGCCCAAAGAGCCAAATGGGGGGAAAGCGATTGAGGTGTAAGGAGCGAGGAATCCCCAACAGCCGGGCTGCCATGGCGGGAACTACGGTTAGGGCGATCGCCATTGAGGCGGCCACGGCAAAACTGATGGTTAAAATCAGCTCATTGAAGAGGAGGGAAATAAACCCCCCCAACATCAAAAAGGGAAGCACGGCCACGAGGTTGGTACTGGTGGAGGCCAGCAGGGCCGATTCCAACTCACGGGCAGAAGTTTCCGCCTGGAGGCGAACTCGTCGGGCAAACTGCTGTTTTGGGGAGAGGTGAGACAGGTCATACCCGTTGCTGTGACCATTGCCAGCATCCTCGACGGGAGTATGGGGGTCTGTGGTTTCGACCCCTTTGGCGATGTTCTCCAGCATGACAATGGCGTTGTCCACCACAATCCCAACCCCGAGGGCTAATCCCCCTAGGCTAAAGACATTTAGGGAAAGTCCGAACAGGCCCATGAGAATCATGGCCGTTAGGGTGGCGAGGGGAATCGCCAGAACCACAATCAGGGTTTGGCGTAGGGACCCAAGAAACAGCAAAACGGCGATCGCCGCTAGGCCGGCCCCGGATAATCCTGCCGTAATCACGTTTTGAATGGAACTGCGGATAAAGCGGGATTCATCGAGGGTGGTTTCGATTTGCATATCCTCAGGAATGACGGCGGAGTCCCGCAATTCTTGAATGCGTCGCACAACCCCTTCGACCACTTCGATGGTGTTGGCGTCGGGCTGTTTCTGAATACTGACTTTGACGGCGGGTTGGCCGTTGAGGGTCACGAACACTCGCTGTTCTTCTGTGCCATCAATGACTTGGGCCACGTCTTCGACGTAGAAGTTGCGATTGGCATTGCCGTCTCCGTTACCGGTGGAACTAATGGAAATACGGCGAATTTCCTGGACGGTGTTAAAGCGTCCGGCTACCCGGGTTAGCAATTCTGAGGTTCCCCCTCGGATGAGTCCCCCGGCGGTGTCTTGGTTGCGTTCCCGTAGGGCGTTGGAGATGTTGGAAACATTGAGTCCTAGGGCTTGCAGCCGGTCAAGATCTAGATTGAGGCGTACTTCTTCCTGAACGCCTCCGGAGATATCTACATTGGCAACACCAGGGACGCGCACCAGTTCTCGCGCTAACTCTTCATCGGCAAAGATGCGCAAGTCCACTGCTCGCAGAGAGCTGGAGGTCAAGGCCATTTCGTAGACGGGGAGTTGGGAGGGATCGAATTTAAAGAGTCGTGGGGCGTCAATGCCATCAGGGAGGCGATCGCGGGCCCGGTTGAGGGCGGCGGTGGCATCGTTGAGGGCCTGGTCAATGTTATTGCCGGGCCGAAAAAATAGGTCGATGCTAATGCGACCTTCTCGGGTTCGGGAAAAGAGTTGTACGACTCCCTCGGTGGCGGTTAGGGCTTCTTCGAGGGGACGGGTGATATCGTTGACTGCAACTTCTGGGACAATTCCGGGGGCATCGGCCCGTAAGCCGATGCGGGGATAGGTGATGCTGGGTAATAAATCAACGGCCATCCGACTGACGACAAACCAACCTAACACCATGACCGCGATGGTAATGATTAAAGTGCCAATATGGCGCCGGATGGCTAGGGTACTGAGACTGATTGGCTGGTTAGACATGGGTTAGGGGGAGAAGAAGGGAACAGGCAACAGGGAACAGGGAATAGGGAATAGGGAACAGGGATCTAGTCTTTCCTGGGGGATGGCGGGTGCGCTCTCTTTTAGTTAGTCGCTGTCACTGTTGGAGAGGAAACTGCGGCGGACGGTTTGGCCGTCTTGGAGAGGGCGATCGCTGCGGACGATGAATTGTTCGCCGGGGGCCAGTCCTTCGAGAATTTCCACTTCGTCATCTTCTCGTTCTCCGAGTTCTACAAGGCGGGCGCTGACGGTGGTTTCGCTCTCGTTCCCTTCCACCACAAACACGGTGTCACTACCTTGGGCCGACACCTCTAGGGCCCGTTCGGGAATAGTCACCACTTGTTGCGAGGAGGTGTTTAGGGTAACTCGGGCCAGTAAACCGCCTCCGAGTTGTCCGTCTGGGACTTGCGGGTTCTGTAGGGTAATTTGGACGGGAATAAGTCGCGCGACGGGATCGGCGTTGGGAAAGATGCGCGAGACTCGTCCGACAAACTCTTGATTGGGAAAGGCATCGAGGACGACGTCAACGGCTTGGCCGAGGGAAATCTGACTGCGATCGCGATCGGGAATCTCAATTCTGATTTCGACTTGGCTAAAGTCCCCGAGTTCTAAAATCACATCTCCACTTTGCACAATATCTCCGGGTTGTAGGAGTCGGTCTAGAACCACGGCATTGAGGGGAGAGGGGACATCAGTATAAGACAGTCGTTGGCGGACTCCATCGACGATGGCTTCTTGGGCCCCTACCCGTTGCTGGGCTGAGGTAACGGCGCGATCGCGGATGCGGATTTGTTCTTGGGCCGATCGCAGTTGTTGTTCGAGGGTGCGGACACGAGTTTGGGCCAGTTCCGCTTCACGACGGGGAACGGCTCCTTCTCCGGCTAGGTTTTTTAGACGACGGGAGTCGACTTGAGCTTGATCGAGTTCTGCTCGAAGTTCCTCAACCCGAAATTCCGCTTCAATGCGCTGGTTGCGGGCTTCCTCAACTTCCGATTGCCGCACACTCACGTCGGCTTCAACTCCGGCTAGTTCTGACAGCAGCAGGGTATCTTCGACTCGGGCGATGACTTGTCCCTGAAACACGGGATCTCCGACATCGGCATTGAGGGTCAGGAGTTGACCATCGCTGCGGGCCCGCAAGGAGACCCGGCGCAAGGGTTGGGTGGTGCCACTATAGTTGAGTTCCCGGCCCCGAGTTTGGGCTTCGGCAATGGCCACGTCAACGGTGACGGTGCGATCGCCCTCCTCTCGCGAGCCACCTCGCCCGGAAGATTGAGCTTGGGCAGTCTCTCTCTCATTGGGACTGCATCCCATTGTTAGCCAAAGGCTACCGATAAGAATCCCCATTAGCCAAGTTGTTGGTCGTTTCATCAATTGGAGGCTGGCTGGATGACGTTGGCTGTTCACGTTTAGACTGGGGTAGTGGTGTTTCGGTTCAAAGTGGATACCGGGTTAGTATCGGCGAGAGGCTTAAGATGGGCGAATGTAACGCTGATACACTGATGTAAGGATTTGTCAAGGCTTCTGCTTGCCCTTAATGTTAAACTTTTATTAAAAAAATAGCCAGTTTTTCTCAGGCTAGCGCAAGTCAGAGAACCAAAGGGGAAAATCTGAGCTAAACTCCCATTAGGAGACGCTCCTAGGCTTGTCACAGGCAGACCTAGACCGCCACTAATCATCACGTCATGCTGTTTGCTTGATAATTTGGGAATTTTAGATAGACCGGTTATGTACAACGCAAAATTTGCCCGAAATCTCTCGTTTCCTTGGGCGATCGCCCCGGCGCTGGCGCTAATCTGGAGTTTCGGCACGGTAACCCCAGTCCTTGCCCAAAATGGACAGGATTTGCAACGACTCCTGTCCACTCAGGACTGTCCTGACTGTGATCTACGCAATGCGGGATTAGTTCATTCCCGTTTGGCGGGAGCGAATCTACGAGGGGCGAATTTGGTGCGAGCCAATCTCAGTCAGAGTGATTTAATGGGCGCCGATTTCTCGGGGGCTAACCTGACGGGGGTTTCCTTTGTGGGGGCCAATCTCACGGGAGCGAACCTACAAGGGGCCAACCTCACGGGGGCTGATTTACGAGGGGCCTATCTCACGGGGGCCCAACTTGATGGGGCGACGCTGACCAATGCTAACTTGCGGGGAGCCTATGATGTCCCGAGTACGGTGGTAAGTGTGGATGAGTTACTCCGTTGGGGTAATGATGAGGCTCAACAGGGCAACTATCAAGGGGCTGTCAGTTTCTATACAGATGCTATTGTCGTCGATAATGAGTTTCCGTTAGCCTATCTCGGGCGGGCGGCAGCCTATAACCGGATGGGGGAAACTGAACGGGCTGTGGCAGATGCGGAACGGGCAGCAGAAATTTATTTTGTAGCCGGAAATCAGGAAGGTTACGAAACGGCGAAGTTTTTTGCCTCGGCAATTGTGGCGGAGGAAGAGGCGTTTCAAGAAGCCCGAGAACGCCAACGACGAGGGGATCTTGGGGGCAATATCCTCAATGTGATTACGGGAATTGGTAGTTTGTTGTTGCAGGGAGTTTTGCCATTTTAAAACACCCTTTAATACCAATTGAAAGGCTTGATTTATAGTTGTTGAAATTGGTAAGTTTCAGGGATTTTGAATGATTTGATTGCTGATGATGCGTCGAATTCCCTGCCGTTGTAGTTGCTGGGAGAGGCTGGGGTCGTCCACAGTCCAGGCGACGAGATCCACGGATTGCGATCGCGCCTGTTCGATTAACCCAGGGTCTTCCAGCAGGGGTTTATATAGGCTCAATAAGACCCCGCCCACCTCAGCCGCCTTCGGGAGACGTTGCAGAATATCTTGGGCGGTGAGGGTGTGATATCCCAGGCGGACGTGGGGGGATTTCTCCCGAAAGGCGGCGAGGAGGTCGGTATCAAAGGAACAGAGAAAACAACGATCGCCCAACTGGTGCGATTGGATAATCTCCAGGACGCGATCGAGGCGATCGCTCGTCCAACTCGGATGTGACTTAATATCAAGATAGGCAAATTGAGGAAATTGAGCCACCTCCTCCAAGGCTTGCTCTAAACTGGGGATGCGTTCCCCCTCAAATGTCTCGTGAAACCAGCTTCCCGCGTCGAGGGTTTGCATCTGCTGCCAAGGAACCTCGCGGACGCGCCCTGGCTCTCCGGTAGTGCGATCGAGGGTTTCGTCGTGAATGACGACGGGAACCCCATCCTGAGTCAGTCTTAGGTCAAATTCCAACGAATCGGCCCCCGCCAGTCGTGCCTTTGCAAAGGCAACTCGGGTGTTTTCTGGGGCGATCGCACTGAAGCCCCGATGGGCAATTTGTTCGAGCTTGGTGGATATCATAATGTGTCGTTTTTCTCAACCCCAGACGGTTCCTGAGTTTTGTTTAAAGAAATGTTAAGATACAGCTTTAAGGGATTCTCAACATGACCCCCTGTCCATCTTCAATGTACCGATGATTCTCCATGGAAGACAATACTCGGGTTAAGGTTGGCCGTCTCCTGGCGGGTGAACCGCTAGTAGCTGGACTGATGACCCTTTCCCTAACACTCCTGCCCAGTTTAATGCCTGGGGCGATCGCCCTGGAGTCATTCCCTGCTGCGGGCCGCAATGCATTAGAGTTCTCAGAGGTTGGGCCAGAGGTCGGGCCAGAAATTGAACTCACCCGCAACGAAGATGCCAGTTACACGATCATTGTTGACCTAGAGGCATCGGCTGAGGATATCTGGTCAGTCATTGCCGATTATGGGAGTTTCAACCAGTTTTTGCCCAATATCGTCTCCAGCGAAATTCTGGAAGTCGAGGGTAACCGTCATGTCGTCGAACAAGTCAGCGAGCAACAGGTCTTGTTCTTCCAGGTTAGATCGCGCCTGCGCACTGAAAACCTAGAAACCCAAAATCAACGCATCGATTTCCGTCTCCTAGAAGGTGATCTCAACCAACTGGAGGGCTACTGGGTGATTGAAGCCACCGAGAATCCGCAGGTTCACCGTCTTCGGCAAACCGTCACCGCCACCCCTCCCCCAGGAACCCCCGATGCCGTTTTCCATACTATCTTTCGTCAATCCCTCACGGATAACCTCGCGGCCATCCGTGACGAAATCCAGCGGCGACAACTTGACGGTGAGGCCCATCTGACCGTCAACCCTTAACTCGCCAGAACCTTGGCCGTTTGTCTCTTGCTTTCTTCCCTCGTATGATGCCTTCTCCTGACTGGACTGTGGTTCGCAACACCTTTCGCCAAACCTGGGGCTATAGCGATTTTCGCTATCCCCAGGGGGAGGTGGTGCAAACCCTGCTTCAACAGCAGGATGCTCTGGTGGTGTTGCCCACGGGAGGGGGGAAGTCCATTTGCTTTCAGTTACCCGCCTTATTACATCATGGGGTGACCCTAGTGGTGTCGCCTCTGGTGGCGTTGATGGAAAACCAGGTCCAGGCCCTGCGTCAGCGGCATCTTCCGGCGGCGGCCCTCCATAGTGAACTGCCGCGATCACAGCAAAAGAGTATTATCAACGCTCTCCAAACCCAGCAATTGCGGTTGTTGTATCTGTCCCCGGAAACCCTGCTTACCCCGAAAATTTGGCAGATTCTGCGTCAACCTCACCTACAAATTAATGGCTTGATGCTCGATGAAGCCCATTGTTTAGTGCAATGGGGAGACACCTTTCGCCCCGCCTATCGTCGCTTGGGAGCCGTGCGGCCCACCCTGTTGCAAACCCGTCCACCGGGGACGTCACTGCCCATTGCGGCCTTCACCGCCACAGCTGATCCCACCGCTCAATATACGATTCGGGAGGTCTTGCAACTGCGATCGCCGAAACTATTTTTACAAAATCCCTATCGGCCCCAATTGGCCTTATCGGTGGTCCATACCTACACCCCTCGCCAACGGAAACAGAAACTCCTCAAGTGCCTCAAAGAGCATCCCCAGCAGTCAGGATTGGTGTATGTGCGGACTCGCAAGGATAGTGAAGAACTTGCGCAACTGTTGCAACAGCAGGGGTTTACTGTCGCCCCCTATCATGCTGGACTCACCCCAGGGCAACGACGGGAGATTGAGCGTGAATGGCTGACGGGACAAGTTCCGGTGGTGATTTGTACCTCGGCATTTGGTATGGGGGTGGACAAACCTGATGTGCGTTGGGTGTTGCATTTCCATGCCCCCTTATTGTTATCGGAATATGTCCAGGAAATTGGCCGGGCCGGACGAGATGGCAACCCCGCCCAAGCCATTACCCTCGTCAGTGAACCCACCGGCTGGCTTGATCCGAGTGATCAACAGCGACGGCAGTTTTTTGAGCAACGAGAACAGTCTCTTCAGGATAAAGCCTTCCAACTCAGTGGCAAGTTACCCCGTTCCGGGAGTTTAGAAGCTGCCCTGAGTCAGTCCCCCCAGGCGGCGATCTCCCTCTCGTTATTGCACAGCAGCGGCCAACTCACCTGGCTAGATCCCTTTCATTACCAAATTCACACCACTAAACCCCGGCCAAATCAAACCAATCATCAAGCCTTCGAGCAAATGCAGGCCTATTTGCGCGATCGCCGCTGTCGTTGGCAGGTTATTTTAGAAGCCTTCGGCTTTGGCAGTACTGCCAAGCCCTGTGGGACCTGCGATCGCTGTCTGAGTCGACGGGACTAAGGTCGGCACTAAGCCATTGGTCTATCCCAGCTTCAGAGAGGTCTGATACCATGAAACTAGAGGCTGAACGCCCCATTGCTGCCTCTGTTGACGTTAAAACTTAAGACTACTCTATGAGCGATCGCCCTAAAAAAAGGCTGAATTTCCTGCAAATCATTAATATGAGTGTAGGATTTTTCGGGATTCAATTTGGCTGGGCGCTGCAAATGACGAATATGAGCGCCATATTCGAGCATCTCGGCGCACAAGCTGACGAGATTCCCATTTTATGGCTCGCCGCTCCCCTAACCGGCTTAATTGTCCAACCAATGGTGGGTCACATGAGTGATAACACCTGGGGGCCCCTGGGCCGCCGACGGCCCTATTTCCTCTTCGGCGCCATTCTCAGTTCTACTGCCCTGGTGTTTATGCCCCATTCCTCCAGCCTCTGGATGGCTGCCGGAGGCTTATGGATTTTAGATACCTCCAATAACATCAGTATGGAGCCGTTCCGCGCCTTTGTCGGGGACTTACTCCCGGCGGAACGACGGACTCAAGGCTTTGCAATGCAAAGCTTTTTTATTGGTGCTGGTTCGGTCTTAGCGGCGGCATTCCCTTGGTTACTTAATCACCTATTGGGGGTTGCCAATACCGGAGGAGAGCATTCCATTCCCCCGACAATTCAAATCTCATTTTATGTGGGAGCAGCAGCCTTTTTCGGAACCGTCTTATGGACTGTTTTAAGTACCGAAGAATATCCCCCTGAAGACCTAGAGGCGTTTGAAAAACAACGGGCAGAACAAAGTGGCTTCGGGTCGGGGATCAGTGAAATATGGTCGGCGATTCGAGAAATGCCACAAACCATGCGCCAACTGGCTTGGGTGCAATCGTTTTCTTGGCTGGGGATGTACTGTGTCTTTCTTTATTTTCCCCCCGCCGTGGCCCGCAATGTATTTGGTGCCGTTAGCGAAAGTTCCGAACTCTATTCAGAGGGAATTGAATGGGCAGGGATTTGTATTGCTGCCTATAATGGCGTCTGCTTAGTATTTTCGTTTATTTTGCCGAAGTTATCGCGTTTTACGAGTCGTCAAGTGACCCATTGCCTCTGCTTGGTCTGTGGTGGCATTGGCTTGATTAGTTTGTGGTTTATTGAAAATCCCTATCTAATTTTGCTCTCGATGGTAGGGTTAGGCATTGCTTGGTCTAGTCTGTTGGCGATGCCTTATGCCATCTTGGTGGGGTCTCTCCCCGATGAGCGCACGGGGGTTTATATGGGGATTTTCAATGCCTTCATCGTTTTACCCGAGATTCTGGCCTCTCTAGGATTTGGTTGGGTGATGCGGTATTGGTTTAATGAAAACCGTATGTTAGCCCTTGTCAGTGGCGGGATTGCCATGCTGATTGCTGCCCTGTTGGTGTTACGGGTTCAGGAGTCTGGAGTGACGAACTCAAGTCGAGACGATGACTCCCTAAACTTACCGGCCACAGCTCGCGCGGCAGAAGGCTAAGTGAATGGGGACAGGCTCATGGCGCCGGATTCCCCACTGGTTGATGATGTTGATTTAAATGGTATTCCAATGGCTACAGTTACAGTCAAGAACCTGAATAAAACCTATAATCCGAAGACAATTCCTGTTAAGGATATTAGCTTGACGGTGGAAGATAATGAGTTTCTGACCCTGTTGGGCCCGTCGGGCTGTGGGAAGTCCACAACCCTGCGGCTGATTGCTGGACTCGAAGAACCCACCCGGGGTCAGATTATGATTGGCGATCGCGATGTGACGGCCCTGAAGCCGGGCGATCGCAATATCTCCATGGTCTTCCAAAGTTACGCACTGTACCCTCACATGAGCGTTTATGAAAACATGGCCTCGGCGTTGCGGCTGCGGAAGATGAGTGACAGTGAGATTAAGCAGCGGGTGAGTGAAGCCTCACGCTTTCTGGATTTGCGGGAAGATTTGATGAACCGCAAGCCGGGCCAGTTATCGGGGGGACAGCGTCAGCGGGTGGCCCTGGGACGGGCGTTGGTGCGTCAGCCAGATGTGTTTTTGTTGGATGAACCCCTCAGTAACTTGGATGCGTTGTTACGGGAACGGGTGCGGGCTGAAATTAAGCAACTGTTTGAGAAACAGAATACTCCCGTCGTCTATGTGACCCATGACCAGGTCGAGGCCATGACCCTATCTACGAAGGTGGCAGTGTTGTATGAGGGGAATGTGCAGCAATTGGCCCCTCCGAGTGAGTTGTATTCTCGGCCCGCGAATCAGTTTGTGGCGGGCTTTGTGGGCAGTCCTCAGATGAATTTGTTGACGCTACAATGTCAGGGACAGACCGCTCGACTGGGACAGGGGAAACTCCCACTTCCCTCGGGGTTAGCGAAACCGCCGCGCCAGATTGTCTTAGGCGTGCGTCCTGAGGACATGCGTTTGGCTCAGGAGAGTGATTCCATTCGTTTCCCCGGCGACGTGTTTTTGGTGGAAAACTTGGGGATGCAGAATCTCCTCAGTGTCCGCCTGACTCCCGGTGAAGGGGAACAGGGCCCCGTTGAGGTGCGATCGCTCCTCCCGGCGGATTTGGATTGGGGAGGCGATCGGATTGAACTGGCGGTGTCCCCTGAACGCTTACATTGGTTTGATGTCGACTCGGGCGATCGCCTAGGCTGATGAGAGCCTGACCGTCCTCTATTTTGAGTGCGGTCGCTCTTGGTGTTCAACTCAGATTACAATTTATAACGGTAGTCCCTAATCCCAAAGGATCACAGTACAGCGTCTCGCCGCTTCTAGGAATCTAAGCTACAACAGAATTAGCTTAAACCTCTTGAGTCACTGGTTCACTGAACACAACTCTGGCAAAACCCACCGAGACCCGTCTAGCTCGAAGGGCCGTGGCTCGCTGACTTGGGGTTAGGGAATTTTTTGGAAGATCTTTCGATCTGATCATCAACTGAATGAACAATGATCTAGACAAAATACTCCTCCATTTGAAGCCGCCCCGGTTTAGCCTAAAAGGTCAAAACATTTTAGTGTTTCTGGGCTTAACCGTTGCTGCTTTAGCCGGAAATTATTTTAACATTTCTCTATTTTTTGGGGTTGACTTCCTGTTTGGCAGTATCGCCACACTGTTGATCACCTACTTGTTTGGAACCGCATGGGGAACGTTAGGGGCAGTTTTATCAAATTTCTATACCCTGATTCTCTGGGGACATCCTTACAGCATGATCCTCTTGAATTTAGAAATTCTTTGGGTGGGGATTGGCTTACGGCGCTCCTCTCTAAATATGGTTGCGTTAACCTTCCTATATTGGCTGGGGATAGGATTACCTTTAGGCATCATTATTTATGTATTTATTCTGCAAATCCCCAACCAGCTTACCCTATTAGTTGTTTTAAAACTAACAATTAACGGTGTTTTTAATGCTTTAATTGCCAGTACTATTATTGTCAATACTCCATTACTGGAGATATTAAGTCAAGGGTATCGGCGGAGTTTTCCATTTCGTCAAACCCTCTTTAATTCCTTGCTCAGCTTTACGATTATCCCTGTTTTGATTTTGATTGTCGTGGGAAGTCGAGTTCAATTTGAAAATCTGGAAACTGAAGCTACTGAGATTGTTCAGGCGGTATCGGAAGAGTTTCGAGAAAACCTAGAGATTACCCAAACCTATCGCTGGGGAGATTTAAATTTATTTGAGGCACTGCTTGAAGCCAAGCGCAGTCCCTACCCCATCCAAGTGTTTTTACTAAATCATTCATCCGTCGTCAAGAAATTTCCTGAAACGGCCAATCTCTTTAATTTAGAATCCGGAGTTATTGCAGCGCAGGGCAATAACATTTATCACTGGAAACCTGGGGGATCTATGGCATTGATGGCTCAGTGGCGCCAGTCTTATTATTATACCCTTATCCAAGAACCTGGATTGCCCTGGGACATTTTGGTGTCTCTTCCAGCAGAACCTATTGTAAGTAAACTACAAGCGTTTTATATTCGTAATCTAGTTATTTTATTGGGAATTATGGGACTGGCGGTGATTAGTGCCAACGCCCTCAGTCGTTATTTGATTCAGCCTTTGAGTCAACTGGCGGATGTCAGTGGGGATATCCCCAAAAAAGTCAGTGAAGATGAACCGCTTCATTTGCCAAAAACAGAAATTTTAGAGTTCAACCTTCTTTCGGCAAACTTTCAGATGATGGCTGAAGCGTTAGGAGAGAAGTTTAAGGAAATCAAAACTGCTAACGAGGAACTTGAACAACGGGTGATTGAGCGAACCAAGCGACTCTCGGAAGCAAATCAAACCTTGGCCGCAGAGATTCAGGAGCGACAACGCATTGAAACAGAAATCCGCAAATCTCAACAACGATTAGCACTGATGGTTGAACAAACACCATTGGGGGTTCTGGAATGGAATATGAAGTTTGAGGTGGTGAGTTGGAATCCGGCCGCTGAACGAATTTTTGGCTATACCGCAGAAGAAGCGATTGGAACTAGAATTGCCGATCGCATTGTGCCACCGGAGTGGGCCTTTCATGTTCAGCAGGTGATGGCTGATTTGATTGCACGCAAGGGGGGCGCTCGTAGTACGAATGATAATATTCGCAAAGATGGACAGCGAATCATTTGTCAGTGGTACAACACGCCTCTGATCAGTCAAGCTGGCGACTGTATTGGCATTGCTTCGATGATTCAGGATATCACCGAGCAGCAGCGGGCCGAGGTGGAGTTACGAGAAAGTGAACAGCGATTTCGAGATGTGTCGGAGGCGGCGGGGGAATATCTCTGGGAAATCGATCTCGAAGGAGGCTATACCTACCTCTCGGAGCGTGTTGAGGCGGTTAAAGGGTATCCAGTGCGAGACTTGCTGGGACGATCGCCGTTTGAGATTATGTATGGGGGCGATCGCCCACGGGTGCAAGAGCTTCTCAATCAGGCCATCACTCATCACTCCACGTTTAAAACCGAATATCGCAACATCACCCCCCAGGGCGATATCGTTTGGGAAGAAGTCAATGGGGTTCCACGTCTCGATGAACAGGGGAACTTAATCGGCTTTCGGGGAGCAGGTTTGAGTATCACCGATCGCAAACGCTCTGAACTGGAATTGCGTCAATCTGAAGCCCGTTTGCGGCAAAAGGCCGAAGAACTTGAGCAAGCCTTGCGGGAGTTACAACACACACAAAGCCAGTTGGTGCAAAGTGAAAAAATGTCCAGTTTAGGACAGTTGGTGGCTGGAGTGGCCCATGAAATCAATAACCCGGTGAATTTCATTTATGGGAATCTAACCCATGCTGAGGAGTATGTGCAGGAGTTATTGGCCGTGATTGCCAGTTATCAGGCGCATTACCCCGATCCGGTGGCCCCCGTTGAAGAACAGTTGCAAGACTCCGACGTGGAGTTTCTAGTAGAGGACTTTCCCCAATTAATTAATTCAATGCGGGAAGGGGCCCGACGGATTCGTGAGATTGTCGCCTCGTTGCGGAATTTCTCCCGCTTGGATGAGGCCGACTCGAAACTGGCGAATATCCATGAGGGGATTGATAATTCTCTGATGATTCTCCAAAGCCGTCTAAAACAAAAGGGCGATCGCCCGGAAATTCAGGTGCTGCGTGAGTATGGCCAGATTTCTCCCATTGATTGCTATCCGGGGCAGTTGAATCAGGTGTTTATGAACATCTTGGCCAACAGCATTGATGCCTTAGAAGAACGCGATCGCGATCGCCCTTGGGCGCAAATCCGCGAACACCCCAGTTGCATTTGGATTACCACCCAACAGCAGGGCGATCGCGTGCGAATTTCGATTCGTGACAATGGCCAGGGAATCCCGGAAGCAGTGCGGGAGAATATCTTTAATCCCTTTTTCACCACCAAAGCCGTCGGCAAGGGAACCGGATTAGGCTTATCCATTAGCTATCAGATTATCGTGGAGCGTCATGGGGGCAAGATTGACTGTCATTCAACCTTGGGGGCCGGGACTGAGTTCCTCCTGGAAATTCCCGTCAGGCTCGGCCACTAAATCTGTTTTCCCTAGGTGGGTCTCCTTGGTCCTGTCACCAAACCCTTACATAAGAGGGCGATCACTACTATTTCACCCGGACATCGGCAAAAAAGCCGTATCAGATTGCCCCTCAAACGGACAACTTGCCCCATAATAAGACACTGATTGTTTTGTGACGGAGAACGAAAGGTCTATGGGTCGTGCTACCAAAGCCGTACTGGCATACTCAGGTGGAGTGGATACTTCAGTCTGCATTCCCTACATGAAGAAAGAATGGGGGGTCGAAGAAGTGATCACCCTTGCCGCTGATTTAGGTCAGGGAGATGAACTCGAACCCATCCGCGAAAAAGCCCTCACATCTGGGGCCAGTGAGTCCCTGGTGGCCAACTTACAAGAGGAATTTATCCAAGATTACGCCTTCCCCGCAATTCGGGCCAACGCCCTCTACGAAAACCGCTATCCTCTTTCCACGGCCCTGGCTCGTCCTCTGATTGCCAAGAAACTGGTGGAAGTAGCGGCAGAATATGGGGCTGATGCTGTGGCCCATGGCTGTACCGGGAAAGGCAATGACCAGGTTCGCTTTGACGTAGCGATCGCCGGACTGAACCCCGATATCAAGGTTCTGGCTCCGGCTCGGGAATGGGGCATGAGTCGCCAAGAAACCATCGCCTATGGGGAGAAATTTGGTATTCCCTCCCCCGTTAAGAAGTCTTCCCCCTACAGTATCGATCGCAACCTCCTCGGTCGTAGCATCGAAGCAGGCCCCCTCGAAGATCCTTGGAATGAACCCATCGAGGAGGAAGTCTTCTTGATGACCGAGGCGATCGCCAAAACCCCTGACGAAGCTGAATATGTGGAAATCGGCTTCGAGGAAGGCTTCCCCGTCAGCGTCAATGGGGAGGCTCTGGCCCCGGTGAAACTCATCGAAACCCTCAATGCCATCACCGGACGACATGGCTTTGGCCGCATCGATATGATCGAGAACCGCCTGGTGGGGATTAAATCTCGGGAAATCTACGAAGCCCCCGCGCTCCTGGCCCTGATTTTGGCACACCGGGACCTAGAAAGCCTGACCCTGACCAAAGATGTCACCCATTACAAACGGGGTATCGAAGAAACCTACAGCCAACTGGTGTATAACGGCTTATGGTTTAGCCCCCTCAAAGGGGCCTTAGATGCCTTCATCGCAGAAACCCAGAAACAGGTGACGGGAACGGTGCGGCTGAAGCTGTTTAAGGGCAATGCCCACATCGTCGGCCGTAAGTCGACGAATACCCTCTACACCGACGAACTCTCCACCTACGGCTCTGACGACAAGTTCGATCATAAAGCCGCTGAAGGCTTTATCTATGTCTGGGGGCTCCCCAACCGGGTTTGGTCTCAGAAATTGCGCGGCTAAGCGGCTGCTGAACCGGGTTTCTGCCGTTGCCTCTTCAGGGTTCAATGAATGGGGGAACCCGGCCCCTCGATCGCAGAGGGTGGGCCGGTTTTTGGGTCATCCCCTGTTTGATAATTTCAGGGGATAGCCGGCAACCGGTTTGATGACAATTGCTTATTGTCACAGAAGTTGTAGTCAGAAGCTCGGAGTATGTCTTACAATTGCCTGTTGATGCGCTCAACAGGCGTTACTTTTGTCCTCAAATTCTCTGAACTTCGCGTTCTCGGGGATTTTTCGTCTGAGACAGGTACTCAGGCTAACCTACGCTTAACCACAGGAGCCAGCTATGCAAGATGCAACGATTCTGGGACTTTTGGCGGGAACCATGACCACGATCGCCTATCTCCCCCAATTGATTAAAACCTGGCAGTCTAAGTCTGCGGATGATATCTCTTGGAGTATGTTAATTATTCTCTGCTTGGGGATTCTCTTGTGGCTGGTGTATGGGACATCGGTTCACGATTTGCCGGTCATTTGTGCCAATATTCTGACATTAATTCTCTCTTCGACGATTTTGGGCTTAAAGGTTCACTATCGCTTGCGGCGGGCCTCGATTGATTGATGGCTTTATTTGCAAGTTGTTTTCAAATCCGTGGGCAACCATGGATTTTTTTATGGATTTTTTAATGATGGAGGCGATATTTTTTTTCCTCTCGAAGCTGCTGCCACCTCTGGTTTTCCCCTTGGGATTGGCCTCTGTGTTGATGCTGCTGGCCCTGGTGCTGCTCTGGAAACGTCCCGCTGTGGCGAGTTTAGCTGTTCTGCTGGGGTTTGTGGCCTTGATGGCTGGGGGCAATGGTTGGATCTGTTCGAGTCTGGTGCGATCGCTCGAACGGCAACATCTGCCGGTGGGGGAATTACCCCAGGCGGGGGCGATTGTGGTGTTGGGAGGGGCCACGCGATCGCCTAATCCCCCTCGTCCTTGGGTGGAGGTGAATGAGGCGGGCGATCGCCCTATTTATGGGGCCCGGCTGTTTTTACAGGATAAAGCCCCGTTTCTAATTCTTTCAGGGGGCCGCATTAGCTGGACTGGGGAGATTGGCTCTGAGGCGGAGGATATGGCCCAACTTGTCCAAGCTTTCGGCGTGCCGGAATCGTCGCTGTTGCTGGATCAAACGTCTCTCAATACTCGTGAGAATGCGGAAAATGTCCAGGTGATTTTAGAGGAACAGGGGATTGAGAATATCTTGCTGGTTACCTCGGCCATTCATATGCCGCGATCGCTGCGGGTGTTCCAAAAACTGGGGATTACAGCCATTGCTGCCCCCACAGATTTTCTGATTGCCGATTCCGTCACGGGAGGTGATGCCCAGAGTTGGCAGGCGATCGTTCTCAATCTGATTCCCGATGCTGAACGCCTGGCCCTGACGACCCGGGCGTTGAAGGAGTATCTTGGATTATGGGTGTATCAGCTACGGGGTTGGGCCTAAGGCTCACCGAACGTTCCCCATCGAATCCAAAACCCGTCCTTTCACTTGCGAGGCTTCATGTCTGACGGAATCAACCGCATTGTTTTCCTTCCACCGCCATCCCTGGATGAACGGATTGGCAGTTATCACGTCACGCGGGAGTTTCACCGAGAAGTCCAATATCGCCAAGACTTTCAAGAGTATTGTCAGTGGTATCGGGCTACGGCAGAGCGTAACCGTCAGGAATTGGCAAAACTGCGCGGGGATATCAACATTTTTGGCTGGTTTTCTCGCCGTCGGGGTCGTTGAGCGGTGCAAGACCAGGTAGGCTTTACTGGGTTAGGGTAGATAGGGTAATGTCCACCAGACCCTGAAGCGTTTGACGATTGGGGTTTAATTTCGCCGCCAGGCGTAATCCCTGGAGGTTGGCGAGGAGATACTTGGCCAGTAGGGAGATGTCCCCAGGATGGGTCAGTTCTTGGCGCTGGCGCGATCGCTCTAAAACGCTGGCGAAGGTGGCTTCAATTCGATGGAAATATCCTCTCAGTTGTTGGGAAATGCGAGGATCTTGGGGGGCCAGTTCAGCGGCCGTGTTCACCAAGAGACAGCCTTTGTGATCGCTATCCTCTAAACTCCAGTCCACCACCGATTCAAAAAAGCCACCTAATGCCGCTAGAGACGCATCAGCCTCCTGAAGAGGTGCTAAGTTCCCCTCGACGACCGTGCGATCGTAACGGGCTAGACTTTCCTCAAATAATGAATGTTTGTCCCCAAAGGTGTCATAGAGGCTGCCTCGATGAATCCCCATCGACTCAATCAACGTCCGAATTGAGGTTCCCTCATAGCCCTGTCGCCAAAAGGTGACCATCGCTTTATCCAAAACATCTTGTCGATTAAACTCCTTATGTCGCCCCATGAGTCTTTCTCTTAGTGATCAGCCTATCTCATTCTATAATAGGCCTTAAGCAGAAAAGCGATAACTTAACTGGCTGATTCAAGGATTTTGACTTGAGCATCCACTCGTTCTAAAACTTGAAGTAAGGCGGGAATGACTTCTAGGTGTTTCTGGGATAAGCTCGGGTGACGTTGATAGGTATCCTGAATTTCTCCGAGTTTTTTTTGCAGGTTTTGCGCTGTAATTAATACTTCTTGGCTTAAATCAATCAGTTTTTGTTGCTGATAAAACTTCAGGGCAGCCCCCCGCAACACTTGCAGCGTCGCTTCTTCTCCCTCATCACCGCGCATCACCCGCAGCCGCAATAGGACAGGAGTTTCATGATAAACTCGCTCCAATTCCACTTCTTTTTGGTGACGCACGGGCAGTAACGGCAAACCCATAAACCGTTTTAATTCATTAATAACACCTTGAAATGTACTGAGGGGCAACGCCTTCAGTACAGATTTAGGAACTCCATCTTGGCTCCAAAGAATATTCCCGACTTCGGCTTCTCGGGCAAAATGGAGTCGGCCAATTCCTCCCATTAAAACTCTCGCTAACAATTCCTGAATCATTTGGGCCGGGGAGAGAAACGCTAAGGCAGCTACGGGACCGGTTAAATGACGGGGGGTTAGATCAAGGCTGGGGAGATCAGGGGGGATAGTCTCCGCTTGAGCATCTGTACCAACGTCACGGGAGGGGTAGTTAGAGGCCGCTTGATTGCTATGGTTGAGATAGGCCGTCAGTAAGGCCTGATGCTTCTCAGCCGGGATACTTTGAGAGACCAGGGAACAGTTGAGATAGCCTAGCAACCGCCGTAGATAGTCTAAGGCCGCCGTATCATCAGGATTGACCATTCCCAGATAAATACGACTTCCTTCCATGGATAGGGGCACAACCTGGTGATACAAGCACACTTCAAAGGGCACGATTGTATCAATGGAGTGAAAAATCCAGTCGGAGTTCATGGTGAGGGTTTTCAGCATAAATGGACGAGTTTGAGAAGAACCCAAACCTAAATACGATGCAACCCTGAGGAATTCATGACAATCGAGGCTAGATGATCATGGAACTGTCAGCGGTAAACAGGACAGATGCGTTGGCTTATATAGCAATCAAAGATTGCCTTAAGACACTCTGAGTTGGGAGAGAATCCCCTACCTGTTGCCTACTGCCTATTGCCTACTGCCTGTTGCCTGTTGCCTTATTGTCCCCTGTTTTTTGTCCGATTCAGACCAACTTTTGCTATATTGGCTCATCAGCCGCTACAGGGCTGTTGAGACGGAGGTAGTTTCATCTTAGTTGAAATTACACAACTGTGATCGCTCATTACTCCGTGGAATTACGGATTTGCTGAGCGGCGAGGTAAAGTTTACCCCATTCACTGGTGACCTGAGTCGTTTTGATCCCGAGACTCCGGGCGATCGCCTCGACGGACTCTCCGGCTTTGCAGCGATCGAGAATCTCTTGCTGATGAGGCTCAAGGCTGTCATAGTACTGTTGCCACTCGCCGCTGGTGAGTCCGAGTTGATGGTCTTGGAGAGAGGTTTTGAGCCAATTAGCCACTAAATCCGGTGAATGTTTGAGACTAAAAACGCGGATGGCGTGATAGCCGACCTTTTCTCGTAGGCGGTAGAGCTGTTTGATGGGAACGTCTAACTGCTCGGCGATCGCCTCTTGGCTATAGCCTTGTAAATAGAGGTTCAACCATTGGGCCGCCAGAGGACTGACATGGTCCTGGAGATATTGAGCAAATTCTCGGGCCACGATATCTCGGAGGGTTTGTTGTTCTTCCCAGGCGCGATCGCTGTCATAATGCTCCAGGGTCTGAATGTCCAACAAGTTCATCGTATCGGTGGCATGATTGGGGGTGATTTCTACGGAAACCAAACGCACCAACTCCTGACTCGGAACTTGAGTGAGTCCCCCCCGTTGACTACGGCGTAGATAGTTGACAAAGCGATAGACCAATAAAGGCTGATTGCGAATCGGACGTAGACAGTATTCCTCTAAACTAGCCAGAACTAGGGCATTTTGCAGATGGCGATCGCCCCCACAGCGAGTAATCCGCCGCATTTCCCCTTGTAGATAGCGATCGCTATTGAGCATTTCCTGCAACACCTCCTGCACCACGTCCACCACCGTACGACGGCGATCGCGACTCAGTGAAACCCAGGTGCGAATCTTGTTGCGCAACAGCACCAGACTCCCCAAACGACGGATTAAATGACGATAGGCCGCCTCAGGAGATACCCCCAGATAGCGTCGACAAAGGATGTTGTAGCAAAAGTCCATGGACTGTTCTAGAACTTGCTGATGATCCCCATCTAACTCATCAAACTTCGCCCCTTGATCGGCTAAAAGCCAGCACAAAATCGCCTCCCGAGTCTCAGGAGTGCGTTGTGGATGGTCCGTCTCCAGTCGCGATCGCCATTCATGGACGACCCTGTCCCATGTCCGCATAACTGATCTCAAAAGGGGCTGGGATTCGTATTGGGAATTTTATCAAAGTTTTGGGGGACCTATCCCGCTGTCGTTCGGGCAAACAGAGCGGCAAAATCGCGAGTCACCGGGCCCTCAGGATTGGAAATCACGTCAAACGCCTTATTTCGGGCTGTGGTTTCTCGCAACGCCTGCACCACCAATTCGGCCACATCGGCTCGGGGAATGGAGGGTTTGACGCCTTCGGGAGGCTGATTCAATAGATGATCATCCTCTCCCACCAGGAGTTCGCGATCGCCCCCCGGCTCATCCAATAGCCCCCCAGCCCGGATAATGGTATAGGACAGTCCCGAGTCAATTAAATGCTGTTCCGCCTTACGTTTCCAAATCAGAATCTTGCCATTGCCAATGCTGTTAAGAAAATGGTTTTCATCGGTTCCCCCCATGGACCCCACCACAATCACCTGCTGAACCCCGGCGGCCTTGGCCACCTCAATCTGATTCACCTGGCCCTGATAGTCCACGATTTCGGGTTCTTCCCCTGGAGCAAATCCCATCTGGGGGCGTTGTCCCGGTTCCGAAGGCGGCGCCACCACCTGGGGAACGGCACTGGTGAGAATCACTAACCCCTGACAGCCTTCTATGGACTCTTTCAGGGTCTCGCGATCGCGGATATCGCCAAACACAAAGCCCTCCGTTGAGCCAAACACCTGGTCCGCCTTCTCGGGGGAGCGCGCCAAGCCCAGCGCCTCAAACTCTTGAGGTCGTTCTCGCAGTTTTTGTACCACCAAGGAGCCGGTTCGTCCGGTGGCTCCGGTCACTAAAATCCGTTTCATAATTCAGCGTTTTCTCGTCGTCACTACGGGTTGGCCCTTACAGCCAAGGGCGACTGGCTTGTTCTAAGCGAATCCAATCCTCCGAGGAGAGGTTCCAGCCTAAGGCGCCAGCATTGTCGTTCGCCTGTTGAGCGGTTTTGGCACCGGGGATGGGAATAATGCCCCCTTGGCCAATCAGCCAATTGAGGGCGACTTGAGCCGGAGTCTTTTGGTACTTCTGCCCCAGTTCTCGCAACATCCCTAACAGGGGGTCAATGCGTTGTAAGCCCTTGACACTAAATTTGGCATCCATTTTTCGTCCCCCACTAGGGCTATTCCTGGCGGTATATTTTCCCGTGAGTAAGCCTTGGGCCAGGGGGCTGTAGGCCAACAAAACCACCCCTAAATCTTTGGCCATATCGAGAATCCCTTTGGTTTCGATGGTGCGTGAGAGCAGAGAATAGCGCACTTGATTCACCGCCAGGGGCACACCTCGACTCTGGAGAATCTGCTGAGCTTGCATCATCTCATCGGCGGAGTAGTTGCTCACCCCCACCGCCTGAATCCGTCCCCGCTCCACCTCGTCAGCCAGAGCATTGAGGAGGGTTTCTTGGGACATGAAGCAGGTGAAGGGCCAATGCACCTGGTAGAGGGGAATAGAATCGAGTTGTAAGCGCTCTAAACTGGCGCTGACGGCATCATAGACAGAGGATTTGAACAGACGCCAGGGGAGGGGACCGTATTTGGTGGCAATGTGAACTGGGGCCTCGCAGCTTTGATGGAATTTGCCGAGGAGTCGTTCTGATTCTCCTTGTCCATAGACTTCGGCGGTGTCGAATAGGGTAATTCCCGAGTTGATGGCGGCTTCAAATGCCTCTCGGACTTGTTTTTCACCATAGTCACTGCCGTATTGCCAGAAAAAGCGATCGCCCCAAGACCAGGCACCGATTCCGAGGGGGCGTACTTGTAGACCGCGATCGCCGAGGTTTAACATATCTTCCATGAGTCAAAAATCTGATAAAAATTTGGTATAGGTTTAGCGTTGTTCTTTGCGGATAACTTGCTCGAACTCTTCTAACATTTGTGGGTAGCGATCGCCGGCAACCATTAACAGGTCGTTATGTCCAGCCCCTTCAACCCAGAAGGCTTTTTTGGGGTCATTAGCCGCTTCATAGAGGGTTTCTCCATGCCAAAGGGGAATCAGGCGATCGTCGATTCCATGGATAAATAACACCGGGCTATAGACATTAGGGATTTTACTAAGATTATTGAATTTATCAAAGGGAAATAGCTGTCTCCGGGTCACAACTCGGAACGCAGACAGGAATCCACTCTCAACGGTTAAGGCGGCGATCGCTTCTCGGGAGGCTAAATCCACTGACGGGCCGCTTCCGACGGAGCGTCCATAGATCCAAATATGGCTCGGGGAGATATTTAGGGTTTCCGTGAGATAGCGGTAGGCGGCATTGATATCTCGATAGCTGTTATATTCCGACGGACTGCCCTGGCTGGTTCCATATCCCTGGTAGTCATAGGCAAAAACCCCAAATCCGAGGCTTTGCAAGTCCGCTAGGCGGGGCAGAATCATCCCTAAATCCTCAGCGTTGCCATGACTGTAGAGGATGGTGTAGTCCGCCTCCTCGTTGGGCAAATGGACGGCTGAAATCTCGGTATTCTCATCGATAGGCAGTTTGATGATGGCTTCGCTGTCACTGTAGCTGGCAGGAGGGGGGACAAAAATCGACCGCTCACTCCCGAAGTAAGCATAGAGACAGATACAAAAGTAGATAAACAGAACAGAAGCAATCATGCGTTTGAGGGAAAATTCACCGATGAGATAGTGTCGTAGTCGTGAGCGACGAGCGGATGCCATGGTTTCAGCCTCCAGAAACCTGCGTTGACTGTTGCCGGTTGATTGTAGCGCGAACTCTCCGGAAATTGTAGCTACCACCCTTGGCTAGACTGCCATGCAACCAGTTCATTCATCCTCATTCCACCGTCTGATACCCCCTGGTTTTAAGGGAATCACTCATGGCCTTGAATAACGTGTTTAATCCGGGTTAAGGCCTCAAGGTTGATGAACCCCCGATAATAACCACTACGGTTTGACATCCCTAAATAGACGGTATGGTTGGGTTTAGGAAGTCGTGAAAATCGGGGCGAGATATTGATATAGACGGAGGCACTTTTAACCCCGAGGGAGAACTGGCAACTTTCGTGATAGGACTCGGTCACTAAACAATCGGCATGGCCACTACTATATTGATTAATCCAAAGCATTCCGTCCTGGAGGCTTTCAACTTTTTTGAAGGCAATGGTTTTGGTGAGGTAGGCCTGTCGCCACTCGTCAGGTTGGGCCAGTTCTAAATCGGGAAATTCCTCAACGAGGGCTTCATCGCCGCGAATCTCAAAGCCCTTATCCCGTAATCCGTTCCAAAGACTGAGGAGGGATGAGGGTTTTTGTTCAGGGTGAATCAGGACTTTTTCAATTGCATTGACAGGATCGGGGTCGCTTTGATGACTATCGTTAATGATGGAGCGAACCAGGTCGAGACTACCACTGGGGGACCAGTAGAGATAGCAGTTGCCGATGGCAGACCGCAGGACGGGAACGGTGGCCTTTTCAATAATCGGTTGTACGAGGCTCTCGCGACCATGGGGGATAATCAGGCTGAGATGGCGGTCTTGGCTGACCAGTTCTCGTACTGAAGTTCCGGTATCTGACGGTAGCAGTTCGAGGCAATGGTCTGGAAGCTGACTCTCGGCTAACGCCTCCTGTAAGACGTTGGCGATGGCGATGTTGGAGTGACTGGCTTCTGTGCTGCCCTTGAGAACGAGGCTATTGCCAGTTTTGAGGCACATTCCGGCGGCGATCGCCCCTAGTTCTGGGAAGGCTTCGTAAATCAGGGCGATCGCCCCTAGGGGCATTAACTGACAGTAGGTTTGAGCCTGTTCTACTTGAAAGGGAGCGTTAATGACCCGCCGGATGGGGTCAGGGAGGTCACTGAGACAATGGAGAATGTTGACGGCCCCCTGAACGCGCTCAGGGGTGAGTTTCAGCCACTCTAGAAGCAGATCAGGAACCGCCATATCTCGACTGGCTTCTAAATCCAGGGTATTGGCTTCTAGGATGTCACTGCTGCAATCGCTCAGGGCCTCCGCCATCAGCCGCAACGCCTGCGATCGCTCGCTACTGAGAGTTTGTGCTAACTCCAGCGATGCTTGATGGGCGCGACGGACTGCCGCTAAAGGATTATCGCTCGTCTCAATCTCAAAGGAGTCGTTCGCCATGACGCTAACGTCGGTATGCCAACCAAACTAATACTGCGGGCAACATTGCTAAGAGTACCACTAAAATAATCCAGGGGATGGTACTTGCCCCAACGGATAGTCGTAGGGCGATGGGAAGCCAGACGATAGCCAAGACTAATACTACGCCAACAGCTAGGGGGAAGTAAATCTCTTTCATCCCTGACCGGGCGCGTTTCCAGTGGCTTCCCGTCCACCGCCATACCTGTTTGTAGGGATAGTGGGTCGAAAGTTGCTCGATGGAGGTTCCGTTGTCATCCACGACAAAGATCTGCTGACAGCGATCGCAGCCCAAGGCCTCAGTCAGGGTGATGGGTTTCAAGTGACCGGGACGGCGACAGGGACAGGGATACTCCCGGTCCAGTTCAATTTTCTCGCCTTTGGGGGGATACACCAATTTAAAAACCCTCAAACAGTCTTTTGTACAGGGTTGGGGCTGAGTGGGGTCGAACGGTAAACCCAGCACCTCGGGTTTGGCAGAACTGACGCGGGACGAGGACGTCGCAACTTAACCCCGTTGTAGCCCGATTCTAACAAAATTATCCCGGTGAAGTTAGGCGTTAGGCTTGAGCTTCATGTCTATAGGCAATAGGCAATAGGCAATAGGTGGGAAAGACTTCCCCACTCAGAGTCCTAAATTAATCTTAGACTGCTATATGCTTCAATGGTTTTATCTCCATGGCTTGGCCTCAAGTCCCAAGTCTCGTAAAGCGCAACTACTCGGCGATCGTCTCTGGGAACAGGGACAAGTCCTGTATCGACTGGATCTCAACGATGGTGGCTTTTCTCAGCTTACTGTCAGCCGCCAAATTCGCCAGGTCTCAGCCCGGATTGCCCAGGAGGACAAGGTCGCCCTCATTGGTTCTAGTTTGGGAGGCTTAACGGCGGCCTGGGTGGCTCAGGAGAGCCTGACGGTGGAATGGGTCGTCTTACTCGCCCCCGCCTTCGGGTTTCCCGATTGTTGGCTGACGGCGGCTGAGTTGCAGCATTGGCAAGAGTCGGGTCATCGGGCCATTTACCATTATGGCGAGGGGCGATCGCTCCCGCTGCATTATCACTTCGTCGAAGACGCACGAACCTGGCCAGCACAACGCTTCACCCGTCCCGTCCCCACCACCATCATCCACGGACGCCAGGATGAGATCATCCCCATCCAGTCCAGCCGCGACTACGCCCAAACTCGCCCCTGGGTCAACTTAATCGAGGTTGACAGCGATCACGCCCTCAGCCACCTCGATGGCAAGGTGTGGCAGCAAGTTTTTTAAGAGGCAAGAGGCAAGAGGGGGGAGAAGGCAAGAGGCAAGAGGGGGGAGAACCACAGAGTCATAGAGGACACGGAGCAAGCTTCCCCTACTGCCTACTGCCTACTGCCTCCTTCTCCCCCTCAACCATTCAACAACGCCTCAACAAACTCATAACTGGAGAAGGGGCGCAAATCTTCAATTCCTTCTCCGGCGCCGATAAAGCGGATGGGTAAGCCTAACTGTTTCACCACCGCCAGAGCTACGCCGCCCTTAGCACTTCCATCGAGTTTTGTCAAGACCACGCCACTGAGTTGTGCCGCTTCCGCGAAGACTTCTGCCTGACGTAGGCCATTTTGTCCCAGGGTGGCATCCAGGACTAAGAGAGACTCAATGTGAGCATTGGGAGCTTTTTTGTCGATGATGCGGCGGATTTTGCTCAACTCTTCCATCAAGTTTTTCTTATTCTGTAACCGGCCCGCTGTATCCACTAGGAGCAATTCTGTATTGCGGGCCGTGGCAGCGGCGATCGCATCAAACACCACCGCCGCTGGGTCAGTATTTTTGCCTGGATTGGCGATGACATCCGTATTACTACGTTGTCCCCAAATTTTCACCTGTTCCACGGCAGCGGCTCGGAAGGTATCGGCCGCCGCAATCAGACAGCGATAATCGGATTTTTGCGCCAGATGGGCCAGTTTGCCGATGGTGGTGGTCTTACCGGCTCCATTGACCCCGGTCATCAGCCAAATATTGAACTGATCTTTCTCAGGGATGAAGTCAGGTTTGTAGCCCTCCTCGTAAGGCTTGTCGAGCAAGTCCCGTAGGATTTGTTTGAGATAGGCGATCGCCTCTTCGGGAGGAAGGGTCTCATCTCGCAGTTTCTGTTGTAGGGTTTCGATGACAAAGTCGGTGGCTTCAATCCCTACATCGGCTTGCAGCAGTAAGGCTTC
The DNA here is from genome assembly GCF_009846485.1 of Sodalinema gerasimenkoae IPPAS B-353. Classification (GTDB taxonomy): domain Bacteria; phylum Cyanobacteriota; class Cyanobacteriia; order Cyanobacteriales; family Geitlerinemataceae; genus Sodalinema; species Sodalinema gerasimenkoae. The sequence goes on from NZ_ML776472.1 coordinate 1,360,420, forward strand.
AATTTCAAAGACGGCATCTTTGTTTAGGGGCCCCTGACCGACAATGGATTTTAACTGGTTGATGAGTCCGAGACGGGTTTTGCCGAGTCCCTGACGCAGTTTTTTTAGCCAGGTAATCTCCTCGATGGAGATATCCTCGGGTTTACGTCCCTGAGCTGCCAAAACTTCAGCAGACCACACGAAATTTTCGTCAAAGCTAATGGCTGGCTCCGGTTCGGGTTCTGGCTCCGGTTCTGGCTCAACGGGAGTTTCAATGGCTTCGGCTTTTAACCGCTCTAGTCGTTCTTGACGCTCTTGACTAGCTTTCATCCAAGCCGGAACTGCCTCGGTTTGCGGTTCAGGTTCTGGCTCAGGCTCAGGTTCGGGTTCAACAGGAGTTTCCGCTACGGGTTCTGGCTCCGGTTCTGGCTCCGGTTCTGGTTCCGGCTCAGGTTCGGGTTCAACAGGAGTTTCCGCTACGGGTTCTGGCTCTGGCTCAGGTTCAGGTTCTGGCTCCGGTTCCGGCTCTGGCTCAGGTTCAGGCTCAACAGGAGTTTCCGCTACGGGTTCAGGTTCGGGTTCCGGCTCAGGCTCAGGTTCAGGTTCAACAGGAGTTTCCGCTACGGGTTCAGGTTCGGGTTCCGGCTCAGGCTCAGGTTCAGGTTCAACAGGAGTTTCCGCTACGGGTTCGGGTTCAGGTTCCGGCTCCGGCTCAGGTTCAGGTTCGGGTTCTGGCTCAGGTGCATCCGTTGTTATGGTTGTCCCTTGTTGCTGTTGGATATTTTGATACGCGGCTTTCGCCCAAGCCAGATAGTCGTCTTGGGGAGAGGACTCTGATGAGCTGTCCGACTCAGTGGCGTCTTCCTCCGCCGTCTCAGTCTCCTCAACCGTGGTTGCGTCCTGATTAGCAGAGGTTTGGTCCTCTTCTTCTTGACTCCCGCTGCGATCGAATTTACGACGGAACCAGTTAAAAACCATAATGCGCGTGTTGAAACTAGACGAGTTGAAGATCGTTGAAGATATTAGATTATAAACCGGAGGGATTATCTGAGGCGATCGCATCCGATGCCCTTTGCGTTAGGGAGTCCTCAGGGCGATCGCGTAGTTCCACAACCCGACGTAACACCCCATTGACAAAGCGATGGGCTTTTTCACTACTGTAGCGTTTAGTCAGTTCCACGGCTTCGTTAATGGCGATTTGCTCGGGGGTTCCCACATAGCAAAGTTCGGCGGTGGCTAACCGCAAAATGTTCTGTTCAACATGGGGGAGACGTTCGAGTTGCCAATCAACGATGGTGCGATCGAGGAACTGATCAATCTCTTGGCGATGTTGGGTCACCTGCAACAACAGTTCTAGGGTGTACTCTTGCACCTCAGCCTGATTCGCTAACTGGACAAACTCCGGCAGTTCGATCGCCATCCCCAAACGATCAATGGCATGACGGGTTAACTCCATAGCTTCCGTCAAACTGGCTTTAGAGCTTTGGATGTCGGTGTTTTTGATGTCACTGTCGCGTAATTCCTGCTCCATGAGGCGATCGTAGCCCCGTTTGAGTTCAGCGGCAGCGGTTTCTAGGGATTCATGAACCTCCAGGGTCATGGCACGAACGGCCGCCACGATAAAATCACTAAGTTGCTGTTGACTCAGTTTGCTAGAGCGTTTGGGAAGTTGGCTGAGGCTTAGTAAAGCCAATTCACGGGAGATGCTACGAGCTTGCATGATCAGTTAGGACTAGGGAACGGGGGGGAGGAAGAAGGCAGTAGGGGAAGAAAGGCAGTAGGCAGTAGGGGAAGCAAAGATAGTAGGCAATAGGCAAGTTCTCCCCTCCTGGGAGGGGTTAGGGGTAGGTTATCCCTGTTCCCTGTTCCCTTCTTCTTCTCCCTCAAAGGCTGTGACGGCTTATCCTTCGACTGTTTCCGCATTCTCTTCAACCACGGGAATCGAGGGGTCTAACTCCGACTTGTTTTTGCGACGGGAGAGTAGTTGTTCTAGGGTGGGCCGTTGGGATTCAGCCAATTGTTCGGGAGGGGCAGGGGAAACAATACCACCCGAAATTAGGATTTTGAAGGCATCCTCAATCGACAAGTTAACGTTGATGGCCTCCCGTTCGGGAATAATAGCGTACCATCCTGAGGTCGGGTTTGGCGTAGTGGGGATGAAGACACTCAGCATTACCTCGCTCATGTGGGCCTTAATCTGACTACTGATATTCCCGGTGACGAAACCCAGAGTCCAGACCCCTTTGCGGGGATATTCAATTAAAACGACGCGGCGAAATCGACTATTTGAGTCTTGTAGAAGTGTCTGTAAGAGTTGCTTTAAGGTTTTGTAAACGGAACCGGCCAAGGGAATCGCTTGAACCAAATTTTCACCAAAATCTAGTAGCCAGCGCCCGACAATGTTCCGCGCCATCAAACCGATTAAGAGAATCCCTAATAAGGGAACTGTTAACCCCACCAGTAGGTTTAACAGATTGACTAAAATTGGGTTGAGGCCGTCAAAGGGGTTGATCTGCTTGGGGATACTAGTCAAAAAGTCAATCGTCCAGTTGGCAATAACCAAAGAAATCCAAATGGTTGTGGCCAACGGAATGATGACGAGCAATCCCGCAATTAAATCGTTTTTTAAATCTTGCCGTAAACGTTGCAGCACGGATACCTTACTCTCATCCAAAAGAGCGATAACTGAATTGACCGATCTGATCCTTTCAAAGGGCGTAAACCCTAATTGGGGTAACGGCCACCTTTAGGGGTGATGTTCTTATCTTAGGAGATGTGAAGAATTGTTGCAAAGGGGGGTCAGAAACGGCTACCTGTATCGCGATGATCGCGATTAAACCTTGGGGATCAAGAATCTCCCTGTCTCAAGGGTAACATCCATCCGATCACCGCTAGGGGGGCGATCGCTCAAAAGGGGGTTTTTAGGGCTGAGGGTTCTTCGTTGGAGGTGTGAGACTGAGGCGAGTGAGTCTCGTTGGGGGGCGGGGGAACATAGCCTTGTCGTTTCAACTCCCGGACTTTCAGCAAAATTAGATACTCATAGAACGATTGCAAGGTACACCAGGCAAAGCCGGCCTGTCCATCGAGGAAGCCTCGCAGAACGATATACATATAAACAAAGCGAATCAGAGGACGAAACGGAAGTCGTAGGGATACGTCCTTCAAGGCACGTCGCCGTTGCACTTCCGTGGCGCCAAACAACAGGTTACGCCATTGAATGCGTCCATAGGAGAGCTGACGTAGGGTTTCCTTGGCTTCATCGGTTGAATAGCGATTATGCTTTTCAATCCAACGGTTTAACCCTTTGCCACAAGTGTAGTGGGGATAGGTTTCTTGTAAAAACGAGGTAGGGCCGTCACAAACTTCTCGTTCGGTATGGCCGTAATCATCAAACCACACCTTATCTTTACGGAACAGCCGCAGTTGATAACGGGGATATTGGGTACTGCGGCGAATCCAACAGTCCATAAACATGACCCGTTCGGCCACATAGTAGCCGATGAACTCCTGCTGTTGCGTCGCCGCCAAACATTCGGCAAACAGTTCGGGGGTCATCCGCTCATCCGCTTCGAGGATATAGACCCATTCATATTTAGTTGGGATGGACTGTAACATCCAAGTCCGCTGTTTACCGTGACTTTCAAAGGCGTGTTGCTCAACACGAACCCCATAACCTTGGGCAATGTCTACTGTGCGATCGCCACTCAATGAATCAACCACAATAATATCGTCTGACTCTTGAGCTGACTCAATGCACTCGGCGATATCAATTTCTTCGTTGTAGGTCAGGATGTAGATGGAAAACATAGACTCGGGGACAAAAAATCATAGATGGTCAAGGACACCGAAACGGTGTTCCAGACTGAGGAGCGGTGATCGCTCCCAGAGTGAACACCGTCTTGGGGCCTAGCAGATCCACCCCAACATGCAATTCAGGAAATCTAGTTAGCAGATGGGGCTTGGCGAGCGGCCCGACGAGGACGCATCATGCCTTTGAGTCCCGTCCAGCCAATTAAGATGTAACCGATGGCCAGTAACAAACTGCTGGTGCCAATTCGGAAGGCTGATTTCCAGGCAGCAAGGCGTGTTTGCTGTTCGAGTTCTAACTGCCGCTCACGAATTTGTCCACCGAGCTGTTCGGGAAGCTGTGAGGCCTGCTCATCTAAAAAGCGATCGATCTCCTCAGGATTTTCTTGAGAGGCTTCCAATAAAGCCCGTAATTGTTGTGGAGTTTGCTCACTTTCTAGGAGTTGATTGACCTGATCGGGATTCTCCAACAGTCCTCTGAGTTGAGTTTCGAGTTGGGTCCGTTGTTGAGTGACTTGTTGCTGGAACTCCTCACTCCCGAGCTGGATATTCAACTCGGTTTCCGCTTGACGTGCTTGTTGTTGGATATCTTGCAAGCGAGTACTACTTTGCATCCGCACGTCGTTAAAGTGAATCGCCGTTACCAGAAGGAAGACAACCCCGAGGAAGCTTGAGAGAATCAAGCCCCAAAAGCGCAAGTCTTGCCATTTTTTACGGGGTAAGGCTGTCGCCGCACCAGCGGTATCCATCCAGTACCCGGCAAAGGTTAAGGCAATCCCAATCATCGGGATAACGCCGCGATCAACAACCGTTGAGGCAAACTGAAGTCGCCAGGGCAAGTCTAAGGGTTGATAGGGTGCTGGAATAATTAGGATGTCGAGGAAGGACGATAGAATCAACAAGATACCCACGACTTTGAGGCTTCGTGCAGCCAGAGATGAGGGTTTACGGGGATTTGAAGTTTTCATGCTATGGGTTGGTCTTAAAGCGCTTCTTTTCTAAGTTAGCCGATTCAACTGAGTTTGCGTAGAATTCGTGATGTATCCTAGTTTAAGCACAGCGATGAGTTACGTTTCATGAACTTTTCTTGATTTTGGAGCTAAAAGACCATGGTTGTTGATCATCGCCCGCAGGTGCAGCGTGTCTTGATCGTTACATTAGGTCTCAATGTGTTTGTCGTTGTGATCAAGGCGGGTTTGGGCTGGTGGACGGGATCTCTGAGTTTGGTGGCCGATGCTCTGCACAGTACAACGGACGGGGCCAGTAACATTCTCGGTTTGGTGACAAGCCGGTTATCCTCCCCGGAACCCGATCGCGAGCACCCCTATGGCCATCAGAAGTTTGAAGCCATTGGGGCCCTGGGAATTGCGGCGTTTTTGGGGGCGGCGTTTTTTGAGATTGTTAAGGGGGTCTTTGAGCGTCTGTTCGCTGAGGAGAATCCAGTAACGATGTCCCCTCTAGTGCTAGTGCTGATGCTCGTGGTGTTAGGGGTAAATATCCTTGTTACCTATTATGAGCGACGGGTGGGCCTGAAACTCGGCAGCAAGATCCTGATTGCCGATGCACACCATACCATGAGTGATGTCTGGATTACGATTACGGTCATGCTGGGGCTGCTTGGGGTTTGGCTGGGCTATCCCCAGTTAGATATCATCTTAGCAATTCCGGTGGCGGGGTTGGTGTTTCACAGCGGCTGGCAGGTGTTGCGGGAGAATTTACCCTGGTTGATTGATGAGATGGCGATCACCCCAGAAGCCATCCATCGTATTGTCATGGCTGTTCCTGGGGTCATCAACTGTCATGATATTGCCTCGCGGGGCTTAAATGGCCGCCAGGTGTTTATGGAGATGCACGTGGTAGTAGATGCCAAAGACTTAGCGACGGCCCATAACATTACGGAGGAGATTGAGGCACGCCTAGAGAAGCGGTTTGCCCCGGTTCGCCTAACGATTCACATGGAACCCCCCAATTATCAGTCGGAACACATTACCTATGGCCCTGAACCTCACGAGAGTTCGCCAGAAAGCTGATGGTTTTCATCCACGAAGAAACCCCTAGGAGAAAACTCGTCGGGCCAGAGGAACGGAGGTAGCGATAAAAAATAAGCTCAGTTGCGTGACTACAATACTCGGCCCTGAGGGCAAATCCCAAAAGGCAGAGATGAGCATTCCTCCCACGGCACTGAAGGCACCAACAATCGTCGATATGACAATATAGCGGGTGAAATTTCCCGTGATGAGTTGTGCAGTACAGGCGGGGATAACCACGAAGGCACTAATGAGCAACACCCCGATCGCCTTAATGGAAATGCCCACCACCAAAGCCAATAAGGTTGTAAATAACATCCGATGTCTGGAGACGGAAATCCCTCGCGCCATGGCTAATTCTTCATGGAGAGTCACAAGCATTTGAGTTCGTAGGGTCAAACCCACAAACAAAATACAGGCAATTAGGAGTATGGCGCTAAAGACTAAATCTCCTGGGCGAATCCCTAAAATATCGCCAAATAAGAGATTATTTAAGCCCCCTTTATACTGTCCAATAAAGCTTAGCAAAATAATAGCAATTGCCAGGGAAGCTGAATAGACAATGTTTAATAGAGCATCTGTCCAGAGCTTTGTTTTTTCCAGAAGGTAGGAGACCCCTAACGCAAAAACAACAGCAAAGGGGAGCAAGACAACTGTAGGATTCAGACCCAATAAAACCCCAAAGCTAATTCCCAAGAGAGCGGAATGTCCCAGGGTATCACTAAAAAAGGATAATTGTCGCAGGACGGCAAAACTCCCTAAAAGTCCCCCCGTCATGCCCGTTAAAACCCCACCGATGAGGGCCCGCTGCATGAAAGGAAGTTGAAATAAATCGCTGACACGAGCGAGTTCAACCGTCAAAGACATAGGAATTAAACTTAATAGTGAGAATGATGATATGGGGTGCGATCGTTGCCATAGGCCGCTACGAGATTTTCTGGGGACAGTGCCACTTCAGGAACCCCCTCACAGCGTAAGGTTCGATTGAGACAGAGGACGCGATCGCAATGTCGGCGTACCATTTCCAAGTCATGGGAAATTTGCAAAATCGCCCAACCTTGTTCTTGTTTTAACTGATAGAGTAGTTGATAAAACTCTGACTCACTTTGGATATCTAACCCTGCCGGAGCTTCGTCTAAAATCAAGAGACTGCGGGGACGCACTAAACAGTAAGCCAGTAGCACTCGCTTCATTTCTCCACCGGAGAGGCTACTGATGGATTGCGATCGCAAATGAGCCGCATCGACTCGCGCTAAGGCCTGACGGACCTGGTGAAATCGCTGTCGCCCCCCTAACCAAGGAAGTCTAATTCCCGGCGCATCCCAGCCTAACCCCACTAACTCCTCGACGGTGATGGGAATCCGACGATCAAAAAGGAAATTCTGGGGCAGATAGGCAATTTGTTCCCGGACAACGGAGGGAAGATGGCCCCGACGGCTTAAGGGTTGCCCTAAGATGAAAACATCCCCAGCTTTGCGGGGCAAAATCCCTAACAGAGCTTGAACCAGGGTACTTTTTCCCGCGCCGTTAGGACCGACGATGGCGGTGTCAGTCCCCGTCTCCAGGGAAAACGAGACATCCCGTACCGCCAAATAGGTTTCACGATACACCGTTAGGTTATTAACGGTCATGACAAGGTCACTCAACTTTTCCCTCCGTTGTTGTTAGTTGTCCTAGGCCAGGACTTCCCCCTGTGACGAGGGGGTTGTGTTAATGACTCGCTGCCGCAAGTTCTGGTACTTCACGATACCACCAAGATTGGGCAGAACCCCCAAAGGCGTCTCGCAAATTGGCCAGATTCTCACGCATCATCGTCAGATAGGCTTCGGGTTGCAAATCCTCAGGACTGGTTGCGATTTCCATGGGGCTGAAAATGCTGACGTTGATACCTAAATCCCCGGCTAGGGCGGCAAAGGTGTCCTCTCCTGCCTGGGGTTCAGCCAGAAGCGTCTTCAGATTGGTTTGAGCCACTTGTTCGGAAATTCGCTGCACATCGCCCGGAGAGGGATTCGCGTGGGGGACATCCACTAGGAAATCCGTTTCTAAATTGTAGCTCTCAGCAAAGTAGGGGGCAAAGTCATGGAAGACCACAAAGGTTTCTCCCGCATAGGGGGCTAAGGCCTCGCTGATTTCAGCATCGAGATCCCGCAATTGCTCAATGAAGGCGGCGGCATTGGCGGTGTAGTCCGGTTCTCCCTCGGGGTCAGCGGAAATCAAGCCATCACGGATGTTTTCCACCTGTTGGATCGCTCGTTTGGGATCGAGCCAGATGTGAGGATTGTATTCCCCATGGTCGTGGTGATGATGTCCATCGCCATGATCATGACCGTGGTCGTGGTCATGGTCATCATGGCTATGACCGTGGTCGTGGTCGTGGTCATCATGGCTATGACCGTGGTCGTGGTCATCATGGCCATGATGGTGATGATGACCCCCAGTTTCCTCATTGGAGAGAACGGCTACCCCTTCACTGGTGTCAATAATCCGCAGATCCGGGTTTTCGGCGTTGGCGATGAGGCTGTCGAGAAAGAACTCCATTTCTAAACCGTTTTTGACCAGTACATCGGCTTGGCCCAAGGCCTGCACTTCTGCGGGCCGAGCTTGATAGTCGTGAGGATCGACGCCAATTGGCAACAGTTGCACGACTTCAGCCCGATCGCCCACCACGGCTTTCGTGAACTGAGTCATGGGCATAAAGGTGGTCATGACCCGCAGTTCCTCGGTCTCGGCGTCGCCTAAGGCGGCCTGGGTGGGGTCTTCGGGTTCGGCAGCACAACTCCCTAACCCTACGAGGGTCACAGAGGCGGCGATCGCACAGAGAGGACGGGCAGCCCGGCGGGATAGCCCCAGAAGCTGTTGTAAGGGATGGAAACTATACATGGTTAGGTCTGTTGAAATGCGAGGACAGTAGAAATGATAATCATTATTATTGCAAACTTAACCGCAAAGCGACGCCAACAGATTGATTAATTCCGAAAAATATCGTTTAAAAATCCCCTCTTGCCGCGGCCCTGTTTCCAGATGAGCCAGTCCCCCGCTTCTCCCAAAGCGGCCAAAGCCGTGCCACTGGGGTTCCAGGCTAAAGCCGAAAACCCGGCCGCAGCTCCATCGAGGAGTTGCACCACTTCCTCGGCATTCTGCCAAAGACAAACCGAGCCATCTTCCGAGGCGGAGGCTAACAGTTGAGTTTGAGGCTGAAAGGCGATCGCACTAACGCGAGCATTATGCAATTCCAACAGTTGCGGATTCCAACCCGCATCATCTTGCTGCTGTTTGTGCCAGACAACAATGCCCTCACGACTGCTAGAGGCCAACAGGGGGGCTTCCCCCAACCAAAACTCAGACCAGGCTAACTGACGCACCTTGGCGGGAAAGCCTTGCATTCGCCAAGGATAGGGATTTCCCTGGGCCCAAACCACTAACGTGCGATCCATATTGCCTGAGGCCAGGTATTCGCCATTGTTTGACCAAGCCAGACAGATACTGGCCGCTGGAATCTCATAGAGTTGAGGGTCGTCATCCCAATCCTGGCAATTCCAGACTTTAATGCCCTGATGACCCCCCGCCGCTAACTGAGTTCCCTCGGGATGCCAGGCCAAATCCAACACCGAGGAGGATTCAAACATCAGGGTTGTCACCACTTCGGCCGCCTCAGCATCCCAGACTTGCACATAGGAGCCTAACCCCATGGCTAATTCATTGCGCTGGGGATGCCAAGCCAGATGCTCTAACCAGGTGCGGGAGTTGTCTAGGCGGCTAATTAGCTCTGGAGACTCCCCCAACCGCCAAATTAGTAGAGTTCCCGCTTGTCCTCCAGCGGCCAGAAACTGACCATCGTGGGAAATGGCCAACACATCAATCGATTGACCATCGGCCTCCTGGAGTACCTGCTGAGGACCTCCATCGAGGGGAATCAGCACAATCTCTCCAGCAGCGGAGGCGATCGCCAGCTCATTGCCCTCAGGAGTCCAAGCCAGGGCGGTTCCATATTCCTGCAACTGACCCCGACGCTCTTGTTCTAGGGGAGGTTGGTTTAGACGAGACATGAGCGAAACGCCTCTGCGAGCTGCATAGCATCGAGATCCCGCCCAATAAAGACCAGTTCATTTTTGCGCTCTTCCTCAGGCTTCCAGGGGCGATCGGGGGAACCATCAAAGAGCATATGCACCCCCTGAAACACGAATCGCTCCTCTTCCCCATCCAGATTCAAAATGCCCTTCATGCGGAAGATGTTGGGGCCTTGGGTTTGCAACAACTCACTCAGCCAAGCATTCAGTTTCTCCCCATCAATCGCCCCGGCTTCAACGAGGGCGATTGAGCCTACCGTCTCGTCATGCTCATGGGCATCTTCTTCGAGAAACTTAGGATCAACCTCTAGGGCCCGGTTGAGATCAAAGGCATTCACCCCGAGAATTTGCTGCATCTCAATGGCAGCATTTTGAGTGCGGTAGACCTTGGCCATGATGTTCATCGAGCGGATGCGGGCCTCTAGGTCTTCTAACTCGGCTTCACTGACGAGATCCGTCTTGTTGAGGAGGATGACATCAGCAAAGGCGATTTGTTCTTGGGCCTCGTCTGCATCCCAATGATCATGGATATGTTTGGCATCCACCACCGTCACCACCGCATCGAGGTTCAGTTGTTCTTGCATCTCGTCATCGACGAAGAAGGTTTGAATCACGGGGGCTGGGTCAGCCAAGCCAGTGGTTTCAATCACCAGATGGTCAAATTTATCGCGTCGCCGCATCAAATTGCCGATAATACGAATCAGGTCACCCCTGACGGTGCAGCAGATACAGCCGTTGTTCATCTCGAAAATTTCTTCGTCGGCATCAATCACCAACTGGTTATCAATCCCGACTTCACCAAACTCATTGACGATGACAGCGACTTTCTTGCCATGTTCATAGGTAAGGATGCGGTTGAGGAGTGTCGTTTTGCCGGCTCCCAGATACCCAGTCAGCACGGTCACGGGAACGGTGTTTAGCATGGGGGTATTGACCATAAATCCTAACGCTGCGGCGGTTAGTGACTATGGTAGATGATAATTGTTTTCATTGTCGAGATTCAGGGTGGGGATTCACGGGGTTAAGAGTGATGGCTGTGCCAAGCTTGTAGGGCCTGTTGTTGCACCTGAGACCAGGGACGCTGCTGTTTTCGGGCGATCGCCGCCACATCCTCATATTCCGGCTGGACATTGAGAATTGCACCCGTTGCATCGGTGGCAATTTTGAGGCGAACGGTTTGGCCCTCCAAGTCTACGGTTTCAAAATGACGCTGGAGCAGCGATCGCGGTTGCAGGGTTTGGCGAATCCCCAGGGTCGTAGTTTCCTCGAAGATCACCGCCTCACAGGTGCGTTGTTGATCCGGGGGACAAATCACCGTCAGGAGAACCCCGGGGCGGGATTTCTTCATCTGGACTGCCTGGGTGAACACATCCAACGCCCCCACCTCAAACAGGCGATCGCAGGTATAGCCAATCACCTGGGGGGTGGTGTCATCTAACTGAGTCTCCAACACACAGACGCGATCGCTGCCCCAGAGAGACTCCTCCGTTTCCCCCAACCAGAGGCGTAAAAGATTGGGAATGGGCAACTCCTGAGTTCCCGCGCCCAACCCCGTTCGTTGCAGCCGCATCGCCGGAACCTGGCCAAACGACTCCGCCAGAGTCACCATCAAGGCTGCCCCAGTGGGGGTCACTAACTCCCGCGCAATGCCATTGTCATAGAGCATCACCCCCCGCGTCTCCAACAAATTCAACACCGCCGGAACCGGAACCGGAAGTCGTCCATGGGCTGCCTTCACCGTCCCACCGCCGCTGGGGAGGGCCGAACAGAGAATTCGGTCAACCCCCAGCCAATCTAAGCCAACACAAGTACCTACAATATCGACAATGGCATCCACTGCCCCCACCTCATGAAAATGCACGTGATCGGGGCTAATGCCGTGAACAGAGCCTTCCGCATCCGCTAAACGTCGAAACACCTTCAAACTCCAGTCCGTAGCACGCTGGCTCAAATTCGCGCCCTGAATCATGGTTTCAATCTCCGGCAGGTGACGAGTGCCGTGATGGTGATGATGATGGCCGTCAGCGGTGGGGGAGTCGTCCGGTGTGGCGGATAACTCCACATGGAGTTTTAGACCATCTTGGCCTTGGCGTTGGACTCGTTCAGTGCGCAGGCGAAATGCCCCCCCCAAGCCCAAACCGGCCAGTTGCTGTTCCAGATACTCCAAGGGAACCCCAGCATCGAGTAGGGCCCCCAAACACATATCGCCAGCGATACCCGTCGGACAATCAAAATAGGCAATGCGACTGCTCATTTTCGGCTCTGTTGCCCCCAAACCCTGTAGTGATCCCAAATCCAATGCGATTATAGGTTGGCGGGGCTGTTCTATGCACCCAGCATTTGATTTAGAAGGTTTTAGCTCACCATTATGGCAACCATTTACGAAGTTCATCCGGACACCCCCCAACCTCGGCGAATAGAAGAAATTAGGGATGCCCTAGCTCAAGGGGCCGTGATGTTGTACCCCACCGATACGGTCTACGCCATCGGCTGCGATATTAACGTCAAGTCCGCCGTTCAACGGGTTCGTCAAATTAAACAACTCTCCAATGAAAAACCGTTAACCTTTCTCTGTCCCTCCCTCTCCAACATTGCCAGTTATGCCCAAGTGTCTGATCCGGCCTACCGAATTATGAAGCGTCTTATCCCTGGACCCTTCACCTTTCTCTTACCGGCCACCAAGCAAGTGCCCAAACTGGTGATGTCCCCCAAACGTAAAACCACGGGGATTCGGGTTCCCGATCGCCCCGTCTGTCTTGCCCTCCTGGACGCCTTGCAAGTTCCCATTGCCTCAACCTCGGCCTATCTGTTGGATAAAGACAGTAGTACACCGATTCCCACCTTAGAGGTAGGACAAACCCTGGACAAAGCCGAATTGTTCGATCGCTGGGAGAAATTAGTCGACCTGATTATCGACGACGGCAGCGAACCGGGGTATGAGATGTCCACCATTTTGGATTTAACTGATGCGAATTATCCCGAAATTGTCCGCCGAGGCTTGAATTGGGAAACAGCCGCCGCCTGGATTTAATCGTCCTGGGTCACAGGTGATGATTGTGATGACCTCTTCAACGGACTGAGTCCAGGAAGAGGGATGTCCCGTTGAGTTGACTGTGCCAATTGTCACAGTGATCTCAGGGGGTGCGATCGCTCTGGTAACTGTCCCACGGTCGTCTCAGGCGGGACACAGGGCGATCGCTAACCTCAACGGTATAGCTTGTCTAGGTTCGGGGAATTTGTTCGGCATCCCGAACAAACGCGAAAACCCAGGCAGTTAGGCAACTGGTTACGGCGCGATCGCAAGGTTGAAAGAGTGGCATGAACGAGGACTCAGTTGGCTCAAAGCCTCTCTACAGTTGAAGTGTGGACAGCAAAGAAGCTAACAGGACTTCCACCCGGAAGCACCAAGTCGTTTCACCCATCTGTTCATGGCCCACCCAGTGCGCTACCTGCAACCTACCATCATGACTATTAAACTTCAAACCTCCTTCCATCGTGACATCGACCAAGCCCAACCCCAATCTATATCATCGGGTCCCAGCCCCACTCCGGACGCTGCTGATCCCCTAACGGAAAACTTAAACCAACGCCTAGGCGAAGCCATCGAGACCCGTTCTCGGAGTGCCAAAGCTGTGGCGGAGAGGATTGCGCGGGAAGTTGAGCGAATTTGTGAAAAGAGCGATCGCATCCAACGTTCGGGAGAAGTGAAAAAATGGCAACTCAACCTGGCCCAACATCGTATTCAAAAAATAGCCGGTTACTACGAACTCGGGTCCAAACGGGGACGGAGTGAACTCCATAGTAACCTCAGTGTGATTGTCTATCGTCATATTGCCCCGACTCGGGCGCGGCTTGGCTTCCAAGGACGCTACAGCCTGATTGAGGACTTCCTGCAAGGCTTTTATATCGAAGTCTTACGGGCCTTCCGCCGAGAACATGATGTGCTCCCGAACTACACCCCCCGCACTCGCGTTGAACTGGCGGAATATATGGCCTTCACCGAACAATATGCCAAACGGCGTATTTCCCTCCCAGGGCGCAACTCCCAACAGTTGATTGTTCTGAGAGCGCAAGGGTTCGCCAAAGGACAGCCCCCCGAAACCTCCATCGATATGGAGTTGGCCGTCGAATCAGGCAAAAGTGAAGAAGACGAAAGCGTCAGCCGGTCTGCCGCCGCCCGTCAAGTCCGGGAACAGATGGTGTCTGATACCATCGACCCCGCTGAGTCCGTGATGCGCGATCGCGTCATCAAAGCCCTCGTCAAGTATCTCAAAGAGCAGGGACAACCCGAGTGCATCGACTACCTAATCCTGAAACTCCAAGACATCCCCGCCCATGAAATTGATGAAATTCTTGGCTTAACGGCTCGCCAACGGGATTATCTACAACAACGGTTTAAATACCATGTTGAGAAGTTCTCCCGCGCTGGCAACTGGAAGCTGGTTCATCAATGGCTCGGTGCTGACCTTGATCGCAATCTGGGGATGTCCCCCGGACAATGGCAAGCCTTCCTCAAGGCCCTCACCCCCCAACAAGTTAAATTGATTGCCTTGAAACAACAAGGTCGCAGCAATAGTGAAATTTCTAGCATCCTCAACTGCACCCCTAAACAAGCTGAAAAACGCTGGACGAAACTCTTGGATTTGGCTTGGCAACATCGGAATGGGGAATGAGAAGGGAACAGGGAACAGGGAACAGGGAACAGGGGAGAAGCAGGCAGTAGGCAATAGGGGGGAGAAGGCAATAGGCAATAGGCAACAGGCAATAGGCAACAGGCAAGAGCAAGATGTAGGGGCGTACCCTTGTGGTCGCCCTCTTCGTAAGGGCTTGTGGTCGCCCGCTTCCGAGAACTCAACCCCATTCCTGATTCCTCTTAGGAGGGGACAGACAATCAAAAACACAAACCGACTGGGGGCAAGTTGCCCCCAGTTTGCTATGGGGCTATCGGGCCATGTGTTCGGCTAACATGGCTTGGGCCCGGGGCTTGTAGATGAGGTAGAACAGGGATTCGAGATAGCGCAACATATCTTCGCGGTTTTCCTGAGAAGAATAGTTCCAGAATCCATAGGTTTTTGCCATTGACAAAAGACGAGATGTGTGTATCTGCCAAGTGTAGGTGGTATAGACCCGGTCCATGCCTTTGTGGGAAATCTCCAACCAATAATCGGGGTTTTGCTGGCATTTCGTGGCAAAGTCCACTAACTTTTGAGCCATTTCCTCCAAATTGGTCGGATTGATGTAGAAGCCATTGATTTTGTCCTGAATAATCTCCAGGGGTCCCCCAAATTGCGTGCCGAAGGTGGGGAGTCCGGAAATCATCGCTTCGAGAATCGTTAAACCAAAGGCTTCAAACAGGGCCGGCTGCACAAACACCCCACGGCGATCGGCAATGACGCGATAGACTTCTCCCGAATCCACTTTCGGCAAACGAACCCCCAGCCAGCGGAACTTGCCATGGAGCTTGTAGCGCTCAATGGCTTCATAGAGTTTGCGCATTTCGGCAATCTCTTCGGCATCGTCTGACTCCTCTTCTCGGAGTTTTCCGGCAATGAAAATGAGGTTGTAATGCTCTTGTAACTCCGGGTTTTGTCCAAAACACTCCACTAACCCTGAGAGGTTTTTGATGCGATCGAGACGGGCCATGGAAAACAGCGGCCGTTTGTTGGGATCATCCAATGTACCGTAAACGTGATTAGGGTCTTCATCGGTAAACAAGAGCTGATCTAGCCGTTCCATATCGCCGGGGACGCGCTCCTCTTGGCGGAGATAGGGGAAGAACACCGCCTCATTGACCCCAGGGGCAACCACATTAAACTTAGGACTAAACAGGTTAATCCCGGACACCACATGATAGAGATCCGGCATCGAGAAGCAATGATAAGACTCATATTGCCCCACGCTATCCGGCTTGCCCACAATCTCTTGATAGGTGCTACTGATGATGCAGTTGGCCGCATTCATGGCGATGAGGTCAGCGGTAAACTGAATCGAGAAGTGATATTGCTTCTCTAAATCCTGCCAGTAGAGGTTACTAAAGAGATATTTCGACTTCTCTAAGGCGTGAGCTACATTGAACTGGGTTACCTTGAGACGACGGGAGAGGAGAAACGCCACGATATTGCCGTCGGAGTAGTTGCCCACAATCAAATCCGGGGTACCCTTAAACTCCGCCAGCAGTTCTTTCTCAGCATCGAGGGTGAAGGTTTCCAGATAGGGCCAAATTTCAAAGCGAGAAATCCAGTTTTGAGTGACCTTGGGGTTGAACTCCCGGAAGGGAACCCGGAGAATCCAAGCATCATCGGTTCCCCAAATTTTTTCTAGCCGCTCATTACAGCGGGTTCCTTCGGCGTTGGGAATCAGGCGACTGAGGACAATCACCTTAGGATGAACCCCCAAGACATCCAATCCCGCCTCATGGAGTTCCGCTTGTAGTTGTTTTTCCAGACTGCGGGCCTGATCGAGGACATACACCACCTGGCCGCCAGTGTCTGGACGACCGAGAACCCCCTCCTGTCCGAACCAACCATGCACCGACACCAAGACGATGCGGAAAATCATGGGGATGCGAGAGACGAAGGTTTCTAAGACCTGGTCATTGGGGGAGTCGATGAGTTCATCGAGGATGTTGAGGGTATCCCGGACGCGGCCGGCGGTATTTCCCCAGCCGGGTTCAAAGCCTAAGTCTTGTAGGTCAAAGCGGAAACTGTCGTAGGGGTCTTGTTGAGGACGCCGACTGGTAAAGCTGATGGCTTGTTTAACTCGGTCAGAGAGTTGTTGCCAGGTTTTGATGCGGGGGTTAATCAGCAGTTTGAGACCGTTGTAGGAATGGAGGCTGAGGAATTGAAATAGGGTTTGTTGCCATTCCCGAGGGTCTTGGAAAAGTTTGCTAGAGAGATAGCGATTGAGAAATTCGACCCCTTTGCCGATATTTTTGGGGTCGCGGATGCTGGGGGAGTAGTCATAGAAGGGTTCAAAGTCAATCTCGAAGACATCACCATCTTGGGGACGGTAATGGCCGACAAAGCGATCGCGGGTGTCGAGAAGATCTTGAACGGTGATGGCATCATAGCTGAGGTCTTCGTGGATGCGGTAGACCTCTTGATCGGCAATTTTGGGGCGGATGATGGCACAAATACTCTCCCCATCGACGATGAGTTCCTGGGTGTAGTAAATCAGTTGGGCCAGAGGTGAGTGGTGTTGGAACTCCTGAGATTTCTGATGCTGTTTACAGTAGTCGCTAAAGGCCCGTTCGATGTCGTTACGGAGTAGGTAGCGTTGCTCTTTGAGGCGGAGTTCACCGAAAAACTGGCGCAGATCCAGTTTGTTGTTGCTGTTGAGAACGGATTGAAGGAGTTGGGACATGGTGTGTCTGCCAAAAATTAAGAGAGGTTGAGGAGAGGCGTGAAGACATCTGGGATCCCCGTTGTGGGGTGTCTTCACCATTTCCTTATGGCTGTTGCCAAATCCGGTCAATTCGCCGTTGGGCAGTTTCTAGGGCCGTCACGGGATCTGAACCGAGTAAGGTTTGTTCGATCGCCCGCCCGAGACTATCGGACAGACGAGCATAGTTGGCAAGGATAGGACGAGAATGCGCTCCTGACATTTGCTCCAGAAAAACAGTGAGGATGGGGCGATCGCCGAGGTAGGTTTGATAGACCTCGCTCTCCTGGGCCGTTGTCGTGACCGGGAGATATCCCGTCCCAAGGGCCCATTGTGTCTGAAAGCGATCGCTCAATACAAACTCCAGAAATTCTAACGCTGCCTGTTCCCGTTCGGGGCGAGTTTTCATGACAAATATCTGTTCTCCCCCCAAGACGGTGGCCTGTTGCTTGGCGGCGGGGATAGCCATGGCATCATAATCAACGTCTGATTCTTCAAGTTGTTTTAGAGTCCAGGGACCCGTTAACTGCATGGCTACACGGCCAGCGAGATAGTCATTGAGTTCATAGCCTCGTTCCGGTTGGGAGAGTTTCACGGACCCGTCGGCAACCAGATCGGCCCAAAATTCCAGAGCGGCGATCGCTTCTGGGGTGACCAGGTTAGGCCTTCCCTCTTTGATTAATTCACCCCCCATCCCATAGAGAAATCCTAACCAGGTGAAGACAGTCCATTCCCCTTTTCCCAGGGATAGCAAAATCCCATGGCGATCGGGCCGGCCATCGCCATCCTCATCAACGGTGAGGGTTCGGGCCACCTCCCGCAACTCTTCCCAGGTTCGGGGTAAGGTCTCAATCCCCGCCGCCTCGAAAAGACTGGGACGATAAAACAGGCCTAAGTTGTTGGTGGCCATGGGAATTGACCAAATCTGGTTATCGAGGGTCATCTCTCCCAATACGGCCGGATCGAGGTTTTGCCGTTGCGGATAGGCCTCAAACCAGTCCTCTAGGGGACGAATCGCCCCCAACTCCACCAGTTGGCCAGTAATCATGGGGGTAAACCACAACAAATCGGGGGGAACCCCACCCACGACGGAGGTTAGAATTTTCGGCAGTTGTTGATCCGGTTGGCCCACATACAGGGCCTCGATTTGAACATCGGACTGTTCGGCGTTAAATTCCGCCACCAGTTCATTGAATACATCCCGATTGGGAGGTGGGTTGATCCCATGCCACAGGGTCAGGGTTAGGGGAGTGTCGCCCGGCGATGGAGTCATCTGACAGGCTGTGAGGAGAAGACTACAGCCGAGGGCTAGAATGACCCGTTGCCAAGCTGATATCCGTGATTTCATTATCTTGAACCTAAACGTGACCTGCTCTCTATTGTGGGACACAATTGTGGGACGGATCGCGAGGGTTTACGTCTGGATTTGTTTCTGGAACAGGCGAAAAAAAAACCCCACTGGGTAGAGTGGGGGAAAAACGACGAAGAGAGAATCGAGAATGGGTTGGGGTTGTCTTAGCTATGGCGACGGCGTTTGAGTTGACTGGCACCGGCTGCCATTAAGCCTAAACCCAGAATTGAGGCAGGTTCGGGAACTGGCTGGGTGTCATCCCCTTCCACCAGTTTGATTTGATAGGCAAGGTTGGACCGAGTAGGGCGATCGCCCTCCCAGGAAAAGACGGAGGTTCCGGTTAAATTGAAAGGACCTGAGACATCCGTGATATGGAGATATTGGGAGGAGTTCCAGAAATCGCAACCACTAGCGTCTTGGCATTGGAAGAAAGAGGTTTCACTAATCGCAACCCCATTGAGAAATAGGTTTTTCACTTCCGCACTGTTGCCCACCTGACGAGCAGTGGTACGAATCAAGAGGTCAGAAAAGCTATTTTGGGTCACAGTCTTACTGACGGTGACACCAGCGACGTCATAAATAAGTTCACTGCCATCAAAACTTAAGGAGAAGTCATATTCCGCTCCATTGACCCAACTAAACTGCTGATGGGTAACGTCGGTGAAATTAGAATTATGAATGTCGATTTCGTAGTCCCCAGGCCCTTCTATGCCAATTCGGCTCTCGGCAGCCCAGGGAGTTTCAACTCCCAAATCTTTGAAGGCTTGTTCACCGTCCAAATGACCAGCAATGCTAAAGGCATTCGCTTGAGGCGCAGCGATAGCAACTCCGAACAGGGGGAGGGATAGACTGAGGGCGACGAAACGACGATTCATGATGGTTCTCTCTTGGTTGGACTCGGGACATATCTAGGATGGATACACCCTAACGAATTCCATTTCCCCTTGTCACCCCATTTTGTGAGACTTTACCAAAACTTGTTTTTAGACCTCAATTCTTTGGGGAACTTTAAAGTTAGGATGAAGTCTATAGTGAGTTATCCCTCCCGTTAAACTATGAGCCTGGGTCTTTGTAATGGTTTTGTTACAGTTGCCAGTGACCAAGTTGAGGTCCTGGTTGAGTTTTACACGCGTCTGTTCTCCCAGCCTCCTCAAACCGAGAGTCCGGGGACTTATGCGGAGTATCAGGTTCCCGGACTGCGACTGGCGATTTTTAAGCCTAGCACCGCTCATCAGAGGGAATTTTTAGAGTTGGCAAGGGGGACAGAGGCCCGGGGAACCATGAGTCTCTGTTTGGAGGTGAAGGATATTTATGGGGCGATCGCCCATTTAACGGCCATGGGCTATCTGCCTCCGGGGCCGCTGATGACGGCCTCCCATGGTCAAGAGATCTATGGCTATGATCCTGATGGGAATCGCTTGATTCTCCATCAAGGGCCTACTGGCTGAGTTCCTGGAGGCTGAGGAACATGAGTAAGGTGGTTAAGCCTAATAGGGCTGTGGCCCGGGTGCGGCCAATGCGGCGATCGCTACGATGGGGGCGAATCCACTCCCGCACCCAAATCGACATCCCAGCGCCAAAGACGTAGCTGGCACTGAGAACGACATAGGGCCATCGATCTTGCCATAGCCACAATAGCAACATGACGGTGGCTAGACTCAACATCAACAGTTCCACAAAGCGAGGGGGATGGGTCCGACTCGCAAGGATAAGGGTTGGCCAAAGAACTTCCCGAAGGCGCATAAGAACTAGGGGTAGGGGTTGGGCAGTCTATTAGGACAGTTGCTCCTGCTTCTAAGATAGCGAGCAATGGGTTTAGAAGATAGGGCAGACCTCGCTCATGAACGTAAATGACCTCTAGGCCTCGACTCAGACTCAATGGCCCTTAATTGCCGTCCATCAGTCTCTCCCTCTCCCTGAGGCGACCAAGACGGGTTAGGATGAAGGGGCAAAATTTCCTGACTTGCCCTCTTTTACTGATGTCTGAGCACGAACAACAACTGAGCCTGTTTGGAGACCCCTCCCCCCAGACTTCCCCGACGGCCAGGGTTGAGGATATCCCGACAGATGCTTCAGTTCCCATTGCCCCAGGAACCTATGAGACCCTCGAACAGTTAAATGACCATTGCCAGAGTTGTCAACGCTGTGGACTGGCATCAACTCGGACTCAGGCGGTGGTCTCCCGAGGCAATCCTCAGGCCCCCGTGGTCATTATTGGGGAAGGGCCCGGACAACAAGAGGATGAGCAGGGCTTGCCTTTCGTGGGACGCTCGGGGGAATTGTTGGAAAATATTTTAGCTTCTGTAAATTTCGATACTGAAAAAGACGTTTATATATGCAACGTGGTTAAATGCCGTCCTCCCGGTAACCGTAATCCCACTCCCCAGGAAATTGAAGCCTGCAAACCCTATTTATTGGAACAGATTCGTTTGGTCGACCCCAAGGTGATTCTAATGACAGGTGCTGTAGCGGTGAAAACCCTGTTGCAGGAAAAGCGGGGAATTACTAAAATTCGGGGTCAATGGTTTGAATGGGAAAATCGTCTCTGTATGCCTATTTTCCATCCGGCTTATTTATTACGAAACCCCTCTCGGGAAAAAGGGAAACCCAAATGGCTCACCTGGCAAGATATCCAAGCAGTGCGGGCAAAAGTTGAGGAGCTAGGTGCGCTCTAAGACTTGTCAGGCAAGGGTTTATTGATTTTAGCGAGATGTACGAAAGCCAGATTCTGTCTCAATTTCAACGGTTTCAAAAAACTCTGATTCCGAGAAACGATGAGAGTTGGATACTGGGAATATCATTGTGAAGATCGAGATAGTTAAAATAGTCCACGCTCCGTATAGAAGCACTGTCTCGCGACGTAGTTTTGGCTGCTTGGTTAAGTTAGGCAGAGAGCTATTGCTCAGGGTTTGGTTGGGAGTTTGTTTAAGAGTCGGTTTCATGATTCAGGACAATCGCAAAGAACATCGGGCGGACAGCGTTTCGCTTGATGTCTTTATTATCGCCCAGAACTTGGTAAAGCACCTAAGACCTGTGTCGCTTGTCTAAGTGATATCCCTTAGCTGAGATTGCGATCGCACAGTGGGGTTAAGGCGATCGATATCACAGGAAAACGGTAATGCCCTAGCCTACCTGCAATGTAGCTCTTTGAGCCAAGATGTGTGTATAACAGAAGGTATATTTTTTAAGGAGTAGTGTACTGTGACCTTTTGGCTAACCCGCGTCACGCCAGACCAATTTACTCAGTGGCTCTGGCGAGCTGGACTGTTGCTGTTCATCCTGTTAATAGGACTAGGGAGTGGTTCCCCGGCGGCGATCGCTCAAGAGAATACGGTCAACTACACCCTGACTGATTTGCGCTACCGGGATTTCACTCATGCCGATCTCGAAGGGACAGCCTTGGCAGGCGCAAATATGAAGGGGGCTAACTTTGAACAGGCCAATCTGCGAGGAACCATCCTCACCAAAGGAAGTTTCTTTGAAGCAAATCTCGAAGGGGTGGACTTAACCGACTCCTTTGCCGATCGCGTGGTGTTTGATCGGGCCAATCTGCGTAACGCCATCTTTGTTGATGCGATCGCCAGCAGTAGCACCTTTACCGAGGCCAATATCGAGGGCTGCGACTTCTCGGGCACGATTTTAGACCGCTTCCAAGTCGTCAAGCTGTGCGATCGCGCCCAAGGAACCAATCCCATCACCGGCGTAGCCACTCGCGTCAGTCTGGGGTGTCGTTAGGCCCTAAAAGTTGGCCCCGAAGCTAAACCGCCCCGAGAATACTTGCCAACAAGGCCTTCTGAACATGCATTCGATTCTCCGCCTGATCCCAAACTCGCGAGTGGGGGCCTTCAATAGCATCGTCTGTAATCTCCTCCCCTCGGTGAGCCGGTAGACAATGAAGGAGAATCACCTGAGAATCGGCATGGGTGATGAGATCCTCATTCACCTGATAGGGTTGGAACACAGGAATGCGATCGCGAGCCTCCGCCTCCTGGCCCATACTGGCCCAAACATCCGTATAAATAGCCTGTACTCCCTTAACCGCCGCAACAGGGTCATTTAAAACCTCCACCTGAGCGCGATCTCCGGCCAACTGACGAGCCGTCTTCACCATCTTGGCATGAGGTTCAAACCCAGGCGGAGTCGCCACCCGCACATTGACCCCCAATAACGCGCAACAGAGCATCAACGAGTGAGCCACATTATTGCCATCGCCCACATAGGTAACCGTCGTTCCCTGAACCTCACCAAAACACTCCCGCAACGTTAGTAAATCCGCCAACGCTTGACAAGGATGGGCCAAATCCGTCAAAGCATTGAGAACAGGAATCTTGGCATAATCAGCAAATACTTCTAAATCAGCGTGAGCAAAGGTACGAATCGCCACTACATCTAAATAGCGGTCTAACACCCGTGCCGTATCCGCCAAGGGTTCACCCCGGCCCACCTGAGTCACCTTGGGGTTGAGGTCAATCACCTGTCCCCCCAACTGATACATGGCCACAGAGAAGCTCACCCGAGTCCGGGTCGAGGCCTTATAAAATAGTAATCCTAAGACTTTTTGACAGTGGGGGGTAATGTCCCCGGACTTTAACGCCTGTGCCAGTTCTAGCACCCCCTCAACCTCAGCCGCGCTCAGGTCTGTTAGACTCAAAAAATCACGTCCGTTCAATCCACTCATAATTGAGTTGGTTGTCATGGATAACACTCCTGTCAACACCGCCCGGTTCCAGCGTTCATAGACTATACCATACCCCTACTGCCTACTGCCCACCGCCTACTGCCTACTGCCTACTGCCTACTGCCTTTCTCCTAACTGTCTTGATGCTTTCTCTTACTGGCTATCACATCATCGAAGCGATTACCGCTGAACCCTCCCAAACTCTGGCGGGTTCTGATGCCGATCGCCATCGACGAACCCGTCCCAAAAACCAAGTCTATCGGGCGTATCGCCAGAGCGATCGCCAACCGGTGATTATTAAAACTCCCAGCCGGGAATGCCCGCAATTAACAGAGATTGCGCGTCTTCGTCATGAGTATGATGTGGCCGCCTCTCTCCAGAGTCCCTATCTGATGGCAGCCCTCGATCTCAAACAGAGTCCTACGGCCGCGATTTATGAGGATATTGGTGGAACGTCTCTCGATCGCCTCTTCACCCGAGAGTCAGGTCCGCCAGACTGCCCCGCCGCGCTTCTGAAGTATCTAGAAATTGCTATCCAACTGGCCAAAGCCCTGCGAGATCTTCATCAAGCCAAAATCGTCCACAAAGACATCAAACCCTCCAACATTGTCCACAACCCCAACACGGGCCAGGTTCAACTGATTGACTTTGGCATCGCCTCTCGTCTATCTCAAGAAACCCATACCACCACCAGTAATCGCCCCTTTAATAGTCTCGAAGGAACCCTGGCCTACCTCTCTCCAGAACAAACCGGGCGCATGAATCGACGGGTGGACTACAAAAGTGACTTCTACTCCCTCGGGGTCACTTTCTACGAACTACTCACGGGGCGAGTCCCCTTTCTGAGCCATGATGCCTTAGAGCTGGTTCACTGTCATATCGCTAAAGTCCCCACCCCGCCTCAACTGCTCAATCCCGACCTTCCTCTGCCCCTGTCGGATGTGGTGATGAAACTCCTGTCGAAAAGTGCTGAAGACCGCTATCAAAGCGCCTTTGGCTTACTCAAAGACCTGGAAATCTGTAAAGAGCAGCTAGAACGCCAACAGACCATTTCTGCCTTCCCCCTGGCTCAGTTCGATCGCACCACAGAACTCCAGATTCCAGCGAAACTTTACGGACGGGAGACCGATGTAGCTCGCTTGATGCAAGCGGCTGAGCGGGTGATGTCCGGCGGAGGAACAGAACTATTGTTAGTCTCTGGCTATTCTGGGGTCGGAAAATCAGTTTTGGTGCAAGAAATTCACCGTCCTGTGGCTCAGTACCGTGGTTATTTTGCCAGTGGTAAGTTTGAACAGTTAAAACGCAATCTACCCTATTTCGGCTTTCGTCAGGCAATTCTCGGCATTTTGGAACAGCTTCTGGCCGAAAGTCAACCACGACTCAAGGCCGTGAAGCAGGATTTACAAGATGCCTTGGGGGCGGCGTCGAGTTCCCCCTTGAGTTCTCCTTCAAAATCCAAGGTAGGGGGAAGCAAGGGGGGACATTCCGGCAGTAACGGGCCGCGAGTTTTCCAAGGGATCGCTCAGCGCCATCAGACCGTTTCTCCCCTGGTTGGGCCGATCAACTATCAAACCCTTGCGCTGCATCTGATCCCCGAACTCAAAGCACTATTAGACTCCCCCAATTCCTCGCCATCGGACGATCTTCTCTGGCAGGGAGAGGTACCGGCCCGCATTCAACATGAGTTATTCTGTCGTCTGTTTGATGCGATCGCCCAGCCGGAACATCCATTGGTTCTCTTTCTCGATGACCTGCAATGGGCCGATACGGCCTCGATTCAACTGTTAGCCGATTTGTTGTTGCGCTCCGGGCATGAGCGCGCTCAACCTCTATTGTTAGTGGGAGCATATCGGGAGAATGAAGTCACGGCCAATCATCCGTTGCTGTTGACTCTAGAGGAGTTGCAACGGGAGGGCATTCGTCCAGAACATTTAAGGCTGAAAGGACTTGATTTCAACTCGGTGCAACGTCTAATTGCCGATAGCTTGGCTTTACCGGAGTCGGAGGTAACACCTTTAGCGGATTTAATGGTGCGTAAGACTCATGGCAATCCCTTTTTCTTGACTCAGTTGTTGCTATCGTTGGCTCGGGATGAGTTGCTCTATTTCGATGGCTCCCAGGGACGCTGGTGTTGGGATAGCGATCGCCTGGCGTCGGTGGAAATTTGTGACAATGTCATTGATTTGACGGTGCGCAAGCTGCAAACCTTGCCCCAGGAGACTCAGAATTTACTGATGTTGGCCGCTTGTATTGGCAATCGCTTTGATTTAACCGTGTTGTCGGTGGTGAACGAGCGATCGCCCCGTCGCACGGCGGCGGATTTATGGGAGGCGATCGCCCAAGGCATGATCCTCCCCCTGAATGAGTCGTATAAAATTCCCCTGACTTTAGATGCGTCTGGGGTGAATGAGGCAGAGGATGCCGAAATTGCTAAGTTGCTAACCCCTTATCAGTTTCTCCACGATCGCGTACAACAAGCGGCCTTGGCTCTGATTAGTCCCGAAATTCGCCAGGATGTGCGCGTACAAATCGGCCGACTGCTTTTGGCCAGCACTCCGCCGGAGGCGTTGGAGGAGCATATTTTTGAGATTGTCAATCAGTTTAATGCCGGAGCGGCGTTGATGGTGCATCCCCAGGAACGACAACAGTTAGCACAATTGAATTTGATGGCAGCTCGTAAGGCCAAGGCCGCGAGTGCTTGGGAGACGGCGAGTGATTATCTGGATGTGGGACGGATTGCCCTGGGAGATGAGGGCTGGCAACGAAACTATGAGCTGACTCTGGCGGTGTATTTGGAAGCCCTAGAGGTGGAAGTGGCTTTGGTGAATCTCAGTCAACAGGCGTTGGAGTATGTGCCTCGTTATCGCAGTGAGGTGTTGTTGGCGACGGTGTTACGAGAGGCACGGGGTGATTGGGAGAAAGCCCGGGCCTATTTCCAACAATTGCGTTTCTATGGCTTACTGCAACGGGGCGATCGCGCTCAGTTGATGGCGGAACAAGGATTAGCGGCTCTGGGGATTGAGTTGGCAGCGACGGAAGGGTCGAGATTGCCCCAATTGCCCTTGCCATTGGCAGACGAGGCCCCAGAAGCGGCGTCCCCTCAACGACTGTTGGCGTTTGAGATGCTCAACACCCTGGCGGAGATGGCAGCGTTGATGGATGTTTCCCTGCTGCAACGGGCGATCGCCACGCAGGTGAGCCTCCTGCCCCAACTCCCACTGTCAGGACAATGGGCCTTAACCTGTACCTGGTTTGCCAGCTTAGAAGCGGCTCAGGGTCACTGGCGGCAGGCGCAAGAGGCGGCGGAGTGGGTTCAAACGGCCCTGGAACAGCCGGCCGTGATGGCAGAGTCGGAGATTATGACAACGGTACACATTCTCTTGGCGGCGCGAGTCCAACCCTGGTTTCAACCCCTTTCTGAGACCTTACCGGAATTGCGACAGGAGCTAGTGATGGCTCGGGAACAGGGCTGGTTCTCAGCCTTAGCTCAGGGGGCGTTATCCTATTGCAGCCAAGTATTTTGGGGAGAGCCAACCTTGGCCGCAACACGACAGGGACAGGAGATGGCGATCGCCAGCTTACAGGGAACCTATCCTCGTTTGGGGTTGGCAATGGCCCAGATTTGGCAGCCTTTTCTGAGACGCTTAATGGCAGACGGGGAGCAGTCCCCAGGGGAAGATCTCCATCGTGGGGGCGAACGTGGGGGCGAAACCTTTTTTACCCCGACTTCTGATGATCAATCCCTGATGCGATATTGGCAGACTTTCGTGACGCTTCTGTCGGAATTGCTTTTCGGAGAGTGGGATGAACCAGTGGCAACCGCGCGCACCCTCGGGCGTCAGTCTCCCATTAGTTTGGGGTTGGTGGATGGCGGCTATCAGTTGGCCTATCAACTATTGGCTCGCCTACGGGTTCCTCTGTCCTCAGAGGAGTTGCAAGAGGTCGAGGCCCAGCGCAATCGCCTAGCGGCGTTGGCACAACGGGTTCCTGAGAACTTTCAAGCTCTGTGTTTGCTGGTACAGGCGGAGTTATGCCAGCAGCAGGGTGAGGTATTGACGGCGATGGAATACTATGATCGCGCGATCGCGACGGCGAAGGACTATGGCCGCTGGTTTGATGCGGCGTTGGCCCATGAACAGGCGGCGACGTTCTATCGTCTAGCGGGGCGAGGAACCATCGCTCATGTCTATCTGCAAGGGGCAGAACGTCATTATCAAATTTGGGGTGCTTTGGCGAAGGTGCGTCGCTTCCTGAGTCCGCAACCCCTGACGCCATCGCTGGATCAAACCTGGAGTGACCCCCTCAATGCCACCCTAGGGTCAGCGCCTCTAGAAACAATGTTAGAAACCTCGGTGCAGTTGTCCACGGGGGATATGTTGGACCGGGTAACAGCGATTAAAGCGACTCATGCACTCTCTAGTGAGATTGTCTTGGAGTCGTTGCTGAGAAAGTTGATTGAGATTGTGCTGGAGAATGCTGGGGCCCAAACGGGGTTCCTGATTTTGGCAGGGCCCCAAGAGTTGGAGACAACGCCCGGTGATGTGCCACCGTTATTTGTAGAGGCGGCGGGAACGGTGACGACGGAACAGATTACAGTTCGTCAGGGACTAGCGTTGGAACAGTGTCAGCACCTGCCCCATTCCCTGATTTACTATGTGGCGCGACGACGGGAGGCGGTGGCGTTGGATGATGCGGCGAGTCAGTTGATGGGCCGTTTGGGAACGACTGAACGTTTTGCCAATGACCCCTATATTCAACAGTATCGTCCGCGATCGCTCCTCTGTGCCCCCATTGAACGGCAGGGAAAGTTGGTGGGGGTGCTGTATTTGGAAAATAATTTGACCGTGGGAGCGTTTACTCGGGAACGGCTGGATTTGTTGCGCTTACTCTGTTCTCAGGCGGCGATTTCCATTGAGAATGCGACGCTCTATGAGAGTTTACAGGCTTCAGAACGACGGGAGCGGGAACGGGCGGAACAGTTGGAACGTTCTCTGGCTGAGTTGGATTTGGCTAACCGTCAGTTAGTTCAAAGCGAGAAGATGTCGGCCTTGGGCCAGTTGGTGGCGGGGATTGCTCATGAGATTAATAATCCGGTGGGCTTTATTGTGGGGAATTTGACCCTGGCGGATAATTACATCCGGGATTTAATTGCACATTTACAACTCTATCGCGATCGCCTTCCTGAACCGGATGAGGAAATTATTGATC
Source organism: Sodalinema gerasimenkoae IPPAS B-353 (assembly GCF_009846485.1). Classification (GTDB taxonomy): domain Bacteria; phylum Cyanobacteriota; class Cyanobacteriia; order Cyanobacteriales; family Geitlerinemataceae; genus Sodalinema; species Sodalinema gerasimenkoae. The sequence goes on from NZ_ML776472.1 coordinate 1,388,917, forward strand.
ATGCCGAGGATGTGGATTTGGACTATCTATTGGAGGATGCCCCCAAGTTGATGGCCTCGATGCAGGTGGGGGTAGATCGGATTCGTGAGATTAGCAAGGCGTTACGGACGTTTTCTCGCAGCGATCGCGATCAACCAGTTCGCTATGATCTCCATGATGGCCTCGAAAGTACGCTCTTAATTCTGAAACATCGCCTCAAAGCGAATGCGAAACGCCCCGAGATTCAGATCGTCCGCCAGTATGGTTCCTTGCCGGAGGTACAGGCCTTTGCTGGACAGTTAAATCAGGTGTTTACGAATTTGATTGCCAATGCCATTGATGCCCTGGAGGAAACCAGTCAGGGGATGAGTTACCAACTGTTGCAGGAACAGCCGAATGTGATTACTGTGACGACGGAGTTATCGGAGGATGAAGCCTGGGCAGTGGTTCGTGTGGCGGATAATGGCCGGGGGATGTCGGAGACGGTGCGATCGCGCATTTTTGAGCGCAGTTTCACGACAAAACAGGTGGGCCAAGGGACGGGCCTAGGGTTATCGATTTGTCGCCAAATTGTGGTGGACAAACATGGGGGATCGATTGAATGTCAGTCCACGTTAGGACAAGGCACTGAGTTTATTCTAAAGATTCCCATACGTCGCTAAACACGAGAACATCCCTTCTCGGCAAGCCATTTGCGCATTACCCCTACATTGTTTCTGTTCCCCGTTCCCCGTTCCCTGTTCCCCGTTCCCTGTTCCCCGTTCCCCGTCCCCTGTTCCCTGTTCCCTGTTCCCTGTTCCCTGTTCCCTTCTTCTCCCTACTGCCTGCTGCCTTCTTCTCCCCTACTGCCTATTGCCTTCTTCAAAGATTGGCTGAGAATGCCATGGCGAGGACTGAGGAGGAGGCTAAGGCTAAATAGGCCCGTGGCAACCAGGACGATCGCCGGACCGGAGGGAAGGTTATAGTAATAGCTCAAATACATGCCGCTGATGCTGGAGAGAATACTCAACGCGGAACCGAGAACCATGACTTGGTGCAGTCGAGGAACGAGGAGGTAGGCGGTGGCTCCTGGGGTGATGAGTAGGGAAATAACGAGAATGACTCCCACGGCTTTGAGGCTGGCGACGACGGTTAGGGCAATGAGAATCATTAAACCAAAGTTGAGGGCGTTGGTGGGTAATCCGGCGGCTTGGGCCCCTTGGGGGTCGAAGCTATAAAAAAGTAGTTCTTTGTAGAGGGCAACAATGGTTGAAATAATGATAATTGCAATCAGAAATGTCTCTCTAACATCTTGAGAGCTGACTCCTAAAATGTTGCCGAACAAGAAATGCATTAAATCAACTTTGGTGTCTTTTTGGATAATGGTAATAAGAGTGATTCCCAGGGCAAAAAAGCTGGACAAAACAATCCCCATTGCCGCATCTTCTTTAATGGGCGATCGCGTGTGAATCCAAGCAATTAAAACGGTGCTGAGAATGCCAGCAATAAAGGCGCCAATGAGGATATTCACGCCCAAGAGGAAGGCGATCGCAACTCCAGGTAAGACGGCGTGACTAATGGCATCTCCGAGGAGTGCTAACCGCTGCACCATCAGGTAACTGCCCACGAGGGCGCACACGAGGCCCACACAAATGGCAATCATGAGCGATCGCTGCATGAATCCGTATTGTAATGGGTCTAGGAGAAGGTGGAGAATCATGGGGAGAAGAAGGTAGTAGGCAGTAGGCAGTAGGCAAAAGAAAAGACGTAGGGGCAATCCCTTGCGGTCAGCGAGCGATAGCCGAGCTGTGGTTGCCCTAGGCAGTAGGCAGTATGGGAAGCTTCCTCCTCTTCCTCTGTGACTCTGTGGTTCTCCCTCTTGCCTGTTTCTTGCCCTTTGCCTTTATTGGCTAAACTGTACAATTCCTCCGTAGGCGCGATACATATTGTCTTGAGTGAGAACTTGGGTGCGATCGCCGGTGGCAATGAGGTCGCGGTTGAGGAGAATGAGTTGGTCAAAGCGGTGGAGGCTTTCCCCTAAATCGTGGTTGACGACGAGGACGATTTTACCCGAGTCGGCCAGTTCTCGGAAGATTTGGAAGAGAATCGTCTCGGTTTTGCGATCAACGCCGGTGAACGGTTCGTCAAAACAAAAGATTTCGGCTTCTTGGGCTAGGGAACGGGCCAGAAAGACTCGTTGTTGTTGTCCTCCGGAGAGTTCCCCGATGGGGCGATCGCGAAATTCGCTCATTTTAACTCGCTCTAGGGCGGTGGCGGCGATGCGGCGACTGCTGGGGGAGTAGCGGTGCAACCAACCGGTTTTGCGGATGCGGCCCATCATCACCACGTCGGAGACGGTGGCGGGAAAGGTCCAGTCAATTTGCGATCGCTGGGGAACATAGGCGACTCGTTGAAGTTGCTGGGTGAGAGGCTTGCCGAGACTGTGGATGTGTCCCTTAGCTTGGGGAATTAGGCCCAGCATCCCTTTGATGAGGGTACTTTTTCCCGCGCCGTTGGGGCCAATGATGGCGGTGAGTTGTCCGGGTTGAATCTCTAGGTTGATGTTTCGCAGGGCCTCACAGTCCCGATAGCGAATGGTTAGGTTGCGGATGGCGATCGCCCCTGAGTGACTGGGGGCAATGTCGTCGAGGCGATGGAAAATACGAGGCTGGCTGAGTCTCCAAGGCTGGATGGAGGTGATAGAAAAGGGAAACATAGCTGATTAGTTTAGGCAATACAGACTAGACATTTTTTAGCGGGAAATAGCGGAAAATATTTGATTTTAGATTGTTGTGAGATCTTAATCTGTCTTACTTGATATGAGTAAAATTCAAAACAATCTCCCAGGTGGGACGGTAACCTCCCTTCAGTGTACCTCAATAATGAGACAAATATGATACGTTTATGAGACAAATATGAATGAGGTGTTTACAAAAGATGATGGGATTGAAAGCGTCTGTCTCAGCCGTGGTGAGTGTCTTAGTATTGGGGCTGGTTGGCTGTGGGCCGACTGTTCCGACGGGGGAGGAGGATCGGCTTAGGGTGGTCTCCACCAGCACCATGATTGGCGATTGGGTGGAACGTGTGGGTGGAGAGGCGATCGCCCATGAAGGCCTGTTGGAGCCGGGGGTCGATCCTCATGTCTATGAGCCAGTTCCTCAGGATAGTGTGGCGCTCGAAAATGCCGATGTCATTTTCTATAACGGCTATGACTTGGAACCTGGGCTGATTCGGTTAGTGGATTCGGTGGGAGAGTCAGCAGTACGGGTGGCGTTGGGGGAAATTATCCCGGCTTTGGATTTTGAGGAAGATGGGGAAATTGAACCCGATCCCCATGTCTGGGGAGATGTGCGTCATGCGATTACGATGACGAATCATATTCGGGATGTCTTGAGTGAGGAGTCGCCCCCCCATGACTCTATCTTTCTGCAAAATGCAGCCATGTTCACCGCTGAACTAGAAAACCTTGATGAGTGGGTTCGTGAGCAAATCGCGACAATTCCAGAAAATAATCGCCTGTTGGTCACGACTCATGATGCCTTTCAATATTATGCCAATGCGTATGGTTTAGAGGTTTTAGGAACCCTAATTGGCATTAGTACCGAAGAACAACCCAGCGCCCAAACCCTTCGCCAGTTGGTGGATGAGGTGCGTGAGAGTGGGGTTCCGGTGATTTTCGCCGAAACAACGATTAATCCTCAATTGATTAATACCGTGGCCGAGGAGGCTGGGGTGGAACTGGCGGAACGGGAACTTTACTCAGACTCCATTGGGGCCCCTGGAAGTGATGGAGACTCCTATATTCGGGCGATCGCCGCCAATACCTGCACGATTACCGATGCCCTCGGTGGAAGCTGTACGCCTTTTGAGTCGGGGCGTTAGGGGCCTGTTGCTGCCCACAGTGGCTGTCATTACTCGCTAGAATGAGGGCGATCAATTGATCGTCCTTCCGTAACTTTACGGCAGTGGTTAGATGAGCCTGCCCATCACACCCTCTGAAGCAAAGGGACGCTCTGATGCCGACTTTGGAACCTAAGGAGCCGACCCACCATGACCGACCGTGATCAGTTTATTTTTCCGCGTAACCGCTACTACGGTGATTTTAAGCCTGAAAATGTGGTGTTTAATGCCAATTTACAGGAGTTCGCCCAGCGAGTGAACTATATTTGTAACCTGGAGACGAGTGGCAAGCTGCCTCCCGATGAAGCCTATGACGCCATCAAGGATCTTTGGAAGCAGCTCAAAGCCTCTAAACGAGAGTTAAATATTGGAGACTAACCCTCCTAACCTGCTCAACGACAAGAACGCGGCCTGACCCTGAAGGGTTGGGCCGTCAGGCGTTCCTGGCCCCCTGCCCCTGTCAAGTTAGTTAGAATAGTAGGATATGCCTCACACGAATTCTCAGCACTAATGTTTATCAATGCCAGTCATTTGTTGCAGAGGAATCCCCGGTTGAATTATCAGGGTATTACGATTACCGATGTCGACAGAGATGGTTGCTTCGAGATCGTGGTGGCTGGCTGGGGTCATCCTAACCGGGTGCTGAAATGGGATGGAGAGAAACTTGTCGATCTCCACTATGAGGCGATCGCCGATCGCTTTGGGCAAACCCTGGGGATTATTGCCGGAGATCTCAATGGGGATGGTTGGGAAGAACTCTATTGTCTCAATCGCGATCGCCATGCCGATCGCCTATTAAGTGGACAAGAACAGCAATGGCAGAATCTGTTTGATAGCACAACCCTCCCGGCGACAGGTGGCCGTTCAGCCGTCTGTGTGGATCGCCGAGGAAACGGTTATTACGGATTTTTTACGGCGAATTCAAGTGGTTCGATCCACTTTTATGAGTTACGGGGCGATCGCCTCGAAGATGTGGCTGCCGAGATTGGTTTGACTCGGGTAGCGGGGATTCGGGGGATAGTGGCCCTTCCCCTGGTGAGTAAGGGGATGGATATCTTTGCCGCTAATGAAAATGGGGCTAATTGTCTGTTTCGTCATTCCCCGGATGGAACCTACGAGGAGATCGCCCTGGAGGCTGGCTTAGAGGATGTTCATGAACAAGGTCGTGGGGTGGCGGTTCTCGACGCTGATGGTGATGGCAAGTTCGATATTGTTTATGGCAATTGGGAAGGCAGTCATCGCCTGTTTTTACAGGGGGCGCGGGGACATTTCCGTAATGTGGCTCCCCGGGAAATGGCTCGCCCCTCTCGGGTACGAACGGTGATTGCGGCGGACTTTGATAATGATGGCCTCGAAGAGATTTTTTTTAACAGCCTCGGTGAACCGAATCGCCTATTTGGATTGCGGGATGGGGCCTGGCGACAGTTAGATATTGGTGATGCTTGGGAACCCGATGGCTTGGGAACGGGAGCCGCCGTGGGGGATTTTGATGGGGATGGCCGGTTGGAGTTACTGCTGTCTCATGGGGAGTCTCCGGGCCAGCCGTTGAGTTTGTATCGTCCCCAAACGAGCGATCGCGCTTGGCTACGGGTGGCCCCCCTCACTCGTCACGGAGCACCGGCGCGGGGGGCTATCTGCCGCCTCACGGTAGCCGGCCAGCATCAGGTCCGGGCAATTGATGCTGGAAGTGGCTATCTCTGCCAAATGGAACCGGTGGCTCACTTTGGTTTAGGACATCATCGTCATATTGATCGCCTGCAAGTGTTTTGGCCCGATGGCACAATGGTAACCCTCATCTCACCGATGATTAATCAATTGGTGCGAGTTCCCTATCCCGGCTCAAACAAGCCCTCGGCTGGATTCCCTTGAGTGGTGAGGGAATTGCTGAGGAATCCGCTATCCTTAAGGTGGGACGACGGCTCTAGGACATACCCAACCCCATGACGCAACAGGATTTACATGAACTCGCCCGTGAGGGAAATTCCCAGGCTATTTCCGCTCTCTTGAATCAGCAACTGAAATCCTCGGGGGTGCGATCGAAGGCGGTGATTAAGCAGGGCTGTCTCCATGTGATTTTAGAGGCAGATGATGATGTGCCCGATCGCCCTAGTTGTCTGGAGACAATACGGGTTAAAGTGGTCAACTGGGAAGTTGAAGGCGTTGATCGGGTACGGGTCTATGGCCGCAAAACAGGAAACTCAGCGGCCGCCTGGCAACAGGAGTTTGCGGTGGCGGTGGGGGGCTATTCTAATTTCTTGTCTTCCCAATCCCAAGGGGCGACCGGCTCTCCGGACATGGAGGATGTGCCGGAGGATAATGGGCCCCCTAAGTCTAAACCCACTCTGACGACCTCTTCCTCACAGTCTCCATTACAGCCGATTTTAAGAGTCCTCATCGTGATTGGAATGATTCTGGTTGCGGTTGGGGCTTATTTTATTCTGGAACAGTCCCAATCGGATGAGCCCGAAGCTAGGGCAGAACAGGCAACAGGCAATAGGCAGCAGGCAATAGGCAGCAGTAGGCAACAGGTAGGGGATTCTCTCCCAACTCAAAGTGTCTTAAGGCAATCTTCGATTGCTATAACCCGGTAAAGCGAGTGACCACAATTGCTAGAAGACTGGGACACCACGGCTCGACTATCGCTCGCCGACTACAAGGGTCAGTCCCTAACGAACAACAGTCAGAGATGAGCCGGTTGTGTCCTGACACCCCGTTAGAAGTCCTCCGGCGGCTAGGGTCGTTTGTAACTGGTTTAAGGTGCTTTCGGTGATACGTTCACCGGGGATGAGGAGGGGAATCCCTGGAGGATAGGGACAAATGAGTTCCCCGGAAATGCGTCCGAGGGCCTGGTGGCGAGGGAGAGTTTCTTTGGGCGCAAAATGGGCTTGACGAGGGCTGAGACTCAGAGGGGGAAGTGGGAGTAAATGGGTGAGGGCAAGCGGGGTTGGGATTGGGGCAGATTGGGCGAGTTTCTGGATGGCTTGGAGAAGCCGATCGCCGTCTGGGGGACGGTTGCCAATGGTGAGGGCAAAGGTGAGATGATGCAATTGGGGGAGTTCGCAAACGACGCCGAAGTCTGCGGTGAGTTGTTCGTCGAGGGCGTAGCCGGTTTGTTGGCCCAGCCGTAGGGTAAGGCGGGTGAGATCGTCGGCGTGGGGGGATAGGGCAACGGCGGGGAGTTGGCTGAGGTGCGATCGCAGATGCTGGGCTAGGTCTAAACAGGATTGTAACTGCTGGTGTCCTTGGGTGGCCATCTGTTGCCGGGCCATGTCTAAGCTGGCCAGAATCAGGGCGTTGGGGCTGGTGGACTGCACCAGGGGGAACGCGGCTTGGATGCGATCTGGGGAGATGCGATCGCCCTGATAATGTAACATCGCTCCCTGGGATAAGGCCGTTAAACTCTTATGGGTGGACTGAATGACTAAATCAGCGTTGCTCTCTAGGGCGGAGGGGGGACATTGAGGATGAAAGCCGAAATGGGCCCCATGGGCTTCGTCCACAATTAGGGGAATTTGATGACGATGGCAACAGTCCGCTAATCTAGCAATATCGCTGCAAATGCCGTGATAAGTGGGAGAGACGACTAAAACGGCTTTGATGTCAGGATTTTTAGTTAAGGTGGCTTCTAAGGCTTCTGGAGTGACCCTCAGTGCCATATCCCATTGGGGGTCGTACTGCGGTTGGATAAAGACAGGGTCAACTCCCGCTAAAATCATGCCGGCGATCGCACATTGATGACTATTGCGGGCCAGGGCTAATGTCTCGCCGGGGTTGCAGGTTGCCAAGATGGCCGCGATTACCCCAGCGGTGGAACCATTGGTTAAAAACCAGGTTTGTTTGGCGCCAAAGGCAGCGGCGGCTAACTCCTGGGCCTCTCGAAGGGGGCCCTGAGGTTGGAAGAGATTATCGAGTTCCGGCAGTTCTGGCAAGTCTCCCTGAAAGACTGCATGGCCGAGCCATTCTTTTAAGGGTTGGGCAATTCCTTCTCCCCGTTTATGACCGGGAAAGTAAAAGGGGGTTTGAGGGGTGTTGGCTTGAGCTTTAAGTGCGTTTAAAAAGGGAGTATTAGACTGCAAGGAAAAATTGATCGTGAATGAATAAGAGAGAGGTAGAGATGAATTTTTGCCGCTACAAGTTTGCGTCTTGTCTAAGAGAGTTGGCGATTAGCATCACAAACTATTTACGATTAAATAGTTTATTCCAAATATTAATTACCCAGGTTTCGAGTTTTAATAACAGACCGTCGAGCCAATGTAATACGGTTTCTAGGGGATGTCGGACATAGCGAACATCATTGACATAAGCCTCAATCCACTCGGGTTTAAACTCCGGTTGCCATTCCTGTTTGGAGTAGCGAGGAATTTGGCTTAAATCAGACGAACCGTCCGCGTCTTGGGAATGAGTTAGGGTTGAACCAGAGGACCGCGTGGCCTGGAGTTTTCCTGACCTGGGGACTTGAGGATAGACCATTTCTCCAGGGGAATCAGGCTGAGGGGAGGTTGCAGGAAACTCACCAAAGGGATTCTTGAGGCTGACTCCTTCGGGGAGGGGGATGGCTGCTGTTGCGGCGGCGATGACGTCGAAGGGATGTTTGGGAGGAAGTTCTGGACTGTCCCAGGGATCGGGTAGGCTGCTTGAGGTTGGGTTTCCCTTGGGGTGATGGGGACTGTCTAAGTCGAAGAAGTAGGCGATCGCCCGTTCGATCAGCTCTTGCACTCGGTAGTATAAACCTGAGGCATCGCCGGTCAGTTCAGAGCCATGAGAGGCGGAATGGCCGTGACGATTGAGGGCCCCACCGCTGGCGGAAAGTCGCCGTGGCTGGGTTCCGGTGATAGGAGGGGATGAGTCAACGTTAGCCCCTGCATTGAGTCGTCCCTTGGGAGAGGCCTGCTCGTCGCTGTTTCTGGGTTCAGAGCCAAAAAAGTAATCGATCGCCGCTTTGACAATCAGCCGAACTTTCACCCAGACTGGCTCGGGTTCTTCCACGATGGGGAGAAGATACTCGTTTTCTAAATGGGCGATTTGGCGATCGATGAGGGCGACAGCTTGGGGGGAGAGGACAAATCCCTTGGTTTCTCGTTCTGGGAGTTGGCGAGGACGGTGGGGGACCTGAACTAACTCGGATTCGTCAAACCAGTTTAAGGATAGGGCCAGGGGACTCCGTTGCATCCAACGCATGGCCCGATTAAAGACTCGTACTGGATAGGGTTTGGGGGCGGGACGAACGGCTTTTAGGGTTTGATGCCAATAGCTGGCGATCGCTTTGAGAAGATATTGGTCGAGATGCTCTTGTTGCGACGGCGGAATCACATCTAGGGGGCGATTATCTGGGGTGATCAAGAGCAACTGTCCGTCGGAACAGGAACTGGCGATGCCCCGAATTGGCTCTGAGGTGAGGTTGAGGCGTTCGGCTTCCTCTAGGATGTCTTTGATGGGGCGATCGGCGGCGGGAAGTGGGGCGGACTGACGAGCGCTGGTGCTAAATTGGCGATCGAGACGGCGAGCTGTCTGGAAGATGGCGTAAACTGGATATAGCACCGCTTGTACGGCAGTCTGAGCAGCAAAACGGACGTGACGGGCAGCTTTGGCGGTCGCATTGCTCAACCGCAGCGACTGTTCAGCGACAAAGTTGAAAAACCGGCTCTGATAACGACCTGTGTATGTAGACAACGTGCTTGGGCCCCATCTGCGTCTCTCCTGTCCTCCCGATTGTAACCCAGATGGAGACCGGAATTTTAGTGGATGTTACGGAATGTCTAAATGGGACTTGATTATCTTTCTTGATTCTTATAGATTTTAGAAATCTATAAAGCGGGGTGAGTGATGAATAGCTCAACACAGGCATCAGACCTAACACTCTTTGGACTGCCGCCAGAACGGGGTCGCTGGTTTCTGATTCCTTTGGGAATGCTGGTTCTGCTTTGTTTGGGGACGGTATATTCCTGGAGTATTTTTAGAAAACCACTGGAGGCTGAGCTAGATTTAACGGCAACGGAAAGTTTATTACCCTACATGATTGCCTTGCTGTGTTATGCGGTGACGATGCCCATTGCGGGGTTCTATATTACTCGCATGGGAACCCGTTTAATGACGGCGGTTGGGGCGGTTGTGGTGGGCCTTGGTTATGCCCTGGCCAGCTTTGCTAATGGGATTGGGGTGATGGTTCTTGGCTATGGGGTAATTGCGGGAATTGGGGTGGGGATTACCTATGGGATTCCCATGGTTGTAGCGGCTCGTTGGTTCCCGGATAAGAAGGGCCTGGCGGTGGGATTAACGATTGTGGGGTTTGGTTTGTCGCCCTTGGTGACGGCTCCTCTGGCGAAAGGCTTGATTGATCGCTATGGAGTTCAACCGAGCTTGTTGATTTTGGGGGTGGCCTTTACGATCATTATTTCGGCGATCGCCACCACTATGAAGTTACCCCCAACCTGTTGGATTCCTAGCCAAAATTCTAACGCTAAACCAAACCAGTCCGCTTGGGCGAGTTATCCCGAGAAGATGCTCAAAAGTCCCTCTTTTTATGGACTTTGGCTTTGTTATACTATTGGGACGTTTGTGGGCTTAAGTGCGATCGGGATTTCCAGTCCCGTTGGGGAAGAAATTATCGCCATTGATCCAGCGATGGCCGCCACCAGTGTCTCGATTTTTGCCATATTTAATGGGGTGAGTCGCCCTCTGTTTGGCTGGCTATGCGATCGCCTGCAACCCCGTTATGTGGCGATCGCCTCCTATGTGCTGATTCTCATTGGCTGTATTTTGATGCTGAACGCCGGAGAAGGACAGGTGGCAACCTATATGGTGGCCTTTTCTCTGTTTTGGTTTTCTCTGGGGGGATGGTTGGCCTTGGCTCCCACGGCGACGCTACGGCTGTTTAATCCCGATGATTATGCCCAAAACTATGGGATTGTCTTCACCGCTTATGGGGTGGGGGCGTTATTGGGAACGTTAGTGGCGGGACAACTGCGAGATTGGTTCGGGAGTTATGTCTATGCCTTTTATCCGATGGGAGGCTTGGCGATTGTGGGGATTGTCTTGGCAACGTTTATGTTGAAGCGCGATCGCCCTAAACTGGTAGTCTCTGAGTGAGGCTGGCTCAACGGCTATAGCAAAAATTGGTCTGAATAGGACAAAAAAACTTGGGAAAAGAAGGCAAGAGGCAAGAGGCAAGAGGTCGGAGATTCTCTTCCAACTCAGAGTATCCTTGCTGAGTGTCAATCAGGCAATCTTCGATTGCTATACCAAATGGTTGCCATCGTTAACGTGAACCCCGGTAATTCAGGCTCTCCGCTCACCTCTGCCAGGTTTTCCAGACATTGAGGGGCCTGTTGGGGGCGATAGATGCAAACTCGACGTTGCGGGCGATCGATGAGCCAGGCCAACGATGCACCATTGTCGATGTAGTCTTGCATCTTGGCTTGTAACGTCGCCAGTGCATCGCTTTTGGAGCGCAATTCCACGACAAAATCTGGGCAAATCGGCGCAAAGGAGGCTTTCTCCTCCTCACTAAGTTGATTCCATTTGGCTCGTTTAACCCAAGAGGCATCCGGCGATCGCATGGCCCCATTGGGGAGGGTAAAACCGGCACTGGAGTCAAACCCTAAGCCGGTTCCATCCTCTTCTGTCCAAATCCCCAGTTGTACGGCCAGGTTAAAATTGCGGTTTCCCGTATCGGAAAAAGCCGGTGGCATAATTTCAACCTCTCCCGTGACGGCCCGTTCAATCCGCAGTTGTCCATTCGCTTGGCAGAAGCTGAGGAACTCCTCACGACTCATGGGAGCCAAGGTCGGAAAGGAGACAATGACAGGAGCCGTCTCGGTTTGGATGCGAAGTGTCGTCATCTGATGTAGGCTTGCCATTCCTTGACCACCAACATCGACCAAAAATTTAACTTAAAATGCCAGGAGGCGGATTTGAACCGCCGACACGAGGATTTTCAGTCCTTGCTGCATTTTTGCTGGGATTGGTTTGGAATGGGCTTTTCGTTGGGTCGCGGTTTTAGTCTAGCCTAAATTTCAGCCTAATTTAGCCAAGAGATAGGGGGATTTGCAATCGGGTATCGAATCAGCAGAAATCCATCCCCTCCCTTCGCTCCTGGGCGATTCTGAGAATCCACCCCAACCTCACCACTCATGCCACCTGCCCCACCACCACTGCCATAAAGCCCTGAAGAAGGTGGATTTATACCATTCCCACCACTGCCCCCACCGCCGAGGCCTCCTGCGTTGAGATTGTGGCTCTCATCCGTTCCACCGCCCCCACCGCCGAGGCAATAGCCGTTATCAAGCAGCATCGCTCCAATAAATTCTCGCAAGTCTAATCCATTCCCACCTCTCCCTCTTGCCGGAGCGTTACCTGGGTTGCCAGCTTCTGTTGCCCCTCCTCCTCCGGCTCCAGTTCGATTACCTACGCCTAGCCCTCCATCAAATCCCTGCGAACCCAATCCTGCTTGATTGGTCCAGCTTCTGCCTCCTGCCCCGCAAGCGCCATTTCCCGCTGAAGCCGCACCGCCGCCTAGGGCAGGATAATCCAGAAAAGTGGATATTCCGCCTGGTTGCGCTTGAGTATCGTTTCCAGCAGGCGCTCCGGCTCCCCCAATTCCTAAAGATGGCGTGTAAGTTCCCGGTTGAAAAAGCCTAGGGGAATTAAGGTTATTGACCCATCCCCCAGCACCACCTCCCCCACCATGCCGAGATGCACCACCCCCGCCCGCTCCGGCGAGAAAAAAGCCGATTTTAGTTGAACTAAAAACTTCAAAAGATGTATTCGCCACAGTTAATAGATGTATTCGCCATCTTGTTTCCTCGTCAATCCACTCGAAAACCTCCCCGCCGGTGAGAATCAACTCTTCGGACTCCCATAAGGTGAATTTACCTAAAGCAATTTTTGATAATGGCTCATTACCCTTATAGGCACGTATAATTCTATCCGCCATCGTCTTCTTCTACTACTAAATAGATTGTACTCTCCTCTAATTCGCCATTTACTTTAAGGGTGTCATATTCTGACTGGATTAACACTGCAAACTTTAAGCCGGAAGCGATTTGAATGGGATTAACTAGCACAATACAAAATCCTAGGGCATTACGTACTGGGCAAACGTGACATTGTACACCAATTTATAAATGTTTGAAGACCCCGTAGCATAATCCCCGAAATTCAAGGTTATACCTCCTACCTTCCAATCGGTAGGAGTTCCATCTTTCAGGAATAGAGGTCGCGTTGGGACGTAAGGGGAATTCGAGCTATACGTGCCATTTGCTCCCAATCGAAAGCAAGCGGGCTGTTGCGACTGACTATCGTTGGAGGTGGGACGTGGATGGAATTGTAAAGAATACGAGTGAAGCGGCAAAGATTCCTCGGGATACGGCTCGGCAAGGGATGTACTTGCAGGTTGATAGTCCCCAAGAATTAACTGCGCTTGCTCGTTGAGGATTCCATAGTTGTTGCGAACCCGTAACAACGCAATCTCAAAGTACATCAAATCCATCGCTTCGTAAGCGCCTGACACATCCCAGTAACTTGTGTGCCCATACCCTGAGTTAGTCCAATCCTCTAGTTGCCACTGCGGATTGCCACCGGTTATTGTACGACAGCCCGCAATACAGGGCTTTACATCTTCGGTTTCTCCCCCATAGCTGTGGACTCCAATCCTTTGCTCATCTGCAGGGGATGTCAACTCAACAGAAATCGCCAGCGTTGTGCTAAACGTTGTGCTGTAATCCCAGTAGGGCGACGCGCTAATGTCGCCGATGCTGATATTTGATGTCGGCTGATTGATTAAAGGCATTTCTACTCTTCCAAAAAAGGGCTTGCTGTGTCATCTGCGTCCAGTCCCCGGCGGGGCTGGAACCCATTGTGCTTATGCTCAAATTCCTCCAGTGATTGGAGGCGGAGGAGCATCAATCTGAGGGCGTATTGGTGATTCGCCATCTTTTTTTCCAGGCGGGATACTGTGCGGTGAAAATAATTAATTACGGCAAATAGCGACCCCAGGATTGAGATTACAGAAATTATTATTGCAAGGTCAATTGTGAGGCTCACAAATCTGCCTCCAGGGTAAATTGTGTCGCGAACCAGTCAGGGTCGCTTCTACGAAATCTTGAGCTGAACATAACCTCAACTCGATAACTTGGATCGACTTCCCCGACTAGCTCAGGGGGGAGTTCTCGGGTTATCAGAGGAACGTCGAACCTGTCCCAGAAAAGGCGTGGCCGGAACGGGAGCGATACGATCGTCCCGCCTACCGCTAACACCACTGAAAATCTGATTCTCTGCCAGGCATAAACTCTTGTGGGGAAATTTTTGCCCTCCCATCGGTCAGTTGGAGAGTAGGAGAATTTGCAGCGGAATAAAGCTGTCGTCACGGGGGCCAACCCCAGAAAAACCCACTCATTTCGCTGCTTGTGGCTATCGGCTGCTATTCCGATTGGTATCCAGCCCATGACTCGACTGCCTCCTCTGCCTCGTCCCACTCCCCGCCGAAGGCATACTCGATCGCCTCATCTGGGGTGGCTGGCCTTAAAAGCCCAGAATTGTGATCCGCCACGAGATATTGCTGCTGGCCCAGAAACTCCTGGGCCACTCTGGGATTTTGCCAGATTAAATCGAAGCAAGGATCGCCAGGGATGGCGATCAGGGGTTCTGTCCAAGCCATTAAATCCAGGGGCTTCCTTCAATCAGGGTCCATCCGTCGGGGAGGGTTCCGGTGAATGGGGTTGACGTGAAAGTTTTCGTCACCGTGAACCGGGTCACATCTCCCGCAGGCTCCATTACCTTTTGGGCACGATTTGGCTGACGGGCGCCTCCAGTTCCGGCAGCGGAAGTCCACGCAAAGTCGATGCCTAGGTAAGCGTCGTTGTTATTGGTGCCAGTTACGGGGGTGACCCCCAAGCCGGCGAGATCGCCTTGAATCCTGGCGTGTTGCCAGAGCGGCATATCCCAGGCGTATTGGGCCGTATAATAACTGGCTTCGACTCGGATCGATTTCGTGGATTGGCGTGGGACGATCTGCCCAATGCCGCGATCGATGACTTGGATCTCTGTAGATCCATAGCTATCCCTGTCGATATAGCTGCTGATTCCGCTGCTCAAGATGCGCCCCCTGGGGGGGCGGGGGCGGTTTGCCCCCATAATGATCGTGCCCGGAAATGGAGTTCCTAGGAGGATCTCAGTTTGTCCGAAGACTCCCTTGGCGGCCGCCGTGATATTAGTTCGAAAGCCGTAAAAACTCGTGTAGTTGGGCAGGCGTACTGCGCTAATCGCGCGAGTGCCGTAAATCCGTGCTTGCGTCATTTTTTTCTGATTCTCTCTGTTATTTTCTTACCTTGAAGCCCTCGTGTGGCTTATGGATATCAGGCGACAAACTCAAGAGCCTCAACCGCAAATCCGTCCGGCGCCGCGACGATGGCGACCGGCAGACTCAGGCTGAGAGTTCCCAGTCCTTGGTCAAGATTAAAGGACAGCTGCACCCGATTAGGGGTTGTTTGTTGCTCCTTCTCAAGAAGGTTGATTTTTTTTCCCAATTCCAACAATGCCGCCATCGGGTTCGTGGCTACAAAGTCTCCGGCGGTGGGAGGGGTGAAGGTGTAATCTCCGCCGGCTAAGTCGGCCGCGGTCAACTCAATTGAGGTCGCCGTGCTAGATTCCACCACTGGAACGCTGAAGTTCAAGGTGGCCGTGCTGTTCGCTGCCGATAATGCCAGCGTCCCCGCAAACCCGGCAGGAGCATTTCCATCTTCTGAAATCTTGAGGGCTAACCGGGACACCTCAAGCAAAGCCCCCTCTAATGTGGTCGCACTGAGGGAGGAACCGGTCGAGTCAAAGGTTGCCATATCGATTATTGTACGAAAAACTGTTGGATCCATTGTAATCCCTCAAAAGCTCTGCTGGCGCGATTTGCAGCTTTTACTTTGATTAGAGTACAGTGGGGGGAGATAAAAGGGCGACCATTGTACGGACAATCTAAATAGGGGGGATTTTGGAATTGCAGATTTTCCCAAAATTGGGGACAAACAGTAAGAAGGCGATGTTGCGGCGATACCGAAAGGGGGGGCAGGCGGTGGAGGAATACGTCCCGAACGGCCATTTGCTGCGTAGGCTGCGACAAGAGCTGGGGTGGAGCGAGGGACAGGTATTATCCCAGTGCCAGCGCGAGCGGGAATACTTGCTCTCTTTGGAATGGACTAACAGATAGGAGGTGAAGTGTTCCAGGGCTTAATCCGAAAAAATCACACAATACTGAGGCGATTCTCTGGGGGGGATACTGGCTGGCTTAGCCTGATCACTCCCCAATTAACCTCGCTCAATGGCGATGTGGCTGCCTATTTTTCTAGTGCTGTGGTATCGCTTTTTTGTAAGGCGAGAATCAAATCCCTGGACGGAGTAGAACTCCCCGATATCCCACCAGATGCCTCTGAGGTGGAGCGCCTGGCTATTATCAAGCAATATGAGTGGGAGTCGCCCCGAGTTCATCTTCAAATAGGGTTAAAAGATGAAGAATTGGAATATGTCCCGATTTGGGAGGCGGCTCTCCTGAATCAATTAGGTTCCCCAAGTTACACGCTTAATTGCATGAACGTCCTGGGAGCAAGTGGGGATTTTGTCCTGGGAGATACTGTTAGCTTGGGCGCCCGAATCGTAGATGTGGGCTGGGGTGCGCTAACGTTGCAGGATGAGGTGGTGCTGTACGGGGGGGCGATTCAGGAGGCGTGGCAACTTCCCCCAGTAATCAATCTTGCAAATCAAGTTGAATCCGAAAGAATCGGGCTGCCTGTCGGAGGAACTCACGAAATTGAAGCCAATCCTGGCCGAAAAGGGCTGCTGATTTCCTCGTGGACTGAGGGCGGGATTGCAGCTATTTCTGAGGGATATTTGGAGCCTGGATTATCGGGGTTCCCTTTGGTGGGATTTGGCGCGGCTTACGAACTCAATTCTTCTAGGCTCTGGAGGGGGAAAATCTATATCGAAGCCCACACTGATATTGAGATAGAGGTCACAGAGTATTTTTGATGTATTGGTATTACAAGAGCCGCACGGATAATATTTTTTTTAGGGAGAGAAGCCGAGCGCCAATGCCTGGCTACAATCTGCTGTCTCCCCGCGATATTCGGAATTTTAGGATTCGGCGAGAGCGGTTTGGGGAGAGAGAGTGGGAGTGGCGCGGCTATGTCTAGGATGGTTCCCGCGTCCCAAACGCCTTTTTCTCGCTCCCTAGTTTTGTCCGATTTAGGGGTGGCAATAAACCGGCAGGCTCGCGCTCGGGTGCTTCCTGGGATTTCTGGATTTTACGAAGGCTTGGGTGAGGGGATAGACCGCGCTCGGTGGGAGCTGGAGAGCTTCCGTCTGCGGCGGCAGGGCTGTATTGGCTCCATGGGCGGTGGGCGATCCGGGGGTGGTGGGGCTGGTGGGAGCTATGGGCTTCCTAGTCAGACTGGGTATTCTGGCACTTTATCTCGGCGGCGCTGGGCCGTTCTCCCCGAATGCCGACGCGATGACGGTGACGGTGACGGTGACGGTGACGATGGGACTATTCGGGTCAACTGCCAGACCCGAGTTACTTTCACGCTCGCGGGGGGGACAGGATATAATTCTCGCATCGACACAACAAATGGATTTGCCAGAGAGGAGTGGTTTTACACGTACACGCCGACAAGTTGGATGCCCCACACCTCGATCTTATTTATTAAGCGGTATTTTTCGGGGGTGAACCCAGGCTGCCAGCGGCTTCAATTGATAGAAGAATCGAGTAGCCGGGAGGAGACAAATAGTTCGACAGTGCCGGGAAATGCAAGGGGCCACCCTAGCTTTGTTCTTGGCCCCGACCGAGAACTAAGGCTCGATACCTGGAGTACAGGCGGTGCGACCCCTATTATCTATACAGGATGGAATATTTATCGAATTGGAGATCCTCCACGAATAGGTCCCCCTTCTGTGCTGGTGTCCCAACGGGGAACGGATCAGTCTGTGCGGGGGCCAAATAATACCGGTCCCTGTTGGGATAGAGGATGGTTTTGGTACCTGTCAGGGAGTATTCGAGATTTCTCTTGGGAAATATCCCAAGAGCCTTTAGAGATGGGATGCCCTCCTCCTCCAACCAAAGAACCGAGGAACCCGCCACCGCCAGACGACGAGGACGACGAAGATGACGAGGACGACGATATGAATTGCTGCCGGCAGGTGCGGGACAACTGGGAGATGGTGAGGCGGATTTATCGGCGCACAGGGGCGCGGGATGATTTCCCGATCAGGGTCCCGGCAAAGCTGCGCGATCGCAGCCAGGCAACCAGGAGTATTCAGTCCAGCCCAGAATTGCTGCTGTGGCTGGCAGAAAACTTTGCCGAGACAGTGGGAGAATTCCCTTTTAAGGTGAAAGTATCCGACGACTCTGGGGAGGGGGATACAGAAGAGGTGGAATTCCCCAATATTTCCGAGGCATTGGCGGAACTTTGTTTACTAGGACTCCAGCAGCAGCATAATGCTTTTGTATCGAACGAGATCGGGCTGAAGCTAGCCGTGGAACTTTTGAACTTAAAAGTAATTACCTTGGTAACCCAGGGTCACGCTAAGGCTCACTCCGCAATGCTCGGAATAAAGGGAGGATTGGAGGAAAAAACGGTTCCTTGTCAGTTCAATTTTGGGGCGAGCCGACTAAACGAGGTCTTGGAAGGGACCGAGCATAAGTTTGACTACTATACGGCCGCAGGGGAGGACGACTCTGACGGAGAGACTGTTTTAGGACTCTTGGAACAGATCCGCGCGGTCGCCACGGTCAGCGCCGAGGCCAATTCTACGCGACTCGACGACCTCCAGGAGGCAATGGAAAATATCGACAATCTACGAAACGGCGGGACCGCCCAAGAAAGGTGGCGATTCCTGGCCGCACTACTTGATGAGGGACTAATCGGTACTCGGCGGGGAAATCAGGGTCCGAGTTACCAAGAAATTGATTTGGAGTAGGTGGGCGCGTGGGGCTACAACTTATAAAATCTCAGCTTAATAGCTTTAGCGTCAGGGATGCGATCCAGGCGGGCAGCGATGCCCGGGAGCTGGTCCTTAATCTGAAGCTGCCAGAGGACTTAGCGGCGGACAACGAGGAAGGGTCGCTCTGGGACAAGATTAAGGACTGGGGGGACGCCCTTCTGCGGACAGCCGGATTAGTGGTGAGAGCGGCTGCGGCTGGCTTCCTGGTCGGCGGGCTTGTGGGCGCGATCATTGGAGGGGTTGCCGTGATTGCGGCCAGCTTGCCTTGGGGCTGGATTATTAATACGGTCGTTTCCGTTGTTTCGAATGTTTACAATTTTAACTGGAATGCCTCTGATACCTCGCTAAAACAGCAAATCGAGGGCTACAACAACCAAATCATGGGGATTTGGGGCGAGTGGTTCGGGCGGGGATTGGGTTATGCGACTTCGATCGTTGTGGGGGGCGGAATTTCGATCTTGATGCCTGTGATCGGGGGGAAGGCGCTGGCCGCTTTTGTCGCGGGAGGCGTGGCCCGAGAAGCCTTGGAGGAAATGTGGGATGAGCTGAGGGGGGCAATTCGGCAAACTTTAAGCCTCCTGGGGAGCGGGGTGGTGGCTCGCGGTTACATGGGAATTAGATCTGCGATCAAATTTAGCCTCCAGGATGTGGGGGGCGGGGTGGGCGAGGATGCCAGCGAGTGGCGCAAGTATCTCGCCAATAAGTGGGGGAATGACGGCGAGCCGGAATGGAGTTTCCGGACTTTGGTTGAGGGGAGGGTTGAAGAGATTGACGATGCCGGGTGGCGGAATTTCGCCGAGAATGCGATCGATGGACACTGGGATGGGTTCTCAAATGGGATGGCCATTGTGGGTCGCCAAATTGACGAAGCCTGGCGGGCCGCTTTTGCGGCGGCTGAGATGGGCAAGGGAGAATACAAAGGTCTTCGCATCCAGCCAGACCCCGCAAACGAGCGAGAGACCTTCTTGTTTGTGGGCCATCAGGATGACGTTGTTTCTGACGTTGTCTCGACACTCCACACTCACAGCATGATCACCGATCGCGATGTAGGGCAGATTGCCGCGCTAGATCCAGATACCCTGGAACTTCCAGAGCTACAGCGCCGGCGACTAACCCTGATTCTTTTCTCCGTTCGCAAACCGCCGTGGCGCAACGACGATGGCAAGCGGGCTAAACGGGTCGAGATCAGCATTCCAAACCCACGTCGAAGCTTAACTTGGCAGCAAATCAAGCAGGCAATGGGCGGGCCCACTGGCTACGAGTGGGGTGGGCGCTATGCAGTGGGGCGGTTCGATTCGCGGCGCAAGATGATCGTCTACGCGCCGGAAGAGGCGACCGCACGGCAGCGGCTCCAGGCTTTGGCGGCGCTATCGGAGGACAATTTAGTTTCAATCCAGACTGGGGAGCGGGTTTTCCGAATCAATGAATCGGAGGAGAATCGCCGCCGGCGCATCCGAATCTACCCGGCCTATTTGAAATCGGTCGTAATGCGCCGGAATGCCACGTCCTCTACCCCAGGAGTGCAGGATCTTGAGGGGAACACGTGGCGGCAGCACAGCCAGAAAATCAACCTCTGGCCAGATGAGCCGCCATGGAATGCTAGCGAGATTTTCGTGCAGGAGCCTCTGCCTTGAGGTCCGATTCATCCAGCCACAGCAGGCGATCGCCAATGGCCACATGACAAGTGACTGGATCGCCGAAGG
Organism: Sodalinema gerasimenkoae IPPAS B-353; assembly: GCF_009846485.1. Classification (GTDB taxonomy): domain Bacteria; phylum Cyanobacteriota; class Cyanobacteriia; order Cyanobacteriales; family Geitlerinemataceae; genus Sodalinema; species Sodalinema gerasimenkoae. The sequence continues at coordinate 1,409,457 of NZ_ML776472.1, forward strand.
TATTAACGGAGCGGATAACCCCGTGCTTCCCGGCGACCCAGATCGGCTCGAACCCTCGATCGGGCATCAAGTACGATTTTGACTTTTCGTCCACCACCACACTATCCCCTGGCTTGAATTTCGAGCTAGGGGCTTCTTTTTGCCATATCTTCTCTGGAGTGTGTGACGGAGTGTGTGACGGAGGCTGTGACGGCTTGGAATCCTGACTGGGTGGGGGCGTGACGGATGTGACGGACTTTTGAGGTGTCTGTGGGGGTTGCTGCACTCCTTTTTGTATTAGCCCCTCGCACCTCTTTACCCCAAAGTCCGTCACATCATGCACAATTGGCTCAGGGCAAGGGTTACAGTCCGTCACACAGTCCGTCACAAGTCCGTCACAGTCCGTCACGGTCCCAGATGCGGTTTCTTGTGCTGGAGGCAGCAACCCCGCTCTGGTCAAGGCTTCTACGCTCGGGATAGAGTAAAACCAGCCATTTCGAGTCTTCGTTTTTTGAACTGAAAACGCCCCCCAAGACGTCAAGATCTGCCCGAAATTGTGCAAACTAAGGGGGTTGGAACCCGAAACTTCGCTGTATTTTCGGTAATCTTGGTACAATTCCGAGGCAAAGTCGTTGACGCCGTGGGGATGCTTATCAACGAGCCAGCGAACTATTGGGTTGTTGGCCTCCAATCGCTCCAGCCGAGTTTCTGCCACGTTGCCGATCGACCCCGACCAGCGAATCCGCCGCTTCATTTCCGCTGGGGAGAGGGCCCAGACCCAAGAGGCGATCGCAGGCAGTTCTTCCTTGAGCTTGTCCTTGAGTCCTGGGTCGCGTTGCTTGGGGATGTTGTCAAATTTTATTGGCAAAATCCGCCTGTCAAGGCCCTGACTCCCACTGGGGGAAGACTGAAACGCATTCATCGCCCGAAATAGAACCACACCTAGGCGCTCTGAGTTGCCATCTTGATAGAGGCGCCGGACCGCCACTGGCTCATTCGAGATCACCTTATTCAAAATTCCGACATTGCCCCAATGCCCATGGGCATCCTGATCGACCGCGATCAATTTGTCCAGGAGTTGCGATCGCCCCTCCTGAGATTTCAAGGTTTCCTGGTCGAAGCTCGCCACGTTCTCCGAGCCGGCCAGCCCCATCAACACCTCCAGGATTGTCCCCTTGCCTGTTCCGGGCAGCCCGATTAAATCAAAAATCTGCTCGATCGCAAAGGGGCGATCGCGATCCTTGGGGCAGATGGCCCAGCGGAAAATCGCCTGGATTAATCCGGCAAGATTGCGATCGCCTGCTGTGGTTTCCTTCAGGAATCGGCTCCAGTTCGGAGCGACGGTGGGGAGATCGCCGCGCCATTCTTGCCAGGGATAGTCTAAGGCGATCGTCTGGTAGTCTTGCCGCTCGAACTTCTCCTGGAACTTCTCCTGGTCGAAGTAGAATGTCCCGTTACTATAGGCCCGGCGATCGCCCCGGTTCCATTCGTCCTCTCGAATCAGAAGGCGGCCCCGTAATTGCCGCTCCATCGTTGCCAGGGAATTAGCGGTAATCTCCAGCCATCCTTGAGCATCGCAGAATCGGATGAGCAGAGCGTTAAAATCGTCACTCGTCACATAGCGCCATCGGCTCTGGCTCCACCGATACCAACCAATCCCAGGGCGATACGCTAGGTCTTCCTTGAGAACAGCCCACGCCATAGCGGCCTTGATTGAGTTCAGCCCTGGTTCTTGATACGAAAATTCCCAAGGGGCATCCTTAGCCCGCCCCTTCTTCCAATACTTGTGGCGGCTTCGTTGAATATTGGCCCACTGCCCCCGGAGGAACTCGTAAGCCTCAGCACCGTGTCGAGCCAGGAAATCGTCGAGGCCATTCTTGCGCCCGTCTAATTCGTTTGGGAGAATCACCGGGAACGGCGCGGCCCCGCGCTTCTGCAAATCCCCAAGCAAGCGAGACATGGCCCGCTGCACCGAAAACTTACTCACAATATCGGAGTCGAAAACCACCCCGACCTTGCGATACTTCCAATCCACCGCATCAAGTTCAGGGAGCCAGTGGCTCTCCTGGCTTTCACCGGGTTCTTGAATGTCCCAAGCCGATCCGCTTGGTGCGCTACCCCGATCGCCTTTATCCCGCTGAGCCGTCACGCCCGCCAACCCAATCGTGGGGAACCCGTGCCAGCAGGCGGAATCCGCCTTTTTCTCCCCCTCAGTGATATCGACAGGCTTATTGGAGCGCTTCAATAGCGCCCCCCAATCTTGAAGCTGGGAGAAATAAGGACGGCATCCCGACTTAGGCGGCGATAGATATTTGGGGAGTTCCCCAGATTCTCCTGAATAGCGACTCCGGGTCATCTCATCCACCGCGTCCCAGTCGGGTTTGAGGCGGTGGAAGGGGCGGTTCTTCCATTTTGAATTCGCCCGCCCCCAGCGGTAGGGGGATTTTGATTCGGGATCTATATAAGAAAAGAGGAGTCCCGGCAGTCGGTGTCCGGCTGTGGCGGCCGCGTCTTCTGGGGAAGCGGTTTCGTGCCTGAGAGAATAGATCGCCGCTAAGGGTAAGCCGGATGATTCCAGTTCCACCAAATGACGATCGCTCAGGGTTGGCATTGTGATTTGAGGTAGAATAGACATGATCGGTTTTCAAATTTTGTTAGGTTTGCAAAATCGAGTGAAACGGGGAGTCCTGCTATGACTCCCCGTTTCTGTTTTCAGGATTCGATGTTGAAGGGGGGCAGGGCTGCCTTTGGGTATAAGCGCCCCTGCCTGTTCTCCACAAACCCCCTGGAAAGAAAATCAGAGAGGTGCGGAAGCCGCTGTTTCCTGTCGACAGCAAGAATGGCTCCCTGGGATATCCCAGGGTTTCGCCGAATAGCTGCCCACAGGAAATGGCGGTGGTCGTAAATGGTTGGATCAGAGATCTTCATCTGGGATACCAGTAACATCCAGCCCCATCGACCGGCACAGAGTCTTCAGGCTTACATTTAATTCGCGAGCCAAGGAAACAGCATTGTCTAGCCGGGGAATTTTCTCCCCTTTCTTCCAATACCCGATAACCCTCATGCCCACGCCAATGCGCTGGCTCAGGTCCTGGTCGCGAACAGCGCTTGCTTCGATTAGATTCTTCAAAGTTGGCTCGTTCGGGGAACTATTTTTATCCATAGTAGCACTAAAGTGCTTGCACTAAAGTGCTTGACTTTTAAAAAAGGCTGCACTATAGTGCAAGTGGTAGACGACAAAGAGGGGCAGCAAACAACTGTCACGTCAGGGTGCTGAGGTTACTGCCCCTTTCTTATTGTCTTCTTTCGGTGAAATTACGGGAAGTGCTTATGGACCAACCTTGCGAGAATAGACCCAGACACTAAAAAAGCCGCCCAAGAGCGGCTGGATAAATGCTTGAGCCTATTCTCGCTTATTTCGGCGGACTACTGGAGTTAGTGGCCGCGCTCATTGGATTTGTCCTCGGCTGGTGGCTATTTAGCTATCTGTTTTGGGGATTACCTTGGAGCCGAATTGTAACAAAGGCTGGCTACCGAGGAAGCAAGAAAAAGCTTTTAATCCGAGCAATTTACTGGCCCACGCTCTTTGCCCCAGTGCCAATCCTTCTCTTTGGATTTGGAGAGTTCATTGAACTACTGGGGGCAGCCTCAATTTTATTGACGGCTTGCCAGTGGATCGCCATCTATTATGTCTGCTTTTCAAAGTGGCCCGTACAGCAACGGGAAACCCCCAAGGAGGAAACGCCTAGCACAACCAAATAACGTTTTTATCGCTCCCTACTTAACTGATGATGTCAGGGGCTACGGCCCCTTTTTTTTTCTTGCTTATGACACTATTCAGAACCCGTGATGGGCTAATCACGATCAATCTGGATCGCATCGACTATGCGGTTTTTGATCCGGAGCAGGATTGGGTCGAGATTTTCCTTTTTGGAAACTCGATAACCCTCGGCGGCGAGGATGCCGCCGAGTTCCAAACCGCCTGGAGAGCCGCCGCCAAGAGGCTGATTGAAGCCTCCTATCTAGGAGGTGTAGCTTGAGCAAAAAACAGGGCTGGCTGCCCACCACGGCAGCGGCCCAGCAACTTCAAATTCCAGCCCAAACATTAAGGAGACTAATAAGACAGGGCCACCTAATCCACGGCAAGCATTACAGAGAGGTGCAGAATCCAGCAAGCTACCGCCCGACCTACCAAATCCACATCACCAACACTGAAACATGGCTAAATACACCACCACTCGACCGGCCGCGATGCCGATCCAAGCGCAAGTCACGATAGTTAATCAGCTACGCCGCGCCCAATCCTACGGGCTTTGTTCGGAGGCGACGATTAAGGAGGCAGTCCGGGTGATCAATATCCCAGCGATCAACCGGAGTTACGCAGACCGGGCTTTGGTTCGGGAGCTGTCTCGAATCATGCAAACCCTAGGGGATATAGAGGGATGATTCGATTTCGAGATTCCGTCACCGTCGTTGACCCTCACAGCCCCTACCTTAATTGGTCTGGCTCGGTGGTCAGCGTCAGGGACTATTCAGTCGAGGTCGAGTTCCCAGGACGAGGAAAATTCGACCCTAGGGCAGAGTGGATGACATCAGGGCGCCCTCGCCCCATCAGCTTCTCCCACTCTCAGTTAAAAGTAGTGGCCCGATCGGGGAATTGGAAGCCACCTCGAATGCCCTGGGATAAGGAGGGAGTTTAACGAAACGTTTAAGCAAACCTTGAATTAAACCTAAGTCACAGTCAGTTCAACGCAAACCTAACAGGAGCTAAATCTATGCGACCCTTGCCAGCAGAGGAATGGGACACGCCCAAACCTCAAGACAAGTCAGATTCAACCTCAAATGTCGTCCACTTCAACGGCGGCGAAACCACGACCAAACCTGCATTAAACGAGATTAAACCTGCCACTCGTGTCGAAATCGGCAAACACTATGGCGTCACCTCGGCCGCTATTGGAAAGTGGCTTAAACAAATCCGGGAAATCTGGGAGCCTCGGAAAGAAGCGGGCGACCTAACCACTCCAGACAACCTGGTTAGCTCTTGGGGCCAAATCCAGCTTCAGCAATTCCAGGAACTGGGGGCCTCTGCCTACGAGTTCCAAGTCTTGGAAAATAACCCCATCCATTCCCTGGCTCGATTCTCTGGACATTTTGAAGAGCCAGAGGAAATTGAGGCGATCCAAATTGAAGACTGCGATTTTCAGCGAGAAGAGGCGATCGCCCTTGCTCTCCAACATCTGGAGGGGAAAGCCCAGGCGGGACTGGAGCGGTCGGCCCAATTTAACCACCAATCCAAAATCCGATTGGCTCGGAATCGGCGGCTCAAACAGAATCTGCTGATCCGGCAGGGGCAGGCAGACGCAATGGAAGATGCCGCCCTTTACACCCAGTCCTACGACTCAGCCTTAGCTCAGGCTCTGGCGGCTCAACTGAAAGCTGAGGAGGCCGCCGGCGATGACGAATAACAGCGATCGGGCTTTCCTTTGGGGAGTTGTTGTGACTCTCGGGCTGGGGGCGGGCCTCAGCTTTGCCTTACACCTGGAAACACTCCGAGCAGAATATCGCGGCTATCGCGACGCGGTGGAATACCTCCAGCGATAGCATCGCCGGGAATGGCAGCGCCCCAAAGACTCCACGCAAACCTACAAATTAGAACAATGCAAATTCTCGACCACGATACATACAAAATCGAAACGACCCGGACTGGCGACGCGGTGATCTACACCACCGCTTTTGGGGAAGAGCCGGCCACTAATGCGGAGTTGGTGCCAATCATCTCAAAGGCGACGCATAGCCTTCCACCGGCCTATGGCACGATCGGGCTAATCACCGGCAAGGCGTCACTGCCCGTGAGCTATGTTTTGGCTCATCATCTGTCGCACTACCACAAGGCCTTGGGGGTCTTTGACCCCAAACTCAATGGGTTCGTCATCGTGGTGACCCATGACCGGCAATACCCCCTCGGAAAAGTTATCTAAACAAACAAATGGGATTTTTGAATTTCAGTAATAACTCGACTCCTGGCAACAATGCCGGGGAAATCCTCTCCCAGACTGGCTACCAATACGGGCAAGCCCTGTCCCCCGCCGATGCTCACGGAATCAAAGCAGTCAAGGAATTGGCAGCAGATGTGGTCACCTCGACGGAGGAGGCCACCAAAGACTTGGGAGATCTTGAGGAGTACAACGCGCGGATAAAAACCGCGTGGGCTAAAAACTACAGCCCAAAGGCTGCTAAGGCGGAACTCACGATCGCCGAATCTCAGGCGGCCGTTGAGGGAACTCGGGCAGTCTATGGCCACCGCCTAAACCAAGCCCGCCGGAAGCCCCAGATCCTCCAGGGGCTGCTACAGGCTTTCTTCCCTAAAGCCTAGATTCCCAAAAAGAATGCGGGGATAGCACCAACTATCCCCGCCTCTGGTTCAGCTCATCGCCTTCTCACCGGCGCTTCTATTATGCAATATTTCAGCTTCACCTGCCTGTTTGTTGGCACACTATCTCTCACGGCTCAATTGGGTTTGTGGTTTCCCGGAGCCAACTGGATAGTCGGAACTTTGTCTCTCGCTGTGATCGCCCTGGCCGCTCTGCCATTCTTTGAGGAGCAATTCGCCCAGTGGAAGCTTCAGGCGATCGCCTTCCTCGCCCTCTGGATTATTGGACTAATCCTGGCCTACCAGTTCCCGTGGGGGTGGGAGTGATGAGCAGCGAACACCTTAAATCCTTCCTGGACCCTGAGCCGGAATCCTGGCAGGAGGAATTAATGGCCGCCACGCTTTCTATTTCTGGCGCTGCGCTGATCATCGGCTCGGCAATTTTTCTGCCCCTCCGTTCGCCATGGCGACCGGCGCTCACTTTCTTAGGGATTGTGGGAAATGCGATCGCCCTGACCGACTACTACGGGCAATATAAGCGGGCCGCCTATCGCCAGATTCTTGAGGAGAAGCGCCTAGAATTTGCCCAAGCCGCCGCCGAGGCTGATTTCGCCGCAGCTTTTCAGCCCCCGCAGCGCCCGGCGCAAAATACCGCCCTGCCTCCCAGTACCGCTGAGGCGATCGCGCCCTCCCCCTCGCTATTCGACTGGCGACGATTTGACACCAACCCTGATCGCTATGCCCACATTGCGATCATCGGAGCCACTGGGGATGGCAAATCCACGTTGGCGGAGGCACTGGCCCATCAGTTGGAGGGCGCGGTTTTTGCGATCGCCCCCCACTGGAAGCCGGGCGATTTCCCCGGAATTCCCGTATTTTGCGCCGGACGCAACTACAGCAATGGAGACGATTCGCCCCTAAGCTGGATTGATGTTGAGTCGGGTTGGGTGCAAGAGCCGCCTAGCGTTGTCCAGGTTATTGAAGCGCTTCTGGAGGAGTGCGATCGGCGATACCAACTGCGGGAAAAAGGGGATGAATCCTACGGTTTTATCAACCTGATCTGGGACGAAGCCCTGGCCGCACTAGACGAAGCCCCCGAGCTTGGCCGCCCTTTGATTTCCCTTCTCAGGGAAGCCCGCAAGGTGAAAATCCGCCTAATTTTACTTCTCCAGAGCGATGATGTTGCGTCGCTAAAAATCAAGGGGCGAGGAGCCGTTCGGTCCTGTCTTTCCTATGTTCGACTGGGAGATTTTGCCATCAAGCATTCCAGCAAACTATCCCTTCCCCAAGAGCAATTAGAATGGCTCCAAAATCAGCAATTCCCATGCCTGGTTGAGTGGTTCCCGGCTCAGTTCCCACAAGTTCCCGCTCGGTTCCCGCTCGGTTCCCAGGGAACCCCGGAACCGGTTACGCGGAACCACCCGGAACCGACGGGATACCAACGGTTTCAGCCTGCACCGGAACCGCCCGGAACCGGTTACGCGGAACCCCCGGAACCACCCGGAACCGACGAAGATCGGCTACGGAACCAAGCTCAAAAACTTCTCGCTTCTGGGTATTCCAAATCTCGGATTATTAAAGAGATTTGGGGGCTTGATGGGCGTAAGTATAAGCAGGGCCAAGCCCTGTGGGACTCACTAAATTTAGGAGATTAAAAATGCTTCGAGAACCGCAACACCAAATAAGCTGCCTTACGCTCAAACAGCCCTGGGCTTCCTTGACACTAGGGTGGAAAAACCTACCTATCAAAGACTGCGAAAACAGGACTTGGCAGCCCCCAAGCATTAAAGAAGTCTGGATTCACGCGGGCAAGTCGTGGGACCAAGTGGGTGCGATCGTCGTGGGGAATCGGTTGGGCCTCGACTTTGACCCGACAGACTTCCCAACTGGGCAGATACTGGGAAAAGTCCAGATCACCAAAGTAACCCGCAATTTCGACTCTTTCTGGGCCATGGGCGCCCAATACTACAAGTGGGTCTGGGCTAACCCGCAGAAGCTACAACAACCAATCCCGGCCCGTGGGCAGCAGAAAATCTGGGTTTTCAGCCCGCAAACCAAACCCTACCTCCCCAGTAACAGCGCCGATGGATATGCGTTTACTTCTCGCTACTGCGAGCAGTGCGAGAAGGACGCCGCTGCTGGACCCGAAGGCTGCGAAATCCTGGCACTGGCTCTGGCTGGCGAGCAACCGGAGGAAGCACCGAGGCAGTTGAAATTATTTTAGAATCCCTAACAGGGACTCCACCAACCAGGAATAACAATGAAAACTCTAATTTATGATCTCGAAATCATCCGCTGCATCCCCAGCAAAGTCCGCTTCTCGGACTTCGACTACTGCGAAGGCTGGCGAGATTTCCAGAATATGGGTATCTCAGTAGCTGCCTATGGGTGGCTTGATGATGAAGACCCCACCGTCTTTGATTGGACTGACGATGTAGCCCGGTCCAGCTTCATTGAAGCTATCAACGCCGCCGACATCGTATCGGGCTTCAATTCCGTCAACTTCGATGATCACTTGCTCGCCGCTAATGGAGTCGAAGCCAAAACCACCTACGACATTCTCTTTGAGTCCCGACTGGCCGCCTACGGCTCATTCGACTACCAAGACCAGCCAGAAGGGCATTCATACGCCCTAGATCCCATTTGCCGAGCGAACGGACTAACGAAAACTGGGAGCGGAACGCTAGCGCCCCAATGGTGGCAGCTTGGCGAGAAAGAGAAGGTGCGCCGTTATTGCCAGAATGATGTGCGTATCGAGCGAGAAGTCTTGCGGCTGGCGCTCGATGGCGCCTTGGTTAACCCCAACTCAGGGCAACGCCTTTCTGTCCGCCCCCTGGCCCCTTACCAATACTGAAAATGGCTGAAATTCGATTTGATATCTTGGAATCAGGGCGATTCCTGATTGAGCGGCTAGAAAAGCCCCTCTACGCCCACCGCTCAATTCACACGAGCGTCAACGTCCTTCTGGCGATCGACGCTCAAGGCAAAAGCATCGAACAACTGGTTAGGTTAACCGGGCTGAACGAAAACACCCTGAAGATCTACCTGAGGCATCTAAACAAGCTCCAACTCATCCATATTGAACGCCAGCCCAAAGCCCATGGCTGGAGCGAAAATATTTATTTCCGCTGGGGCGATCGCTAAGGTGCCGGCGGCCGATTAGGGTTCCCCAGACAAATCCGATAGGCCCGCTGATGCACATCATCCCCGATCCACGCTTGATACAAATCAGCGTGGATTTTTACTGAGTGGCCAAGCTGCGCGGCTGCCAAGGAGATATCTAGCCCAAACTCAATCGCCCGCCTTGCCCAGCAATGCCTTAAGTCATAGGCTCGGAATGGGCAGTCGAGCCTACGGAAAAACTGGGAGACCCTGTGACCAAAATCACCGTTATCCCGCCCGCTGCACTGGGGCGGGTTTTTCTGTGCCAAGCCCCAGCCATCGCCCCACTCGGGATAAAGCGCCCATACTTTTCGTGGGCCGGTCTTGCCTCCGGTCAGAGTGCAGATTCCGCCGTCGATCGCCTCAATTAGAAATACCTCGTGCGGCCGTAGCCCGAAAGTGGCGATCGCCCCATACGCCCACTGCCACTCTGGGGACTGGATGCGATCGCGCCACTCAGCAATCAGAGTATCAGGGGGGAGGTTCCGAGGTTGCACTCGCCGGGGAGAATATTGGCCCGCCAGTGGGGAAAGGTCGCAGTCCAGTCCTGAGAATTTCGCTAGCGCCCCTAACGCCATACAAGCCCGCCGTCGAGTTTTTGTGTCTGGCTCTGTCGCCAACGCGGTCTGTTTCAGTAGTTCTGGTGATAAGGGGCGGTTGTGAGGGAGCTTTCGGAAAATCGCCTGATAGTCCGTCCGGAAGGTTAGCTCGGATTTCGCCGTGCGTCGCCGGCGGCTGAAATAATCTTGCTCAAATGCTGCGATCGCATCAGAGACCGTCGCGGTTCGGGGTGCGTGGCCGTAGTCAGCCCAGTCGAACTTATCTAGGGTGAGTGCGGATGCGATCGCCCTTGCCTCAGCTTCTGCTCGCTTCAGTCCCGCCGCCGTCGCCGGCACTCCCAGATAAATTCTCTGCTGGTGGCGATGGGGTGTGGTCGAGCCTGGCTTGGGGGGTAGGGTGGCCCGGAGCCAAAGGCGATCGCCAGAGCGCCCAATTCTGATCGGAATTTTTCCAGCCTTGAGCCGCCCGTTAGCCTGATTGATTTTGCCTTGAATATCCACGCCTAAATTCCAGCCTAGTTTCTGTAAACGATTAGACCCACCCTGATTATCGTACAATAATCAACCCCAAAGACACATAAGCGAAACCCCCAACCCGAAAAGGATTGAGGGTTATTTTCCGCATGGCAAAAATGCCAGGAGGCGGATTTGAACCGCCGACACGAGGATTTTCAGTCCTCTGCTCTACCGACTGAGCTATCCCGGCTAGGTGCCACTCAAAAACGTCTGTGTTTTTCAGTGCTTAAACATCCTAACAGATCGATTTTTAAAAGGCAACCCCCCTCAGCGGAGAAATTTCTCAGACCCGTTTAGGGAGGATACCAGTGGAGCAAATTGCCCCACCGATAGGGAGTTGAGGGATTACATTGGCCGCAGACGAGTCAGCCGGAGGTTAAACGGACCGCTCCCTCCGGCACCAAAGGCGCGAACTCGGATAATATAGGTTCCCGATCGCTGAATGCGCATAAACAGCAGTGAGTTTGTGGTTCCATCGGGGCCGTCGTCATTCTCGCCAATGGTGAGGCCATCCGGAGTCAGCAGGGAGACGATGGTATCAAAGCTATCAGAGGTCACATCGATGGTAATCTGATCCCCTTCCTCTAACTCCACCACATAGTCATGGGCAAACCCTCCCTGTCCAGTTGGAATATCATTTTCTGAGAGAACCCCCGACACTTCACCGTTGGGCGGTAAGCGGGTAGGGTTATAAAGGTTCTTTTGACTTTCGATGGCTTCGGCCGTCATCACCCAACTCAAGGTAATGAGGGGAACCGTGACCAGATGCCGCGCTAACCGAGAAACCTGCTTAGACTTCATAACAAAACCTCACAACACAAACCGTTTACTGCACTATACCAACCTGACCTGATTATTCCTGATAAAACTTGTAGACGGATGCACTCCTTCAGCTTAGCGAACCGGATTCAACAGATCTTCCCCGCCTTCAGGAAAACCTGGGGCGTTCCCTTACTGATATTTTGGGCGATCGCCGTCCTCATCGATCGCCTCTGGCTGGCCATTGATCGCGGCGTCCCGGATTGGGACACAGCCGATTATCTCACCGGGAGCCTCAATTACTGGTGGGCCCTGCAAACCCCAAATTGGTTCTCAGGGGAGTGGTGGACCAATCTGTGGCTGTTGTCCTCCAAAATTCCCCCCTTTATTTATCTCATCACGGCCCCGTTCCATAATCTGTTTGGACTCTCCAGCGACGTCGCCTTTTTACCCTATATCGTCTGGACAGGACTGCTGCTATTTACCGTCTTCGATTTAGGGCAGCATTTGTCCTCCCCGCGTGTGGGTCTCTGGGCTGCTGGACTCTGCACCCTGTTTCCCGGCCTGGTCACCTTCCGCTTCCACTATGTCTTAGATTATCCCCTGGTCGCCGCCACCTCGACGATTCTCTGGAGTTTAACCCGTTGGCGTAATAGCCAACAGCATCGGAGTTGGTGGGCGATTCTGTTTTGGCTGTCCTTAGGCTTGGGGGTGTTCTTAAAACAATCCATTGCTCTGTTTCTGGTGGTTCCCATTCTCTGGACCTTGGCGGCGTTACTGCTGAAGCGACAATGGGGACGATTTTTACAGTTGGGGGCCGCCGTTGTGGGATCGGCTCTCATCTGGGGTTGGTGGTATCGAGCCAATTGGCTGCTAGTGCTGACGGGGAGTAAACGGGCCACCATTACCGCCGCGTCTGAACAAGGAGACCCCTCCCTACAAAGTCTCGAAGCCTGGACTTACTATTTCTTTCATCTTCCTGAACCCATCTCCTGGGTGCTGCTGTTGGGATCTCTGGCAGGACTGCTGCTGTTGGGAGCCAGACGGATGATGAAACCGATTTTTCAGGTTCCCAATGCTCCCCCCCTGCGGCCGGGAACCGTCCATTGGCTGGCGATTATTCTGTTGGGCAGTTATTTCTTTAGCTCCCTCAACCCCAATAAGAATCCCCGCTATATTCTGCCGATGTTGCCGATTCTTTCCCTGATTCTGTCCTATGGACTCATGGCCTGGGGTTGGCGGATTCGTTGGGGGATTGTGACCCTGACGGCGTTGGTGCTGGCGTTCCAACTGCGACCGATTTCTGTGTTTATGCCTACGGTATCCCGCGTTTATGTGGGAGAGCCATTTCCTCATCAGGAGGTCATCGCCAGTCTGATTGAGGAACGGCCCTATTTACGGACGACCTTGGGGGTGCTGCCGTCGACTCCCAGCCTGAATCAACATAATCTCAATTATTATGGGGCGCGGGCCAATTTCCAGGTCTATGGCCGCCAGGTGGGGATTCGTCATCAGGATGTGGCGGCGGATGTGCGATCGCTCTCCTGGTTTGTGACGCAGACGGGAGATCCCGGTTCTGTCCCTGATGCCTACCAGGATACGGTGGCTCTGGTGGAAGAGGGGGGCGACTTTGAGGTATGGCAGCAATGGCCCTTACCTCAGGGGGAAACCCTCAATCTCTATCGCCGCCAGGTTCAGCCGATTACGGTCACGGCGGAGGACATCGGCCAGTCCCCAGAGGCGCTGCAATTGCTGGGGGTGAATGTTCCTGAGCAGGTTGTGCCGGGGACTCCGGTTCCGATTACCTATCAGTGGCAAGGCGGCGAGCAGGATATTCGCGATGGCGTGCTGTTGGTGACCTGGCAACGGACGGATGGGGAGGAGTTCTGGATTCATGACCATGCCATCACCCAACGGAAATGGATGAACCATCCGGCTCCTGGAGAGGCTCCCTGTCGCAATCATCCAGAGACCTGTCGCTTTCGCGTCTCGGAAACTTTGGCGATGTTACCTCCGGCGACGTTGACTCCGGGAACTTATGGGGTGTCGGTGCAACTGCTGCATCCAGAGACGGGGGCGATTGAGGCGATTGAGAGTCCTGAGGTGCAGCTGACGGTTGACCCCAATGCTGAGGTGGTTGAGGCTCCGGAATTGGATTTGGTGACCCAACTGCGGCAGTTTGCTCAGGTGCTTCCTCAAGGGATTGATGGTTTTGATGAGATGTTTGCTGAGATTTCTCGGGTTAATCAGTATGACCCGGTTCAGGATTATCTTGATGTGGCGATTGAGTCCCTGGAGGCTCGGTTGCAACAACAGCCTCAGCGGGCGGATTGGGCCTATACGGTGGCGTTGGCTTGGATTCTTAATAAACGGGCAGACCGGGCCATTGATGCCTTTGAACGGGTTGTGACGGTGGATACCCAGAATCCTTATGCCTATGCGTATCTGGCAGTGGTCAATCTGTTGGATTTACATCCCTGGGCGGCTCAGGAGGCGATCGCCCAAGGGCAACAGTTACCTCAAGATATCCCAGAATGGCAGTTCCTCGATGGGGTAGCCTCGCTCATGGGGGGGAATCTCTGGCGAGCGGTTCGGGAGTTGCCCTCTGGGTTGCAGGTGATTAGTTCGTCTTAGATGTTTGAACCTGGACATTTTTAAGTCTTGAAAACACCAAAGAGTGGCTATCTTGATGTTTTTATTGTCATACTTGATGTGACTTTGATTTTGTTGGTTTTGCGTCTTGGGGAATACCCCGATCATCATCATTGAGGTTGTTTATTGAGATTTAGTTGCAATAGCCGAGCGAATTAGCTATGATTAGCTCGTAATTGACAATGATTTGTAATTACAAATTTGACTCTCGAACCTCTTATGTCATGGTCTGGGGATGGATTTGACTCTCTGTCCCCACTTTCTTACTCGGGTTCTGTTCCTATTCTGCGTTTGGAAAATTGCCGTGTTTGCTACTCAAGATCCTCCGATTGCTCTGTCTCCCATTACCCTGCGTCGCTTCCCCCAGCGGAGTTTTATCCCCTCTGAGGTGGATACACTCTGGAAGATCACCAAGGGGGTTGTGCGGACTGTGACCTGGAATGATGCTGGAACACCGATTAGTTTAGGCTTATGGACTGTTGGGGATGTGGTGGGCCTGGCCCTGTCTCGGGTACATCCCTATGAAATTGAATGTCTCACTCCAGTCCAGGTGCAGGCTATCCCCCGCTCTCACTGGAGACATCTGACGGAACAACTGATTGATCATGCTCAAGAATCCCAACAGCTTCTGGCGATTATCCGTCAGGAACGCATCCGCGATCGCCTTTTGGCGTTTTTGCACTGGTTGTCTTATAAATTTGGTCATGCTCATGGCGAGGGTCGTGTGATTGAGCTGAAACTCTCCCATCGGGCGATCGCCGAAATCCTAGGAACCTCTCGGGTGACGGTCACGCGCACCCTTGGTCAACTCGAAGAAGAGGGTCTGATGCAACGTAGACGCGAGTGTTGGCATCTGAGCCATGAGAGCTTCCCTTCGTGAGTTCCTAGGCGGCTTGGGTCGCCGAAACTGCCCCGATGCTTTGTCTCGTACAGCTTCTATGGCAAGATACATAACGTGCGGTCGGTAAGTCGTATGATAAAATCGTCCGTCGTTTTTGTTGGGAACTATAGAGCAAACACATGTCAACGATTGAAGTCGGCAGTCGAGTCCGCGTCAAAGAATCTGTTATTGTCTATCATCACCCCGAACATCGCAACGAACCATTTGACATGAAAGGGAGTGAGGGCGAGGTCTTGAACCTCATCGAAGAATTAGACGGAAAGCCGATTAGTGCCAATCTTCCGGTTCAAGTGGTGTTTAAGGTGGGTAAGAAGAAGTTGAGGGCCCATTTTCGCCCCGACGAAGTCGAGGCGATCGCCCAATAACCCCCGAGCCTCATGTCCCCTTTGACCAGTCAGAGTGTTGGCGGAATGACGGTCACCCTGCATTACCCCGCCGCCAGTGACCGACCCTTAGCTTTAGCCGTCTTCCTGAAGGGGTTAAACGTAGCTCCGAGTCACTATTCCTACTATGCCCAACGTTTGGCACAGTATGGTTTTGTGGTGGCTCTGCCCGATCCTATCACTCGGTTACCTCGGCGAGACGAGTTATTTGCCTCGACTGGCTTATTTGAGGACTTGCAGGCGACCTTACGCCGTGAGGGTAATCGCGTTGATTCGCCGTTGTTCCAACGGGTTGATAGTGAGCGGGTTGCTCTACTGGGTCATTCTCAAGGGGGAATTGTGGGCCTGGATGCGGTGGTGAATGCTTCGGCGGTCTCCCTGATGTCAGGGGATTACAGTTTGCCCTCTCAGTTGAAGGCGGCTGTGTTTTATGGCAGTGTCTTGGATGTGGAGTTTATCGGCGATCGCCCGCTCAATCACCATGATTTGCCCATGGCTTTGATGGTAGGGAGTCGCGATAGTCTCATGCCAGCGGCGGAGGTGCGAGACACCTATGAGCGATTGCAGAATCCTCCTAAACTGTATTTAGAGGTGGAGGGGGCCAATCACTATGGTATTACCAATGTCAATAATCCCCCTCAAGCTCCCTTAGATCCCCGCTTACCGGATATTCCTCAAGAGATTGCCCTAGAGAATCTAGCTCGTTGGAGTGGGGTGTTTCTGCGGGCCTGGGTTCTCGAAGATGCGATCGCCCGAGCCTATCTCCAGCAAATGTTAGGGACAAGCGATCCCGTTGTCTCTTTGCAAGGAGAGTTGTAGAATCGCCAGAATCTAGGCAGTAGGCAGTAGGCAGTAGGCAATAGGCAATAGGCAATGGGCGATAGAAGGGACCGGCTAATGACTGGGTCTATGCCTGTGTGGGAACTCCGTGAGCGGGGTCTTGATCTGGGTTGGGCGATCGCCCTCTTGAGATGACCATGATAGACTTCTAGAGAGAAATTGCAACTGTCTGACCCCTGGAAATGACCGCCAATCCTGATGATCGTCCCGAATCTTCCCCCTCCACGCCTTGGTGGCGATCGCAAGGGGAAAATATCCGTCTGATTATCATCGCCCTGGTGATTGCCCTGTTGTTACGAACTTTTGTGGCGGAACCCCGTTATATCCCCTCGGATTCCATGTTGCCCACCTTAGAACAGGGCGATCGCCTTTTGGTTGAGAAAGTCTCCTATTACCTCCACCCACCCCAACGGGGCGATGTGATTGTTTTTAGTCCCCCTGAGCAACTTCAACGACAGGGCTATCAACGAGATCAAGCCTTCATTAAACGGGTGATTGCCCGGTCTGGGGATACTGTGTACGTGGTCAATGGACGGCTGTATCTCAACGGGGAACTTCAGGTTGAACCCTATATCGCTGAACCTCCCCGATATCAGTGGGGGCCCGCGACCATTCCTCCTGACCGCCTCATGGTGATGGGAGATAACCGCAACAACAGTAATGACTCCCATATTTGGGGCTTTCTGCCCATTGAGAATGTCATTGGACGGGCGGCGATTCGGTTTTGGCCCGTTGACCGTCTGGGGGGATTAGCTCCCTCGGTTGAGGCGTTTGTTAATTTGGGCGATCGCCCCAGTCAATAACGCTCCCCCCATCAGAAGACCAATGGCGGGGGTAAACACTGGTTCCCAGAGACGATACCAGAGGTCTAAGCCTAGGGAAAGTCCGGTTCCTCGACCGACAACGGCTAGGGCTAACCAGAGTAAACTACTCAGAACAAAAAAGAAGTTCACCACTAAGAGGGTGTTTAGCCAGTTTAAGAAGGTCTGCATTGGGGGAAATTCAAGAAAGTAATGGACAATTCAGTTAGGACGCGTGCGAAGGAAAAATTAGCATACCTCTGGACATGGGGGGTTGGGCGTCACTTGATGTCTTATTTTGTGTGACTTGTGTGACTCTAAACTTAATAGCGGACACGGGGGTCAATCCAGGCGTTTAGGATATCAATCATAATGCTGATGCCGACCACGATCGCCCCAAAGAAGACCACTAATCCTTGGACGGCGGGGTAATCGCGGGCGGAAATGGCTTCGTAGAGACGACTGGCCAGGCCTGGCCAAGAGAAGGTCACTTCCGTGAGAATTGCCCCACTGAGTAGGGCCGCAAAGGTTAAGCCTAAAACGGAGATGGTGGGAATGAGGGCATTCTTGAGGGCGTGGGCCAGGAGAATCCGTCGTTCGGGAATCCCTCGGGCCCGGGCGGCTTCGACGTAATCACTCTTTAGGGTTTGTTTGAGGTTAACTCGCACCACCCGTTCAAAGATACCGCTCAGGAGAATCCCCAGAGTAAGACTGGGGAGGGCGAGATGATAGAGGGCCGCAAAAAACTGTTGGGGGTTTAGGGCCAGGAGACTATCGAGCAGATACAGTCCGGTGATGGGGTTGGGGGTCGGAACGCCAAGGGGGAAGCGGGTTCCCAGAGGAAACCAACCCAATTGCACCGAGAAAATAAGCTGTAAGACCATCCCCATCCAGAAAACGGGAACCGAGTAGGTAAGGATGCCAAACAGCCGTCCACCGGCATCCCAGGGGGTATTAGGACGCGAGGCTGCCAGCATTCCCACCGCAAAGCCAATGACGACGGCGATCAGCATACTGGCGATGGCTAACTCGGCGGTGGCTGGGAAGAAGTCACGGATAATTTCCCAGACGGAGAGTCCGCGACGGGCGGCGGATTCCCCTAAATCGAGACGGAGGAGGGAGCCGAGATAGGTGAGATATTGGTCGAGTAGGGACCCGGATAATCCTAATTGCGATCGCAACTCCTCTTTGAAGGCTTCTGGGGCCCGGGGGCCAAGAATGGCATCGACGGGGTCGCCGGGGGTAGCCCGCATCAGCAGAAAGACACCGGTGGCGATGGTCCAGAGCATCAGCGGCGCGAGGAGCAGTCGTGTTAAAACGTAAGCTTGTAGGGCGCGAGAACGGGACACAAGGAGTTTGGGAGTAAGGACAGTCTCAAATCGTCTCCTATCTTACAATCGAATTAAGACGAAATGATATCTTGTGCAGGTGTCGAGTGTTGCATCGACTGGAGATTGAGGATGGGGATGGGGTGAAGCCGAGCTATCAGGGTTACGATTGAGATGGACGTTTGAGAGTGACTGAATAATGGGAGGAGGGCGGGGTAACCCCGATTGTTTTAAGCGCGGTTCAATTTGGGGCTTGGCGATTGTTTTGATGATGTTGACGATTCCCTAAGGGTTGACTTTTAAAAATTTCGCTACACTTTCACTATATGAGTGATATCAATTTTTTTTATCTGCTTCCTCGCTATTTTAGGAATCGCTCTGTCAGTTTTAACTCACTATGAAGGATTATCGATTCATGTCTATGTCCTCGGACGTGCAAACCCTGGAACGCCCTTGTGTTGAACGAGTGTTTGAATGCATGAGCGACGCCATCTGGACAGTTGATGCGTCGTCGGGGCAGATGCTTTACCTGAATCCCTCAGCAGAACGACTGTATGGGCGATCGCTACAGCAATTTCATGAGAGTGGCCAGACTTGGTTTGAACAACTCGCGGAGGGCGATCGCGATCGGCTTCGCTATATCACGGCGAGCCTCGAACATACAGATGAAAGCGCTGATTTAGTCCTGGAGTATCGCATCCAACGGCCTGACGGTGAGTTTCGCTGGGTATCGAGCCAAATTTGGCAAGTATCGACGGAACGAGGTCGGCGTTTACAGGGAATTAGTAAGGATTTGACGGAGTATCGCCAAACTCAGCAGAAAAAAAATCAGAGGTCGGCGTTTACAGGGAATTAGTAAGGATTTGACGGAGTATCGCCAAACTCAGCAGAAAAAAAATCAGTTTGAGAAGTTGGCGGCGAATCTTCCTGGGGTTATTTATCAATATGTGTTGCATCCTGATGGAACTGCACATTGAGAAGTTGGCGGCGAATCTTCCTGGGGTTATTTATCAATATGTGTTGCATCCTGATGGAACTGCACGCCACCCGTATATTAGCCCCCGTGCTCATGAACTCTATGAACTGACCCCCGAGGAGATTCAGGCCGATGTGAATACCATTTGGGAGAACATTCACCCCGATGATGTGGAGTATGTGCAATCGACGATTCTGGAATCAGCTGAGCAACTGAGCACTTGGACTTGTCAATGGCGACATTATATGCCTTCTGGAACAGTCAAGTGGTTATCTGGTATTTCTCAGCCAGAACGACGAGACAATGGGGATATTATTTGGGATGGAGTCCTCTTTGATATTACAGAAAACAAACAACTTGAGGCAGAACGCGATCGCTTTTTTGATTGCGCCTTAGATTTGTTCTGTATTCTCGGTTTTGACGGTTACTTTAAACGGCTTAACCCAGCTTGGATAACAACGCTTGGATATACCATGGAGGAGTTCAAAGCTCATCCTGTTTTAGAGTTTGTTCATCCTGATGATATCCATGCGAGTGAGTCAAAGCTGGCGGATGTTTTGCAGGGAAAAAATATAGCGGGTTTTGAGAATCGTCTGCGAACAGCGTCAGGGGCTTACTGTTGGTTGTCTTGGACGGTGGTTTCGTTTCCAGACGATGAAGCTATGTATGCGATCGCCCGCGACATCAGTGACCTCAAGCAGGCTCAATTAGAACGGGAACGACTCATTGCTATTATTGACGCTTCTCCCGATATTATCAGTAGCGCCGATTTAGAAGGGAATATCACCTATTTTAATCGTGGCGGACGACAAACATTAGGATTAGAACTCGATGAAGATGTATCTCACTATCACATTGAGGACTTTTTAACCCCAGAATTTGTGGCTCAATGCCGAGAATGGGTTATCCCTCAAACCTTAAAAACAGGGTCTTGGCAGGGAATTTCCGAGATTCGTCGTCGGGATGGAACCTTGATCCCCACATCTCAGCTTGTCATTGCTCATCCAGCGACTTCTGAGTCTGAAGCTTATCTCTCCACCATTATTCGCGATATTTCTGATGTTGAAAAGATTGAGCGACAACTGCGACAAAAAGAAAAATTCCTGCGAACGATTTATGATAATCAGGGAAATATCGTCTTTGTGGTTGATGTCTGTGAAGATGGTAGATTTCGCTTTGCGGGCTGGAATGGATTTACGGAGCGACTCATGGGGATTTCCTCAGAAGAAATTGCTGGAAAAACCCCCCAAGAAGCCTTTGGTGATGATATTGGGGAATTATTCTTACAAAATTACCGCAATTGTATCTCAGCAGGTCAAACAATTAGCTATGAAGAAGCCTTTTCACATCAAGGACGTCGCGTTTGGTCTCAGGTCGTGTTAACCCCATTATTTGATGGACGGGGAACCATTGAACGGTTGATTGGAACGTCAACCGATATCACCGAACGGAAAGAGGTAGAACTGGCCTTACAAGCATCAGAAGCCAAATACCGCTCCCTGGCCCAGCAAGAAAAACTGGTCAACCGTTTGGCTCAGCAAATTCGCCAGTCTCTAGACCCCAAACAAATCCTTGAAACCACTGTTCGGGAATTATATGTCCTGTTGGGGGTCGATCGCTGTTATTTCCTGTGGCATCATCCCAATTCCTCAAATGATGATCTGAAACTGGCGGCTGAGGCCAAGCGGGAAGAGTTACCCAATCGCTTGGACGAGTACCCACGAATTTTTGCAGGACTGCTGAGTCCCCTGTTGAGATCTGACGATATTGTTCGCATTGATGATGTTGACGAACTCGACGATCCGAAGTTGAGAACTGGATTGCAGCGATTTGGTTATAAGTCGTTGCTATTATTCCCCGTCGAGACCAGAAAGACGACCGTGGGAACCCTGGCCTGTACCCGAGAAATTGCTTCCCAATCTTGGTGCGATCGCGATGTGGCGTTAATTGAGGTGGTTTGCGATCGCCTGGCCATCGCCATTCAGCAGGCTCTCCTCTACCAACAATCCCGAGAAGCTGAACAACAAGCCAAAGCGAAAACCTTGGAACTCGAAGCCACCCTACGACAGCTACAAACCACCCAGGCTCAACTCATCCAAGCGGAAAAAATGTCCAGTTTAGGACAATTAGTGGCTGGGGTGGCTCATGAGATTAATAATCCCATTAGTTTTGTCTTTGGCAACTTGGTTCATGCCAAACAGTACAATCAGGATCTGCTGACTCTGTTGGAGTTGTACCGACAGACCTATCCCCAGCCGAGTCCAGAGATCCAGGATTGTATCGCTGAGATTGATTTAGATTATCTAGTGGAGGATATCCCTAAACTCTTTGACTCCATTGAGACGGGGGCCGTGCGGATTCAGGAGATTGTGCGATCGCTGCGAACCTTCTCACGGCTCGATGAGTCGGAGGTGAAGGCCGTCGATTTACATGAGAGTATCGAGAGTACCCTAACGATTCTCGGGAGTCGCCTCCGGGCCAACAGTGAGCGTCAGGAGATTTCGGTGATTCGTCAGTATGGGGTCTTACCTCGGGTGAACTGCTATGCTGGACAGCTTAATCAGGTGTTTATGAATCTCATCGCTAATGCCATTGATGCGGTGGAGGCGGCGATGTTGGAGCGGCCACAAGGCGATGGAGGCGTCATTGAGGTGACGACGCGGCTAACGGCTCAGGAGCGGGTACAGGTGCAAATTCGTGACAATGGAACCGGGATGGAGGCGGATATCTGCGATCGCATTTTTGACCCCTTCTACACCACGAAACCCGTGGGGAAAGGGACGGGGTTAGGCTTATCCATTAGTTATCAGATTGTGGTAGAACGCCATGGAGGAACTCTGATTTGTGAGTCTACTCCTGGTCAGGGGAGTACCTTTACGGTGCAAATTCCTATCAGTTGCTCGCCGAAGGTCTCAGTATCCGTCTTAAGTTAGTTTCAGTTCAAGCATATAGAGTTTAGAACAATGCGGCTTTTAGGTCTCGTCACATCCGGTTTGAGTTGTCTTTGTTGTCTCGGGAGTTTGGCCCTTGAGCCGGGACGCGCCCAGGAGCCAGAAGGCTATTCCCAGGGGATGGTGGTTTCGGCTCATCCCTTAGCCAGTGAGGCAGGGCTGATGATGTTGCAGCAGGGGGGCAATGCGGTAGATGCGGCGGTGGCCAGTACCTTGGCAATTTCCGTGGTGGAACCGTTTTCAGCGGGAATTGGTGGCGGTGGCTTTTTGCTGTTTTTTGAGGCGGAAGCGGGGCAGATGCACAGTTTGGATTTTCGTGAGCGGGCCCCCCTGGCGGCGACGGAAACCATGTATTTGGATGAGTCGGGGGAACCGGAACCTCGGGCCAGTTTGGATGGCCATCGGGCCGTTGGGGTTCCGGGAACCGTGGCGGGGTTGGTTGAGGTGCATCAACGCTATGGGGTGTTGCCGTGGGAGGAGGTGGTTGAGCCGGCCCTGAGGTTGGCGGAACAGGGATTTACAGTGCATCAGCGGTTTGTGGATGCGGTAGAACGCCGTCAGGAGGTGTTGTTGGCTAATCCAGCGGCCCGGGAGGCGTTTACGCGGGAGGGAGAGCTGTATGAGGTGGGGGAACGGTTGCGACAGCCTCAGTTAGCGACCACTTTGCGGCGTTTGGCCGAGAATCCTCGGGATTTTTATGAGGGGGAGATTGCTGAGGCGATCGCGGCGGATATGGCGGCCTATGGCGGCTTGGTGACTCGGGAAGATATGGCGGCTTATGAACCGATTTGGCGCGATCCTCTCTGTGGGACATTTCGTCAGGTTGAGGTCTGTGCTATGGGGCCGCCGTCATCGGGTGGGGTGCATCTGTTGCAAATTCTCAATCTGATTGGCGATCGCCCCCTGGAAGCCCAAGACCCCCATCACCCGGATACGGTGCATTTTTTGGCGGAGGCGATGCGGATTGCTTATGCCGATCGCTCGGAGTATTTGGGAGATCCTGATTTTGTAGAGGTTCCGGTGGCGGCGTTGATTAGTGCGGCTTATGCTGACTATCGTCGTCCCCAGATTGATGAGGGCCAGGCCCGAGATTCGGCGAAGGTGACGGCGGTGGACCCCTCGCGCTTGAATCAGGTGTGGGAGTCTCCCGAAACCAGTCATTTGACGGTGGTGGATGGTGATGGCAATGGGGTGAGTTTGACGTTTACGGTGAATGGAGGCTTCGGCGCGGGAGTTGTGGCGGCGGGAACGGGAATCTTGCTCAATAATGAGATGGATGATTTTGCTGTTGCCCCGGGAGTCCCCAATCTCTACGGGTTGGTGGGGGGAGAGGCCAATGCGATCGCCCCGGGGAAAACGCCCCTGTCGAGTATGACGCCGACGATTGTCTTGGAGGAGAATCAGTTACGTCTGGCCTTAGGTTCTCCTGGGGGCAGTACGATTATTACTACGGTTCTACAAGTGTTGTTGAATGTGGTTCTGTATGAGTTGGATGTGGCGACGGCGATCGCCGCTCCTCGTTTCCACCATCAATGGTTACCGGATCAGCTATTGCTACAAGAGGGGGGATTTGCCTCAGAGACGGTGGAAAACTTGCGGCAACGGGGCCATGAGATTAACCAATGGCAGGGTTGGGGAAATGCCAATGCCATTGTGGTGACGGAGGATAACCGGTTGCAGGGGGCAGCTGACCCCCGAGGGGACGGCACTGCGCTAGGCTGGTAGGGCTGGTTCCGCGCAATGTCCCCCAATGCCTACTGAACTGATTACTCTGGTGGCTGCCTTGATTTTGGCTTGGTTAGTGTTTACCTGGCTGATGCGGGTAATTCACACTACCCTCTCGACAGCGTTGTCTGTGGCGGCGATCGTGTTGTTGTTACAACTGTTGTTTGGGATTGACCCGAACGCCCTTTGGCAAGAAATTCAACGCTTTGGTGATGTGCTTCTTGAGGGGGTTGAAAACCTGTTTCGGCGGGAGTCATAAATGAGGAACCCTACCGCAGTGGGATGGCTAACAGGGCTTCTCCGCCTATCATGATTTTGCAAAATATTGGCAGATTCGTAACAATTTATTACATTCAAGAGTCCAGATTTGCTAGGGCCAGCAGATCCCGAGACTCTAGGCAGAGAATTGGCGAGGAGGAGTCAAGAAAGGACGAGGGTTTGATAGAATCATAAAACTCTCATTGTCGGCGATCGCCCGTGACCGTTGCCGTTTTATCGCAGTAACCCGCCGTTTCCCTTGAAGTTTTCCAAAGGGTGCAGGTCTGCGGTATCCTCATGACGGTGGAGTGAGACCACCACCAATCCTGCTTGATTGACGCACAGCATCTGAATTTATCGACAAGACATAAGAATACCCATGAGATATCGTGCTTTAGTTGCCCTACTCCTCGCAATGTGCGTTGGGTTCCTAACCGCTTGCGGCGAAGAACCCATCAGCTTATTAAGCGATGAAACTTACACCTACGATCAGATTAAAGATACCGGACTTGCCAATAGTTGTCCCCAGCTTCCGGAAACGGCTCGGGGGTCCTTTGACCTGGATGTGGGTTCTGACTACATTTTGACGGATTTATGCCTCGAACCCACGAGCTATTTCGTGAAAGAAGAAGCCGCGAACAAGCGTGAAGAAGCCAAGTTTATCAACGCCAAAGCGTTAACTCGCTATACCTCCTCTCTGGACCAAGTGACGGGAGATCTAACCCTGGACAGCAATGGGGTTTTAACCTTTGAAGAACAGTATGGGATTGATTTCCAAGCCATCACGGTGCAACTTCCCGGTGGGGAGCAAATCCCAATGCTGTTTACCATTAAGAAACTGGTGGCCACGACTCCGAACGGCCAAACCGGTATCAGCACCTCGACAGATTTAACAGGTGACTATATTGTTCCTTCTTATCGCGGTGCCAGTTTCCTCGACCCGAAAGGCCGGGGTCAAGCGACAGGCTATGACAACGCAGTTGCACTTCCTGCGGCGGCGGATGATGAGGAAATCATGCGGGAGAATGTGAAAGACACGCCGGTGTTGGACGGCAACATCTCTCTGCAAGTCTCGAAGGTGAAAAGTGAAACCGGAGAGATTGCTGGTATTTTTGAGGCGGTTCAAGCCTCGGATACGGATTTAGGCTCTAAGGAACCTGTGGATGTGAAAATTCGCGGTCTGTTCTATGGTCGGGTTGAACCGAAGGTCTAAGATTCTCTGACTCTATTTGGTTTAGGGGCTGCCTGAGGTGATGCTTTGGGCAGTCTTTTTTTTGGGGAACAGGGAACAGGGAACAGGGGGAAGAAGGCAGTAGGGGGAAGAAGGCAGTAGGCAGTAGGCAGTAGGGGGAAGAAGGTAGTAGAGATGTATTGGTATAACGGCCGGATTTGTTCTGGGGAGCGGATTGAGTTGGGGGTGAGTGATCCGGGGTTTTTGTATGGGGCGACGACCTTTACGACGTTACGGGTGTATGAGGGGGGATTGCTGGACCCGAGGACGGCTTGGTGTGACCATGTGGAACGGTTGCGGGGGGCGATCGCGGCGTTGGATTGGATGGCCCCGGATTGGCGGCAACTGGAGACGGGGGCCCAGGAGATGGCGGGGGGGTTTGCGGTGTTGCGGGTAACACTGTTTGCGGATGGCCGGGCGTTGATTACGGGACGAGAACTCCCCCAGGATTTGCGACAACGACAGCAGCAGGGGATTGTGGCCTGGTTGGCGGAGGGGCCAGGGTTTGCTCGTGGGTTGCCCCAACGGAAGACAGGAAATTATTTGGGCCCCTGGTTGGCGTTGCAGCAGGCTCGCCGTTGGGGGGCGTTGGAGGCGGTTTTGGTTAATGAACGGGGGGAGTGGTTGGAAACCAGTACCGGCAATCTCTGGGGGTGGTGGGACGGACAATGGTGGACTCCTCCGCTGTCGGCGGGAATTTTGCCCGGTTTGGGGCGATCGCAGCTCCTGCAAGCGGCTCGGCAACAGGGCCTGGAGGTGTCTGAGCAGCCTTGGCTTCCCTCGGTGGTGCGGCGGTTTGAGGGGCTGGCTTATAGTAATGCGGTGGTGGAGTTGGTTCCGATTCGCCAGGTGCTGCGATCGCCCAGACCCGGCCAAGAGATTGAAACAGAACGTTATGATGGAGGACAGGAGGCGATCGCCGAGTTGCGATCGCGTTTAAAATCTCTCTAACCCCCTTACCTTAAGGGATTTCGCTGGATTCAAATTCCTCAACTTTGGGAATCTTTGCAGGATCAGGAGGGTTTAGGTTAATATAAGTTAACACAAGGTCTCATAAAATCTCAGATTCGAGCGTCATTACAGAAATTATCAAAGAAAGGAGGATTACCCCCGGTGAATAAACGGTGGAGAAATGCAGGGCTATACGCATTACTAGCGATCGTCGTCATCGCCTTAGGGACGACGTTCTTTGACCAACAGCCCCAAGCTCAACAAACAGCTAAATATAGTGAATTTATCCGCGCCGTCGAAAGCGGTCAGGTAGAAGGAACGGTGGCCATCAGTTCCGATCGCACCGAAGCCACCTATACCAACCCCGACGGAAGCGGCAAAGTGGTGGTCAATCTCCCCAATGACCCCCAACTGATTGATATCCTCACGGAAAACAATCTCGATGTGCGGGTGCAACCCCAAACCGATGACGGGTTCTGGTTCCGCGCTCTCAGTAGCCTCTTCTTCCCCATCTTGCTGCTGGTGGGACTCTTCTTCCTATTACGCCGCGCCCAATCTGGCCCCGGTAGCCAAGCCATGAACTTTGGTAAATCCAAAGCTCGGGTGCAAATGGAACCTCAAACCCAAGTGACCTTTGGCGATGTGGCTGGGATTGAACAGGCCAAACTGGAACTCACAGAAGTGGTGGACTTCCTGAAAAACGCCGATCGCTTTACCGCCATTGGTGCCAAAATTCCCAAAGGGGTCTTGTTAGTTGGCCCTCCCGGAACCGGTAAAACCCTCTTAGCTCGGGCTGTTGCCGGTGAAGCGGGGGTTCCCTTCTTCTCGATTTCAGGGTCTGAGTTCGTCGAAATGTTCGTCGGTGTCGGTGCATCCCGTGTCCGTGACCTGTTTGAACAAGCCAAACAAAACGCCCCTTGTATTGTCTTTATCGATGAGATTGACGCTGTTGGTCGTCAACGGGGTGCGGGTTTAGGCGGCGGTAACGATGAGCGGGAACAAACCCTCAACCAGTTGCTGACCGAGATGGACGGCTTTGAGGGCAATACTGGTATTATCATCATCGCAGCCACAAACCGCCCTGATGTCTTGGATGCGGCTCTGTTGCGTCCTGGTCGCTTTGACCGTCAGGTGGTGGTCGACCGTCCCGATTATGCCGGTCGCTTCGAGATTCTTAACGTCCATGGTCGCGGTAAAACCCTGGCCAAGGATGTGGACTTGGAGAAAATTGCTCGCCGGACTCCTGGATTTACCGGGGCTGACTTGGCGAACCTACTCAACGAAGCCGCAATTCTGGCCGCTCGTCGCAATTTGACGGAAATCTCCATGGATGAGGTCAATGATGCCATTGACCGTGTTCTGGCGGGACCCGAGAAGAAAGACCGGGTGATGAGCGAGAAACGCAAGAACTTGGTGGCCTATCACGAAGCCGGCCATGCTCTCGTCGGTGCCTTAATGCCGGATTATGACCCCGTTCAGAAAATCAGTATCATCCCTCGGGGTGCTGCCGGTGGCTTAACTTGGTTTACCCCGAGTGAAGACCGCATGGATTCTGGGTTATATTCCCGCTCCTATCTGCAAAATCAGATGGCAGTGGCTCTCGGGGGTCGTCTGGCTGAGGAGATTATCTTCGGCGAGGAGGAAGTGACCACCGGTGCGTCTAATGACTTGCAACAGGTGGCTCGGGTAGCTCGTCAGATGGTGATGCGCTTTGGGATGAGCGATCGCCTTGGACCGGTGGCTCTGGGAAGTCAGCAGGGTAATATGTTCCTCGGTCGCGATATTTCCTCGGAACGCAACTTCTCGGAAGAGACGGCGGCGGCCATTGATGAGGAAGTCAGTAAGCTCGTCGATGAGGCGTACAGCCGCGCCAAGCAAGTCCTCACAGAAAACCGCTCGGTGTTAGACCAGTTGGCTCATATGCTGGTTGAGCGTGAAACTGTTGATGCTGAGGAACTGCAAGAGCTGCTCTCGGGTAGTGATGTGAAGATGGCGGCGATCGCCTAGTTCTGATTATTCTGAGAGGATTGCCTCGGGAATCCTCTCGGTTCTTCGATGAAACCCCGGTCGCCATGACTGGGGTTTTGTGTTATCCCTATTCCCTTCCCCTCCGGGGCTAGGGGTGAGTTATGCGGAATCGGGTTTTGAAAACTCCGCTCTGTGCGGATTCCGTATTCTATTTCGTGCTATATTAACCATTAATTTTAGGTTTGCGATTGTAGCACAAATCTTTTAAAACCTTGGGGATCTGTCGCAAAACTTAACTGCAACTTATGTAACAAAACCGTAAAACTTCAGCGCGGTTGTACTATTTTGAGATGTTAAGTCACACTAAAACAACAAACAACAGCTTAATAACAGCTTAATACTTATCCCAACGGCATTATGCCGCCAATCATAAACCATTCATGGACTTGCACCAATGCATCTAAGCGAAATTACCCATCCGAATCAACTTAAAGGGCTATCTATCCATCAACTCGAAGAAATCGCCCGTCAAATCCGCGAGAAGCATCTGCAAACCATTGCCGCAAGTGGCGGACATCTCGGGCCCGGTTTAGGGGTCGTGGAATTGACCGTCGGACTCTACCAAACCCTAGACCTCGATCGCGATAAAGTGGTTTGGGATGTTGGCCACCAGGCCTATCCCCATAAGCTAATTACTGGGCGTTATAACGACTTTCACACCCTACGGCAGAAAGATGGGGTGGCGGGCTATCTCAAACGCAGTGAGAACCCCTTTGACCATTTTGGTGCAGGCCATGCCTCCACCAGTATCTCGGCAGCTTTAGGAATGGCCCTGGCGCGAGATGCCCAGGGAGAGGATTATAAATGCGTGGCGGTGATTGGCGATGGGGCGTTAACGGGGGGAATGTCCCTAGAGGCCATTAACCATGCCGGACATCTGCCAGATACCAATCTGCTGGTGGTTCTCAATGACAACGAGATGTCCATTTCTCCTAACGTGGGCGCGATTCCTCGCTATCTCAATAAAATGCGCCTGAGTGACCCGGTGCAGTTCCTCACTGACAACTTGGAAGAACAGTTTAAGCATTTGCCCTTCTTCGGGGAAACCTTCACCCCGGAGATGGAACGAGTCAAGGAAGGGATGAAACGGCTGGCCATTCCTAAAGTGGGGGCTGTGTTTGAAGAACTCGGCTTCACCTATATGGGGCCGGTGGACGGTCATAACCTGGAGGAGTTGATTGAGTCGTTTAATAAGGCCCATCATATTAAGGGGCCGGTTCTGGTTCATGTAGCCACGGTGAAAGGAAAAGGCTATGCGATCGCCGAGAACGACCAAGTGGGCTATCATGCTCAAAAGCCCTTCGACTTGGCCACGGGCAAAGCCTACCCCTCCAAGAAACCCACGCCCCCAAGTTACTCCAAAGTCTTCGCCCAAACCCTGATTACCCTGGCCGAAGAGAATCCCAAGATTTTGGGCATTACCGCCGCCATGGCCACGGGAACGGGGTTAGATAAACTCCAGGCCAAGTTACCCAAACAATATATTGATGTGGGTATTGCCGAACAGCACGCTGTGACCTTAGCGGCGGGGTTAGCCTGTGAGGGAATGCGTCCGGTGGTGGCCATTTACTCGACCTTCTTGCAGCGGGGCTATGACCAAATTATCCATGATGTCTGCATTCAGAAGTTACCGGTGTTCTTCTGTTTAGACCGGGCTGGGATTGTCGGGGCCGATGGTCCGACTCACCAGGGACTGTATGATATTGCCTATCTGCGTTGTATCCCCAATATGACGATTATGGCGCCGAAGGATGAGGCGGAAATGCAGCAGATGTTGGTGACGGGGGTTGAACATACCTCGGGACCCATTGCCATGCGCTATCCTCGCGGTAGTGGCTATGGTGCGCCTTTGATGGAAGAAGGCTGGGAAGCGTTGCCGATTGGTAAGGGTGAGGTTCTCCGCAGTGGTGATGATGTGTTGCTAGTCGGCTATGGAACCATGGTCTATCCGGCGATGCAGGTGGCGGAAATTCTCAGTGAACATGGGATTGAGGCCACGGTGGTGAATGCCCGCTTTGTCAAGCCGTTGGATATTGAGTTGATTGGGCCGTTGGCTGAACGGATTGGTAAGGTGGTCACGCTGGAGGAAGGCTGCATTATGGGTGGCTTTGGTTCGGCGGTGGTTGAGGGCCTGATGGATGCCGATGTGGTGGTTCCGGTGAAGCGGTTGGGGGTTCCTGACCAACTGGTGGACCATGCACAACCCAATGAGTCGAAGGCGGATTTGGGCTTGATGCCGTCCCAGATGGCGGAGACGATTCGCAAGTCCTTCTTTGCCGAGTCTAAGTCAAGGTTGGCGGTGTAGAGTTGAAGTCCCCCCATCGGTGTCGGGTGATGCAGGTGGGGGGATTGGGGGGATTCCTCAATTTTTCAGGCATTCGTGCCACAGATGGCCGTAGGGGCAATCCCTTGTGGTTGCCCTCCTCCAGCGTTCATGTATAGCCCTCATCATGCTAACCTCAAGCTGGAAGAAGCCGAGTAAATAAGGATTCGAGTTCCCGCTGTCTCTCGACATCAACCCGTTATGCTAGTTAAATCGGGGCTAACTTCTATCAATTTGGCTTCAGGAATGGCTCGTTTCACATCTGCGATCGCACTATATACTGCTTCAGTTGCTGAAGACGCATCACGGGTAAAGTTCAAGGCAATTTTCCCGAATCTTCCCACACCAACTAAGGCATCATCACACCCATTCATTTGCAAAACATCAACGTAATGGCTCGGATGCGGTTCTGTGTCGGGGAGGTTAAAGGTTACTGTAAAATCATAGTTGGGCATTTGAGTTTAAGGAGGGGTTGGGGTTGACGAATGCGGCTTTGCGTCGGATGTGACGTAATCAATCGAACGAGTTTGCAACTTCATAAATCAGAAAAAATCAAGGGTCGAAACCACATGACGATTTTTTGCTCATATATTTATGTAAAAGTGAGTGATGAATTTTCGGTTTTCAAACCATGCCGTAGAGGAGATGGAAAAACGAAAGATTCCCATGTCTTTTGTAGAAGCGGTCTTAGAAAATCCAGAACAAACGGTTCAGCAAAGTGAGGTCATTACAATTTATCAGTCTCAATGCGATTTTGGTACAGGAAAACCTTATTTATTGCGTGTTTTTATCAATACCCAAGTTGAACCTGCTGTTGTTGTAACTGTTTATCGAACCAGTCAAATTAGAAAACATTGGAGAAACTGATGAAAATTAAATACGATGCCGACGTGGATATCATTCGGATTACCCTTAAAGATGCAGAGATTGAAGACAGTGATGAGGAAATTCCCGGCATTATCTTAGATTTTGATTCTAGTCAAAATGTTATCGGGATTGAGATTCTTCAGGCTTCCCAACGGATTGATAATCCACAGGCTATTGAATATATGGTTGCCCAGGACAAACCCTAGACTGGGATGGTAAATAGTGCTCAAGTCGGTTGGCAAGTGTGTCTGAAAGGATAATAGAGCGTTCCATAGGAGGCTGTTCTTAAACGACACTTAATTTTAATCCATGAAGGTCTAGCTGATGATTCCCAAATTGTCGAGTGACAATCAATAGGATGATAGGTGAGGCCTCTCAACCCAGTATCACTCCCCTGATGATGAATTGAGGCTTTGTGGAGAGGTAATGATGTCCCGAAGTCTTGGACGCGACTCTAGGGAAGACGTCACGAGGATGACAATCAGGACGATGACCCAAACGCCGATTAAACCATCCATCACCGTCAGGGGAATCTCAGGTCGCGTCTTTTGACCGCAGAAGGAACAGTAAACCCAGCCACCCCGGCTTTCTCGGGTGCAGGGGAGGCTATGGAGTTGGATCATATCTTTATAGGGACAAATCATCATCATGAGTTTTGGTTAGGGTGAATTTGTTGTGTTTGTTGGATTTCAGAAGAAAAAACCCACCCAGTTCAATGAGGTGGGTTTTGCCACGATTGACCGCTATTCACAGGGAATAATCAGCATCGTGTTGTTGCTGAGAATTTCCAGGGCGATCGCACTCTCTCCCAGGTCTTTCCCCATCCGATAAGACCCCCGCAGCATCGCATTAAGCTGTCGTTGCAACACCTCAGCCGTCATATAGGATTTCACCAAAACAATCGGCTCCTCGACCCAAGTTTGAGTAGCAGGATTCCACCAATTGCCCTCAGAAAAAGTGGTATTGTAGCCCCCAGCTTGTTGGGTTAAGCCCGTGAGAAAGCCTTTCGCCTGGGTGTATTTGTGGGCGGGGATATGCCAGCGAACGGCATAGGGTAAGCGGTCTAGGGAGATTGGCGAGGGGGCGATCGCACTCTCAATTAACGGAGAAATGCTGTTTTGGGGAATCATAAGATTTGGCATCACATTGGGGAGGATTTTAGAAATATGTTCCATGACATTGCCTTGAATTTGATGGTTCTAGTTTGGCAAGTCAAATCCAAAATTACCAGCTATTTTGTCGTTTACTCTTAATAGTTTGTCCCAAAAAGTCGCATCATGTCGCACGATGTCTCAGGATGTCGCAAAATGTCTATTCATCTGTTTTGAACCCTAGACGATACCCCAAAAAAGTAGTTAGCATCAGTCCAGACCTAAAGCAAATCAGGTACAGTATGGACAGATTCAAGCTCACTCTTGTTGACATGATGGAGATTCCTCAGGCCTACGAAGCCGAGTTTTTAGGTGATATTGCTGAGAAACTTGACCTCTCTCCCCTAACCCGCTGTATTTTTACCGAGCGATTATCCCAGCAGAATCTCGATGCCAATTGGACTGACATCGTCGAATCCTGCCAGCCTCGGCTGACACCAGACCAGGCCAGGAAAGATAACTGGAGTCGGCAGATTCTGCCCAAATTGAGAGAACTGGGATTTGACCACGAGGCTAACGCCAAAAAACTGTGGCAGGCCGTGCGTCCCTGGTTAGTACAGACTCACTATCATCCTTGGCTGTGGGACAAACTCAGCCAGATATCACAGAAGACGCAACAGATGGGAATTAAAGCCGCCAAGTCTCCCGACCATTTAGGGATGCTTCCCAAAAGAAACGACTATCTCACCACCGTTCCCCTGGGGAGTGAAGTCATCTTTGAACTGCAACTACCAGACTCGGCCCATCTGACCTTACTGGAACGGGAACCCAATGGAACTGTGGTCTGCTTATGTCCCTCTCCCTTCGCCCAAACCAGTCAGTTCCAACCGCAACAAACCACCACCATCCGCCTACCCCAAGCCTCAGCCCCTCAACCGGCGTTTGTGTTAACGGAACCGGGCAAAGAACAGTTAATTGCCTTGTTGACCCCGAAAATCCCCCCCTTCCAATGGTTAGAACAGAGTCGGTTTGAGGCGATGGCGTTACAGGTGTCGCAGTTGCAGGAGACGTTCGAGTATGTGAAGAGTCAGAACAGCCCCCAGGTGCGGTTACTCTCCACCGCCTATGAGGTGGTTTGAGTGAGTTCGGTTGCGGTTGAAGATTCTAAAGTCATTCATTATTGAGGTTAAACATCATGGACGAACAACGGATTCAGCAATACGCCCAACTCATCCAAGCCTTGTTAACCTGTGGCAACGGGGAGGAGGTGGCTATCCTAGAAGCCAATGCCAGCCTTGTGGATGCGGGCTTGTTGCAGGTGATGGCGGCTTATGGTCAATGGCTGCGCAGTGAAGGAGAAGATAAGGCGGCGGACTGGTTAGATAATTTCGCCCAACACCTGCAACCCCAGATTTCGGCAACTGCACCTTCTGAAGACTCCGACAGTTGGGAAGCCGTTAATCAACAAGTGCTGCAACTGTACCAGCAGGGACAATACGCCGCCGCGATTCCCCTAGCGGAACGGGCAGTTAGGCTGGCGCGAGAACGTTGGGGAAACCAGCATCCAAAGGTGGCAACCAGCCTCAACAACCTGGCTTTGTTATACAAGTCTCAAGGGCGCCATGGGGAGGCCGAACCCCTGATAGACATCATCCGCATTGCCCTGCCCCCAAACCATCCCCAACTCGCCACCCACCTCAACAACCTGGCGGGGTTGTACAAGTCTCAAGGGCGCTATGGGGAAGCCGAACCCCTGTATCTCGAAGCCTTAGACATCGACCGCATTGCCCTGCCCCCAAACCATCCCGGACTCGCCACCGACCTCAACAACCTGGCGGGGTTGTACCGGTCTCAAGGGCGCTATGGGGAAGCCGAACCCCGGTATCTCGAAGCCCTAGACATCATCCGCATTGCCCTGCCCCCAAACCATCCCCAACTCGCCACCCACCTCAACAACCTGGCGGTGTTATACGAATCTCAAGGGCGCTATGGGGAGGCATCGGAACAGTTCCAAGCCTCCCTGGAGTCGGAACAACAGCGCCTACGCTATATCTTCAGTATCAGTTCTGACCGGGAACGCCGGGAGTATCTGCAATCCAATCCCGAAAGCTATTACGGCTTCCTTACCCTAGTTTGGCAACATCTGGCCGATGACCCGCAAGCCGTTGGCGCGGCGTTGGATGCCCTGTTGCGCCGCAAAGCCCTGACCACAGCCGCCCTAGCTGCCCAGAGTGCCGCCATTTACAGTGGACGCTATCCCGAGGCGGTTCAATCCCTATTCCGCAACTGGCAACAGCGTCAAGAGGAGATTCGAGACAAACTGTTCGAGGTGATTCCGTCTCTACCGGATGAATCCTCTCAACAGTACGGACAGCGCCTCAAACAGCATCGTGAGGACGTCAGCCAACTCTATCAAACCGCCGAAACCCTGGAAAAAGAACTGGCGCAGGAAATCCCAGAATTGCAACTGAACCAGGATGACCTCAACCGTCAGCTAATTGCCGCTCAACTCCCCGACGGTTCAGCCTTGGTGGAGTTCGTCCGCTTCCGACGCTATGATTTCGGTGCGTCCGAAAAACAATGGCAAGAAGAGCGTTATCTCGCCTTTGTGGTCATGGCGCACCAACCGGAACGGGTGCGGCTGTTGGATTTAGGGGAAGCCGAACCCCTCGATACCTTGATTCAACAGTTTCGCCGTCGGTTTGTCGGGCCGGGTGACCACTTTGGCATGACCGGTTCAGCCAGCGACATTAACTCCTCTGGGGCGGACAGTCAACGGTTGCAACAAATCCTCTGTCAACCCCTCCTCAATGCTTTAGGGGATGTCTCCCACTGGTTTCTCGCCCCCGACAGCACCCTCAATCTGTTGCCATTTCAGATTCTTCCCCAGTTTCCCCATTGCCCCAGTCCCTATCTCGGCGATACCTACAGTATCAGCTACCTCAGTGCCGGACGGGACCTGCTGCGACGGGACATCAGCGAACGCCCCTTGACCGTTCGCCCCGCCACCATTCTCGCCGACCCCGATTACAACTGGGATGGGCAGAAGTCCCACCCCGTCCCAACTCCCGAAGCCAACTCAGACATCGCCACAGCCGACTTAGGGGCAACCCTAACCCGCCTGTCCGGTTTCGGCCGCGCCGTGGGAACCGAGCGTTTTGGTCGTCGCGTCGGGGAACTGCTGAATACTCAACCCTATTTGGACAAAGCGGCGGTCTCCTCTCATCTGACCGACGGAGACTGTCCCCGCATCCTGGCCGTGGCCACCCACGGCTTCGCCCGCAGCGCCCAAAAACCCTATCTTCAGTTGGTTTTCGCCTTACTGGCGGCTGAAACGGGTCAGGAAACGAAGCTGTTTGAAGAACATCCCGCCCTGATGAATCGAGGTTTGTTGGATACGGTGCAACAGGTTGCCCAAGCTGTGGAGAGCGAACATCCTCGCGTGAGTCAACGGTTACGGGATTTCGTCCCGCAAATCGAAGCCTACCTCCGCAACCATCCCCCCAGTCGCCTCGATGAAGATGCCGACGATGCCATGTACCGCTCGGGAATTGCCCTGGCGGGGGCGAATATCTGGAACCAAGGCTTGCCGCTGCCGGAGGGGCTGAAGGGGGTGTTGTTTGCCCAAGATGTGGCGGCGTTGGACTTGTGGGGCAATGAACTCAGCGCCCTGATTGCCTGCCAGTCGGGGCTGGGTGAAATCGCCTCGGGTGAGGGTGTATTTGGCTTACGGCGGGCGTTTGTGGTGGCGGGGTCAAAAACACTCCTAATGAGTCTTTGGTCGGTTCCTGCCCGCGCTACGGTGTATCTGATGGAACGGTTTTTTCATCATTTAAATGAGGGACTTGGACGGGCTAAAGCCCTGAGTTGCGCTCAGTTTGATGTGCGCACGGTCAAGGCGGGAGAACTGCGGCAGTTACTGTTAGGACGGGAGATTTTGCAGGAATTAAAGGGCGATTATAAGGATGAAGATTGTCCGTTGTCGAGTCCTTATTTTTGGGGGGCGTGGGTGTTGCAGGGGGATATTTCGCCGTTGTCGGTGGAGTTGGCTGAGTCGGGGAGTTGAAGCTGGATTTTCCCCTCTTGGGAGGGGTTAGGGGTGGGTTCTCCCGGGACGGTGGCCAAACACCCCGATGACCCACCCCGCCCTTCGGGCACCCCTCCCTGGAGGGGATTTGTCTCTTGTTTCCCCTCTTGGGAGGGGTTAGGGGTGGGTTCTCCCGGGACGGTGGCCAAACACCCCGATGACCCACCCCGCCCTTCGGGCACCCCTCCCTGGAGGGGATTTGTCTCTTGTTTCCCCTCTTGGGAGGGGTTAGGGGTGGGTTCTCCCGGGACGGTGGCCAAACACCCCGATGACCCACCCCGCCCTTCGGGCACCCCTCCCTGGAGGGGATTTGTCTCTTGTTTCCCCTCTTGGGAGGGGTTAGGGGTGGGTTCTCCCGGGACGGTGGCCAAACACCCCGATGACCCACCCCGCCCTTCGGGCACCCCTCCCTGGAGGGGATTTGTCTCTTGTTTCCCCTCTTGGGAGGGGTTAGGGGTGGGTTCTCCCGGGACGGGGCTAGGGGTGGGTTCTCCCTCATGGGGACAGTATCTGGTTTTGCAATGGGAAGTCCAAGGTTCAGGAGTCAAGCGGTTGGTGAATTATTACGAATCCACTCACGAATTGCAATCAGTACTCCATCCGTCTCGTGGATGACCTGCCAATTTGTAAATCGTAGAAATCTAACTCCCAAGGTTTCCAGGCGCACCTGTCGATATCTATCTTGTTCTTGCGCTTCTTCACTCTCATGGGATGACCCATCAATTTCAATAGCCAACATCAATTTCTTGCAGTAAAAATCAACAATATATTCATCAATAGGACGTTGCCTATCAAAGTCAAAACCTTGTATCTGCCCTCGTTTTAGGTGATTCCACAGCTTGACTTCGGGAGCAGTCATGTTCTTGCGCAACTGCCGTGCTATTTCTTTCAGTTTTGGATTGTAGGGTAAGATTTTGGGATTCATTTTATTGAACCAAAATTTTATATTTTTTTAGTTTAGGTTTAAATAAGTTTAGCGAATTTTCAGTCTTAATTCGTCTCTTGTTTCCCCTCTTGGGAGGGGCTAGGGGTGGGTTCTTCTGGGACGGTGTTAAACACGCCGATGACCCACCCCGCCCTTCGGGCACCCCTCCCTGGAGGGGATTTGCCTCTTGTCTCCCCTCTTGGGAGGGGATTCGTCTCTTGTTTCCCCTCTTGGGAGGGGCTAGGGGTGGGTTCTTCTGGGACGGTGTTAAACACGCCGATGACCCACCCCGCCCTTCGGGCACCCCTCCCTGGAGGGGATTTGCCTCTTGTCTCCCCTCTTGGGAGGAAATTCGTCTCTTGTTTCCCCTCTTGGGAGGGGCTAGGGGTGGGTTCTCCCTGGAGGGGACGGGTCAGGACATGACCCGTTCGGGTTCATACTGATAGGAGGAGACCGCCTTCATATATTGCGCCCGTTCATAGGCAGACTTGTCAGGACAATGCAACTGACTCATGCTGCCCTGCATCTGTTCCACAGACTCATACTCATGGTCCTCCATCCAACGCAACATCTGATGTTCGATATGCCGCAGATGGGGAATGCCATGACGCAAGAGACTTGAACAAACTTGCGTCACCTTCGCCCCCGCCATCAGTAACTTGATGGCATCGGTGCCATGTTGGATGCCGCCGGTGGCTGCGAAATCGGTATCGACACGACCATACAAGAGGGCAATCCAACGCATGGGTAACCGCTGGTCTTGCGGCGTACTCAAGAGGACATGGGGTGAGACTTCTAACTCCTCTAAATCAATGTCCGGTTGGTAGAACCGGTTAAATAACACCAGTCCATCGGCCCCGGCCTCGGACAGCCGCTTGGCCATGTTGGCCATGTTGCTGAAAAAGGGACTCAACTTCACCGCTACGGGGATGCTGACTTCTCCTTTCACATCCCGCAAGATGTTGAGATAGTTTTCTTCGACTTCGGCCCCGGTCATGTTTAAGTCCGTGGGGACATAGTAGATGTTCAGTTCTAAGGCATCGGCCCCAGCGTCTTGCATCTGTTGGGCATATTCCAACCAACCGCCGGGAGAAAAACCATTCAAACTGGCGATGATGGGGATGTCTACGCTGGCTTTGGCATCGCGGATATGGTCTAGGTACAGTTGGGGACCGACGTGATACTCTTCGGCTTCGGGGAAATAGGTGAGGGCTTCGGCGAAACTCTCGGTTCCATATTCGAGGTGGTGGTGTAACTCGAATTTCTCTTTGAGCAGTTGCTCTTCAAATAGGGAATGTAGCACGATCGCCGCTGCACCAGCATCTTCTAAACGCTTGACATTATCGATGTCTTCTGTTAGAGGAGCTGCCGCCGAGGGGACGAGGGGGGATTTGAGGGTGAGTCCGAGATACTGGGTGGTGAGTTCCATGATGTTCGCGTCAAACTAGGGGGATGGGGAGGGGATAACCGAGGAGTTATCCCCAAAGACGGGATTTATTGACCGGTGATGGGACGATTGGCCAGGTAGTCGTACATGGCCCAACGGGTATCCACGTCTCCTTGGGCTTCTTTCAGCAACCGTTTCGCGTCCTGGGGTTTGGTTTTGGTCAGCATCTTGAAGCGGTTTTCGGCGTACATGGAGGTTTCCACCCCTTTCTTGGGCGATCGCGAATCCACTTGTAAGGGATTTTGCCCAGTTTCTTTCAACTCGGGGTTATAGCGATACAGCAGCCAGCGACCACTTTCGACTAAGGCTTTCTGATGACTCATGGCGGTGGTCATGTTGATGCCATGGGCGATGCAATGGCTGTAGGCGATAATCAAGGACGGGCCATCATAGGCTTCGGCTTCGATAAAGGCCTTCAGGGTATGTTCATCCCGGGCCCCCATGGCCACGGAGGCCACATAGACATTACCGTAGGTCATGGCAATTAAGCCCAAGTCTTTCTTGGGGGCCGGTTTCCCACCAGCGGCAAACTTAGCCACCGCACCGCGAGGAGTCGCTTTAGAGGATTGTCCGCCGGTGTTGGAATAGACTTCTGTGTCCATCACTAGGATGTTGACATTTTGACCACTGGCGATGACGTGATCTAAGCCGCCAAAGCCGATGTCATAGGCCCAGCCATCTCCACCGATAATCCAGACATCTTTTTTCACCAGGTAATCGGCAAGGCTACGCAGTTGTTTGGCATCGGGGCTGTTCAGGGACGCTAACTGTTGTTTCAAGCCAACCACCGCTTCCCGTTGTTCCCAGATGTCGGCTTCGGATTTCTGGGGATTGTCGAGAATCTGTTGAACGAGAGTATCCCCCAAGTCCCCGGCGAGTTTTTGCAGCAACTCTCGGGCAAATCCCATGTGTTTGTTCAGGGACATGCGGAAGCCTAAGCCAAATTCGGCGTTGTCTTCAAAGAGACTGTTCGACCAAGCTGGCCCCCGTCCTTCGGCGTTTTGGGACCAGGGGGTGGTGGGGAGGTTGCCGCCGTAGATGGAGGAACAGCCGGTGGCGTTGGCGATGACCGTGCGATCGCCGAACAGTTGCGACACCAGTTTCAGATAGGGGGTTTCCCCACAACCGGCACAGGCCCCGGAGAACTCAAATAGGGGTTCTTGCCATTGTTGCTGACGGATGCGATCGAGATGGAGGTTACGGCGATCGGGATTGGGCAAATTCAGAAAGAAGTCCCAATTCTCCCGTTCGGGTTCCCGTAGCGGCGGTTGCGCCTCCATATTGATGGCTTTCTTGGAGGGCATCGACTTATTCTTCGCCGGACAGACATCGACACAAATGCCGCAACCGGTACAGTCCTCTGGAGCCACCTGGATGGTAAACTTGCTGCCGGCAAAATTGGGGTCTTTGTCGCGAATATCCGTGAACTTAAAGCTTTGCGGCGCATTCCCCAGTTCTCCCTCGTCGTAAGCTTTGCCGCGAATCACTCCATGGGGGCAAACCATGACGCA
Source organism: Sodalinema gerasimenkoae IPPAS B-353 (assembly GCF_009846485.1). GTDB lineage: Bacteria > Cyanobacteriota > Cyanobacteriia > Cyanobacteriales > Geitlerinemataceae > Sodalinema > Sodalinema gerasimenkoae. The sequence goes on from NZ_ML776472.1 coordinate 1,450,078, forward strand.
TTTCCCACATTGGACGCAAACATCCGGGTCCCAAACGGGGATTTCTTGAGCGACATTGCGTTTTTCCCATTTCGCCGTTCCCGTGGGATAGGTTCCATCGCAAGGGAGGGCGCTAACGGGGAGGTCATCCCCTTCCCGGGCTAACATTTTGCCCTCGACGCTGCGGACAAATTCCGGGGCGGCGTCGGGAATGGTAGGACTCATGCGGACAGTGGAGTTGGCTTCCTGGACATTCACCTCATAGAGATGGTCGAGGGTAGCATCCACGGCGTTGAGGTTCATCTGGACAATGGCTTGTCCTTTTTTGCCGTAGGTTTTCTCAATGGCTTTCTTAATTTCGGCGATGGCCTGTTCCCGAGGCAGGACTCCAGAGAGGGCAAAGAAGCAGGTTTGCATCACCGTATTAATGCGCCCCCCCATGCCATTGTCCCGCGCCACTTGCAGGGCGTTGATGACATAGAACTTGAGGTTTTTACGGACAATCTGTTCTTGAATCTCTAGGGGCAGGCGATCCCAAACCTCATCGGGGCCATAAGGACTGTTGAGGAGGAAGGTGGCTCCTGGGGCGGCGGCTTTGAGGACGTTGAGTTTTTCCAGGAACGTCCATTGGTGACAGCCGACGAAGTTGGCCTGGTTAATCAGGTACGTCGAACGAATGGCGTGGGGACCAAAACGCAGGTGGGAGACGGTGACGGCCCCGGATTTTTTGGAGTCATAGACGAAATAGCCCTGGGCGTAGTTGTCAGTGGCGGACCCGATGATTTTGATGGAGTTTTTGTTGGCGCCGACGGTTCCATCAGACCCTAAGCCATAGAAAATGGAACGGGAGACTTCGTCGGGTTCGGTACTGAAGGACTCGTCGTAGGGGAGGGAGGTTTGGGTGAGGTCGTCGTGGATGCCGATGGTGAAGTGGTTTTTGGGTTTGTCTTGGCTGAGGTTATCCAAGACGGCTTTCACCATGGCGGGGTTGAATTCTTTGGAGGAGAGGCCATAGCGTCCGCCGACGATTTTGGGCATTGTGCCTTCCCAGGCTTCACTGAAAGCGGAGACAATATCGAGATAGAGGGGTTCGCCGCTGGCGCCGGGTTCTTTGGTGCGATCGAGGACGGCGATTTTTTGGACGGTTTCGGGGAAGGCGGCCAGGAGTTTTTCGATGTCCCAGGGGCGATAGAGGCGCACTTTCAGGACGCCGACGTTTTCGCCTTGGGCCATGAGGTAATCCACGGTTTCTTGGGCGGTTTCGCAGCCAGACCCCATCAAGACTACGACGCGATCGGCATCGGGGGCGCCGTGGTATTCGTAGATTTGGTACTGGCGACCGGTATGCTGTGCCAGTTGGTCCATGGCCCGCTGTACCATGTCGGGACAGGCGTTATAGAAGGGGTTGACGCTTTCTCGGGCTTGGAAGAAAACATCGGGGTTTTGGGCGGTTCCTCGCAGGACGGGGCGGTCTGGGGTCAGTCCCCGACTACGATGGGCATAGACCCACTCGTCATCGATGAGATCGCGAATGATGGATTCGTCGAGGGTTGCGATTTTTTGGATTTCGTGGGAGGTGCGGAAGCCGTCGAAGAAGTGGATGAAGGGAACCCGCGATTCGAGGCTGGCGGTATGAGCGATCAGGGCTAAGTCTTGGGCTTCTTGGACGGAGGCGGAACAGAGGAGGGCGAAGCCGGTTCCTCGGGCGGCCATGACATCGCTATGGTCGCCGAAGATGGAGAGGGCCTGGGCGGCGAGGGAACGGGCGGCGACATGGAGGACGGCGCTGGTGAGTTCTCCGGCGATCTTGTAGAGGTTGGGGATCATCAACAGCAAGCCCTGGGAGGCGGTGAAGGTGGTGGTGAGTGATCCCGTTTGTAGGGAGCCATGAACGGCCCCGGCGGCGCCTCCTTCGCTTTGCATTTCGATGACGGAGGGGACGGTTCCCCAGAGGTTGGGCTGCCCTTCAGACATCCACGCATCGGCCCATTCGCCCATGGGGGAGGCGGGGGTGATGGGGTAGATGGCGATGACTTCGTTGAGTTTGTAGGCAACCCGGGCGACGGCTTCGTTGGCGTCTAGGGTGGCGTAGGTGCTAGTGTTCATGCTCTTTGTCCTTGGTGAGCGGCGGTTCGAGGGAGCGGGTGTGGATCGTTATGGGGGGTTAGGGAGCGATCGCACGGCCGGGGGAGTGATGGGGGTTGATGGGAGTGGTGTGAGACTCGGGGCTGCAACTGGTTTTCTTGACAACAGAAGTCCCTCTTAAAACAATTAGGGAGTTGTTTTAAGGGGCAAGGTTAATGGAGGGTTAATTGAAATTTTACCTAAACAAAAAGTCTCCAAAAATGAGCTTGCTTTTAATCTATTCCCCTGAGTTTAGTATGGAATATTTCCAGAAGGATTGCGAGGGGTATTTACGTTTGTTAACCCAATTTTGCAATCTGTCGTAAATCGGCGAAGGTTTGTTGTGCTGCGGCTTCATCGACTTTGCTTAGGGCAAATCCGACGTGAACGACGACGTAATCACCTACCGCGACATCGGGAACATAGGCGAGGCTCACGGTTTTGACGACTCCACCGAAACTCACTTTTCCGCTTTTGTTCAGAGGGTCGGTTCCCTCAATTTCTAAGACTCGTCCGGGAACGGCTAAGCACATAATTTTAAGAAAAGTTATTTCCTGCAACAAACTGTCATAACAACAAGAATCATTGTTAGACTCGGTTTCAGATCCAGTTTAGGGTTTCAAGTCCAGATTTTCGTTGAACTTTACAAGTTTTTAACCTCAGTCAATTGTTGGCTTGCGATCGCACAGAAGAACAGGGTGCATCTTAGTTAGGCAAGTTTGAACCCACCCCGCGCTATCGCGCACCCCTCCCAGGAGGGGAAATATTTGAAAAATCCCCTCCTGGGAGGGGTAGGGGTGGGTTCTCTGAAGTGATCGCAAAAGTGAGATGCACCCGAAGAACATTTAGGGTAGAACGAATGCGTAGGTTGTCATGCTATCTCGGCTCTCGTCTGATGGATATCCAATTTGAATCCAAACTTGTTGGCGACCAGGAACGTCTGGATCACGTCCTAACCAACGATCCAAAACAACTAGGGATTGGTTTTCCCGGAGGAAATTAATTACTCCTGAAAGTGTGTACGGTTCTTGAGGAACATTAGAACGCAGGTTCGCTGAGCTGATGAGGGTCACAGTGCTTCCCACCTCAGGAACGACAGGTGGCTCGATGGTAATTGGTGTGGCGGGACCTTGTTCTAATAGTTGACTTCCACTAATCTCGTCTGGTGGAGGATCAGCAATTGCCCCAATGCGAATCCATCCTTGTGCTTCTGGCAAAGGCTTTTCAGAGAGAATGGGGTCTGGTTGGAAGGGATCTAATGGTGGCCGATTTGCCAGTCCGATCGCGATTCCCAGAGATGCCAGTCCAATTAGACCAAACCCAAGCCAGCGTGATTGGCTAGCTGGACGCTTTTTCCTCGCTGTAGGCTGTGGATTAGTCGGGATCTCATGACTACTTTTGGGGATTAAACCTGGAGTTAGACGCTGTCTCATATTTCTGACATCTTCCGGTTTTAATGAGAGAATTTGTTGTAACCGGTTCAGTTCTTTCTCCGTTACCTCGCTAATAGGAAATTCTTTGCTAATACTCTCTTTTAAGACACTTTCATATTGACTCAATCTTTTTTGATAGTGACGATGAGGTTCTAAGACTTCTGCTTCAATCTGATGTGCAACGGTTTCGGGAAGTTCTAACTGGTGTCGTAATGTGTCTAGGGTCAGCCTGGCAATGGTCGAAATTTCACCGTGATAAACTAAATGACTAACTTCCTGCCGGTATTGCAACTCAGGATTGCCAAGGGGGGCATTTCCAATGGTAATTTGAAATCCCTCTTCAACCGCAAAGATTTTTGGTCGCATGGCTGGTGCAGCTTCAGAAACTTTTGCTTTCGTATAACAATGCAACTCATAGACAGAAATAATGCCATCACGATTACTATCAGCGGCTCCAGTCTCTAATCCTTCGACAAGGTAACGGGTATATAATGATAAAGACTCACCATCTTGTTCAAAGGAATACTGAAGAGATGTGGAGGAGGTTAACACCGCGCGGCCCTCTCCTCCGAGTTGGGCTTGAACATCTACTCCGCCATCATCCTTGGCGGTCATACCTTCTGCAAATGCACCACTGAAGCAGCAGTCCAGGATGACAACCTGACGCTTGGAGCGACTTTCAGCCATCATGTCTTGGATAAACCCCGCAGACACGGCTGTAGATTTTAGAATTTGACCATCGGCTTTTTTTTGGGTGATTGATGTGGCAAAGTATAACGCACCTATTTCATCTTTAATTCCATGACCTGAAAAGAAAAGTAGCACCACATCATCTTTCTTAAGGTTGGAAAACAATGCCTCAATTTGTTGTTCCATTTGTTGGCGATCCGGATTGACGAGACACACAACGTCGTCAAAACCACCAATGTTAGGATGTTCTAACACCTGCTGCATTGCCTCTACGTCTCGAACGGCTCCTGGGAGGGCAGTTAGTCCAGGTTTATAATGACTTACGCCAATTAATAGGGCAATTTTACTCATCGTGTTAGGTTGAGGTTGCGTTGCGTTGCTCAGTCCAAATTAAAGCCTGTTGCATGGCGAACTCAAATTCCTCTCGACTTCTGGCAGTCACTTCTAAAACATCGTCGCCTAAGGAGAGAGTTAAACTTACTTCTTTGTTGGATAATCGGTCTCCAAGAAAGCGAAATAGGTTGGCGATATTTTCGGGTTTAACCTCAGCTGTTAATAAACCAATGAAAAAGCCGGCAATGGCTTTACTTCCTTCAGGAGGCTCAGGGTCTATAACTCGTTGGACATCTTCGATGTCGTCTAGTTTTCGCAGTTCGTTAAAAAGTCGTTGCGTTTCTTTTTCTCTTTCATCGTCATCAGCCTCGATCTTTGACTCATCCAAAGAGATGGTCAGGTGATATACATTTGAGGGGGTCATTGTTTTGAAGCTCTAATGAAGAAAATATTTAGATAGAAACGAAGAAATAAAGTGTTCAATCCTGTTATAGCAAATTCTTTTCCTGTTGTCTGCCATGGTCTCCTAATTTGCAATTTATTGTTACATGACAACGTTAAGAGAGTTACGATTTGTTTCTCTTTATCTTAAGTTAGCTTCAGGTTGGTGAAATTGTTGAAAAACGGCATAGACTTGTCCGAGGCTAAGTCCACCGTCGTTGGCTGGAAACTGTTGGTTAATGTAGGGTTGGAGTCCCATCTGCTGTAGTCGGGCGAGCGCCCCCTCTAGGAGAATCTGATTCTGGAAGCAGCCCCCGGTTAAGACGATGGGAACGGAGGGACGATGATAGGTTTGCAACATTTGGGCGATCGCTTCAATGAGACTATTGTGAAACTTGGCGGCGATGTGGGGAATGGAGGTGTCGGAGGTGCGATCGCCCAAAATCCCTAAAAGCATTGGTTCCCAATCCCAAACACCTTCAGAGAGAGGAATTGCATAGCAATCTGAAGTGTTCACGGTTCTGGCGGCGAACTCCAAGGCCATGGCGGCTTCTCCTTCAAAACTGAGAACCTGTTGCAACCCTAATAAGGCGGCGATCGCATCAAACAACCGCCCAACACTACTGCTGCGGGGCGTATTAATCCCCCGACGTAAGGCGGTTTGCAAAATCGTTAACTCTGATGGGGAAAAGGCCTGAAGTGGGGGAAGAGACAGCAGTGAGGGTTTAGTAAACAAATCCTCTCCGAAACACTCCCACAATAAGCCTAACGCCACCCGTCGGGGTTCTTTTGCGGCGCGATCGCCCCCCAGCAGCGGAAAACTGCGACAATGGGCTAACCGCTGATATCCCGCCTCAGAGGTGTCAATCTGCAAGAGTTCCCCTCCCCAAATCGTTCCATCGTCTCCATAGCCGGTTCCATCCCAAGCGATTCCCAAGACGGGGGCCTGTAACTGATGTTCCGCCATCACCGAGAGGATATGGGCCTGATGATGTTGAACCCGGATTAAGGAACATTGTTTGTCTTGGGCCAGGTGTTGGGCGAACTGAGTCGAGGGATAATCGGGATGGCTATCACAGACAATCACCTCAGGTTCAAAGTCATAGATACTAGAGAGTTTGGCCAGGGTATAGTCAAAGGCCTGGCGGCTGGCGGGATTGTCTAAATCGCCAATATGTTGACTGACAAAGACATTTTCGTTGAAGGCGATCGCCACCGTATTCTTAAAATAGCCCCCCACCGCCAACACCGATTGAGATAATCCAGGAAGCGAGAGAGTTCTGGGGGCGTATCCCCTAGCCCGTCGCAAGATCACGGGAGTCTTAGCCATTACCCGTACCACCGAGTCATCCACTGGGCGGGCGATGGGGCGGTTATGCAGCAAAAAGCCGTCGGCGATGTTCCCCAGGCGTTGCAGGGTTTCCTGATTGTCAATACAAATCGGTTCCCCGGAGAGATTCCCACTGGTGGCGATGAGGGGGGCGGCGAACTCTCGCAAGAGAAGATGATGTAGGGGCGTGTAGGGAAGCATGACCCCTAAATCGGGATTGTTGGGGGCGACGGAAGGGGCGAGGCGAGGCTGTTTTTGATGCTGTAAGAGTTGACGCAATAAGACGATGGGGGCGGCGGGGGATTGCAAGAGTTCGGCTTCGCTGTCGCTGAGAGAACACTCTTGACGAACTGCATCGAGATGGGGATACATCACCGCAAAGGGTTTACTGGGGCGATGTTTCCGTTGACGCAATCGTTGAACCGCCGCCTCGTCTTGGGCGTTGACGAGAAGTTGAACCCCGCCTAAGCCTTTCAGGGCCAGGATTTGTCCCTGACGTAGCAGGGTTTGGGCGGCGTCTAGGGGAGGGAGGTTGGTGGCGGGATGAAACGTTAATTGGGGGCCACAGACCTCGCAGGCGTTGGGTTGGGCGTGGAAGCGGCGATCGCCGGGATTGTCATATTCTTGCTGACAGTCGTGACAAAGGGGGAACCCCGCCATGGTGGTGAGGGGGCGATCGTAGGGAAGGGTCTCGATAATGCTATATCGAGGGCCGCAGTGGGTACAGTTGATGAAGGGATAGCGGTAGCGGCGATTGTTGGGGTTAAACAGTTCTTCGATGCAGTGGGAACAGGTGGCGAGATCCGGGAGAATTAGGGCGGTTTTGCGTTGGGGATGGGATTCGGAGGCCTGAATGAGGAAGTCTGTTTGGCCCTGGGGGGGGATCTCTTGGCGATGGAGGCGATGGATTTGGGCGTGGGGAGGGAGTTCAGCGAGGAGACGCTGACAGAATTGTTCGAGTTGGGGGCGATCGCCCTCAATTTCGATGACAACCCCGTCAGCGGTGTTGTTTACCCAGCCAGCTAAGTTTAGGTTGGTGGCCAGTTGGTAGACGAAGGGGCGAAACCCTACTCCTTGGACAATTCCTTGAATATCCAGGTGGAGGCGATCGCCCCGAACCGTCTCGTCAAACTCCCCCATCATGTTAAAAGCGAATCCGTCTTCCGCTGGTTAGGAGTTTTAAGCCAGCGGTTAGGGAGGCGAACGAGAACAAAAAGTACCAAATTGTGGTAGGTCGTATAATTAGCCGTCCCACAAATAAAAAGGATACTAAACCAATCCCAATAAATATCCAGCCAACTCCTCCGACGGTTGAATAGAAGAACAACAGAGAGATGATTCCGACCATCAGTGAGACTAAAGCAATCACGGTTAACGCATCTCCCCAAACGGGACGAATATAGCTGGTTGTGATGACGATGTTTTTGCCGAGAAGATAGGTTCCTAAAATAAACAGAACTATCCCCAAGAATTTCTGAAACATGACTTTCTAGATTGACAACAGTTTAGTGAACTGCCAGTTCAGGCTGAGGCTGAACCTGGTGTTGTAAATACGCATACCATTGTTCCATACCTTCCCCAGTTCGAGCAGAAACTTCCAAAATTGTGGCTTGGGGGGCAATGTTGCGGATATTCTCCAGGGCGCGATCGCGGTCAAATCCCACCACTTCGGCAATATCAATTTTATTCAAAATCACCACATCGGCAGATTTAAACACCGTGGGGTATTTTAGGGGTTTATCTTCTCCTTCTGTGGTAGATAGGAGAACTACCCGTTGCGTTTCTCCTAAATCATAGGCAGCGGGACAAACCAGATTTCCCACATTCTCGATAATCAGCAGTTGGATATCGGTTAAATCCAGTTTTTGGGTGGCTTGGGCGATCGCCTCGGCTTCGAGGTGACAGAGGCTTTCGGTCATAATCTGAATCGCCTGTTGTCCACTGCGTCGCAATCGTTGCGCGTCGTTGTCGGTTTCTAAGTCTCCCACAATGACGGCGGCGGGAAGGCGATCGCTCAATTCCATTAAGGTGCGTTCTAGGAGTGCGGTTTTTCCAGAACCCGGTGAGGAGAGAATATTGAGAACAAAGAGGTTTTTAGCTGCAAAAAAGCCGCGATTTCGTTCCGCTAGGCGATCATTTTTTGAAAGAATCGCTTGGTGGAGGTGAATTTGCTGATGAGAATGATTGTGATGAGGATGTTCGTGAGAATGACCGTGGGAATGGTCGTGATGAGACTGATTTTCTGACGTCATGCGAATATTAGCTGGGGTAACGGAACAACCGCAATCTTGACACATGATTAAGAGACCTCCAACGATGACAATTCGAGTTCTTTCCCGTTGAGAACTTGAGAACTTAAGGTTCCACAGTGGGGACAAACGAAAATAATATCCTCGGGATAAAAGTCTTGGTTACAGTTTTGACAGTAACAACGGGCCGTAACCGTTTCAATTTCAAACTTTGCCTGTTCAGCGATGGTATCTTTGGCTACAACATCAAAGGCAAAACGAAGGGCATCGGGAACGACTCCTGAGAGGGTTCCCACGCGGACGGTTAAGCGGTGAATCTGACTTGCACCCTGTCGAGTTGCCTCATTGAGGGCGATGTCCAAGGTTTGGTCCATGATACTGACTTCGTGCATTGGGGGAATCCCTTTCTCTACTGATAACTATAAAGAATTTAACCTGCAAGTTAAAGTCCTGTTCATAAAATTTACAATTTCTTTTCCTGGGAGAGTTTTTATATTAACCTGAGAGTAAGAGTGCGTGTTAGCACTGAGCAGATGCCATCAGACGTTGTCAGGCTCAAATACCCTAAGCCGAACAGTTTTAAAAGGCTGTCAAGTCCAAATCAAGCAAAAAGTCTTAAGTTTTCCTGAAGATTTATTATCAGAAATTATCTGACCTAGAGGGCGAAGTATGATTAAGTTTGTTAGTGAATACCGGGATGCAACTCTATCACAGCAGTATACCGAGGCGATCGCCGACCTAGTGACCCAACCTTGGACGATTATGGAGATTTGTGGCGGACAAACCCATGCGATCGTCAAATATGGCATCGATCGCCTCCTTCCCGATGGGGTTACCCTGGTTCATGGCCCTGGCTGTCCAGTCTGTGTCACCCCCATCGAACGCATTGACAAGGCCCTGGATTTAGCCCGTCGCGAGGAGGTGATTCTCTGTTCCTTTGGTGATATGTTACGGGTTCCAGGAAGCGATCGCGATCTCCTCAGTGTCAAAGCCACCGGAGGCGATGTGCGAACCGTCTACTCCCCTCTCGATGCCTTGGCGATCGCCCGCGACAATCCCCAGAAACAGATTGTCTTCTTCGCGGTCGGCTTTGAAACCACCGCCCCCGCCACAGCCATGGCTGTCTATCAAGCCAAGCAACAAAAGCTTGACAATTTCTCCCTTTTAGTATCTCACGTTCTGGTTCCCCCAGCCATGGAGGCGATTCTCAGTGCGCCCAACTGTCAAGTCCAGGGATTTCTCGCCGCCGGCCATGTCTGTACGGTCATGGGGTATCGCCAATATGAACCCTTAGCCGACACCTATCACGTCCCCATCGTCGTCACCGGCTTTGAACCGGTGGATGTTTTACAGGGGATTTATCTCTGTCTCAAGCAACTTGAAGCGGGAGTGGCCCAGGTTGAAAATCAATATAGCCGCTCCGTTGTTCCTGAAGGCAACCCCACCGCCCAAAATCTGATTCAAGAGGTGTTTGAGGTGATTCCCCGTCACTGGCGAGGTTTAGGGGAAATTCCCGCCAGTGGCTTCGGTTTGCGAGAGGACTATGGCCAATTTGATGGCGATCGCCGTTTTGGGTTTTCCGCTGACATCTCCCCAGATGAAGCTGAGACGGAGTGCATCAGTGGCGAGATTCTACAAGGGTTCCGCAAACCTCATGACTGTCCGGCGTTTGGTACTCGTTGCACCCCAGACCATCCCCTGGGTGCGCCGATGGTGTCCTCTGAGGGGGCCTGTGCGGCCTATTATCGTTGGCGGGGGGATGTGGCTTAGGTTCAAAAGCCTAGACTGAAATTGCCACCTTGGAGGAGGAGGAAAAAATGCCTTACATCACCCCCCTAGAGCGTTTCGCTCAACAAGCTGGAGTGTTAACCAGTCGCCGCGAAGATATCCAGGATATCTTGGAAACTCGGTTTGGACTTGTTCCCAGTTCGGTGAGCGATCGCATCAACGCGATCGATGACGCAACGGAGTTAAAAACCCTGTTAATTCAAGCGGTTACCATTGCTTCCCTAGAGGACTTTGAGACGGCGATCGCCCCCAAGGCTTAATCCCTGAGCGATCGCCTCGTTCGCAGAAACGTTTCACGAACCGAACATCGAGTCCATAATCCCGATTCAGATGACGTTAGGGCCGCCTTATGCCAAGCTAGGAGCAATCTAACCCCATAAGAAGCCGTTTTATGGCTTAAAGGACGTTCAAAATGGTCAAGCCTAGCCTCACCCTGACCGTTCTCCTCTCTACTGTCCTCGGTCTCTCCCCCCTATCAGCCCAAACCGAGGAGATGTCGGAAAGAGCGATCGCCCCACCGGAGATGATCCAAACCCTCCCCGCCAATACCGCTGCGGTGTTGTTACTCAACGGCCAGAAGGCTTGGCAAGAATTTGAACGCTTCCAAGGCTTTGATGGCATTTCCGAAGTCTTCACCGATCCCGGCTTCTTGCCCTTTGTTCCCTTCGTGGGGTCTGATGAGGACGAAGTACGCCCCTGGATGCAAGGTTGGACGGCCACCGCCGTGATTCCCCTGTCCTCCTTTGCCACAGATATGGACATGGCAACAGTCACCATAATGCCCTTGGCTGACGAACCGGCCTTTGATACCTATCTCAGCCTGTTAGAAATCGATTATGGGATTTCCCCGACTCAGGAAACCTATCAGGGCGTTGAGATTCAGGTTTATCCTCAGATTGAGGTCTTTCCTAACGTTTCCGACGTTCCCGAGGTTCCAGACTTTTGGCCTGACCCCCCCCGAGAGATGCAACCGCCTAAATGGGGGCGTTCTCAACAACTCCTCAACCAATATCTGCTCACGCCTCTCTCAAAACTGCTGGGCAAAATGGACGCTGATGGTTCTATTGAGACTCCATTTCCTACCCCAGACGAGGAGATGGCCCCCTATACCCTCTATAAACCCAGTGTGGCGATCGCCCGCCTCCCCAACAATACCGTTATTTTTGCCCGTCGTCTCGAAGATATTCAGGCCTATCTGGACATTCCCCCCACAACCGTTTCCCTAGCTGACAACCCCGAATTTCAAAAACTCCTCCATCGCCCCGAACTCGACACAGCCGTCGTGGCCCTCTATGGAAATTTCAAACAGCTTGCCGATCTCAGTCGTAACTTAGACAGCCAGGCCCCCAACGTTCCCTTTGTCCTACCCCCCGGATCAGGAGTCTCCCAAATTGGAGATCTCTACGCCCAAACCTACACCAGCTTTAACGCCTTAATTTGGGCCGATGACGCCGGGGGACGGTTGCAATTTCGCAGCAACTACCGGGAACCCCAACCTGAGATTGCGGCCGCTTCCCAAAACCCCAACCGCATCCTCTCCCGACTTCCGGGGGGAACCTATGTTTCCACTAATGGTATCAATTTGGGCCAGTCTCTGTTAGCCCTAGTCTCCATGGTAGAGGGGATTCCTGAGATGGCCTCGGTTCTGGATGGAGTTCGGGGGGAGATTCGTCAGTCCTTAGGCTTGGAACTGCAAGACCTGTTTCAATGGATGGATGGGGAGTTTGCCTTATTTCTCTATCCTCCCATTGGGGGGAATCAGGATGCGTTGTTGCCTTTTCTCCCCTTTGAGATTGGCCTTTATTTCCAAACCGGCGATCGCCCTGCCGCAGAACAAGTCTTATCAGCCCTCGATAACTGGATTCTCAACATCAGTGAGGGGTTTATCGAGATTTCTAGAGAATCCCTGGATAATCAGCCCTTCACCAGTTGGAATCTCCCCATGGGATTTGAGGATGAAACCCTCAGTCAAGTTGCCCATGGCTGGATTACTGAGGATACCCTATTACTCACGACGGGAATGGCATCGGTGAACCGTCTGTATCCCCAGCCACGAGTTCGCCTATTGGACAGTTATAACTTCCAGACGGCGATCGCCCCCTTCCCCGACAACCGAACCAGTTTGGCCTATTACAACCTCGGGGCGATCGTTGCCGCAACTCGGGACTTGTGGCGGTCTCCTATGGTGGTGTTTGACGACACGATTCCCCTGGAGGGGGAAGAACTCCCCCCCGATCCCTTTTTCGAGTTTCTCCAATCTCTCCGCAGTTTGAGTTTAGGGGTATCCATTGACGAAGAGAGAGAACAACTCGATATTCGCCTTGTCCTCTCTCCTAAGCGACACTAGAGAGAGAAGACCTTTCGGAGTGACCAACCTCACGATGCTCGATCGCATCCAAAGCTTTGTGGGCCTTCAAGGTATATGGTGATACCATTTTTCATGCATTCGTGCCATAGATTTCTGTAGGGGCGAACGGCCGTTCGCCCTTCTGGGTGTCAGCCCTCCTAGGCGTCGGGTGTCTGGCAAGCTTATCGAAAAAGGCATTAATATGACTGATTTCCGAAATAAGTAAAAAATTAGATTTCATCGAGTAATTTTGATTTTTTACACTCAAACTCATCGTCACTAATAATCCCTCTATTTTTTAAATCATTCAGTTTGTCTAGCTTAGCAAATACATCATCTCCTTGCTCTTGAGATATGTGAATCTCTGGCTTTAAAAACTGATGCTTAAAGTCTAGAATTCGGTTCAAAAATTCTCTCGCCTTAATTTCTTCTCCTTGAACCATGAGTGCCCCATGAATTTGGAACTTGACATCTCGTTCCACTGAGTCTTCATCTATATACTTAATATTGACTATGTTTTTCACATTTTGTAGCTGACGAGCGGTGTCACCACTTAACAGTAACGAGCGATGGTCTTCAATCTGAAAATTGTCTAATGTCACGTCCACCATGTCAGAATACATAAGTTTACACTTCAAGATATCTTGAATAAAAATCAAGGCATTCTCGGTGAGATAAGCCATACCTACTTTTTCTAAATGTGTCGGATATCCTTTGAGTCCACCTCGATAACTAGCCGTTTGATCAAAGACGATGGTTTCATCTTTAAATAGACTTAGTATTGTCTGACTTTCAATTTCTTCTTTAAGCTTTCTTTCTTGGTTTTCAAGTTCCTTTTTGAGCTTTCTTTCCTGTTTAATTTCCTGGTTTCTTTGTTTAATTTCCTGGTTTCTTTTTTTAACTTTTTCTAAATTATCAGCCGGCATGAAAACTAAGTAAACATAAGGTAAGCCCCATATAAAAAAACCTAAAAAACCAAGAAAAAACCAGTTTATAAAATTTCGATTTTTGTAAAGTGCGACACAACTAGACACGCACCCTAACACAAGCAATGGCAGGATAAATAAAAATGATACTGAATAAGCTGTCAACCAAATACCAAATAAAAAGAAAACAGTTAATAATACAGTAACTGAATCTAGGTGATCTTCAAAACTTTTATACTCCAAGTTCAATTCAAGCTTAGCTTTGGTTCGTTCCAAAAAAGAATTAAATCCCTTGCCCAAGTGTTTGGATTTTGTATTATTGATAACTGTTTTTCGTCGAGTTTGACTGGGTAGATGAGTTATTCCAGAAACTTGAGAATAAGTTGTAGGATAAGAATCAACCCTTTTTTCTGTTCTGGGCTGATTCTCTGCTAAGGATATCTCGGAATCAGAAATGGGATTTTCTCTAGATATAGTACTATCGGTGGCTTCTTCCTCGATTTTTTTCTCCTGAGATGCAAACTGCGAGAGCACAATAGTTTGCTTCCAAATCACCTTAGAGTTAGCTGACGTTCTCGCGTAAATTGTTGCAGATAGTAAGTCTTTAGGTTTCAGTTTCTTTAATCCTTCCTCAATACAAGATATTACTTTACCTTGAGATTTAACCTGTTGTCCTTGCAGCATCAAGCTCAAACAATCATTTTTAAGGGAATGTTTAGCCACAAAAACCCCTTGTAATCTCAAGCGATTGTTCAAGATCGCAACAATTGCTTGAGGCTGACCGTGCTTAGCTTGCTGAAGTAAGGAATTGTGCTGTGTCACTGAAGTTAACGATGAATCACGATCAACAAAATGCAGTATCCGAATGATAACGAACTAGGCTAGGAGGCAAAACATTAGGGTATTACTTTTTCGGTTTTGTCTCTTTCAAGATTGCGCCAATATAATTATAAGCATTTGTGAGAGAAATCGTACCCTGTTGTACTGCTTCAATCAATTTCTGAGCGTCTTCAGGGGAGATGAGATTGAGTTTAAGGGGTTCTTCAAGGAAAATACAAAACTCAGATTTATCACGATCTTTAACAGTTTTAGCTCGTTCTTTTATAGAAATCTCTCTAAGTTGATCCTGATAATTTCTCAAAAGTTCGTTACGTTTTCCTGCATTGTAGCCGCTCCCCTTGAGTAACTTAGCGGCACCAAAAGCGACTGCCCCTCCAGCAACAGCTGCACCCCCGACTAGAGCAGCCGGGGCAGCAACCACAACGCCGAATCCAGTTAACGCTGTTATAATGGGAATTGGAGCAACTCCTGCACCCAAAACAGCAGCGGCTGCACCACCGGCAACTGCACCCATTCCCGCTAAACCAAACTGGCCGACAGTTCCTGACCAATCATCAGGCTCTTTTTTTAATCGACCAATCATAGTTAATAACTCTTTTTTGCTCAGCGATTTTTTAGAAGTCATGATTGGTATAATCGATATAAGTTGACTTGAAATTCTCAGGCAGAAACAACATGTTTGAAGACTAAATTAAAGGTTTCAATGACCAAGTCAAAGAAAAGTCTAGCTACTTCAAATATATCTTCCCCAACTCCGCTAAATTTTTTATCTAGTCGATGCCCGATAACTGCTCCCGCCGCAGTAATCGTGATTCCTAGCAGAACTGCAATGGGAGATAGTAAGGGGCCAAGAAAAGGAATACTAGCTATTAAACTAGCGATCGCAGCACCGACAACCGCCCCAATTCCTGCACCGGTAACTAGCAACGGATGAGCTTTGACAAATTCCAGTATTTTCAGGAGAATGATTTTACCAATTGAAAAGACTTTGCGACCAACGCGCTTAGTATAAGTCAACAGTTCATGCAGCCGCAGGGCAACATTGGCAGGAAGTCCACTGGTTACAAGCCAAGCATAAACATCTGCACTGGTCATCTGATCGGCGTCCGACTGCCAGAGTGCCAGTTTCAAGTTAGCCTGGCCTGGCGATAAAGCATAAGACATGATAAACCTGCTACCTTGTGGTAGCTCAGCTATAACTAGAATCGACGTTTGACTGAGCAACCACAAGATCTACGCTGGGTTTTCGGGATGTCTGGGTTGCTGAGGATTTGTCTATCAATAATCTCATTTTCATTCAGCTATAGACGTTCCGGCAAGACGGAAAACGTCGGAAAAAGACGGGAGTTCCCCCTGTATCTTGTCAAAAGACGGAATATGACGGACAATGGCGGCAGAGTTTTAAACCAATGCGATCGCAGGTCATGGACTGGCAGGGTGTAATTAATAGTCTGGATAGTTTAGTATTTCAGGAAACCGGACAGCATCTGGACAACTTGCAGACGGCAATTTTGAGGGGAGTTTTGAACGGTCACAAATACTCGAAAATAGCTGATGATTATAACTGCACGATAGGTCATGTTAAAGATGAAGGCTATGAGCTGTGGCAGCTTTTATCTGACCTTTTAGAGGAAGATATTGCAAAATCAAACTTACGTGCAACTTTGGAACGATTAGGATTCACGAATTCCCAACAAAAAATTATTGGCAATCCGATTCAGATTGGCAATTTAAACCTCTATGGAAATCCAGATTCTCAACCCAAATCATCAGCTTCCAAAACTGACTCAATACAATCTGACATCCCTATTGACGCTCTAGAACTAACAGAAAACCAACGACGGGCGATCGCCAAACTTATCAGTTTCCACCTAACTCCAGCCCAAATTGCCGAAGCTTTAGGATTATCATTAGAGCAGGTGCAACATAACATCAACCCATGAGTCCATCGGAGACCAACGACTATGATAGCCCCTGGAAAGAAGCTTTAGAAGTCTATTTCCCCGACTTCATGGCTTTTTTCTTTCCCCAAGCCTATGAGGACATCGACTGGTCACGAGGGTACGAGTTTCTCGACCAAGAGTTTCAGCAAATTGTCCGAGATGCGGAACTGGGAAAACGACTGGTCGATAAACTGGTGAAAGTTTGGCGTAAAGACAACCAGGAGGCCCTTGTTCTCATCCATCTCGAAGTGCAAAGTCAATACGAAGCTCAATTCAACCAACGGGTTTTCGTCTATAACTATCGCATCTTTGACCGCTACAAGCTACCCGTGGCCAGCTTGGTGATTTTGGCCGATGATCGACCCAACTGGACCCCTAAGAACTTCGGCTATGAACTCTGGGATAGCAAAATCTCATTCGAGTTTCCCAGCGTCAAACTCTTACAGTATCAAGACCAGTGGGATCAGCTACAAGAGGATGTGAACCCCTTTGCGGTGATGGTGATGGCCCATTTGAAGACCCAAGCCACCCGACAGCAGCCGGACCAACGACTACAATGGAAGCTGGAGGTGACCAAAAGCCTCTATCGTCGGGGCTATAGCCGTCAAAACATTCTGGAACTCTTCCGACTGGTGAACTGGATCATGACCCTCCCGGAAGAGTTGGAGTTATCGTTTAACACTGAAATTGCCGCCTTTGAGGAGGAGGAAAAAATGCCTTACATCACCCCCCTAGAGCGTTTCGCTCAAGAAGCCGGAGTCTCAGCCGGAGTGTTAACAAGGGGCCGTGAAGATATCCTAGATATCTTGGAAACTCGGTTTGGACCTGTTCCCAGTTCCCTGAGCGATCGCATCAACGCCATCGACGACGCCACCTACCTGAAAACATTACTGATTCAAGCCGTCACCCTCCCCTCCCTAGAGGACTTTGAACAGGCGATCGCACCCAATTCGTAATCCCTTGACCTGTTCGTTCACAAAGCGATGACCAACGAAGCAATCAGTTGAGTCTCGTCCAGTCCATTGACGAAGAGAGAGAACAACTCGATATTCGCCTTGTGCTGTCTCCTAAGCGACACTAGAGAGAGAAGACCTTTCGGAGTTACCAACGTCACGATGCTCGATCGCATCCGAACCCTCGTTAAAGAGATTGCCCCCCGGCTAATTGAAATCCGTCGCCACATCCATACCCATCCTGAACTCAGCGGCCATGAGTACCAAACCGCCGCCTATGTGGCTGGAGTCCTCTCCTCCTGTGGGGTACAAGTCCGAGAAGGGGTGGGCAAAACTGGCGTGATTGGCGAACTCGCCGCCAGTCAACAGCCCCGCGTTGCCATTCGCACCGATATGGATGCCCTCCCCATCAGCGAACGTACCGGCTTACCCTTCGCTTCCCGCAATCCGGGGGTGATGCACGCTTGTGGTCATGATGTCCATACCACCCTGGGACTGGGGACGGCCATGGTGTTATCCCAGTTCGTCGATGAGTTGCCCGGTGCGGTGCGATTCCTGTTCCAACCCGCCGAAGAAATCGCCCAGGGCGCCCATTGGATGGTTGCTGACGGGGCGATGGACGATGTGGATGCTATTTTTGGGGTTCATGTGTTTCCCAGTATTCCAGGCGGCATTATTGGGGTGCGCTATGGAGCGTTGACGGCGGCGGCCGATGACTTGGAACTGATTATTACGGGGGAGTCGGGCCATGGGGCCCGTCCCTATGAGGCGGTGGATGCGATTTGGATTGCGGCCCAGGTGATTACGGCGTTGCAGCAGGCCATTTCCCGCACTCATAATCCCTTGCGGCCGGTGGTGTTGACCATTGGTAAGATTCAGGGAGGACGGGCCCCCAATGCGATCGCCGACTCGGTGCAACTTCTGGGAACGGTGCGATCGCTGCACCCAGAAACCCACCGCGAACTCCCGGACTGGATTGAGAACATCGTCGCCGGAGTTTGCAAAACCTACGGGGCGAAGTATGAAATGAACTATCGCCGTTTGGTTCCTTCTGTGTTTAATGACACGGCGTTGACTCAGATTGTCGAATCGACAGTGCGTCAGGCCTGGGGGGAAACGGGGATGCAAGTGTTGATGGAACCTTCGTTAGGGGCGGAGGATTTTTCTGTCTATTTAGATCATGCCCCAGGAACGATGTTTCGTCTCGGGGTGGGTCATGCCAATCAACGCAATTATGCTCTCCATCATCCTCAGTTTGATATTGATGAAGCGGCGATTATGACGGGGGTGATTACGTTAGCCTATTCCGCCTGGCAGTATTTGGAGCGTTGGCAGATGGATTAGGGTAAAGGGTTCGACGTTTGAGACACAAACCCATGCCCCAGGGAAAACATAGTCAACTGCAAAGCGCCCTCGTGACCACGCTAAATTGGGCGATCGGAATCCTCTCACCGGAGCAGAGTCACACTCGCGTCACCAAAAATCTTCTCCATCGAGGGTAGTTGGTGTCTTGGTTCCAGTCGTAGAGCTGTACGGTCAGGCTACTGTTGCGTTCGCCGGTTTCCCAGCCGGTGGGTGGGTTCACAATGAGTTCTCCGGTTGCCGTGCGTTCCAGGCGTAGGTCTTGGTTGTGGGTGGCGAGGGGGGGTATAAACCCGCTTTGGAAACCTCCAGGGACAGCCCCTCACCTGCGGGACGCGGGGCATAGCCTACTGCCCAGATGTAAGACCTAACCGTAGAGGACGCAAGAAATCTACGGTTGGGCAATCTGTTGGGTAGGAAGCCGCTATTGCAATCTCTGATTCAATAGCGGTAGTTCACAGTTTCAGAGACCTTGATCGCGGTGCGTTACGGCGGGATTTCAATGATTAGGAGAAATTTCAGTTGTATTGCCGCCTAGCGCACCGTGAGGCGCTGTACGGAGAACACGTCATCTTCGCGTAGGGCTTCGATACTCGATAGTGGGACGGTGACGACGGCTAACGTGTCGCCAGTGACGCTAAATACTTCTAAGATTGCACCATCTTCGCCGCCTTGGGGATGGGGAACGCGATCAATAAAAGCGGCAACTGTACCACAACGTAGTCCAGCTTCTGGTATGTCTCGATTGAGGGCAACATCTGTATATAAATCTGGTGTCATCATGATTTGTCCTTCGATGGAAACAGCGTGACAAATTGAAATGAGTTATTAACGGTTCGCTCGATCCAAATTGTAACAACGGCGAGACGAAGACCGTTCAAGCCTTCCAGATTGCCGGTGACGCGGTAGTATGTGCCGTATTCGTCTGCGCGATCGAACACCGCTTCGTAATCGCGAACGAGCTTTCGGAGTGCTGAATCTAGTGCTGGACTCTCTTCTAGTGTAAAGCCTGCCTGTGGTGAACTACCGCTATTGAATCGGAGATTGCAATAGCGGCTTCCTACCCAACAGATTGCCGAACCGTAGAGGACGTAAGAAATCTACGGTTCGGTCTTACATCTGGACAGTAGGCTTGGCCCCGCGTCCCGCAGGTCAAGAGTCGTAGTCCCTCTTCTCTGAGGTTGATAGCTGCATTGAGATCGCGATCGTGACGAGTCCCACAGCTAGAACAAGTCCAATTTCTGACATCTAGTGACAGACTATCGATTTGATTCAAGCAAACGTTGCAGGTTTTAGAAGAGGGGAAGAATCTATCAACTTCAATATAGATCTTCCCTTCCTGCTCGGCTTTGTACTTTAGCATGGTCAAAAACATTCCCCAACCGACTTGGCTGATTGCCTTAGCCAGGTTGGGGTTCTTGACCATGCCTTTGACATTGAGGTTTTCCACACAGATGACTTGGTTTTCGTCAACTATCCTACGCGATAGCTTGTGTAGGAAATCCTCCCGACAACGTGCTACTTTGTTATGTACCTTAGCGACTTTCTTTCGTGCTTTATTGCGGTTGTTAGAGCCTTTCTGTTTTCTCGATAAGTCTTGCTGCTTACGTTTCAGGTTACGCTCATGTTTAGCCATCCATCTTGGGTTATCAAATTTAGACCCATCGGACGTTACAGCAAAATAATTTAATCCAAGGTCTACGCCGACGGCTTTTCCCTCGGTGGATGAGTCTGGATTGGGTTTTCCATCTTCAAAGAGAATCGAAGCAAAATACTGGTCGCAGCGATTTTTGGTAACGGTGACGGTTTTTACCTTACCCTCTATTGGTCGATGAACAACCGCTTTAATTTCCCCAACCTTTGGCAGCTTCAAGGCGTTCTCCAACACCTTGACATTTTGAGGATACTGGATGGATTGTTTGCCGTGTTTGGACTTAAATCGCGGATACCTAGCCCGCTTCTCAAAGAAGTTGTTAAAAGCGGTTCCCAGGTTAATACAAACCTGTTGAAGGCACTGCGAGTAGGTCAGTTTTAACCACTCATGCTCTTGTTTAAGGCTGGGAATCTTTTTCTTGATGTCGTAACTAGATAGCCCTTTCCCAGTCTCCTGGTAGGTTTGATTCATCAAGTTCAGACTATAGTTCCACAGCCATCTGCAATTGCCGAGGGATTGCTCCAGCGATTGCTTCTGCTGCTCATTTGGGTAGAGTCTGATTTTGACGACTTTGAGCATCAGGGCAAATTAGATCCACCATAAACACTCTACCATACGTTACTGCCGCAATTCATCTCACGCTTCAATCAGAGATTTGAAGCGGAGGATTCTTGCGGATTTGGCTAAAAATTTTGACTTATCACCTTTAAGACGCGGCACGAGCAAATATCGCGTCAATTTTGACGTTGGGATAATAATCTCCGCCGGTAATTTCATCAGGATTAACCCGGTGTTATCGATCGCTCATGTAATGTTGCCATACTCCAGCGGATTTACCCTGGGTTCTTACGCTCTGCGTGGATAGGGATGGGCAACCACAAGGGAACCCGTTGGTGTTCCCTACCCGTTGGTGTTCCCTACCCGTTGGTGTTGGGATGGGCAACCACAAGGGATTGCCCCTACGGGGTGTCCTCTCCCCCGATTTCCCGAAAATCACCAATACAAACAAACGCCGCCCAGAACTCTGGAGACACAAAAGGCCTCCAATCATCCGGTTTTCCCGACAACTCCTTAAGCCATTGACCGCTTTCATAAGAAATCACCCCCACCCGAGCGATGACCTTGTCCGTCAACCAAGTTTGACGAATCTGCCCCACCCGCAAACCCCGTAAATAGGCCTGAGCCTCCTCCAACCCCTTCGTCCGGGGGAGACCCCGTTCAAACAAATTCTCGTAGAATCGGTTCATCAAAATCGCCGTCGGCACATCCGGGACCGACCATAAACTCATCACCACCGTTTCCGCACCCGCCAAAATGAAAGAACGGCGCAACCCCATCACCCCCTCACCAATCGACTTTCCCCCCAACGCCGTATCACAAGCCGACAACACCACTAACCAGGTTCCCGTCAAATCTAACCCCATCGTCCCCTGAGCCGTCAGCAGACCTTCCTCCGCCTCAAGGGGTAACTCCCCCGGCGAGACCAAGGCCGTATTCGCCCCTGCCAAGGCCAAACCCGAGCGAGTCAGGGGGTCCAGTCCCGAAGCCAACTTCCCCCCCCAGGCCATCTCCGAGGCTGTCTCAGCCGTCGGAGACTCCTGGGACGTCAGCCCAAGGAAATAACCGTGGGTCGCCAGATGCAGCACTTTGGGCGAGCGACATTGAGACAACAACGACTTGACCGCCTGGCCGTCCAGATAAGCCGCCACCCCCAAAAATTGAGCCACCCGTTCCCCCTCCAACTGAGTTCCCGGAAGCGGGGAGAAGGGTAATTTCTCCTGACTCCCCAACTCCCGACGTAGAGACCCCAAATTCACAGCCATCTTGGCCCTATCCGCCAAAGATGGACCCGAGTTGAGGTCATCGGCCCGAATTCCCGACGACCCCACCGCCGAGGAAACCCCTGGATTGCCAGAGTCCGACAACTCCAACCATCGGGGAAGCACAACAGGAAGCAGCAGAATCCCCAGCAACAACAGTCCCCCAACCCATTCAGGAAACAGAGCCAACAGCAGCAAAACCCCGAAAAACCCAAGACTAACCAGAGTCGCGAGGATGACCTCTCGGGGGAGACGCAGGCGGAATTGGCGTCCCTGGGGAGAGGCGGCTGCAACAAGGGATTCCTGCTGAGGGAGATGGAGACCCAAATTAAAATCCGGATTGGCAATCACCAACGGCTGGCTCAACTGCACGGGAATTTTCACCGTCAGGCGCAAAATATCCCGCCCCACATTGAGATAGCGCAACTCAAACTCCCCCATCAACTCCTGAATGCCATCCCTAGAGAGCAAGCTAAAGGGGAGAGTCGTCAATTCCCCATCCGGGCAGAGATAGAGAACCTGTTGCGGGGAGAGATAGGCGGTTAAGGGTTCAATGAGACGTTGATAGAGATGTTTGCCCACCTCAGGATAGTCATAACTCGGGGTATCCTGAGAGGTTTCTGGGATATCTAAAGCCGCCACCCGACTATCAGGGGAAGATTTAGAATGTTCCCCAGAAGCCCAACGGCGGAACCGGCGACAGTCCTCATCAATCGGGGCCACCTCCCCCAAATCCAGCATCTCCACCGCCTCGGGTTGACCAGCGGTTAGGATAAAGGCGAGATAACGGGGCGATGACCAGGACGGTTCTCCCTTACTCCGAACCGCCGAGAAATTGTAGGGGCGATATTGGACAAACTCAACCAGACTTGAACCGGGGGGGAGGTTGGCGGCGATGGCTTGGCAATTGGCTTGTTTTAACTGCTGTTCCAGGTTCATTTCCGGGATTTGCCGACCGAGGACTTGTTCCAGGGCCTCCTGTTTTTGCCGTAACGCCTGCAATTGTTGGGGGAGTTTGTCCTGTAACTGAGGGGGGGCCTGAAATTGTAGATAGGCCTGTTGACGAATCAGTTCTCGGTACTCTTCATATTGGGGGGCCAGGTGACGGTAGCGTTGGGAAAGGATGGAGGTTCGCAACACCAGTCCCGCTTCGGTGGCTAGGCCCTTGCGTTGCAACAGGACATCCAGGGCCGCTTGTGTGACGTTGAAGTCATGGGAGAAATGTTGCTGCACGAGGGAGAGGAACAGCTCTAATTGCCCATAGGTTTGTTTCAGATAGTCTAACCGTTGTCGGTCACTGCTGATGGCGAACACCTCGCCCAGCACCCGATTTTGAATGGTGATGGCATCTTGCATGAGTTCCAAGGCGGCGTTGGGGCGATTGGTTGCTAGGTACAGTCCCGCCAAATTGTTTAAACTCGTGGCATAGTCAGGATGACCGTCTCCCAACTGCTGTTTGTCAATCTCCATCGCTTGGTGGTAAAGGGGTTCCGCCTCCCCCCACCGCCCCATGTCCCCGTACAGTAACGCCAAATTGTTTAAACTCGTGGCATAGTCAGGATGACCGTCTCCCAACTGCTGTTTGCGAATCTCCATCGCTTGGCAGAAAAGGGGTTCCGCCTCCTCCCACCGCCCCATGTGCCAGTACAGTGTCGCCAAATTGTTTAAACTCGTGGCATAGTCAGGATGACCGTCTCCCAACTGCTGTTTGCGAATCTCCATCGCTTGGCAGAAAAGGGGTTCCGCCTCCTCCCACCGCCCCATGTGCCAGTACAGTGTCGCCAAATTGTTTAAACTCGTGGCATAGTCAGGATGACCGTCTCCCAACTGCTGTTTGCGAATCTCCATCGCTTGGCAGAAAAGGGGTTCCGCCTCCTCCCACCGCCCCATGTGCCAGTACAGTGTCGCCAAATTGTTTAAACTCGTGGCATAGTCAGGATGACCGTCTCCCAACTGCTGTTTGCGAATCTCCATCGCTTGGCAGAAAAGGGGTTCCGCCTCCTCCCACCGCCCCATGTCCCGGTACAGTCCCGCCAAATTGTTTAAACTCGTGGCATAGTCAGGATGACGGTCTCCCAACTGCTGTTTCCAAATCTCCATCCCTTGGCAGAAAAGGGGTTCCGCCTCCCCCCACCGCCCCATCTTCCAGTACAGTCCCGCCAAATTGTTTAATAAAGTGGCATACTCAGAATGATGAGTTCCAAAGGCAGATTTCCCCAGATGACAGGCTTGTTCAGCCAAGTGAACCCCCCGCGCATACTCACCCGTCTCAAGAGCCATCAGTGACTGGCGACGCAACCGTTTAATTTCCTCAAAACTTGTCTCAAACATCTGCTGACTTTCACCTCAACGTCCAACAAAACAGGATATCTCCGAGTTCGCCCCAGCCGTCCTTTCCCTCACCCCTCGTGCACCTGAAAGCGTTTATAAAACAACTTTCCTTGCCACTGTTTACCCAGTTCCCGAAAAATCTCCCCTAACCGTTGTTCATCCACCTCAATATCCCTCGGTTCACCATCAGGACGAACCCAAGACAAGGCCAGGGGAGTTTCCGTGACAATCGCCAAAAAATACTCCTCCCCCACCTCCGTAAACCTTAACGACGAGACCAACCCCTCGTTATCGGGGATACGGAGAGGTTGATGGGCCTGACAGCGGGGGTTCGGCTGAAAGGCTTGGGAGGGAGACAGACAAATCCGGGTCATCGGATTCTCTCTCGACGAGTCTTGACTGCAATTAAGCAACAGTAAATAGCCACTTTCGGGTAAAGTCACCTCTAAATAATAGGGTTCTTTCGCTTCGAGACTCGTCTCGCGGCTGGGAATGTCCCCCAAATCCAGTTTCCGACGAAATTCGCTGGACTTGAGGGGTTTCATCTGCAACTCTTTCACCCCACAACCGGCAAATTTCGTCGCCCAACTCCAACCCTCACGGGGAAATTTACAAGTCCAGAACCAGTCATAAATCACTTGCCAAGGATAACGGTCTTCGGGAGTTTTCGGACTCCAGCCTCGTTCCCGTTTCAAGTCTTGCCCGTTCACCCCATCGGCGGCCATTTCAGCGGCGAATGTCTCTTGGACTTTCCCGATAACCGCCGCTAGGGTGGCGGGCATATTACGGGTGTGAAAGCCTTGGTTTAGGGACTGACGAATCTGTTTGGCGACGTCGCTGTTCGTCTGATGTCGATTTTGGGGATGGAAACGCCACCAAAAACACCAGCTTTGGGGTTCGCTGCGGCTGTTCCACATCACGGTTTTGCTGAGGTGATGTAAGAACTGTTCCTGGAAGGAGGAGGGATTGGGGTTGAACATGGTTTCACCTCTCGTGGTGGCTGGTGCTGACGGCTTCAGGTTGGGGATGAGCTGCCGCAGGTTTGTTTATTTTTAAGGTAGCACAAGCCTTGCAAAATTGGCTTTATTTTTTGGCTTTTTGGTTCGAGCCTAAATGGCTACAAGCTCTATATGGTAATTGGTCTGGGGATTTGATTTATGTTATTAAAAAATGTTGCGAACTGGATATATTATTTGTTTTTATTTGCTTTGATTGACTTTAATTACCTTTAATATAAGTCTTGAGAGTTCAGGGCGAAGACTCCCGTTTGTTTGCCTTCCCTTGTGATTTAGCTCGGGCCAAGTCATGCCCTTGGAGCGGCTCGGCTTCCCGAGTATAGGCGGCAGAGCCGCCCAGGGTCCGTGTCACGGCTTCAGCCATGACACGAGGGGGAAGAGTCCGTGTCACGGCTTCAGCCATGACACGAGGGGAGAGGGGAATAAACCCAAATTTTATTTAAATTTATATCCCAAAATTTCAACCGATTAACTTTATATTTGTTGCAGTTTTATAGCCATTTACAATAATTTTTAGCCTGGTTTTTGATAGAAGTGTCCAGGCTTTGAGTGGCATCATGAAACCGCAAAAAACTCTATCCAACCCGTCCCTCCTTGAGCTATTAGAATGCCTCATCCCCAACGTCGTGGGACTTTACATTGATGGCTATCTCGGCTTTGGCTTGAGTCTCGTTTTATTCCTCTATCATTGGCGACATCGCCGAGGGGAAAAACACGGCGAAAAACGCTTCTTGTTCTGTCTCTCCGCCAGTCTGCTGTTGCTGGTGTTCTCTCACGAACCCTCCCCGGGAGGACTCCTCCCCCAGCGGGATGCTCCCCGTCAGGAGATAAATAGACAGCGGTAGTCGGGGCGAAAAATTTTGCGCCCCGACTAGAACGCACCTCCCCTAGCGTCCTCTTAAGGTCGCCAACTTGCGCCGCCAGTCCTGACGCTGCACCGTCTGCCATTGCTGGCGTAACTCCTCAACTGGAACCGACTCCTTCCCATAACGCCAACCCACATAGGCTTGACAAATTCGAGATACCATGCTACGCACTTCAGGAGGATAGCGATCGCCCACCTGACGCGCAAACTCCAAGGGGGTGTGAGCCGGATGTTTCGGACAGCCATCAGCCGCCAACCGCTGCAACATCTGCTGATATAACCGCTCCATCTGGGCTAACTTGGACAGCCAACGGCGGCGTTTCCATTCCCGCCACCCTTGCCAACTCAGCCATCCGGCAAAGCTAAACAGAACCAGGGTCAACAAACCACTCAATATCCCCAGCCATCCTTCAGAAAATCGTGCTAAGAACCAATCAATGGCCCGGCCAATCATCACAAAAATGCCGTTGATGAAGCCAGCCACCGGGGAGGGAAGCCAACCCGCAATCCAATCCCAAAACTGTCGTAAGACGCCAAAGGGTTCATACTCACTCACCGAGGGGGGAATCACCTCATGGCCGGGAATGGGGTCAAAGGCGAACCAACCATGACTGGGGAAATAGACCTCCGTTAAGGCGAAGGCATGGGTGTTCTTCACTTCATATAAGCCGGTGAAGGGGTTAAAGTTCCCCGGCCCGAATCCTGTTGCCAGTCGCGCGGGAATGCCCACGGAACGCAACAGGAGGGTGAACACTGTGGAGAAATGGTCAGGATACCCTCCGGGGGTACAGGCCGCCGGATTGGGGGATTCCTCGCAGCGGAAGAGGAAGTCTAAGGCTAAGTCTTCTCCCTCATCGAGGAACTCTAAGCCAAAAGGATCTTGGGGAATGTCATAGTTCTGTTTGAGATATTGGGCTAGATATAGGGAAATCTCATAGGGGTTCGTGAGGGGGTTGACGGCGTTGTCTAACACCGATTGGGTATAGTCCCGTAATCTCTCCTCAATCTCGTCGGGAACTTGTAGATAGACGTCGGAGATGCTTTGAGGATAGGTGGTGTCAGCTTCCCCTAACCGGGTGCGATCGCGCAAGGAGACATGAGAGACCACACTATAGGTCAAACCATCGGATAAGGGGACTGGGGAACGTAGAGACCCCTCTGGACCGATCGCCACATCCTCTGTAGGGAAATAGAGATAGCGGGGTTGGTCGAGAACCGGAATCAGTCCGGGGAAGTCGGCCACAATGCTATAGGTTTGGATGACTTCTTGGGTGAAGCTGCGGGGCCCCATAAAGGGCAAATCAAAGCGGAAACTCCAGGGAGACCGGCGCACGTCCCGCACATCGTCATTTCTGGAGATGCGCCAGCCCTGGCCGGTATACTCGTCAAAGGCAATCACTCGCCAAAATCCGGGGGCCTGCGATCGCACCCGCATCACCACCTGAGGCGTCATCGACCCCCGCAGGTTTTGGTTCATACTCTCAGAAAAGCCCGCATAAAAGGTTTCATCCACCTCACCGGGACCTTCAGCGGTTCCGTCTCCCTCTCCATTAAACTGAGTCCCATCGGTTTGCGCTTGGGGACTGGCGATATTCCGACCATCAAAGTCGCCGCGAAAGTCAATGGTACTGCTGACGGGAAACGACCGTAACTGATATCCCGGAACCCGAGGAATCGCCGCAAATAGCACTAAACCTAAACTCAACACCAAGAGGCCCAGGGTTAGGCTGGCTTTCCAGGGGAAGGAGTGGCGTAGAGTCCTAAAGACCGAAGCTTGCGACCCGTCTGAGGTGCGATCGCCCAACCCCAAACGAGAGCGATAATCATAAATTAAGGTGGGAATCGCCAGCAGCAGAAACACCACCAGAAACGGGGCAAAGGCCATGGTTTGGCTAATGGTTCCCGCCACGCCAATCAGAATCAAGGCAATAATCATTGAATAGCCTAAATCCTTGCGTCGCGGTAAATCGAAGGTGTGCAAGACTTGCACCTGAATCAACAGTTCCGCCAAAATCACCCTTGTGTCATTCAGGGTGGTCACCAGATTACTCAGAAAGACCACCAACGTCACAATCAGGGCGATCGCCAAGACAAACTTCAGAACAATGTTACGCTCACGGCGACGGAACCAACTCCAGCTTGCCCCCATAATACTCAGGGGAACCGCCCAGAGGCTCGTTGTAGTCCCCGCCGCCACATCCGTAGCCACAATCCCCACAATCACCAGCAATTGCACCAGCACCCGTAACGTCACCGAGTCTTCCGGGACTGGAGGGGACAGCGATCGCCAGGCCTGCCAAAGTCGTCCCAGCAGCGGTAGAGACGTCCAACGTGGGGAATTTGCAGCAGACATAGGCATTCTTCAGGTGGGCCATGGAACAGGGTTCACCCCCTATCCGTCTTAACGGTGGGGTGTATTTCATACTGTGCCACAAAGGATTACCCATTTGCCAATCCCTTGAATTTACGGATGAATTTTGGGGATAAACTCAAAAACATGGGTCAAATTATCGTAATTTCACGCAAGAAATAGTCACGTCTTTGAGGTTCAGTCCCTAAGCCTGTATCCACGACCCAGGTGGAGATACAGAGACTCCCCGGACACCGAATCAACAAACTACATCAAACTTTTACATTTAGCCCAGGCAACTTTACGGAAACTTCATTAGCCCCTCAGGTTGCTGACCTATAATGTGAATGGGAGTGGTGTTCATACCAATCAAGCTAGGATCAACATGAATAAAAACATAATCATAGGACTCGGTTTTCTCATTCCGTCTGTGATGGCGATCACACCATCATCAGCCCAGGCATTTACCCTGACTGGCTCAGTCGAAACCTTTACCGGAGATCAGGCTAAAGTTGACTACTGGTTGACCGAAGTCAATGGCGGTGTTCAGTTCGACTTCAAAGTCGATACCAGCATCAATATCGGCGACCTGCGCGGCATTTTCCTAAATCTCAACAATGCTGATCTCATCAGCGGCATCACAGCAAGCGCCAATAGCAACCCCTTTGCCGACATTAACGATAGAAATTTCTACTCTATTAATACCAGTGGTAGAAACAATGACTTCTTCACCGACTCCAGCGGAGGATTAATTGACCTCGGAGGCGGCAACAACCTCCAGGGGGGTGGCAACGACTCTCCCGCCGATGGCTATCACCTAGCCTTCAATATTGGTCAACAGGGACTTCGAGGAGGCAACTCCGACTTTCAAGCCACATCCTTTACCCTGAACCACAGTAGCCAAAGTCTTTCTCTGAGTGACTTTGCTGAAAGTGTCTTTGGCGTGCGTCTGATGAGTGTCGGTGACAACCGTCAGGGCAGCAGTAAACTGGCGGGGACCACCCCAACGGTGGACGTTGAACCCGAACCCGAACCCGAACCCACTCCATTTCCTACCGTAGTTCCAACTCCTTTACCCACCCCGGCCCCAACCCCCGAATCTCGTGAAGTCCCCGAACCCGTGGGAATTCTGGGCTTAGTGGGATTGGCAACAACCCTGACCCGCTTACGCCGCCGTCATCATAGTTAATCTCGTCCTAGCCGCTACGAGTGACACCCATCGATCATGCCGCTCTCGGTGCATCTACATCCATTTCCATGCCAATCCAGCTTCAGGCAATTCCCCCAAGATCTCCTTCACTTCACTCCAAGGGACAGTCGAGTGGGGTTTTGCCGATGATTGATCCGTCTGGCCAGGCCTACCCCCCATCAGCCAGAGGCCCTACAGTAGTAACGAGATTCCCTTAACCGGGAATGCTGAACAGTTGCCCGTCCAGACCGTCTACTGACCTATGACCGCTTTTCCTGTCTCCAGTTCCCCTCAACCCACCGCGCCGGGAGTGGGTCATCTCGATCAGCGGTTTCACAACTTGGTCGAACAATCTCTCACCACCCTAGAGGCGTTGCTTCAGGATGAGAGTTTAACCCCATCAGAACGGGGCAAACTGGCCTTAGACATTTTAGCCCTAGCTCAACAGTCTCCAGAGGCTCCTGAGTTGTCGCGCCTGCAGGGGATGGGCCATGCTCTCATGGGGACTCGAAACCTCAACCTGACCTCAGAACCCAGTTATCTCAATGAGGTAGTCTGTTTCGATGACTTCTTATCCCCTGAGGAGAACCAGAACGCCTTAGCCATTGCCCTGGATCAACAAGAGAAGTTTGTCCCCTCCAGTACCACCAGCAAAGCCGATAACTATCGTCAGTCCTGTATCCTCTACGCCACGCACTTCCCCCAGTTTTACCACCAACTTAAACATAAAATTCTCGTCGCCTTACCTGACATTTGGACTCCGCTGAACCATACTCCCTTTCCGGTGACCCAAGTAGAAATGCAGCTCACCGTCCATGGCGATGGCTGCTATTACAAAGTCCATAACGACTCCGGGAGTCCCGAAACGATTACTCGGGAACTGACCTATGTGTATTATGTGCATTCGGAACCGGCACAGTTTTCGGGGGGAGAACTGCGCTTATACCAAACCGATCCCCATGACGGACGACTGCTCGATCGCAACCGCTTCAAAACCGTCATCCCGCAGAACAATCGTCTGGTTCTATTCAACAGTCGCTGTCAACATGAAGTGATGCCCGTTCGCTGTCCCTCCAATGGGTTCGAGACCAGTCGCTTCACCTTTAATGGCTGGCTGCGACGGTAAAACCGCTCTGGGGGAATTGAGGCCCCCAGAACAGAGCTTGTGTAGTTTGCACCCCCACTGGGTAGGACGATGGAATTCTAGGCAGTTGGGCAGATGGCAAACACCAGCGGGGACTGTTCAGACACATCAAGATGAACCTCCAGCGTATAGGTCTGGTGGAGCTGGATATCGGCTAATTCAACGGTGACGCTGCCAGGTGTCGACCGTTGGCCTGTGGCGATCGCCCCCTCACCCCGTAACTGCACTCGACCCCCATCAGGAATCTGACAGCAGACTCGTAATTGGGGCAATTCGGCCTCACAGCGATACTCGACTTCTAATTGCAAGAGTCCTTGAGCCGTGAGCCATTGACGGCGATCTCTCGGGTGACTGGCCGAAACATTTAAGGACAAGGACTCGACTATTTCCTTAGCCGCCAGTAACGACAACAGCATCTGCTGCTTGGGACTCGCCCCCTCATAACTGCTGGGAAATTCCCCTTCAGACGGTTCAATCAGGGTTTTCGAACTGCGACTGGTTGACCAAAGTAACACTCGTTCAGTCCACAAGTTCAACTCCTCGGTCTGTTCCGGGAAGAGTCCTTCCACCGCAGCCACTAGGCGTTCTCCTTGACGCAGAGAGGTTCGTAATAACTGCTGACAGCGGACGAACAATTGGGCAAAGGTCACGTCCGAAATGGCAACGGGGAGGCGGAGGTGTTGGAGTTGCGGGAGCCAGACATAGATGGGAACTCTTGAATCGGCTTCCTCGTCAACAGGATCATTGGCGTACTCCCAAACCTCCGTGGTTTCCCAGGGGAACAGGGGGGGGTTCTCTTGAATTTCTTGTTGGATGCGGCGCTTCAAAAGCGCCTGAAAACGGTTCTGCATGGTGGATTCGTCTGTTATAGAGCTAGGGTCATGATCCCGATTTTGAAACGGGGAGCGGTGGGATTCGATACCCGCTCCAACGTTCTGGTCATCATCGGGGATCACCTCTTGCAAAAGCCAGGTGAGAAAGCGTTCTGCTAAACGTTCCTCCTCCGGGCTGAGTGGATTCTTATCATTATTCATTCGTTGACTTCCCTTCTCCGGACGTTGACACGCCCCGTTCCTGATGGCGAGGTCTTTATACTCATAGTTTGACCAATTTCGGCTCCTTTGTGTCAGTAGGATTAATCATTTCGCTGCTCCCAGGCCCGCTTGAGGAGACTGAACCAACGGCGCTGGAGTTGTGCCGGACTCAGTCCTAACTGTTGTGTAATCTCGTCGTCTGAGTCCCCTCGACGTTTGGATTCGAGCAATTTTCGCTCCAGAGAGTTACAGCGACTGAGAAACCCCTCCCACTCAGCACCAGTCATGCCTAGATTGTGGTCGAGATCCGCATCCAACCATTGATGGACTAACTCCCAACGGTGGGAGAGAGCAAAACGGATCAGGTGGTACTTAAACCGCTGTTGTAAATAGTCCCGCTGGCGAGGGTCTAATCCTAGGATGGCTTCAATCTCCGAGGTCGACAAGTCCTTGAGACGCAGGACAAAGTAGTCCGCACAGGCACTTTGGTTGTTCTCGTCAAGATAGCGGATCAGTTCTTCGATAATACGCTTGCGTAACAGATCATCGGTGGGATCTTGGGCGCGATCTACAATGCGATCGCGCACCTGAGATAACGACGCATCCCCCCAACTACTACCCCCTTCGTTCGGTTTGCCATCACTGGCCTGTTGTAAATCCACGGAAAGTTCTAGGGGTTGCTGTTGGGCAAAGGTTTGGGCCCGCAAAATAACGAGCTGCTGACTGCGACCGCGATTGAGATGAATGCGCCGTTTGCCATAGCGTTCGGTGAAGGATAGATATTCCGCTAATTCGAGGAGCGATCGCGGCGAGTAGGTGGGGGGGAGTTGAGCCTCACGACGCAGGGCGTTGAGGGTTTCGAGGTAAAAGCCTTGCAAAAAATCCTCGATCAGTTGCAGCCGGGCCCCATAACTCGACTGGATGTTGGGGGGCGTGATATAGCGATAGACAATGGCACTGAGGGTACTATGTAACTCCAGGCGTCCCCCTTCTGAACCCCGGCGATAATACTGGAGAATCTTCTGGAGACGATGTTGGGCCAAATGATAGGCCGAATCGAGGACATCACCTGAGCGTTGAATCCTTTGGCTATATTCACAGGTGCGGTTGACTTCCTCGGCGACTCGTTCGGCAACAGTTTGACAATGTTTGGGACTGGCGTGAGTGCCAGCTTCGAGTTGTTGAGTTAACCATTGCACAAGCAAATCTGTCATGGAATCTTGGGGGGGGACTGAACTAACCATTACCGAGAGTAAGTGTGAAAACAATATGAATGACAGACCCTCTCCTCCCCCCGCGATCGCCCGCTCTGGGCTTCGCAAGATGGGGAGGATGGGATCTGAGGCTGGTAATGGTAGATGCCCCTGTTGCCCGAGTGACAGGGCAAGTGATGTACAAACTTAGGAGGTCAAGGCTGATAACGGCGATTCCGGGATGAATATGCTACCCTTTGGAAAATGGACTTGCTGGCATTTAATGGGTCAGGCAAAAGGTCAATGGCCAAGGTTCTTGTCTTAAACGCATCCTACGAACCGCTGAATATTACAAGCTGGCAGCGGGCGGTTATTTTGGTGTTTAAAGGGAAGGCGGAACGTCTTGAACATAACGGGAAGTTCGTTTATCCGGGTTGTCCGCTCCCTACCGTTATTCGACTCCGTTATTACGTTCGAGTTCCGTATAAAGAGATTCCTCTGACTCGTCGCAATATTTTTTATCGAGATGCCCACACCTGCCAGTATTGTAACTACAGTGGCGAGGAGTTGACGTTAGATCATGTCTTGCCCCGCTCTCGTGGGGGTGGGGAGAGCTGGGAGAACCTGGTGACGGCCTGTGTCCGCTGCAATGTGGGTAAGGGTAATCGCACCCCCCAGGAGGCAGGAATGCTGTTGCAAGGGCGACCCCATCGTCCTCATAGTAGTTTGTATTTTGAGGTGCGCCGCTGTGTCACGAGTGGGAGTCATCCGGAATGGGGGAAGTATGCGATTGGGCTGGAGCGATGAGACGCTGTTCTAGCCGTCGGAGAATCCAGATGAGGATGAGTAACGTGGCGGCCAGGACTAACCAAAAATTGTTGGCCAGGTGTTGGGAACCGTCGAGGGCCATGCCTCCGAGGGGAGGACCGATGGCATAGCCGATCGCCCAACAGAGGGAGTTGATGGATAGATAGACGCCTCGCATCTGTTCTGGGGCCAGTTCTACGACGAGGGCGGAGGCGGAGGGGGTATAGGAGATGGTGGCGATCGCCATCACCCCTAACGCCAGAATCGCCCAAATCAGAGGGCTGCTACTGTTGCCAATCACCCAAACGCTGATAAAACTCAGGGCCCAGATACAGGCAGAAATCATGAGGGCGCGGGCATGGTTAAAGCGGTTTAACCAGCGGGCGACGGGCAGTTGCAGCAGGACGGACACGGCAATATGCCAGGCAAATAAGCCGCTGACAATCCGGGCCGGGAAGCCGTTTCCCTCGACGCCGGGGACGAAGTTACTGAGGTAGACGGGGAGGGCGGTGTGGTTTTGGGAGATATAGGTGGTAAAGAGGATGTTGGCGGCGGCATAAATTAAGAGGGTGCGATCGCCCAAGGCCCGCAACCAGTTTTTCAGGGGATTCTCTCGCTCTAATGCCGGGGAAATGCTCTCTTTGAGGGCGAGTCCCAACACTAGGAAAAAGACCCCATAGGAGATGCCATCGATGATAAACAGGAGCCGATAATCATCGGTCCATTCTACCCAAGCTCCCCCCAGGACAATGCCAAATTCTAAGCCAAGACTGTCAGCCAGCCGGTTGAGGGCATAGGTTTCGCGTCGTTCTTCGGGTTGGGTGAGATCGGCGACGATGGTTTCAGCGGCGGGCCAATATAAACCAAGGCCGAAGCCGTTGAGTAAACTGCCGATGAGGAGGGTAGAGAAGTCTTGGGTGTTGGCCAGGAGGAAGGAGCCTAACCCGGAGGACACCGCCGAGAGGAGGAGGGTTCGTTTACGCCCAAAGCTGGGGGAGTCACAAAGAGAGCCACTGAGAATCCGCCCGACAATTCCGGTGATGGAGGCTGCTCCCAGGGCTGTCCCCACTAGGGTCGCGGAGATTCCCACCTGGTTAACGAAGAAAATAGGGGCGTAGAAGAGGGTGAAGCCCGTACCAATTTGTGACAGGAATCGTCCCAGGATGAGAATACGAACTTGTTGGCGGGCGCTCGTCTTTAGCATAAACAATGAATAACGTCAACCCAAGGTTTGGGTTTCATGACCATTGTCCCTTAACCCAGGTGCTCTAAGGCATAGATATCCCGTTCCCGTCCCAGGGCAAAGCGGAAGGAGTGGGAGAGATCCTTACTGTTGCGGGTGATAAACAACAGGAAGGCGATCGCCGAGAGGCTGGCAGCAATGGCAAACAGTTGGGCATAGCCGAGATCTTCAGCAAAAGTCCCCAGGAGGGGGCCGGCGATGGCAATTCCTAGGTCAAAGCCTCCGACACAGATGGAAAAGACGCGGCCTCGTTCTGCGGCTTGGGAGCGATCGGTGATGAGGGCGATGGTTGTCGGTAGCATGGTTCCGGCGGCCATGCCTTCAATGAGTCCAGCCAGAGCGAATAGGGCAGGGCGATCCGCTTGCCATAACAGGACCATTGCCAAAAAATAGCAGATTAGGGCCCCACTGATGAAGAGGCCTCGGCCCCAGCGATCGGAGGCGCGACCGGTGACCAGGCGCATGGTAAAGCTGGAGATGGCGGTCATGGTGTAAAACAAGCCGGGGTTGAAGTTTACCCCTGTGTCTTGGATATAGAGGGGAACGAAGGTGGTAATGGTGCCAAAAATGAGGCCCACGATGAACATCAGGGTGGCCGGGATTTGAATGCGGGGACTGGTTAACATGACCCAGAAGCGTTCTGAGGTGGGGGAGGGGCCGCCTTGAGTACGATGGGGGGAGGGGGTGTTATCTAAAAACCCTGAACAGACACAACTGACTAACCCCAGTCCAGCGGTCATCAGGAAGAGGGGAACATAGCCGAGTCCCTGCTGGACAAACCCCCCGAGGGCCGGGCCGATGGCGAGGCCCATGGGGGTAACTAAACTCATGTAGCCGATGAGTTCTCCCCGTTTATCGGGGGGTGAGATATCGGCAACGAGGGCACTGTAGGCGGTGGTGAAGGCGGCGATACTAATGCCATGGAAAGTCCGCAGCAGCATCAGTTGAGGAATCGAGGCGGCGAAGAGATAGCCTAAGGGGGCGATCGCCACCACAGCCGTTCCCACTCGCAACACTAACACCCGACTGCGGCGATCAGCCCAACGCCCCAGGGTGGGACGGGAAATGAGCAGGCCAATGGCAAAGGACCCCATGACCCAGCCAATTTGTTGTTGAGTGCCCCCTAAATCTTGGACATAGAGAGGCAAGGTGGGTAATAGGGAGGCCATGCTGGCCCAGAAAAAGAGGCCTCCCGTGAACAGGAGGCTGAGATTACGTCGTTTTTCGGGATTGAGGGTTTTAAAAACTTGCAAAACAACCTTCCTTAAATGGCCATGGCGGGATGCAGTGGGGAGCGGCGATCGCCCGTCCCTGTCAATTATGAATTTATGTTAACAAATTCTCTCAAACTCAGACTCCAGACCTGACCGAGGGCCCAACCGACCAGGGGACAAAGGGCAAATCAGGAGGCTAAACTGGAGCAGGCGGCGATCGCACCGCATTCTTCCTTGCTTTTTAACGGTTAAGCCGTGAAACTAATCCACTTTTGCTTTAATAGCCAACATAATCGCCAACATCATGCTACCGGAGGTCAACTTGACCACTGGTCGGAGTTACCCGAACTTCCCCATCATCTAGGGTTAGCCACAGGTGGCCCAGTTCTTGTGATTGTTGGCGGGGCCAGTAAGATGGAGGCGGCTTCCCTGAGCCGCTTGCAACGGGTCTTTACTGAGATTATCGCTCCCCTAGCCCAGACCCTCAACGCCACGGTCATTGATGGCGGAACCGATTGTGGGGTCATGCAACTGATGGGCCAGGCCCGACATGAGATCGCTGGCACATTTCCTCTCATTGGGGTATGCGCCATCGGCACAGTCATCCTCCCCGATGGAAGTCCCCCTCCCTCGGATGAGGCCGCAGAACTTGAACCCCACCATAGCCATTTTGTCCTCGTTCCCGGTGATGACTGGGGGGCAGAAAGTCCCTGGTTGGCCCAACTGGCAACCCAGTTTGCTCAGGGAGCGCCCCATGGCACCTTAGTCAGTAATGGTGGGGAAATTACCTGGCAGGATGTCCACTGTAGTGTGGCAGAACAACGGCCCACCTGGGTTTTTGAAGGCAGTGGCCGCACCGCTGACCAACTGGCGGCGGCTCTTAGGGGGGAAGAGAGCGACCCTCGGGCCGAACCTCTGGTGGCCTCTGGCTATTTACATCGCTTGGTCTTGAGTGATGATCTCAACTCAGTTAAAACCGCTCTGGACGCTCATTTCACAGCCCTGGAAAGCCTTCAGTGAAAAGACGCAACAACATTTTGCAAATTGGCTTGGTTTCTGGGCAAAAATTCCCATATACTGCTGTTGAGGGTATCCGCCTGTAACCGCTTAATGCCTTGCAGCCCCTGAGCCAGCTAGGTTGATATCACGTTAACTTGGTCATCGAGATGCCCCCATTCAGTGAATCCTGTTCCCTTTCTTAGCTGGAACAGCTCAGTCGGTCCTCAACCTCGCCTGCTTTTTGGGGCTATTCCCCCTAACGTCAATGGGAGGCAGAAGGGTCACGGTTGTTTCATCTACAGACAACAGCAATGGCAAAGAAAAAGAAAACCTATAACGACTATCTGAAGGAACAGTTCGGCGGTCTCATTGACCAGCTCGAAATCTCTGAGCTTCAGAAAGAGTTTGTTAAATCTCGCTGGCTTGACCAACTCATGTGGTTGGAGAAAAAGTCAGGAGAGTCCCAGAGGAAGCATTTCCGACTACGTCTAATCACGATTATTGGCGGTGTGGTCATCCCCGCCATGGTCAGTCTCAACGTTCGTGATGGTCCAGCCAAGGATGTCATTTTTTGGGGAACCTTTAGTCTCGCTCAGGTGGTCGCCATCAGTGCTTCGGTGGAAGAGTTTTTCCATTATGGGGAACGTTGGGCCCAATATCGGAAGACCGCAGAAATGCTCAAAACCGAGGGCTGGCAGTATTTCCAATTGAGTGGCCCCTATCGTGACTCGTCCTGTCACGGCGCCGCTTATCGCAGTTTTGCCGATCGCGTTGAACATCTGATTCAAGAAGATGTCTCGGCGATTACGGCAGTCCTCGAAGAGGCTCAGCAACAACAGGGTCAAAGTAGTGTCGCGGTCAGCACTCAGTTCTCACAACTGTCTCAGGAACTCGGACAGAGCCGACCTGTCCCACCCCCACCTCCGCCGCGATCGCGGCCCCCAGTCCCGGTGCAACCGAGGATGCAAGCCAGTTTCAATGAGCCGAGTACTCTGCCTCGCTATGACGACGATCTCACGAATGACCCTTTTGGGGATAACTTCACGGATGATATTGGGCCAACCCCAGCCCCCATCACCTCTCAGCCTCCCCGGTCGTCTAGGTCTTCTGGGAAAGCTCATGTGACGGCCCCCCCGCCACCGGAGATTAATGATGCCAAGTTACAGAATCTCAAGGCACCCCCTGGAGAACCGATTTCTCCACGGGCTACTTGAAAGCCTTAATTCAGCAGACTTCGTCATCATGGGTGTTTCACTGTGTTGTGCCACCGGAAACTCATCTCCCGGCCTAAATCGCTCACAGCAATAGGTTTGGCATTAAATGAGTCGTTGATCCCAGCCCTGGGCCGTTGAGCCGATGGCTGGGATTTCCTATGAGCAATTTTCGAACCTTGTGGATTTTATCGAAAATTTTGGGTCTAAAACCCCGTCCTTCTAGGACGGCTTTTGACAATCCTGCTTTTTTGTGCCAAGATTGTCCGCACAACCGATGCCAACGGTGCGATGCTTGTTCTTGAGTTCAAAATCAAAGGGAAGCCCCATCAATACGCTGCAATTGACGAAGCGATCCGAACCGCACAGTTCGTTCGTAACAAGGCACTGCGCTATTGGATGGATACCCCTGGGGTCAACAAATACGACCTCAATAAGTACTGTCAGGTACTCGCCCGAGAGTATGATTTTGCTAGAGAACTCAACAGCACGGCTCGTCAAGCCTCAGCAGAACGCGCTTGGTCGGCAATTTCTCGATTCTTCGAGAACTGTCGCCAGTCTGTTCCTGGCAAGAAGCGGTGCGACCCCGCGCCGTCGTACGGCGCCAGGGAACGCGCACCAAGAGAAGGATATCCCAGGTTCCAGAAAAACAGTCGTTCCGTCGAGTACAAAACTTCCGGCTGGAAGTTACTCGACCCCAAGCATATTGTCTTTACCGACAAGAAAGGGATCGGACGACTCAAGTTAATTGGAACCTGGGATTTGGCATTTTACGGTATCGAACAAATCAAACGGGTTCGACTGGTTCGCAGAGCCGATGGCTATTACGCTCAGTTCTGCGTCAAAGTAGAGGTTCGAGAAGAACTCAAACCGTCAGGAAATACTGTGGGGTTGGATGTCGGACTCAAGGAGTTCTACACCGATTCCCACGGGGAGTGCGAACCGAACCCGAGGTTTTACCGAAACGCCGAGAAAAAGCTGAAACGCGCTCACCGAAGGGTGAGCAAAAAACAGAAAGGCTCTGCCAACCGAAAAAAAGCCGTCAATCGACTCGGGCGGGTATACCTCAAAATAAGTCGGCAACGTGCTGGCGAAGCCTGCGCCTAAGCGCATAGAACACGCCAAGAGACTGGCGCGTTGCGTAATCCAATCTAACGATTTGGTGGCCTACGTTGGCGAAGCCTGCACGAAGTGCATAGATTTGAGGATTAAGAATCTGGTGAGAAACCACTGTCTCGCCAAGTCGATTCACGATGCAGGTTGGTATCAATTTAGGAAATGGTTAGAGCATTTTGGGGTAAAATTCGGCAAGATTACCGTGGCGGTGAATCCTACCTATACCTCTCAAAAATGCTCGAGTTGCGGCACGGTGGTCCAGAAAAGTCTTTCGACTCGAACTCATGTTTGTCAGTGTGGGTGCGAGTTGGATAGAGACCACAACGCAGCCGTCAACATTCTGAATGCTGCCTTAAGTACGGTAGGGCATACCGGAACTTGGGTCTTAGACCCAAACGCTTCTGGAGATTTGACCGCTACTTTGGCTGGTGCAAACCTGTCAGGGCAAGTCGGATCGTTGAAGGAAGAATCCCCACGCCTTTAGGCTGAGGAGTGTCAACTCGTTGGTGTATTCTGCTGTTTCATCCGGGATATCTTGGCCCGGTTTTGGGTGATGACTGTAAAGAGTTGGAACCGCCTCACGACTGCACCTGCCACTAAAGTTGACTGGTTGGTTCGGGGGTGTTTGGTCTTGAGCTTAGGGAGTTTCCTGGGCGCCGGAATTACCGCCGTGTCCTATTGGCGGGAACGCTATGGAACCATTCAAACGGCTCTCAACTCAGCTCAAGACAAGCTGGATGACGCGGTGCTGGAACTCGATGGAGCACTGGAGCATCTTGAAACGACTGTTCAGGGGTTGGCTGACGATCTCAGTTCTGGGGAATTAGAGAATGCTGAGGTGGAGGCCCGTCTTGAGGAAACCCTCAGAGCAAACCCCAGCTTCTCAGCCACGGCGGCAGCCTATGAACCCTATGCCTTTAGCGAGGAGCGCGAGTTATTTCATCCTAACTTTAAACGGCTCCTGACTGATGGGGTTGAGCGGTTTGAGCGGTTTGATACGGAGGAGTTTATCAACTACATCGAGACTGACTCCTATCGTGAGCCTCTATTGGAGGGACGGCAATGGAGTGAACCGGCGTTGAGTACAATTATCAACTCAATTGTCGTTGAGTATAGTGTTCCCTTTACGCTACCGGATAACAATGCCCCTGATCCCAGTGGAATTGTCTATGCAAACTATGATCTCAATCAGTTAAGCCGGCTTTTCCAATCCTTTGATTTAGGAACAACCGGCTATCCGATTGTTATCACTTCGTCGGGTCAGTTGATTTACCACCCAATCACCCGTTTTGTTCAACAAAAACAGTCGATTATTGATTTGGCGCAGGAGTTTAATGACTCGGATCTTGAGGCGATCGCCCGCAACATGGTTGCCGGGGAATCAGGAGTGAAAAAACGGGGCGGAGGTGCACCCTCTTGGATGATTTATCAATCGATTCCGGCAACCAATTGGTCTGTTGGAGTGGTGCTGTTTCGAGATGATATCTTTGGCGATACGGTAAGTTTAACCAACAGATTGGTGCTGTTAAGCCTTCTGGTCATGTTTGGGGTTATTTTTGCCCTGGTGGTGGCGTTACCTCCCCGTCGTCATCACGTCTCAGAACTTTGGCTCCTCTCGATGTCCGTGTCGGGAGTTTTGGCCTTGGGACTACTAGCCATCTGGCTGTTGGAAATGCAGGAAGTTATGGTGCTTCAAGATACAACGCCTCCCTTAGTCACCGAAACGAGTCTCCAGCAGTTCTTAGAGCGTCAACGTGAAAAAAACATTGCACAAGGGCTATCTGAGCCAATCTTGTTGCCGACTGGGGTGTTTCTTCAGTCGATGGAGTTCAAAAATGCCAATGATTTCTTTGTAACGGGATATATTTGGCAACGCTATGATGATGAGCTACATGAGGGCGTGACGCGCGGTTTTGTCTTGCCCGAAGCGATCGCCTTTAGTCGTGAGGAAGCCTACCGCCAAGAGCTGCCCAATGGGGAGTTGATTGGTTGGTATTTTCAGGCAACCCTGCGCCAAACCTTTGACTATAGTAAATATCCCTTCGATCATCAACAGGGTTGGTTGCGGATTTGGCATCAAGATTTTGCCTCAAATGTGATTTTAACGCCGGATTTAGGAGCCTATGATTTGATGGTTCCCCTCTCGCTTCCGGGGCTGGAAGTTCCCGAAAACATGGTGCTACCCGGTTGGAATATTAAACAGAGTTTCTTTCGCTACCGGTTTAACAGCTACAACTCTAACTTTGGTTTTATGGGAGAAACTCAGGTTAAAGATTTTCCAGAACTCTATTTTGAGGTGAATTTAAAACGAGATTTGTTGACGGTTATTATCACTAAAATGATGCGCGTCATTGTGGTCTCGGGATTATTGTTTGGCGTTCAATACCTAGTTCGCTATAAGAATGATGATAATCAACTGGGATTTAGTGCCTCAGGAGTCATTGGCGCTTCGGGGGGATTTTCCTTTATCCTGATTTTGGATCAAATCAATCTTCGTAGTCAGTTGGCAACGGGTGGCATTATTTACATTGAGTACTTCTATTTTGTATTGTATGTCATGATTTTGGTGGTTGTTTTTAATGCCATCATGGTCGCTAAAGGGTCGGAGAATGCTCTGTTGAAATACAACAACAATATCCTGCCAAAACTGTTGTATTGGCCGCTGTTATTGGGGTTGCAGATTCTGGTGACTCTGTTTGTGTTTGTTTAAGGAACCTGGGGACGCGTCATAGCTGCCTGAGAACTTCTCCCCGGAGATGTTGATCTAGCCTTGCACTGAGGCGGTGATCGCGACATGATTAACGGAACTAACCTGTTTACATGTCGTGCTGTTCTGCCGGAGTGGCTTCACCGATGACCTCAGATCCCAAATCCCCTTCCCCCAAGTCCTCCTCACGAACCCGAGATCATCTGGCCAACGAACGCACCTATCTGGCTTGGATGCGAACTGCCTTGGGGTTGATGGGGTTGGGGATTGTGCTGGCCCGCATTGATGAGATTCTCCCCGAGGGGATGTTGGGGGTGCGTCAAAGTTGGCTGTTGGGACTGATAGCTTGTTTATTAGGATTGCTGATGGTGGCGATCGCAACCAAGAACTATTTTGACATCCGGCGGGCGATCGAGCTAAACACCTACCACCCCCAGAAATGGTGGATTCTCATCATGAGTGTCATCCTAACGGCGGTGGGGATTGTTTTAATTCACGGGATTTTTAATCTTTCGCGCTAATGGTTTAACAACTTTTCTGTTGTTAAAGTTACCAAAACCGGTAAAATGTCTTTTAACATAGCCGAATTTTAGACATAAGCATTTCCCTATGACCGCAGCTACTCCATCCGCTCCTACTACAGCCCCGGAATTTTGTCAAGGTATTCATTTTTTTGCTGAGAGTCTCCCCGGTTGGGAGACCTACGGCAGCCAGCCCGCTATTGCCGAAGGTGCAACGGCCATTGCTGACCTCAGCGACAAAGCCGCCGCCTATCAAACCCTGCTCGCCGCCGATGCCCTGCGCTATTTGACCCTACAAGTGACCTCCAGTAAAGCCTCCGGTCATCCTGGTGGCTTTGCCAGTATTTCCGATGCGATCGCCGCCCTGGTCATGTTGGGCTACAAAAACATCATTACCGAAGTCGGACACCACGCCCCCGGA
The DNA here is from genome assembly GCF_009846485.1 of Sodalinema gerasimenkoae IPPAS B-353. Lineage (GTDB taxonomy): Bacteria > Cyanobacteriota > Cyanobacteriia > Cyanobacteriales > Geitlerinemataceae > Sodalinema > Sodalinema gerasimenkoae. Next base: position 1,493,651 of record NZ_ML776472.1, read on the forward strand.
TTTTACAGTAACGTCTTCCTCGATCGCTCCCTGGAAGACATGGGCATCAGCACCGTCCAACAACTGCGCGATCGCTTCCGGGAAACCCACGGCCTCCTGGGTCACCTCTCCGGGCAAATCCCCGGCCTCCTCAACCCCGCCGGTCCCCTGGGACAAGGGCAACATTTCGCCATGGCCGGCGCTAAACTCAACCCCGGGGTTCTCTTCCCCGTTACCATCGGCGACGGCGGTATCGGCGAACCCTACGTGATGAGTAGCTTCGGTCACTTCAACACCGCCTACCCCAACGTCACCAACTTTCTACCCATTTTGGTTTGGAACGGCTATAGCCAAGAACACCACAGCATGGTCTCCACCAAAACCAACACCGAAATGCGGGAGTATTGGTCCGGCAACGGCTTCCAAGAGATTATCCTCATCGACGCCAAAGACTACGACGATGCCAACCAGCCCGGCGATTACGTCGACAGCACCCAATTCTCCCTAGAGAAACGCCTAGAGTTCACCCAAGCCCTACTCCAAGCCGTCCACAACGCCGCCCAGTCCGCCCTCAACGGAACCCTGACGGTGTTGATTGTCAAACAACTCAAAGGGGCCGGCGTTCACAAACGCGGCGCCCAATCCCATAACCTCTATCCCGGAGATACCGTCGAAAAAGACTATATCGCCAACGCCCTGCAAGCCCGGGCCCTGACCCCCGAAGCCTGGCAATTAGTGCGGACTAACTACGAACGGGCCGGCGGTGGGGCTGCGTCCAAAACCGTCGTCACCGAGTTTGAACGGGACTTGCCCGATTTAGGAACCCTGCCCCTGAATGAGTTTCCCGTCGGCGGCGATAAACAGGTGGCCACCACCGCCATGGGAGAACTCGTCGGCTATGTGGGTAAACAGGACCCCGATTTTGTCGTCACCAATGCCGACGGAAATGCGGCCTCGGGGATTAACAATATCAATATTGCCCTCAACATTATTCACCCCACCCCCGACGACACCTATTTTCAAAAGCCGGGCGGTCAAGTCTATGAACCCCTCAGCGAAGACGCTTGTGCTGGCTTAGCCGCCGGACAAGCCCTATTTGGCGGACGGACCCTGTGGTGTTCCTATGAGTCCTTTGTGGTGAATGGTCTCCCCATTTGGCAAACGGTGACCCAAGCCATGGCAGAATTGCGCCGTCCCACCCCAGCCACGATTACCCTGTTTACGGCGGGGGCCTTGGAACAGGGACGTAATGGCTGGACGCACCAACGGCCTGAGATTGAAAACTATTTTGCCGCCATGATGCGCAATGGCAATGTGTTCCCCCTCTTCCCCGTGGATGCCAACAGTATTCAAGCCTGTTATGAGTGGGCGTTGGGACAGAAGAATAAAGGGATTACCATTACCGCCAGTAAGTCCCCCCTCCCGATTCGCACCAGCTTCGCCCAAACCCGTCAAGCGTTGCAGGATGGGGCGGTGGTCTTGCAAGAGACTCCCGGCGAGAAAACGGTAGTCTTTGCGGTGTTGGGGGATATGGTCCTGTTGCCGGTGGTTGAAGCGGCCCAACAGTTGCAAGAGCAAGGCATTGGCAGCAAAATTGTGGCGGTGGTGAGTCCCCGCCGTCTCTATCGCTCCTCCGATGTGGCTTGGGAGATGTCGAGTCAGAAGGATGGCGGTTTCGTCGATGATGCCAGTTTTGCCGAAATGTTTGACGGCGATGCCCTGTTGGCGGTCACAGGCGGGTCTAGTGCCATGTTGGAACCGGTGATGTTACGCAGTCATTGCCCTCGGGATGTGTTTGCCTGGAAACGGGGTGACACGGCAGCCAGTGCGGCGGCGGTGATGGCCATTAATGGCATTACCTCGGAGAATTTGGCCAAACGGGCTGCGGAGTTGCTGGGTTAAGGTTCAGGTCACTCTCGGGTGAGTTGGGGGTATCTCCACTCACCCGTCTGGGAGGGACGGGGTTGGCGGCGTCTGGTGGGGGCTATGTTAGACTCAGAGCAGTTCATTTTTCCCTCACTGTGATGTCTGCTTCCCTCTCTGACTTGTCGCAGACGGCTGCTGATACGGTTTCGGCTGACGAGATTGTGTTTCCTCCCAGTGACCTCCCCAGTGATGAGCCTCCCTTGGAAAGTTCTCTACATCTTCAACAACTCCTGCTTTTGATCAGTTGTCTTAACTGGGTTTGGAGAGACCGTCAGGATTATTTCTGTGCGGGGAATCTCACGGTGTACTATAGTCCCCGTCAGTTGAAATCGGAATTGTTCCGAGGTCCCGATTTCTTTGTGGTGCGTGATACGTCCAACCAGCCTCGCCGCAGTTGGGTGGTTTGGGAGGAAAATGGGAAATATCCTAATCTGATTATTGAACTTTTATCGGACAGCACCGCAAACGGCGATCGCGGACTCAAGAAACAGATTTATCAGGATATTTTTAGAACCCCGGATTATTTTTGGTTCGACCCTCAAAGTTTGGAGTTTCAAGGGTTTCATTTACTCGATGGTCTCTATCATCCTCTCGAAGCGAATGAGTCGGGATGGCGTTGGAGTCAGCAGTTGGGGTTATATTTAGGGGTGCATGAGGAGCGTTTACGCTTTTTTACTCCCCAGGGAACTCTGGTTCCTACGCCGGAAGAGGCGGCGGAACGTGAGCGTCTGCGGGCGGAGCGTGAACGTCAAATCAATGCCAAACTGAGGGCTAAGCTGGAGGAATTGGGAATTGACCCAGAACAACTCTAATTGATTAGCAAAAGAATAACCCGCCCATCCCATTAAGAGACCGAGTTTCTCCAAGAAACCCGGTCTCTGGCTTTGGGGCCAATCAGTCAACCCCTCAGAGTCTTGATGGCTGTTCAGGATATCGAGTGGGATTTGTTGCATGGAATCCCAGATTGTAGGGGAACCCACCCCAGCCCCTCCCAGGAGGGGATTTTTCGCCCCTACGGTACCAGCCTATCAGAGGTTCGACCTTTTCCCTGAACTCAGTCAGCGTTTTTATTCGTTCCGACTCTCGATTGTTTTGACAGGTTAGGGCGGTTCATTTCGCCCGACCGCTCCTCAGAGATAACGGCTATCACAAAATAAATGCCGTGAGGGTTACGCGGTCGAAGTTGGTATTTTTTTGGTCAGATTACCACTTATGGATAGGACGCTTTTATAGAACCAGTTTACCCGTTCTGTCTCCCCTTTACCGCCAGTGTGCCTATCTGCTTTGGCTCTGATTGCAGACTAGTTGCCAGCTTCACTCTCTGAAATTCCGAGTTCAGTCGGTGTGGCCAGGTTGGGAGTCACTGTGTCTCTTACAGGACAAGACTTTCACTTGCATCAAAGAGTCAGTTAGGAGCCAACGTTTTAGGTTGGTTTCTCCCCGCTGGTTATGTATTAGCCAGCGAACGAATCGCACTTTTGTTTCCATTAATTCCGCTTCCGAAGAAGCGGTGAGTAGTCTGGTCCTGGTCTCGAGAACGTCGAGACGGCGAAAGTTTCCATTAATTCCGCTTCCGAAGAAGCGGTGAGTTGATGCCTACGTTGTCGGATGGGGAGAAAGTCTCGAAGATGTTTCCATTAATTCCGCTTCCGAAGAAGCGGTGAGAATTGCGTCTTACTTGAGCCAAAAGACTCTCCAAAAAGGTTTCCATTAATTCCGCTTCCGAAGAAGCGGTGAGACTTCTCGTATTATGGACGACCACCGATGCCGTGCAACGGGTTTCCATTAATTCCGCTTCCGAAGAAGCGGTGAGCTGCCTGCGAAGCAGATCGTCGTGCACAACGTCTTAATGTTTCCATTAATTCCGCTTCCGAAGAAGCGGTGAGACTTCTATCAATGCGAACACACCCTAAACAACTTAGGTTTCCATTAATTCCGCTTCCGAAGAAGCGGTGAGCCTGCAACATTTCGGAGTTTCTTCCCTAGAGGAAATTCCAGGGTTTCCATTAATTCCGCTTCCGAAGAAGCGGTGAGCGGTAATTACTTACTATGCAGAGCCACGCAACCCCTCCGGGTTTCCATTAATTCCGCTTCCGAAGAAGCGGTGAGATTTCTAGCCGAGCTTGAAAATCAAGTTTTGGCTTAGAGGTTTCCATTAATTCCGCTTCCGAAGAAGCGGTGAGATGAAGCTGAGAGCTGGTTGTCAGTCGAAATTCAAGTTTCCATTAATTCCGCTTCCGAAGAAGCGGTGAGTTGAAAAATATCAGTCTCGGTGTCTCTGTCGGTCTCTCTGTCGGGTTTCCATTAATTCCGCTTCCGAAGAAGCGGTGAGAGTTGTAGCTCAGGCCCACGAGACTCGATGGGCAGTTTGTTTCCATTAATTCCGCTTCCGAAGAAGCGGTGAGCATTCGTGTCTATCGTGTAGAACGTCGATTCTTGGGAGGTTTCCATTAATTCCGCTTCCGAAGAAGCGGTGAGCTTAGCTGCAGGCCTTACGAACCTCCAAGGCCTAGACGCCTTGTTTCCATTAATTCCGCTTCCGAAGAAGCGGTGAGCTGTAATTAGTCCCAGCTTTTGGAAGCACATGCCAGGGGTTTCCATTAATTCCGCTTCCGAAGAAGCGGTGAGTTGTCGGGTGCTCGTACTTCCATCATCGGAAGCGCTCGTTTCCATTAATTCCGCTTCCGAAGAAGCGGTGAGCTCGTCGCACAAAAAGACCCTGAGCCTATTCAGGTACTCGTTTCCATTAATTCCGCTTCCGAAGAAGCGGTGAGGGGAGAACCAGATTGCGAGGAAGACGATGAGAGCGTTTCCATTAATTCCGCTTCCGAAGAAGCGGTGAGCGAGTCCGCACCGTTCGTAGCTCCCCAGCCCTCAAGTTTCCATTAATTCCGCTTCCGAAGAAGCGGTGAGACTTTGGAGTTCCGCCTACCCAAGGCGACCGAGGAGAGAGTTTCCATTAATTCCGCTTCCGAAGAAGCGGTGAGACCTTTTCTCAGGCACTGGATGCCTCGGATTCCTTAAACGAAGTTTCCATTAATTCCGCTTCCGAAGAAGCGGTGAGCTTGCTCTATAACATATTAGGAAGTAGATTCTTGTTTCCATTAATTCCGCTTCCGAAGAAGCGGTGAGCCTCGTAAATGGCATCCTCTTCGGATCAAGCGCAATGTTTCCATTAATTCCGCTTCCGAAGAAGCGGTGAGGAGGAGTATCAGTACTCCGTTGTGGTAGGTCCAGAATTGTTTCCATTAATTCCGCTTCCGAAGAAGCGGTGAGACTGCGAACAAGAAGAATGTTATACCCTCTTCTTGCAAGTTTCCATTAATTCCGCTTCCGAAGAAGCGGTGAGGGCAGGCTCATAGAACCCGCTCCACGCCCCGATTGTAACCCCATCGATCCGGGGGGGTCAAGAAAGACCCCACGCAATTGAGAATGAGGTGCAATAGCCAACTGTCTGACCCCCCGTAACCCCAGATGTTGCAAGACATATGTGGCACTCCACGACAGAATAGGGGTTTCAGCCATCGCCTGACCCCCACGGACGGTTATCGATTGAGGATAAAAAATAAGCTTAGCTAATGTCACGGCTAAAGCCATCCCTTCTGTCAATACCACCCCCCTCAATTTTAACCCTCAAACTTTCCAAACAAACGGACAGTAGACTGATCGCTCCCCCACCAAACAAGCCACATAATCCCACACCTGAACCTCGATCGCCCGCACATACAAAATCGGCTCACCCACTTGGGGATGAGTCACGGAGGTTTGTAACCGCTGTTGCCAAGCGCTCAAAAAACGCTTCAACCCCGCCGGACGGAGATACACCGCACCGCGTACGTCAGCGGGGAAAAAGTCGTCGGGTTGCACTCCCCCTCGATTCAGCAAAGACACCACCACCGAATCCACCAAGGGGGCGCGAAATTCCTCCACCAAATCGGAGACTAAACTGGCATAGCGGGAACTGGGAACATGGAGATTGCCGAAGTGGGGATGTAGGCCCACGGCGCGAACGAGGGAAAAGACGGTTTGATAAAGGAGTGTGTAGCCTAGACTCAGAAGTGCATTCACAGGGTCCGTGGGGGGACGGCGGCGGCGGACTGAGAAGGCGAAGGGTGGCTGAATGCAACGTCCTAAGCCCTGAAAATAGATGCGAGTTCCCTGGCCTTCGCAACCTAGCAAACCTTCGAGGCTAGGGGATTCCAAAGCCCGATCGCGCCAGTCCTTCAATTGCGCGATACAAACGCGAATCTCAGCATCACGACGAGACCGGTTCAACCGTTGCAGTAAAACACGGCAATTGTGAAGTTTTCCCGAGACAATTTGCCGCGCTTGAGTGAGGACGAACTGACGATCGCGCGATCGCTCTACCTGGGCCACCAGGCGTTCAATATCCGGGAGGCCCTCGGCAGACAAACGCCCACAATAGCGCCCGGACTGGGTGAGAAACATCACTGGAATCTGCTGTTGCAAGACCCGATTGACCACAGCATGGGAGAGGGTACAGCGACCAAACACGACAATGTGGCTCAAGCGTTGTAGGGGAAGCGAGGTGAGGAGGTTGTCTCCTTGCCAAACTTGCAACTGCTGCTGTTTGAGGCTGAGATAGGTTCCTTGTTCAGCGACGTAAAGTGGAATCGTCATAGTGAACGGCGACGGAATCGCCGGGAGTGACAGATAGTTCCTAGCTTCGACTGGCTGATTTGAGTTGTGATTTGAGTTTTTGGGAATAACTCGTCACAGGTTGACTAGGGCGGGCTGTGGTACAACATTGACAACAGCTAATCTTGCTAATCAACTTGCTAATCAACCTGCCAAGGGTATGTCCAAGCGATCGCTCAGCATCTCCGCCACAGGACGACGGGCGGCCATGGCTCGACTCCAAGGTCGCAATCTCAGTCAGCGCGCCTTTGCCAAGGAACTCAACATCGCCTACTCAACGGTTAATCATTTTTTTAACGGAATTCCGGTCGATCGCCGTATTTTTGGGGAAATCTGCGAAGCCTTGGGCCTGGAGTGGGAAGACATCGCGCAAATGCCCGATGAGGTGGATCTGTCAGATATTTTCAACGATGAACAGACCCAGACCGATTCACCCCATCATCTCCTAGAGACTGTCCAACGCAACTCCAATCGAGCCAGAGCGGCGTTACATCCCTATCTGTTGCAACCGATTCGACGGGATGCCCTGGAACAGCGCTGCATGGAAGAGATTAGGCGGGGTTTGCGTCAAGGCAAACGGCGTATTATTCCGATTTTGGGGGCAGCGGGATATGGTAAAAGTACCCTGCTGGGAATGCTGTACGATCGCCTCCTCGACAAGGCCCAGCCCCAGGAGTGGGTGGCGTTGGCGCGATGTGATGACCTGATTGAGACGGCGGAAACCTTTGAGGAGGAGTTTGGCCAACGATTGAGCGATCGCCGCCAGGCGCTGACGGAGGTAGTGGAACGGTTGAAGGGGCCAGGGATCCTCCTCCTGGACACTTTGGATCTGATTCTCTCGCCAGAGTTGGTTCCCGTATTTCGCCAAGGGTTGACGCGCTGGCTCGAACGAGGGGTGACGGTCGTGTTTACCTGCCGCGATCGCGATTATCGAGATTTCTTTGAACCCTATCACGAGAGCTTTGCGGGGATTCGTGATGCGGTTTGTGGGGGCTGTACAGTTCCTGAGTTTACCGAGTCAGAGGTGCGGCTGGCGGTGAATTCGTTTTTGGCGACTCAAGAGGGTTACGAGACTGAGCAACAGCGAGAGGCCTTTGCTGATAACCTGTTGGCCCTGTCGGCTGATCGCGCCTCCCTGCGGGAAATCGTCAGCAATCCTTTGATGTTGGCCTTGTCCTGCGATTTGTTTGCGGACTTGGGGCGAGTTCCTGAAGATTTAACAGTCAGTCAACTCTACGATACCTATTGGAATTGGCGCATTGCCCGCTCGCGCCACCACGAACCCCAACTCGGTCGCCTCAAAGTCAAGCTCTGTTTGACATTGGCGGGACAGCTATATGGCCAGTCCCGCGATCGCCTACGGGATTTTCTCTATGATACAGACCTGGACTTGGAGGACATGGCCAGCAATGCCTATCGCGCCCTTCGTAGTGATGGGGTTCTCAAGGATATCGGCAACGGACGCATTGCCTTTTTCCACCAAACCTTTTTGGAATATGCGATCGCTCGCTGGCTGACCCAGACGGCAGAGGGGGAGCGAAAAATGCAAGGGGCGATCGCGCGTATGGCGTCACAGGAGCGGCTTCCTTACTATCTCTGGACGATTTTTCGCCAATTGCTAGTTCTAGTCTCTTTTGGCGAGTTTCAGCGCCTCAGTACCCTGCTGCCTCGGGCAGAACTCCTGTCATTTCGGGCTTTGGCCCTGGCGGCGATCGCCCGTCGGGAACCAGAAACCAGCAGCATCCTGGCTGGTTTAGCGGATTGGGCTAAAACCCAGGATGGAACCTATCGCGAAACCTTGTTAGTGGTGGCCAACTCTGCCCCGGTGGAGCGGGCTGAGGTCGCCTGGCGCTTGGTGTTGAGCGTGTTGGAAAATGTGGAAACGGCGTTTGCCAACAAAGCGGTAGAACTCTGTAGTTTTTGGTGGTTGAGGCTAGGAGACGACCAAGGGGAACAGCTCGATCGCCTCTTTTGGGCGATTCAAACCCAGTTTCAGGACAATGAAAATGCCCGCTTGAACCTCTTTGGACAGTTCCTCAGTGCCTTCGAGGCGGGAGTACGCCAGCAGGGATATGGCCGCCTCGACGATGACAGTTTGGCGGTGTTGCGGCGCTGGTATGTTGAACTCGGGTCCAGTGGGCGCAGTCGGGTCTGGGAATTGTACGCTCTCCCGGATACTCCTGATGCGGCCCGGGTGGCGTTTGTGGTGATGGCGACGGCGCAACCGCCAAGTAACTCCTTTGAGGAACGAGAGGCGGCGGTGAACCTGTTGACCCTGACCTTTCCGGCCCTGTTGCACCAGGGAGATACGCCCTTTGGTAGGTGTTGGCGGGAAGTGTTGGCTGCTGCGATTCCTGAACGTTGGATGGAGTCGGTGGCGGGGGCGCTGGGGAAGGCGTCTGTGGCCGATGGGGCGCGGTTGCGGGAATTGCTGGCGTTGGTGTTGGCGGAACGGGGTAATCCCCGACGGGCCATTTTGGCCTTGGAGTATGCCATTGAGTTCGGCGGGGGGGAAGCGGTGGCGGCGGCGATGCGTCAGTGGACGGTGGCGGATATCCAGGAGAGTCGCTTGTCGAGTGTGGCGGGACTGTTGGCGCAACTGACCGGTTGTCATGCGGGAGTGAAGTTGCTGATGTTGGTGTGGATTGCGCCACGCTTGGGCGATCGCCCCTTTGAGTTGATTCCGGCCTGCGATCGCCTGGTTGGGGAGACGACGAGTTTGGGCGATCGCTGGGGACAGCTCTTGATGGGAGTGCTGCCGACGTTACCGGAGAAGTTGCTAAGGCGCGTGTTGAAGAAGCTGGAGATTGTACCCGAGGCGGTGAGGCCCTGGTTGGGGCAGTTGGAGTTGAAAGAGGCGCGTCTGTTGCGGGTGAAGGGCGATCGCGCCTTGGCGGAGAAGGGACCCGAAGCTGAGGATGAGGGGGCGTTGCCGCGTCTGTTAGCCGCCTGTGAAGACCCATCCCGAGAGGTGGCACTGACGGCATCCTGGGCGGTGTTGGCGGTGGCAGAACGGCGAGGAATGGCTCTGTTGTCCCTGGCGTTAGGATTGGCGTCGCCTCTGGTGGGGGTGCGGCAGAATCTCCTAGCAGCGGCGGTTGAGGGGCTGAGGGCGGGCTATGGCACTCAGGGGGAGGTGTTGGAGTTGGTTCGCTGTGTGCGGGATGAGGAGCGGCCGGAAGTCTATCAGGTGCTGTTTCAGTTGCTCGAAACGCTGGTTTATCGATCGCAGCAGCAGGGTGAGCGGGTGGAGTTGGCGGTGGCTGAGGTGGTTTGGGAGAGAGTCGATCGCCTGGTGGAGACACCGGCTTTGCTGAATCCGGTAGCCGGTGCGGCGTTTTTGGCTCTCAATCGTTTGGCGATGCAGGAACACTCCTCCTGGGTGTTGCCGTTACAGGTGCGGACGCGGCGTTTGTTTGAGGTGGTGGATATTAAGCGGAAAGTGGATCGCACGGTGATGACGGGATTGTTGGTGCAGTTGGGAAAATACGACCCGGATTTTTTGAGACGGTTAGTGCTTGAGGACTGTTTGAACAAAATAGCGACGCATTCCCCCACCTCGCCGAACGGCAGGTGGGGGTCAAGGAGCCGCCGAGCTAACAAGCCTTGGGGTATCATACCGTTATGGCACGAATCACATCAATCATCCGTACAGACCTATGGAATCTTAACCCGACAGCCAGCCAGCAAGTGCTGCTGAGCCAGACGGTTGAGATCTATCGTCGCGTCTGTCGGCATTTGATGGGGATTCTCTTAACCCATTGGCCATCTCTAGGGGGGTTATCCAGTCAAAAACGGGTTCTAGCCGTCGAAAAACTCATTCACCAAACCGCCAAGAACCCTAACCCCAAATACCGGCAATTTGACCAAACCTTTTACAAGTTCCCTAGCTACTACCGACGGGCCGCCATTGTCTTTGCTGCTGGCCAAGTCAGTAGCTACATGACCCGATATCGGGAATGGCAATCGGGAACTCGTCAACGTCGGGATGCTAAACCTCCAATCCTCAATCCCAACAGTGGCTGTTATCCGACCCTGTACAAAGGTCAATGCTATAAGCTGCATGGCTACAGCCACATCGAAATTAAGGTCTTTAACGGAACCGATTGGGTCTGGACGACCGTTGGGATAAGCAGCCTACGAGAACGGCATACCGTAGATAGCAACAAGCTACGGTCACCCGCCCTCATTGTTAATGAGCAGAAACGGGCCTGTCATCTCTCAGTTCCGTTTGAGTGTCATCCACCTCAACGGGAGGGAGAATGTAGAGTCGTCAGTGTTGACCTGGGTATCAATACCACCGCTACCGTGGCAGTCGTGAATTTTGACGGCACTGTAACCTATCGGGAGTTTATTCACCCGGGGAGAGACATAGACTGTCGGGATAAACGACTGAAATCAGTATCTAAACGAGCGAGTCAGACCATGGGACATGGTGGAAGCCTCCAGAAAGGGTTCTGCTCTCATACCTACCGCAAATGCCGTAATATCAACCGCCAAATTGGGCAGATTGTCTCCAAGCGTATTGTGCAGATTGCCCAACAGTTCAATGCCGATGCCATTATCTTTGAGAACCTGAAAGGGTGGAAAGCTAAGGGAGGACGCAAACGCTCTAACCTGCGCCAACGCTTTCATGGATGGCTCAAGGGGATGATTCGGGACTTGACGGAGATGAAGTGGCAAGAGATAGGCGGTCAGGTCATTGATGTCGTGGCTGCCTATACTTCAAAGCTGGCTTATGACGGCAGTGGCGTCGTGCGGCGCGACTCCAAAAACTATGCTCTGGCTAAATTTTCCTCGGGCAAGCGATACAATGCAGACCTTAATGGGGCGCTTAATATTGCTGCCCGAGGTATTCTTCAGCTCACTCGCCGAAAGGACAGTGAGGAACGTTCGAGCCAACGTTCTCGGCGTTCGCCTAGAAGCTGGGCTTGTTTGTGTGACCTGTGGACTCATACCGTCTCAGGTTAGCACCGACACCCCCACCTCGCCCAAGGCAGGTGGGGTGAGCTTCATTTCTGAGTCGCCGCTTGCTGTTGCAAATCAGGTGGCGTTGGTAGTGGCGGTTGCGAAGGAACGCGGGGTGTCGTCGGAGTTATTGGATGCGTTGCTGGATTTTTCGGAAACGCCCGATCTGGTGAAGGCACGTATCCTCCGGGAGCGGGGTTTGTAAGGGGTTAGCTTGGGTTAAGACACTGCGGAAAGCTTTAGGATTTTTGAGGCTATTCAAATAGGAAACGCCCGATTTGGTTTTACCAAATCGGGCGTTTCCATTCATTCCGTTTCCGAAGAAACGGGGAGCGAAGGAGGAGAGTGGGTAAACCCTAACTTCACCCGTTTCCATTCATTCCGTTTCCGAAGAAACGGGGAGCGAAGGAGGAGAGTGGGTAAACCCTAACTTCACCCGTTTCCATTCATTCCGTTTCCGAAGAAACGGGGAGCGAAGGAGGAGAGTGGGTAAACCCTAACTTCACCCGTTTCCATTCATTCCGTTTCCGAAGAAACGGGGAGCGAAGGAGGAGAGTGGGTAAACCCTAACTTCACCCGTTTCCATTCATTCCGTTTCCGAAGAAACGGGGAGCGAAGGAGGAGAGTGGGTAAACCCTAACTTCACCCGTTTCCATTCATTCCGTTTCCGAAGAAACGGGGAGCGAAGGAGGAGAGTGGGTAAACCCTAACTTCACCCGTTTCCATTCATTCCGTTTCCGAAGAAACGGGGAGCGAAGGAGGAGAGTGGGTAAACCCTAACTTCACCCGTTTCCATTCATTCCGTTTCCGAAGAAACGGGGAGCTCAAGTGACTAATAAAAATCACCCGCGTTACTACAAGTGTTTCCATTCATTCCGTTTCCGAAGAAACGGGGAGACAGGGCTCCGGCTGGTATGTAATTATAGATGAGTTTAGTTTCCATTCATTCCGTTTCCGAAGAAACGGGGAGACGGTTTCCGTTGGGATGTTAAAACTTGGTTAGAGTGTTTCCATTCATTCCGTTTCCGAAGAAACGGGGAGCATGTCCCGCAACCGCTCTGTGCTGGTGACTGCTAGTGTTTCCATTCATTCCGTTTCCGAAGAAACGGGGAGAGCTCAACGTTTGTGCTTTACCGAACAAGGCAACGGAGTTTCCATTCATTCCGTTTCCGAAGAAACGGGGAGTTAACCCTTCTCAAGCTGTAGCGAACAATTGTGAAGTTTCCATTCATTCCGTTTCCGAAGAAACGGGGAGATTTAAGTCGAATCGAAACATGCTTGGGTAACGAAAGCATTGTTTCCATTCATTCCGTTTCCGAAGAAACGGGGAGGAAAATAGCATAGAGGTGGACCACGACAATACCACTGAAGTTTCCATTCATTCCGTTTCCGAAGAAACGGGGAGCGTGCCTCGGAAGCTTCTTTAATATCTCTCTTACTGTTTCCATTCATTCCGTTTCCGAAGAAACGGGGAGCATTAAGAAGTAGAGGAAGTAGATTCTTTTTCTTTTCGTTTCCATTCATTCCGTTTCCGAAGAAACGGGGAGTTGCCATCATTCGTGGCATTCCCAGCCCCTCTTTGCCCAGTTTCCATTCATTCCGTTTCCGAAGAAACGGGGAGTAATAATCAACGAGAAGGAGGGGACCTACGACATCAGGTTTCCATTCATTCCGTTTCCGAAGAAACGGGGAGATTCGGCTCCCACCGAGTGCAGCTCACAAGGGTGAATGTTTCCATTCATTCCGTTTCCGAAGAAACGGGGAGTGTGCGAGACTCACAGGATCAAGATGTGACTTGCGAGTTTCCATTCATTCCGTTTCCGAAGAAACGGGGAGAAGCGAAAGCACACCCCAAGCATTAGATCTAGCAGAGTTTCCATTCATTCCGTTTCCGAAGAAACGGGGAGGGTCGTATACACAACCGAGAGGGGTTCGATTCCCCAAATCTCGTTTCCATTCATTCCGTTTCCGAAGAAACGGGGAGTTTAGGAACCGTTCTTAAAGCTTCTCAAAAAGTTTTGTTTCCATTCATTCCGTTTCCGAAGAAACGGGGAGAACTCACCTTAAATGGTGAGGTGGTTTATCAAGATACTGTTTCCATTCATTCCGTTTCCGAAGAAACGGGGAGCTTATAATTCCCAATGTCAAAACCCCACGGAACCTTGTTTCCATTCATTCCGTTTCCGAAGAAACGGGGAGGAGCAGTTGGAGCAGTGGGCAGTTTGGGTCAACGTGTTTCCATTCATTCCGTTTCCGAAGAAACGGGGAGGGCAGGCTCATAGAACCCGCTCCACGCTCACATTCTAACCCCATCGATCCGGGGGGGTCAAGACAGACCTCGCACAATTGAGAAGTAGACCCAATAACTGGCCATCTCACCCCCCGTAAACCCAGATATAGCAAGAAATATGTGGCACTCCACGAGATAATAGGGGTTTCAGCCATCGCCTGACCCCCGTGGACGCTTATCATTTGACAGCAAAACATCAGTTCAAATTATACAAATAAAAAAAGTCCCCAGTTGCAAGCCGAACCGGGGACAGCAGATCGGTATCAGAACGATCGCGTGATAATGGGGTTTCCATTCATTCCGCTTCCGCAGAAGCGATGACTCACCCAAGGATGAATCTGGAAACCAGCATAGAAAGAGACTCCAACAAAAAACAGGTCATTGTGACCTAGACAACTCCGGACAAATGCGATCGCGCACCGACGGCGGTAACGTCTCGAACTCCTCCAGCAAAAAATCCAGCAACGCCAAATGCAACAAATCATTGTCCGTCGGCGGATGATGATACCGTCCCTGCTTAAACCAACGGCGAACCGTGGATTGAGAACGCTGACAAATCTCAGCCAACTCCTCCTGCGTCACCGACCACTTGAAATAGAACGCCTGGGGACTCATACGCCAACTACAATCACAGTAAGCGCGAATCAACCGACGTTCCCGGATGCCAATCTCTCTCGGTTGTTTCACCAAAGCGCCCCCCTCAAACAATAAACACGTCATCATCAATCGACCAATCCGGTTGAACCCCCAAAATGAGCGCCGTTTCCCGAGAACGACCAGAAATGGCATAAAAACGCACCTGGTCTTCTCGGGGTGCAATAATGCGGTCCAACCCCCTCAGCAGTTGTTCCTGTTGCTTGGGAGTCAACACACATTCAAACACCGACTTCTGAACCCGCAACCCATAGCGCAACAGCAACTTCGCCACCCGATTTCGTCGGGAATCCGCCACAATGTCGTAACAAATCAAATAAAGCCGTTCCATCGGTCCACCTCCCGTTTCCATCACTTAATCGGGCGCAACATGGGACGATACGCCTCCACATCTCCCGACAAACAGGCCAAATACTCCCGAACCTGAAGTTCCAGACAACGACGATAGGTAACGCGATATCCCGTCGTCAGATGGGTCATCTCCGTTTGCAGCTTGTTCTCCCAATGCTTGACGAACTTCCGCAACGCATCAGGATGTAGATAGACCCCACCGCGCTCATCTGGCGGTGTGAAGTCATCCGGTTGCAGGACTGAGGAATTGATCAGATAGGCCACAAAGGAGTCCACCAGGGGCGATCGGAATTCCTCCATCAAATCGCAGACCAACCCCGGGCGATGGTCTAACGTCACGTGCAGATTGCCGAAATGGGAGTGCAAGCCAATGGCTTCAACAAAGGCATAGAGGTTGTAACTCAGCAGGGTATAGCCCAAACTCATCAGACTATTGGCCGGGTCTTGCGGCGGACGCTTACTACGTTTCGTAAACTGAAACTCCGTCTTCAACAGAGACCCGAAGCCGCGAAAATACACCGATGCGCCTTTCCCCTCATACCCCAGCAACGCTTCTACCGAATCCGCCAGGGGGAGATGGTTTCCCAGTGCCGATTAAGTTGACAATCTCACGGTTTTTAATATTGGTGGCAACAAAATCCGGCTAATCGCCGCAATTCATTATAATCGACAAAAGCTTTACATTCGGGCAGTCCTCACTCACGCAGAGTATAATCTAGGAAAATGGAAAGAGTAACAATGTTAAGCATTGATGAAACTCAAAAAATGTGGCAACCTCTGGCAAATCAGTTGGTTATCCCCCGTGATGAAGCCAGGTATCAATACCTGGTGGATTGGCTGGATAAACTCATTGATGAAGTTGGGGAGAATGAACACCATCCCCTTGCTTCATTGATGGAGATCATTGGCATTTTAATTGAAAATCATGAAACGCATCAAGTCCCCGAACTTCAAGATTGATGGGGCTTCAGGGGTCAGGGGGATAAAATCACTCTGACAAAGTTGACAAACTAGGATTGAATTTGCCATACTGAAGACAGCCAGAAAGGAGTTTCCCTCAGCGAGACGGAGTTATTTTGTCGGCTTGGCTGCCAGCGAGTTCGTATCTCGCCACCAGGCTAACGGCTCGCAAGACAATGAGGATTCCGTCATGGCTAACCCACTGCACAATGGACTAGCTTTCAAACTCGCCGTGATTGCGGCTTGTCAGGTTGCGGGGATCGTTGACCTGCCTCCAGATGTCGGTGCTGCTGTCCAGAAGCTTGGATCGGTTGTCGTCTCGGTCGCAGATGATCGCACCCTCCGTAACTGGCTCGATCAGTTATCCAATCGCAAGAAGGATGAAGAAGACGAGCAAGACAACGAGGAAGACAGCAGCTGCTCTGACGGCGGCGACTGCCAAGAAGACGAAAGGGCTGAAGAGGACGAGAACGACAATAACTGCCAAGAAGACAGTGAAGACTGCGCTGATGGCAAGGAAGACGACCCAGAAATCGAGGATTAGAAGTCCGTCAACCCAGTTTCAGCTCGAAACTGGGTTTTTAATTGTTATCGGGTTGAGTAACGTTTAGTGTAAGTTGGGTTAAGTTAGGGATTGGGGTCAATTACCATGACAGTCAAAGACAAATTACTTGAGAAAATCGAGCAGTTATCCGAACCTGAGTTAGCGAAAGTATTAGAGTTCGTCAGTGTTCACTTGGAACCGCCAACGGGTCAAAATGAGACAGATATGAACACTAGCGCAGCATGGCAAGCCTATTTAAAGTCTGAACAAGAACGAGAAGAGGTGTATCGTCGCCTTGCTAACTCCTGACTTGACTCCCCAGTTTATAGAAAAACCCCTAGTTCTGGCAATTCACAACCGCCAAATTGAGAAGTTTGGTGGTCGTCATGGCTTACGAGATGAAGGATTACTCGATTCAGCCTTAGCACAACCTAAAGCGAGTTTTTATGGAAAATTACTGCATCCCACAATTTCAGAACAGGCTGCTGCATATCTTTTCCATTTTATCATGAATCATTCATTTATTGATGGCAACAAACGAACGTCTTTGGCCGTTATGGATACGTTTCTACGACTCAACCAGTACACTTTAGAACTCACGAACGAGCAATCCTACGAGCTAGTCATGTTGATCGCTGAAGGAAAATTAAGCAAATCTGGCGTTGTTGAACAACTTAAACCCTCTGTTATTGTACATCGCGATCCAGGCGATCGCTAACCCATTCCCGAATATCCGAATAGAGATAAAACGGCTCAGACACACTGGCGATGGTGTTTCCCTCCGGTAACGCGACGAGGCTGGGTTCCGGTAAGGCTGAGTTGACAACGGCGAAGGCACTGGTGATAATTTGAGTCATGCGATCGCAAATCTCATCCGGCTGACAGGCCACACCAATCGTCGCTTGGATATCCGCGTTCATCGACTGCTGACGGCATCCTAGCTGACGATCCTCTTGCAAGACTTCCATTAAGCGAGACTTAGAAATTCCCTTTGCACCATGAATAATCTGATTGCGTTTAACACACCAATAATCTAAAGCTTGCATCGATGCTATCATTTTTCCAGCCGCCTTTTCTTGAGTCACATCTCTTTGAAGTTCAATCAACGCCTGTAAGAAATTGCGTTTTGTGTGGCGACCGGGTAACTTGAATAATCCTCTGAGTGGCTTTTGCCAAGACTCATTTACTAAACAGTTTTGTTTTTTGATGTTCCCCACCAAACTAGACTTTCCCATCCCACTCTCTAGCTGATAAAACCAATGGGCAAGTTCCGGATTTTTAACGACTTCATCTGTTTTGAGATACCAATCATCAGGATGTTTAACACGATTAAAATAAAAATGTCCATTTTTGGGGTCGAGTTGTCGGACTAAATCGTGAATTATTTCCTCGTAAAACAATCCAATACGAATTAAAAACTCAGCAATGCGATCGAGTTCCCATAAAATGCAGCATTGGGTGTGAAGATTGAGCAAACGATACAGGGAATTTTGCGGATAGCTGTACTGATTCGCCAACTCAGAAATACTATCTAAACGATTGTCATGTTCCTGTTTCGCACCCCGTATATCCAAATTCATCAACGCCACCGCTGTTCCCAACGCACGAACATTCACATCCACCAATTCCCGACTAGCGTTCAACGCCTCACGATTCTCAGTTTGTGAGGTTTCTAGGGTGGCTAACGTTTCTTTCCAATCTGATAATACCACTCGCGCTCCATCAAAATCCCATCGTTGCAGCAGTTGCTTCACGGTTTGATATTTCATAGTGCGTTGATACCGCCAATAGGAAACACGGCGACAAGGAGAGGGTTCCCCCTCTAAAATGAGTCTCGCCTGAAGTTCAGGTTCCAGGTAAATTTGCGTTTCAATTTGAGAGGAAATGGTTTGAACTCGTAATGCAGTTTGCATTTGCGGCGTTCCCCCTTTGATGCTGATGAGAGTTGTGAGATGGCGATCGCACTCCCGATTCAAAAAACGGTAGTACACATCAAATAACGCATCTTGGTCAACCGCAGATACCTCTTTAGGAATAACAACTTTCTCGATTTTAGGACAATTTGTTAGGGTTTCTTCCAGCCATTTTTTGAGAATTTCAAACAAATAAATGGTATCATCTCGATGCGGTGGCGTTTGGTCAGTGACAAAGCAGTAAATACGCTCAACCTTGAAGTGTTCAACCGCTGTTTTGGCGATTCCCCAGAAACGACCCGGACGAATGCGATTGCTCCAAAGTTTTGGGTTGTTCTCGTAAGCCAAAAATAGATGGTGCGTAAGCTCTCGAAACGAAAAGCGATACCTATCATCAAAGGGAACCTCAAGTTCCGAGCAGATAGTTTCACAAATCAGTTTTTGACGCTGATTCCAATTGGTCTGACGAGTCTCACTGAGATCTCGAACTGTTTTAGTTAAATTCGGTTCATCCCGTGCAAATCCCACCGGCAAATAGTCAGAAATTGAGGGTATCTGAACTGTGAGATCAGAGGTGCCAATGTTGGCGATTAAGAGGCTGTTTTTTTGTGTTGTCATAGTTTTTACGGTAATAATTTATAGCTGAATTGCGAGAATTTATAGTTTACCAAACACGATCAAACTCACTGACTTCATCAAGAAATTGTAAAAAATCTTGTTGTATTGCCAAGTTATCTCCAGTTGCATTTAAGTCAGGAAAAATTGTTACGAACTCGATAAACCCCCGCCAGATTAACCGTCCATCTCGTTTAACATACCAAGGATACATCCGCTGCCACATTCGCCCGACTTGGTTAAGTTTACCCGTCAAATGCGTTTGTTTAATGCTGCGATGGGAGAGAGAATCCTGCTCTTGGTGAAACCAATCCAACGCAGTGCTAATAGCATCCTCCATATCATCATCAAATCGCGCCCAAACCTGAATCCGGTCAGGATGCCAAGCCTCGCGCCAATTTGCACCACGAACATCGAGCCGTTGTCCCTCATCTTGCATGACCCAATCTTGCATTGACTGATACAGCCCCCGTACAAAGTAGCGGCGAATATCGTCGAGATTACGGAAGGGTTGATACAAACCCAGTTCCCGTCCTAAAAACTCCCAGTGACAGCCAATATCTCGTCGGTAATCTTTTTTCTTTGAGAAGAAGCGGCGATGGCTGGCCCGTCGCCAAGACTTACCAAACCCTCCTAGCATCATCGAAAACTTAATGAGGCGAATCACGAAGGTTCTCAACCGCTGACGACGTTCCTCATCTCGGACATTGAGGAGTAGAATGTCTAACTGACCCTCATGGAGTGTAAACCATTGAGGTCCTTCGTCAAGTTGGCGGCGATCGCACCGAAACGCAACCCCCAACTCGCCCATCACAGAGCCGTCACGCCCCGCAAACCCACCCCAAAGGCGTTTTGTGATGGTTTGAGCGATTTCCGCCGTCGTAACGCCACCCAGCAGCCGCAACGTGTGACCTCGTAACGCCGCCTTAAACAAATTAGGGCGAAATTCACCATCACCATTGACTCGCCGCGATATCAGTCCCTCTCCCCGTAGGCGGATGCTGAGTAACCGGGGGACTGTCGAGTCCATCACATGACCATATCCCGCACTGACGCGAGAGCCAATCCCATACCCCAAGGCTGTTTCCCAAACCTGCCAAATTTCGGCCCACTCCGTCTCAGAGAGCGGTTGATTACTCGAAATCCCGAATCGTAACGTCGGCTGAAACAGCGACATCATAAAAAAGGCACTGTGGGCCGCCTGTTCCTCCACCTGCCAATTTTGCTGGGGGTGAACCAAATCGACAAGGTCGCTTTTATCTTTCCAATGATTAACAGGATAGGCCCCATGAAAGCGGAGAATCCCCGGTTGAGTCTGTCGTGTTCCATCAACCACCACCTCACCACCGCAATACTGGAGAATGCGCTGGGGAAACACCGACTTACAGGCGCGCCGAAAGGCCCCTTTCATACTCGAACCGGGATAAAACGGGCAACCCGTACCACTAATTACCGGGCGAATAATGCTATCATCCTGGCCACTATTGGTGACAAAGCGCCAGCTAATTTCATACTCCTTGGTTTTGACCCCTTCCGGGAACTCAGGAGCGTCTTGTAATGCGCCCCGCAACCACTCTTTCACCCAAATATAGGCTTGATTATGGGCGGCATCGTCTCCTTTTAGGTCGGGATTAATGCGTTGAACTTGACAGCGTCCTTCAATTTGGGCGCGAAAGGCTAGGGGAACTCGGTCAGCATCCATAATCGGTTTTAAATGGTAATCTGCTAGGCAATAAGAAGACAGGCAAATGTGGCTTGTTTAGGAGAAAAAATGGAAGAATTAGGATTTGTAGCGTTGCGTCCACCAAATGGCACAATCGCAAAGTTGGGTTAGGATAGCTAGGGCAATTTTGCGATGGTTCTGGTCGAACTCCCAGAGATTCGTGGCATCATTAGGTAGGGCAATTCCCGCATCTTGAAGAATGGTCGCTAAGGTGTGCCACATTGCTCGCCAATACGCCGCTTTGTCGCCATCCAAGCGATGCTGTTCCCCCCAAAATCGTTCCAGTCCAAACGCAACAGTACTACGCATTTTATGCACTTGATTGAGAACCTCATTATCCAACTCTTTCCGTTGAAATACCAAATCGTGAGCATAGCGGTCAAGGGAATAGGTTTCCCAGCCAACCTCCGGGGAATGATTCGTCGTGGACGTCGCCTGAGACTTTTTATTCTTGTTCTTTTTATCTTTCGGTTTAGCCATGATTTTAAGACCTGTCGATTCAAACGGTAACAGCATTAAGTTTGGGGCAATTGACGATGAAGCCTGACCCAACAGTGACCGAAGCCAATCGACTCCAACCCCCCAAAATACATCTCATCTTCATTGATAGTGTTGTCCCCAAACGGCGGCCAGTCTCGTAACTCCTCCTCCCGCCGTAACGCCACCGGAAAGACCATGATTGTGCTTTCAGGTAACGCTTCCGTATTAAAAAATTGCCCCCCCTCCACTTTTTTCTCCTCATCGCAGAGTTTAACCCGACTCTGACGATAAAGCGCCATATCGTGAATCATCCCGATTTCATCGTCCGCCACGATGACTGCCGAACGCTCCTGTCCATCAGGAAACCAAGCCTGCAAATTCTCTTTCCCAGCCAGTTTGAGAAAACCAAAGTTGAAAAACAGCTTGTACTGACCATCAATCTGTAGCGCGTTGAGGCTGTCAGAGGCGGTGTAAAGGTCTGGTAATTCCGCACTTATTCCCGTAATGCGTTTATAGCGTTGCAACAGACGCGGACAACTGACCCAAACCACCGGTTGACCGGGACAAAACACCGGAAGCCAGACGATGGACGCATACTCAAACTTCACCCGAGATTCGGTGGTACTGTCGGGGACTCCCGGTTCGGCTTCATGTCCATACCAGTACTGTTCATCTTGGCTGTCCTGAAAGCGCATTTCCGCGCGAAAGCGACCGCGCAGGGAACTTCCGGGGATAATCCCAGTTTGAGTGAAAGGGTCACGAAAAATCAAATTGAGATTACCGCTTTCCTCCCCAGCGGTGGCGCCAACGTGGAGGGGAGATAGGGTTTCGATAATTCCGTAAGCTTTTTGATACATGAGTGTTATGTGAAGTCGTGTTTGAAGGGATACTGCAATAACCGTTGAAGGAACTACAAACCAGCGACATCGAGAGGGAGTCCGAGGCCACAACCGATGTGCTTGAGGCTATATCCTTCCTTGGGATACCAGGCTTCGGGACTCTCCCACCAGGTCTGGTTGAGAGGGTCATCGAAGATGTACACAGCGCCGGCTTTGACAGCGTAGCGTCCTCGTCCTAAGCGTCCCGTGTCCCGGCTTCCATCGGCTTTGGTACGTCCACCGGCGCGGAAGCGAAAGGGAACGGCTTTGGCGGTGAGTAACCATCGCGGTTTGGGACAGTCGGGATGTTGGGAGTAGCGGTGAGAGATGCGATTCGACCCCCAAACTCCTGGGGTGAGGAGAGCGAAACTGCGGCGGATGGGTTGTTGTAGCAGGGAGACCAGGGGATGGCTATCCTTGAGTTTGTGAGATTCGATTTCGACGAGATGGTTTTCGCCGCCAAAGCGATACCATCCCGCTTCCAAGGGAACGGTGGAGAGGTACAGAAGACAGGCGTTGTCGTCGAGTTGGACAGCATTTTCGAGAAATAAGCCGTCTTTCTCGCGCACACATCGTTCGTTGGCTTTCAAGCGAGGATGAAGCATCGAGAGATATTTCCAAGGCTCTTTGGCGACGGACTTTTGTTGTAATAAGGTCTGGGAATCTTGGTTCCAGGCGGATAGTTTTTGCCATTTAAATGCGGGTATCATCTCAGAATCGGCGTTCGACTGTTGCCAGCCGTTGTCGTGCAGTTCCCAGGTGTTGACCTCGGCTTTGCCAATCATCTTTGTCGAAGGGAGCGGCACGTAAAACTCTTGGGAGGCTTTAAATTCATCTAGGTTTGCCCAAAATGGTCCGGCGACAAAAAGATTTTCGCTCAACTCCTCTTGACTGGTCAATTTTTGGGATTTATTGGCACTAAAGATGAGTCCAGAAAGGGTGTAGGCATCGGGAGGAAATTTGGTTTGAGCGCGTCCAACGAGGTTTTCTGGGGAGAGAAAGCCACCGGCGCTGGCGTAGAGGAAACCCAGGGGTTGAATGGTGATGAGATAGCGAAACATAATTGAGGGATAGAGGGGGAAATCAGGTCAATTTAAGCAGGTTAATTTAATCGGGTGAATTTAACGACGGAAATGCCAACCGATGGACACCAGTTCGTCAAACCAGTTGATGAAGGCTTGCTGCACGCGATTTTGAGTCCAGTGATGGGGTGGGTTGGTTTCAAAGAGTTCTCGGAAGAGGTAATGGCCGACTGTTCCGGGTTCAAGGTGGGTGAAGGGAGCGCAGGTTGGCTTAAAATAAATGTTAGCCAGGGCGATCGCGATCGCCACATCGCCATGACCTGACGATTCATCCTCCCACTCCTCTGAATCGAAGTCATCTGAACGGGAACTGGTGGCGATCGCGTGTCGCGCTTTCAGTTGCGCCATATCGTTATAAAGATGTCCCCAGTTTTGTCCGCCACCGCGATCGCGATAGCAGTCAAGAATCGAGAGATAGTGCCAAGGACAAGTCCATTGCACGAACTGTCCGCTGTTGAAGACCACGCGCAGAGTAAGGCGATCGCGTCCGAGTTTTTTGGAGCGTCTCTCCGCTTCCCGACAATGCTGTAAAATATCCCGTTGTGGGACGCTATGACCCGCCCAAACAAAGCCAACACTCAGACCAATATCTTGACCATGGTCTTGCCATTTTGCCGGAAGTTGTTGCAGCCAATTCCAGGAATTGACCTTTAAGGTTTGGGTCGCCTCATGTAAAGCGTCCCCGGTCAAATCAGTCGTTCTATCGTACACGACCCCGAGGAAATCATCCCCACCAGCATAAATGACACGACCGAGCGATTTAGGAAAATCTTGCTCGAATTGTTTCCCCCATTGACGCATCGCCTCGCTAAATTCCTTCAAAGCGCGATCGGCATTTTCACCATCTCCCAATTGCTTGAGATGGTCGCCGACTTTATCGCCATCCCCCATAAACCAACCCGTCCAGCGTCCGGGGGTTTGGGTTTCGGGGTTGGGAAGCCGGATGACATCGGAGAAGTTCCTCTCCAGTCTGGGGAGGTCATCTCCGATTTTTGCAGCAATTTGAGGATGGGTGACTAGACGTTTCACCAGTTCTGGAATGCTGACCCGTTCTGAGGTATCGAGGAATTTACCATCTGGAGTTTCGTCACGTTGTTTTCCTTCCAGAACGGCTGAAAGTTGCTGGTAGAAGCGATCGATGTTTTCTTTGTCCTCTCCATAGCGTAAAAACTTCGGATTGCGGGTACTTGAACCGAGTTCGTTCCAGGCGATCGCATCAGTTCCCGATAAACTCGAACTTTCACCAATCCAATTGACTGCACTCCAATCTCGCCCCAGTTTCCGCCGTTCCAGGTCGTACATGGCTTCAGGGATGCTATCTCCCCAGCCACAGAAAATTTCCCAACTGTGGTGTCGCCAAAGTGTCCATTCGCGATCCCAGTGATAGCCATAATCGGTCAGTTTTTCCTCAACCCAGCCTTGACATTCCCTCAGCAGATGACTCCAACCATCGAACAACGCTTGACGAATGATGTCTTCGGGTAATGTACCTTTGATTAAGATACGGTTCGGGAGTCCCTTAGTATTGTTGGGGTCGCCGGGACAAACCACTGAAATCGACTCGCTGTGTGTTTCCGCTGCGTTGGTAATTTGTCGGCTGAGGTAGGAGAGGATTAAGGACGCACCGTAGAGGTCACGCAGTTTGCGGGATTTTTCGATGAATCCCTGAACGGGAGCAAATGTGGTAGCCGTATATCCAGACATGAAGCAAATAGAAGGGTGCGGTTGGGGGAAACTATTGTCATCGCCGGAAAATCATGTGACTCCCCATAACGGCTTCAGGTCAGTGGCTGCAGACGTCATAGACAAATGACAAGCATAGACAAATGACAAGAGTGCGGGTCTGATGATGATGCTGTCCATAGATCTATCGGAAAAATTGTCCATGTTTTACGGGATATCGCCTAAATCGTCACAAATATTTACATCAATCACCAGGATTTAAACGATGATGTCTTGACTGAACGACCGTTCTGATAAGAAATAAAAATAAATCTAAACTGTTCCTTTATTTCCCTAGAAATACCCTAGAGTTTCTGTTAGATCTAGAGGTGGACAGAGTGGCAGGTGAGACAAGTGAGTCACTCTCTCGTCTAGCACAGAACTCTTATAAGAGGAAGGAAAGACGCATGGTCATCGCTAAACCGACACAAGCTCAATTGACCAACTCAACCCAAGACGCCGCCGGGAGTCGCGATCTAACTCCAGCCTGGGAAGACACAAGCTCAATTGACCAACTCAACCCAAGACGCCGCCGGGAGTCGCGATCTAACTCCAGCCTGGGAAGGGTTTAAATCAGGAACCTGGACGAAAGAAGTCAATGTCCGGGATTTCATCCAGAAAAACTACAGCCTCTATGAAGGGGATGCCGAGTTTCTCAGTGGCGCCACTGAACGCACTCAGTCCCTCTGGCGCACCGTGCAAGACCTCATGGCCCAGGAACGGGAGAAGGGCATTTTAGATGCAGAAACCAAGATTCCCTCGGGAATTACCGCCTATGGACCCGGCTATATTGACCAAAGTTTGGAACAAATTGTCGGTTTGCAAGCCGACAAACCCCTGAAACGGGCAATTATGCCCTATGGTGGCATTCGGGTCGTGAAAAAATCCCTCGAAGCCTATGGCTACGAACTCGACCCCAAGACCGAAGAAATCTTCACCAAATACCGCAAAAGCCACAACGACGGGGTCTTTGATGCCTATACCCCAGAAATCCGCCGCGCTCGCCATTCGGGACTGATTACCGGTTTACCCGATTCCTATGGTCGAGGTCGGATTATTGGCGACTATCGCCGGGTGGCCTTGTATGGAATCGATCGCCTGCTGTTGGACAAACAAGAACAGCAAAGTTCCCTAGAACTCGATGCGATGGACGAGGACACCATCCGGCGGCGGGAAGAAGTCTCTGAGGAGATGCGATCGCTGCAAGAACTCAAAGACATGGCCGCCGCCTATGGCTGCGACATCAGCCGACCCGCTGCAACGGCCCAGGAAGCCGTCCAATGGACTTATTTCGGCTATCTCGCGGCGGTGAAAGAACAAAACGGCGCGGCCATGTCCCTCGGTCGGGTTTCCACCTTCCTCGATATCTATTTCGAGCGGGATCTGCAAAATGGTCGCCTCACCGAAGAACAGGCCCAGGAAATCATCGACCATTTTGTCATGAAACTGCGGATGGTGCGTTTTCTGCGCGCTCCCGCCTACAACCAACTCTTCTCAGGAGATCCCACCTGGGTCACCGAATGTATTGGCGGTGTCGGTGAGAATGGTCGTCCTCTGGTGACCAAAAACAGCTTCCGCTTCCTCAACACCCTCTACACCCTCGGTCCTGCACCCGAACCCAACCTGACCATTCTCTGGTCTAAACGCTTACCGGACAACTTCAAACGCTACTGCGCCCAAGTGTCCATTGATACCTGTTCGACCCAGTATGAGAACGATGACCTAATGCGCCTCGACTATGGCGACGATTATGGCATTGCCTGCTGTGTCAGCGCCATGAAGATTGGTAAGCAAATGCAGTTCTTTGGCGCTCGGGCCAATTTGGCGAAGGCACTTCTCTACGCCATCAACGGCGGGAAAGACGAGATGAGTGGCGAGCAGGTTGGACCCGATTGGGTTCCGGTTCAGGGAGACTACCTGGACTATGACGACGTAGCCGCCAAGTTCGATCGCTGTCTGGAGTGGTTGTCGCGCCTGTACGTCAACACCCTCAACATTATCCACTTCATGCACGACAAATACGCCTATGAACGGGTGGAATTGGCGCTGCATGACCAAGATGTCTATCGCACCATGGCCTGTGGAATGGCGGGGTTATCAGTGGTGGCGGATGCCCTCTGCGCCATTAAATATGCGCGGGTGAAAGTGATTCGCGATGAACGCGGTTTGGTGGTCGACTATGACATCGAGGGAGATTATCCCAAGTTCGGCAACAATGACGACCGGGCCGATGAGATGGCCGCCGCTGTGGTGAAGCAGTTTATGAACAAGATTCGCCAACACAAAACCTATCGCGGTTCCGTTCCCACCCAGTCGATTCTCACTATTACCTCCAACGTGGTCTATGGCAAGAAGACCGGCAACACCCCCGATGGTCGTAAAGCCGGCGAACCCTTTGCACCCGGTGCGAACCCCATGCACGGACGGGATACCAACGGGGCGATCGCAGCCTTAGCCTCGGTAGCGAAACTCCCCTATGAGCATTCTCAGGACGGGATTTCCTACACCTTCTCCATTGTGCCGCAGGCCCTTGGGAAACAGGAGGGCGATCGTATCAGCAACCTGGTCGGACTCTTAGATGGCTACTTCAACGATGAAGGTCATCACATCAACGTCAACGTGCTAAACCGAGACACCCTTCTCGAAGCCATGGACCATCCCGAGAAGTACCCACAACTGACGATTCGCGTCTCCGGTTACGCCGTCAACTTCATCAAGCTGACTCGCGAACAACAGTTAGACGTGGTCAATCGCACCTTCCACAGTCACATCTAGCACCCCCTAGACACCAAACCCAGGCCCACCCCAAAATTCCCCTCCTAGGAGGGGTGCCCGCAGGGCGGGGTGGGTCCGAGGATGGGGTAGCCCCGACATAATTCCCCCCCCGATTCCTTATTCCCCGCAGAGGGCGACCACAAGGGTACGCCCCTAACTTGTTTTTGTTCCCTTTCCCCCCATGCCGATCTCCCAATCCTCCATCTCAGGCCGCATCCACTCCTTTGAGAGTTGTGGAACCGTCGATGGCCCAGGAATCCGTTTTGTGGTCTTTACCCAAGGCTGTCCCTTACGCTGTCTTTACTGTCATAATCCCGACTGTCAGGAGTTAGGCAGCGGTCGCGAAGTGACGGTGACAGAGATTCTCAAGGAAGTGGTCAAATATCGGTCTTATATGGAGTTTTCTCAGGGTGGCGTGACGGTGACGGGGGGAGAACCCTTAATGCAGCCGGAGTTTGTCGGCGAAATCTTCCGTCAATGTCAAGCCTTGGGTATCCATACGGCCTTAGATACCTCGGGATATGTTCCGCTGGAGATGGCCAAGCCAGTTTTAGAGAACACCGATTTAGTCCTATTAGATATCAAGTCCTATCAACCGGAGACCTATCGAGCGGTGACCTGTGTTTCCGTTGAACCGACGTTAAGATTTGCTCGTTATTTGGAAGAGATTAATAAACCGACTTGGATTCGTTTTGTTTTGGTTCCTGAGTTAACGAATCAGGTGGAGAATATGGAAGGACTGGCTCAGTTTTTGTCGGGGTTTAGGAATGTGGAGCGGTTGGAGATTTTGCCATTTCATAAGATGGGGGAATATAAGTGGGAGGCTCTTGGCTATGATTATCAGTTAAAGGAGACGCCGGAACCGACTGATGAGCAGGTTCAGGTGGCCAAGGATATTTTTTCCAGGTATGATTTGCCGGTTGTGGCGTGAGGATGATTGAGGAATACGTATTAGTTGCCATTGACTCGATACCAGAGGGCCAGTCCACCGCCTCGTCCTCGGGCTGCGATCGCCGTCGGGCTAATATAGAAGTAGTTAAAAAAGGCTTGTCGGGCGATCGCCGTCTCATCAAAAACTGCCTCTCGTTGCGCCCCTCCTCGCACGAAACCATCAAAAAGGCGGATTCCATAGATTTTCGCCTGCAAGCGGGTAAAATCGAACGCTAGAAGGCGGTTGGCCCGTTTTGCGTCTGGGGTACTCCCCCCCTTTTGCCAAGCGACTGGGCCCGTCACT
Organism: Sodalinema gerasimenkoae IPPAS B-353; assembly: GCF_009846485.1. Taxonomy (GTDB): domain Bacteria; phylum Cyanobacteriota; class Cyanobacteriia; order Cyanobacteriales; family Geitlerinemataceae; genus Sodalinema; species Sodalinema gerasimenkoae. The sequence goes on from NZ_ML776472.1 coordinate 1,522,404, forward strand.
GTCAAGGTTAACCCGAACACCTTTACCTGATTCTCCACTCGTCCCCCCTCCCCAGAACTCGGCGGAGTGGAACTCTCCTCATCCCGAGGTTGATACCGAATGCGGATTCCCAGAAATCGCGGCAGATAGCGACCCGCCCCCAGCAGGCCCCCCGCCTTTTTACGAGAGCGTTGGGTTCCCGTAATCCAACCCAGTTGCCATTCCCCCATCAACGCCTCAAAGTCCGGTGCGATGGCGTTTTTCTTGGTCTGCTTTTCGGCGTTTAACAGGGCATCCCGCAAGGCTTCCGAGGGAGGTCGCTTGACCCCACCATCTCGCAACGATAAGGCCGCTGTTTCAATAATCTCGGAGTAATCGGTCATCAGGTTAGTCACAAAAAAACGTGAGTCATAAAAATTAGTATACTGATGGCAGTCTTGATAGCAACGTTGGCTGTACTCAGTTCTAATCGAGGACTTCCAGCTAGAAGCGAGAAAACGATCAGCTAAATTAGAACGGTCACTACACCCGGACAATTCCCGACGATGGCTCAACTTCCTAAACCGGCTCAATTTCTCACTCAGTGGCTTCCCTCCGGGTTGTGTGGAGGCTTAGCCGTTCATTCCGCCGCAGCCGGAAATATACGAGCTGCCCTTATATCAACGCTCATTGCGGCTGGGTGGTTTGTCTTGGCCAGTTCCACCAAAGTCTTCATGGAAAGGATAAATGCAGGGCTGAACGAACGGGTAATACGCACAGCAGACAAGCTCCTCATCGCCACCGACACGCTTCCCGGAAAGCTGAAATGGAAACTATCGGGATTCCTCGGCAAGTATTACAACAGCCTCATCGACTCCCACTGCGAACTGAAAACTGAGGGATTTAACGTCGGGTTGCCGGTGTTGGACTTAGAAGAAGTCTTCGTTCCCTTGCAGGTTGCATCACAAACCCCGCGCAAGGTACCGGGGGGTGTGGTGACACGCCAACCTGTACCCCCGCTAGGTAACGGGGAAACCCAGCAACTTTGGGATTTTTTGAGAGAAAGTCGGCAAACCCGAAGCTATCGCCGCATTGCCATACTTGCGCCCCCTGGTTTCGGGAAAACAACACTACTCCAGCACATCACGCTGACTTATGCCCAGAAAAAACAGGGCAAACACAAGGCGCCGAAATGGGTTCCGGTGCTGATACGGATGCAGGATGTTCGCCAAAGCCTAGTGCATTCGCAACCGCCGAGTCTGCCGCAATTGATGCGAGAGCGAGTTCAACAGTTACCCGCCTGCGAAACCTTGGAACCGCCTAAGGGGTATTTCGAGACGTTGCTGCGAAAGGGGCAGTGTTTGGTGATGTTGGACGGATTGGACGAGGTGGCAGATGTTGCAGAACGCCAGAGGGTGAGTGATTGGGTTAACGAACAAATGCGGCAATATCCCCAGGCCAACTTTGTCCTCTCGTCCCGTCCCCACGGCTTCGAGGGGGAACGTCTGGACAAGGTAGGTATTGTACTGGAGGTGCAACCGTTTAACCTGGAACAGATTCGGCAGTTCGTCCAGTCCTGGTATCGACAGATGGAAATTCGCCAGCGGGCACGAGATACCCCTGCGGTGAGGGCCGATGCGGAGGAGAAGGCGAACCGTCTGATTCAGGCTTTGTTGTTGAATCCTCCCATGCGTCGGCTGGCCGGCAATCCCCTGTTGGTGACGATGATTGCGACGGTTCACGCTTTGGGGAACGCCTTACCGAAGCGACGAGTGGAACTATATCGAGAAATTTGTGATGTCTTATTGGGGCGGCGACTGTATGCAAAACAGTTGACGTTACCCCTCACAGCGGGACAAAACCAGAACATTTTACAAGTGCTGGCGTTGGCGTTGATGCAACAGGGTAAAACGACGTTTGAGTTGCAGGCTGTAGAACCGCTAATTCAGGAACAGTTGGCGAAAACCAGCGCACAGACGTTAACGCCGGCCCAGTGGCTGAAGGGCATTCAAGACGATGTGGGTTTGTTGGTGGAGAAAACCATCGGTAGTTATGAATTTGCCCATTTGAGCTTTCAAGAATACTTGACGGCGGTTCAAGTTAAGAACCTTAAGCAAGAGCAGCTTCTAGTACAACATTTTGAGGATGGTTTTTGGGCGGAAACGATTCGGTTATGTGCTGCCCAAAGTAACGCTTCGACTTTGATTCAATATGCAATCCATCATCAAAGTATCCAGACGTTAAGCCTAGCGTACGATTGCTTGGAAGAAGGTCTAGAAGTCACTGGCGAGGTGAGACAAGACCTTGAGGAAATTCTAGAAGCTGGTTTGTGTTCTGACAATCCAGAAGTGGCAGCGATAGCAGCGACAGTTAAGCTGTCGCGGCGTTTAAATCGCTTGCTAGAAGATGATGCTGGACTGGCCATCGATTTGTCCTATCTCAGTCAAGCAGAGTATCAATTTTTAACTCATCAAGGGGATGATAGCGAAAATAAATTTAGATTAGAGATGACTCCAGCAGAAGCGCAGCAACGGGCGACACCGCTTGAATATGACATGGTTTTGCAGGCATTAACTCGTTTAAATCAACAGAAGTTGCCGTCAGAACAACAGGAAGATGGATATTTTTATTATTATCGACTACCGACAGGTGAAGAACTCAACCGCTATCCGTCCAGGGATAATGAAGATTTAGGATCTTGGACTGAGAAAGATTTCGACAAGGGATCGCAGTCCCAAGGAATTCGCATTGTACGGGAGAAAATCCCGAAGAACTATGAAACTCTTGCTAACTATCTCGCGGCAGGAGCTTGGAAAGAGGCAGATGAGGAAACGCTTGCGGTGATGCTCAAAGTTGGAAATCGAGAAGGTGACGGCTGGCTAGACAAAGAGTCGATGGAGACGTTTCCCTGTGAAGACCTGCGCGTTATCGATCGACTTTGGGTATACTACAGTGGTGGGCGCTTCGGTTTTAGCGTTCAGAAGCGAATTTATGAGGAAGTTGGAAAAGACTGGGATAAGATGAGCGAGAGAGTCGGGTGGAGGACGCAGACACGGGACGCGGGGGACGCGGGTGGTCATGTTGTGAGTTATCCCCTCGGACATCTCCCGAAAGGTAGGAACCGCTCCCTACGGCTTGGTTTGGTGGTGATTACGACCTGGCAGTTTGGTATTACTCTTCTCTCGCGCAGCGACTTGTAAACTGTAACATATAAGCGCCACAGCCGTTTTAGAAAAGTTTGAATTTTTAGCTTCCCTAACGAAAAACTTAGTCTTTTCGCGTTTCCATACCTGGCACCCTCAACACTTTTAATCCCAAAACAGTTGTTCCACAATCTTGGGGTCGTAACAGTTCGCCAACACGAACTGTTTGGCGACTTTACGAATTTCGAAATTGTTGGCTTCCCATCGATTCCAGGGAAGGCTCATTTGTCCCGGTGATACCTTCTTTTCTCGCCGTTTCAAAATTTTGGGTAACAGTCGATTTCCCCAGTAAAAATATCTTTAACTTTTACTGCAACTTTTCTGTCAGTTTTAGCACAAGAATTACGGTAGGGTGTGTTCCGGCTTCCTTCAATTTTGGATTCTTAGCAACCGGATTAAGCGAGCCGGAACGCACCAAATTCGGGGACGATATGACCGAAAAATTACAGCGATGGTGCGTTCCGGCAGTTTCTACATTGTTCTCTAAAGTTGACATGGATTTGAGCCGCAACACACCCTACCGGCCACGACAACACAATTGCCTTGAACCTTTGCTGCCAATTTTCCGTCAGTCCTTGATTATTGAGGTAGAGTAAACTGAGTTATACACAAGCGACCTGTCCCCATTATGAACGCTCACAACATCATTACAATTGAGCCTGATAAGCGTGGTGGTCAGCCCTGTATTCGCCCGATGCGGATCACGGTCTACGATGTGCTAGGGTGGCTAGCGGTTGGCATGTCTACGGCTGAGATCATCGACGATTTTCCCGAATTAACGGAAACCGATATTAGGCACTGTTTAGAGTTCGCAGCTGACCGTAAACATTGTTAATCTGTTGACAACTATAGCCAGTTGCATCATGAAAACGAAAGCCCCATATTACACCCCTCAAGACTACCTCGAACTCGAAGAAAACTCTCAAGATAAACATGAATATCGAGACGGAGAAATCATACCCATGGCAGGGGGGACAACGAACCACAACAAAATTGCCTTGAACCTTTGCCGCCAATTTCCCCTCAGTATTGGTGACATCGACTACGAGGTCTATTTAGGAGATGTCAAACTCTGGATTCCCGCCTATCGACAGTACACCTATCCCGATGTCATGGTGATTGAAGGTCAGCCGATGTATCACGAAACGGGAACAACGGCGGTTATAAATCCCACTTTGATTGTCGAGGTTTTGTCGAACTCAACGCGAAATTACGACCAAGGAGACAAATTTGATGGTTATCGATCGCTGCCGCAGTTTCGCGACTATCTCCTCATCTGTCAGTACCAATACCACGTAAAACACTTTTCTAAAACATCTGAGAATCAATGGTTGTTGACAGAGTATCGAAATCTTGAAGATGAGATTCAGTTAAGATCCATTGAGTTTCGGATGTCCCTGGCCGAGATTTATCGACGGGTCAACCTTCAGGAATCCGAGTAAACACCAAGAAATCTCGAACCTCGCATATTTTCTATGAAGACACCGGTACAATCCAGATTGATGGATAATGATGGAAAAAAAATTGGGGTAGGGTGTGTTCCGGCTTCGTTCAATTTTTGATTCTTGGCAACAGGATTAAGCGAGCCGGAACGCACCAAATTCGGGGACAAGATGACCGCCCAATTATAGCCCTGGTGCGTTGCGGCAGTTTCTACATTGTTCTCTGAGGTTTAATATGGGTTTGAGCCGCAACACACCCTACCGCTGAAACCTCACATATTTTTATCACCAGAAACAACGCAGCTTTGGTGGTGATGATGTCGCTAGAGGATTACGAAGCCTTAGAAGAAACAGCATACCTGTTGCGTAGGCCGAAAAACACCCACCGTCTGTTAGAGTCGATCGCAGAACTCGAACAAGGTGGCAGTTAAAACAAGGAACTTTGAGAATGAAGACCAGATTTTCTGCCATCATGACTGATTGAGGGAGCAAACTCCGCTCTCAAGGATTCATGGTGCATCGCCTACCTCTGCAACGCCTCTTCCTCCGCCCCAACCCCTCCCCCAGCGTCAGCCGCATCTGGCTGGCCCTAACTTTGCTGCTGTCCGCCAGCTACGCGCTCCCGGTTCTCCAGCAAACCCTGCAACCGGGCTATCTCGTCGCCAACGATGCCCGTCAGCATCTGTTCTGGATGCGACGCTTCCTCGATGGGGGCTTGTTTCCCAACGATCTCATCGCCGACTACTTCCAATCCCTCGCCCCCCCAGGTTATCGCGCCTTCTATTGGAGTTTCGCCCAACTGGGACTCGATCCTTTGGCCCTGGCCCGCATTCTCCCGGTGATTCTGGCCCTGCTCACCACGGTCATGGCCTTCCGCCTCAGCTTGCGCCTGGTCCCGATCCCCTTCGCCGCCTTCCTGGCTAGTAGCCTCTATCTGCAAAATCTTTGGATGCGCGATGATCTCGTCTCCGCCACCCCTCGCGCCTTCCTCAGCCCCCTGCTGCTGACGGTTCTCTATGCGATCGCCGCCCGTCGCCCCCGACTGATGCTCCTCGGACTCCTCGGCTTAGGAGGCTTCTATCCTCCCTATCTCCTGGTGGCGGCGGGAATCCTGTTCCTACTGTCTCTCCAGGGTGAGTTTCCCTGGTCCTGGACTGGCCTAGGGTTGGGGCTAATTGTCCTGATGCTCTTCCCCTATCTCCTGCAATCCTCGGAGTTTGGCCCCACGGTCACCTTAGCCCAAGCCCAAGACCTGCCGGAGTTTCAGCCTGGGGGACGGACGGCCTATTTTGCCGAGGATTGGGGGCGCTTTTGGCTCTGGGGAGGACGCACGGGCCTGCAACCGCCTCTCGACCCCCCCTTACTCTGTAGCGCCATCCTCTTACCCTTCCTCCCCCAGCGTGAGCCAATCCCCCATCTCCCCTTGTTGCAGGCTCTACTACTGTCGGGTTTGGGGCTGTTTTTCCTGGCCCATGACCTGGCCTTTCGTCTCCATCTCCCCAGTCGCTATAGCCAACATAGTCTCCGAGTTGTCTTTGCTCTAGCAGCGGCGATCGCCCTGGTCTTAATAGTGCAGTTTATCCTTGACAAAAGTGTTGTTCTGTGCTACTTATCCCTAGGGTTGCTCCTGAGCTATTTAGTCTTCTACCCCCAGGGATTGGGCAATTACCCACGCACCAATCTAATTGTGGGCAATCATCCGGCCCTCTATGAGTTTCTACAAGAGCAACCTCCCGAGACTCGCATCGCTTCCCTGGCCCTAGAAGCCAATCAACTGCCCACCTTCAGCCGGCGATCGCTCTATGTGGGCTATGAATACGCCATTCCCTTCCACCAAACCTATCACCAAGAGATACGCCGCCGGGCGATCGCCCTGATGGAAGCACACTACAGCCCGGATATCCAACAACTTCAACAATTCTTAACCGAAGAGGCGATCGATGTTCTCGTCATCGAACGGAGTGCCTTTGAACCGGACTATCTCGAACGCTCCTGGTGGACACGTTCCTATCCCGAGATTAGCCAAACCATCCAACAGCAGCTTCAGCAGGGCCAAATCCCCGCCTTAGCCGCAGGGGAAATCCCCTGCACCCGCTTCGACGATGGCCTATTTCGGGTTGTGGAGGCGAATTGTCTTCAACGGACATTCTCGCCTAACCCCAGATAGAGAATTGATGATGGCGAACCTCCAGTGAACACCGCCGTTTAGCTACGGTTTTCCCGATTGTTCGCTCCTGAGGCCACCCTGGTGATATCATCAAAGTTCTCGCGGTGAGTGGGGTTCCTGGGGCGCAACGGATCTCAAGACTGCCCACTCCGGGGACAATTTTGGCCGTAAAGCGGATCTGATTTTGTGACCAATTTTACAGTTAGAAAAATATTTTTCCTGATAATCAAAATAGGAGAACGTCAGGCTGGGTATAGCTTTGATGTCATCGTTTGCCCATAACTACAGCTTGGCTAGCCTCTGCAACGAAAAATTACGGGGCCATGCAACTTAGATTTGATCATTTTATTAAGAATGATCGCGTTTTCCAGCTTTTGGAGAGACAATCCTAAAACTCAGGCTGTATCTCTGCCCTTGCGAATCACTGTTTCCCTTCACGAATTGCATCCATGACTAACATCAAACAACCACGACAACAGGGCTTGTACGATCCACAGCTAGAGCATGATGCCTGCGGGGTTGGGTTCATCGTGCAGATGAAGGGAGTGCGATCGCACAGCATTGTTGATCAAGCCCTGACGATCCTGGTCAACCTCGAACACCGGGGAGCCGTGGGGGCGGAACCCAACACCGGGGATGGGGCGGGGATTCTCACCCAACTCCCCCACGACTTTCTTCAGGCGGCGGCTCAGGAACTAGGGATCACGCTCCCGGCTCCGGGCCATTACGGCGTGGGGATGTTTTTTGCCAGCCCTGATCCGGCGATTCGCCAAAAGGGTCGAGACATTTTTGAAAAAATTGCCACAGAAGAAGGGCAAACGGTCCTCGGTTGGCGGGATGTACCAACGGATCATAGCGATTTGGGCCAAACGGCACAGGACAGTGAGCCGTTTATTCAACAGGTGTTTATTGGTCGCAATCCCGATATTGCCGATGATTTGGGGTTTGAGCGCAAGTTGTATGTGATTGGCAAGCGATCGCACCACGAGATTCATCGCTCCGGCGTCGATAACTATTGGTATTCCACCAGTGTGTCCAGCCGCACCATCGTCTATAAAGGGATGCTCACCCCGCCTCAGGTGCGCAGCTATTTCCCCGATTTGAACGATGAACGGTTTACCAGCGCCCTCGGTTTGGTGCATTCGCGCTTCAGCACCAACACCTTCCCCAGTTGGGAGCGATCGCACCCCTACCACTACATCGCCCACAACGGCGAAATCAACACCCTCCGGGGCAATATCAACTGGATGCACGCCCGCCAAAGCCTCTTTGCTTCAGAACTGTTTGGCGACAGCCTCAAGTCCATGCAGCCCATCATCGATATGGACGGCAGCGATTCCGCCATTTTTGACAACACGCTGGAACTCATGACCTTGGCGGGTCGGTCATTGCCCCACGCGATGATGATGATGATCCCCGAACCCTGGGCCGCCCATGAATCCATGAGCGATGAGCGCAAGGCCTTTTATGAATACCATGCCTGCTTGATGGAACCCTGGGACGGCCCCGCGTCCATTGCCTTCACCGATGGCACCATGATGGGGGCGGTGTTGGATCGCAACGGCTTGCGGCCTTCGCGCTACTACGTCACCCATGATGATTTGGTGATTATGGCCTCGGAAGCCGGGGTATTGCCCATTGAGCCAGAGCGGGTGGCCTTCAAAGGTCGCCTTGAACCGGGGCGGATGTTCCTGGTGGATATGGAGCAGGGGCGCATTGTGGCCGATGAAGAAATTAAGCAGGACATCACCAGCGCTCACCCCTACCGGGATTGGTTAAATCAATACCAGGTGGATTTGGCGGATTTACCGGCGGCGGAACCTGCGCCGCCCCTCGGCTCGGAACTGTTGGCCCATCAAAAGGCCTTTGGCTACACGTTTGAGGAATTGCGGCTGTTGATCAGCCCCATGGCTCAAAATGGTGTCGAAGCCGTGGGCGCGATGGGGACAGATACGCCCTTAGCGGCCCTGTCCGATCGCCCCAAACTGCTTTACGACTATTTTCAACAACTGTTTGCCCAAGTCACTAACCCCCCCATTGATTCGATTCGGGAAGCGATTATCACCTCTGCCATCACCACCATCGGCTCCGAGGGCAACCTGCTTAACCCGGAACCCCAAAGCTGTCAACTGATCCAACTCCCCACCCCCATTCTCACCAATGCGGAACTGGCTCAGTTAAAAGGGGTGAATCTGCGAGGGTTCCAATCCCAAACTTTGCCGATTGTGTTTGAAGCGGCCCAAGGGGTGGACGGGTTGCAGACCGCGTTAGAGACTCTGTTTAGTGCCGCCGATGAGGCGATCGCCGCTGGTAAAAATGTCCTCATTTTGAGCGATCGCGGTCTGGATCAGGGCCATGCCCCGATTCCTGCCCTGTTAGCGGTGTCGGGCCTCCACCACCACCTCATCCGCAATGGGACCCGCACCCGCGTCGGCCTAGTCCTCGAATCCGGCGAACCCCGCGAAGTGCATCATTTTGCGGTGCTGTTGGGCTATGGTTGCGGTGCCATTAACCCCTATGTGGCTTTTGAAAGCATTGAGAACCTGATTCAGGACGGATTGCTTAAGGGGATAGACGCCAAAACGGCGGTGAAAAACTACGTCAAAGCGGCCACCAAGGGCGTGATTAAAATTGGCTCTAAAATTGGCATCTCGACGATCCAAAGCTATCGCGGGGCGCAAATTTTCGAGGCCATCGGCCTGCACCACAGCGTTGTGGATACCTATTTCTCCTGGACGGCTTCTCGGTTGGAAGGGATAGATTTGGGCGTGATTGCTGCTGAGGCCCTGCAACGCCACCATACTGGCTTTAGCGATCGCCCCGGTGGAACCCCGACCCTGGATGTGGGGGGTGAATACCAATGGCGCAAGGATGGTGAAGAACATTTACTGTCGCCAGAAACCATCCATCTGCTGCAACAAGCCGCGCGAGACGGGGACTATGAGCGGTATCGAAAATATGCAGCCCTGGTGAATGACCAAGGCAAAAAACAATTCCGCCTGCGGGATCTGCTGGCCTTTAAAGAGCGCGAGCCGATTCCCCTCGATGAAGTCGAACCCATTGAGGCGATCATGAAGCGGTTTAAAACCGGGGCGATGAGCTATGGCTCCATTTCTAAAGAAACCCATGAGGCCCTGGCGATCGCCATGAACCGCATCGGCGGCAAATCCAACACCGGGGAAGGGGGCGAAGATCCCGAACGGTACACCTGGACTAATGAGCAGGGAGATTCTAAAAACAGCGCCATTAAACAGGTGGCCTCCGGTCGCTTTGGTGTCACCAGTTTGTACCTGTCCCAAGCCAAGGAAATTCAAATCAAAATGGCTCAGGGGGCAAAACCCGGTGAAGGCGGCCAATTGCCCGGTCTGAAGGTCTATCCCTGGATCGCCAAAGTGCGCCATTCCACCCCTGGCGTGGGCTTAATTTCCCCACCACCCCACCATGACATCTATTCCATTGAAGATCTCGCCGAACTGATCCACGACCTCAAAAACGCCAACCGGGAGGCCCGGATCAGTGTCAAACTCGTGTCCGAGGTGGGTGTGGGAACCATCGCCGCTGGAGTCGCCAAAGCTCATGCGGATGTGGTGTTAGTGTCCGGCTTTGATGGGGGAACCGGCGCCTCGCCCCAAACCTCGATTAAACACGCCGGTTTGCCCTGGGAATTGGGGTTAGCAGAAACCCATCAAACCCTAGTGCTGAATAACCTCCGCAGTCGCATTGCCGTAGAAACCGATGGGCAAATGAAAACCGGGCGGGATGTGGCGATCGCCACCCTCCTCGGCGCCGAAGAATACGGCTTTTCCACCGCGCCCCTCGTCAGTTTAGGCTGCATCATGATGCGGGTCTGCCATAAAAACACCTGTCCCGTCGGGGTAGCCACCCAAAACCCCGAACTGCGTAAACATTTCAGCGGCGATCCGCAGTACACCGTTAACTTCATGACCTTTGTGGCCATGGAATTACGGGAAATCATGGCGCAGTTAGGGTTCCGCACCGTCAATGAAATGGTGGGCCGCACCGATGTCCTCGAGCAAAAACAGGCCGTAGATCATTGGAAGGCCAAGGGCATTGACCTGAGCAAAATTCTCCATCAGCCGGAGGTGGGGCCAGAAGTGGGACGCTATGCACAGATTCCCCAGGATCACGGTTTGGCGAAATCCTTAGATATGACAACGCTCTTGGATCTGTGCCAACCGGCTCTTGAGCGAGGGGAAGCGGTCAAAGCCACCTTACCCATCTGCAACATTAACCGCGTCGTCGGGACAATTCTCGGCAATGAAATCAGCAAACGCTACTGGGACGGCCTCCCCGATGGCACCATTCATCTCCATTTCCAAGGCACAGCCGGGCAGAGTTTTGGAGCCTTCGTTCCCAAAGGGGTCACCCTGGAACTCGAAGGAGATGCTAATGATTATCTTGGCAAGGGGTTGAGCGGCGGCAAAATCATCCTGTATCCCCCGAAAAATTCCACCTTTATCCCAGCGGAAAATATCATCGCGGGCAATGTGGCGTTCTACGGAGCCACCAGTGGCGAGGCCTATATTCGGGGCATTGTGGGTGAGCGGTTCTGTGTGCGTAATTCCGGCGTTCATGCGGTGGTCGAGGCGATCGGCGATCACGGTTGCGAATACATGACCGGCGGCAAAGTGGTGATTCTCGGCCGCACAGGTCGGAACTTTGCAGCGGGGATGAGTGGCGGCGTGGCCTATATCCTCGATGAGGCGGGAGATTTTGCGACCCGTTGCAACCGGGAGATGGTGGATCTCGAAGCCCTCGAAGATCCAGAGGAAATCCGTGATCTGCGGGAGATGATCGCCAAGCACGCGGACTATACCGGTAGTGATAAGGCCGGGGAGGTTTTGGCGAATTGGGATAGCATGATCCCCACCTTCATCAAGGTGATGCCCCGGGATTACAAGCGGGTTCTGCAACATATCCAAAATGCCTTGGCTAATGGCTTGAGTGGCGATGATGCCCTATCGGCGGCGTTTGAAGAAAATGCCCGTGATATTTCCCGGATTGGGGGAAGTTAGAAAGCAAGTTCCGATGCTCTAGGGCGCAACCATTGCGCCCCTACGTTCTATTCGTTCACGTCTAAAAAACAATGGGAAAACCAACTGGCTTCATGGAATATCTGCGCGAGGTGGCCGAAGATGTGGCCCCGAGCGATCGTATTCACAATTGGGATGAATTTCATCTGCCCATGGCGGAGGAACAGCTCCGGGATCAGGGGGCGCGGTGTATGGATTGCGGTACGCCCTTTTGCCATACGGGGATTGAAATTAGCCGCATGGCCAGCGGTTGCCCGATTAATAATCTGATTCCAGAATGGAATGATTTGGTCTATCGCGGCCTCTGGTCGGAGGCTCTCGATCGCCTCCATAAAACCAATAATTTCCCCGAATTTACCGGCCGGGTTTGCCCTGCGCCCTGTGAGGGGGCCTGTGTTTTGGGGATTACCAGTCCGCCGGTGACGATTAAAAGTATTGAAAACGCCATTGCTGAAAAGGGTTGGGAATCTGGCTGGATTACCCCCACACCTCCCAGTCAACGGACCGGCAAAAAGGTGGCGATCGTCGGCTCTGGCCCAGCGGGGTTAGCGGCGGCGGATCAACTCAACCAGGCGGGCCATTGGGTGACGGTGTATGAACGGGCCGATCGCCCCGGTGGTCTACTGATGTACGGCATCCCCAATATGAAGCTGGATAAACAGGGGGTGGTGATGCGCCGCCTCGATGTGTTGGAAGCCGAAGGGATCACCTTTGTTTGCAATACAGAGGTGGGGAAAGATCTACCGGCCCAGCAATTGCTCAATGAATTTGATGCGGTGATTCTCTGCACCGGAGCCACAAAACCCCGCGACTTGCCCATTGAAGGCCGGGAATTGCAAGGGATTCACTTCGCCATGGAATTCCTCACTGGCAACACCCGCACCTTGTTAGCGGGGGACAACACCAGTGATTTCATCTCAGCGGCGGGTAAGGATGTGGTAATCATCGGGGGTGGCGATACGGGAACCGATTGTGTCGGTACATCGCTCCGCCATGGTTGCAATAGCGTCACCCAATTGGAAATTATGCCCCGCCCGCCGGAAACCCGCGCCGCCAATAACCCCTGGCCCGAATGGCCGAAAATCTACCGCATGGACTACGGCCAGGAGGAAGCAGCGGCCAAGTTTGGCGATGATCCCCGCGCCTATGTGCGCACCGCAACCAAGTTTGAAGGGGATGAGCAGGGCAAGCTTAAAGCCGTGCATACCGTCGAAGTGAATTGGGCAAAAGATGACCAAGGCCGGTTTATTCCCCAGCACGTTGCCGGGACGGAAAAGGTGTTGCCGGCCCAGTTGGTGCTATTGGCCATGGGCTTTTTGGGGCCAGAGCAGCCGTTACTGGATGCCCTGGGTTTAGATCGCGATGGCCGCAGCAACGTCAAGGCAGAACATGGGGAGTATCAAACCAGTTTGCCCAATGTGTTTGCGGCGGGAGATTGTCGTCGCGGTCAAAGTTTGGTGGTTTGGGCGATTAATGAGGGTCGAGGGGTAGCCCAGGCCTGCGATCGCTTCCTCATGGGTAGCAGCGACCTCCCCTAGGGTTCTACCCTGGACCGAATGCGTCGCTATTTTTGTTCAATCCTACGTCTGGGAGAGAGAGTCTGGCTCAGTCTTTCCTGGAGGAAGCAGATAAATCACCCCAGAAATCAGGGTTAGGGCGACGGCGGCCCAGAAGCTAATCACCCCCACCCGGGGCCAGGGTTCCGGGAGGGGGGCCAACAAGAGGCTAATGGCGACAATTTGACTGACGGTTTTGGCTTTCCCCCAGAGATTGGCCCCGGAGATGTTGGGCTGATTGACGCGCCAACCGGCGATGGTGAGTTCTCGCGTCAGCACCAGAAACACCCCCCAGGCGGGTAGGAGTCCCCATTCAATGAAAACGAGAAGGGGGGCAAAAATCAGTAGTTTGTCGACGAGGGGATCGAGGAACTTGCCTAGGTCCGTGACCTGATTGAAGCGGCGGGCCACGTAGCCATCAAGCCAGTCCGTGAGAGCGGCCAGGAGAAAAAGTGCCAGGGCGAGCCAGCGATCGCCCCCATCGGGATGACTGACAACATAGAGAAAAAAAGGGATTACCAGGAGTCGGGAGACGGTAATCCAAGTGGCAACGGTCATCGACAATGGATCATGAATTAGCAGACTGGGGGGCTAGACGCGGGAGGTGAGGTCATCAATCATTTTCACCTTCCCTCGGCGGACGGAGCGAATCAGGCGGTTGATGGAACGGCGATCTTGCTCACTGACGGAGTCATCAAGGGATGCTGCCATAAGTCCATAGCAATCAGAGCGAGTTAGAACCCCTGTTTCCCGCGCTGAAACCAGTATTTCGGAAATTGCTCCCGGCAACAGTTGAACCTTGGGTAGCATGATATTTTTTGTGGCTACAATCTGGCATATCTAGTATGCCGCATATTGACCAACAACTAAGCGATCGATGTCGGGGTTGAATGCGATCGCGATCGCATGATTGGAGACTCAACGGTCATCATTCCACTCTAGTGCCCCCCTAACCCTCCAGAAACACCCCCATACGGCGGAATTTCTCATAACGCAGTTGTTGCCGTTCCTGGGGCGATAACTCCAATAGGCTATTGAGTTCCTCAATTAAGGCCCGTTTCAGGATTTCCGTGGCCTGCACCGGCTGATTGTGAACTCCACCGATGGGTTCGGGCAGGAGGCGATCGAGAATCTCCAGATTTTTCAGATCCTGGGCCGTAATTTTCAGGGCTTCTGCCGCTTGGGGACTCTTAGCCGCATCTTTCCAGAGAATGGCCGCACAGGCTTCAGGAGTAGCCACGGTATACACCGCATGTTCAAACATCAGCAGGCGATCGCCTACCCCAATGCCCAAGGCACCCCCCGAGCCTCCCTCGCCAATCACCGTACAGATAATGGGAACCTCAAAGCCAAACATCTCCCGCAGGTTGACGGCGATCGCCTCCCCTTGGCCGAGATGTTCCGCCTCAATCCCCGCCCAAGCCCCCGGGGTATCAATAAAAGTCAAAATGGGCATTCCAAAGCGATTGGCATGATCCATCAACCGCAACGCCTTACGATAGCCCCCAGGGGAAGCCATCCCAAAATTACGACGAACATTATCCTTCGTATCCCGTCCCTTCTGATGGCCCAACATCACCACAGGGATACCTCCTAAGCGGGAAATTCCCCCCACCAGAGCCGGATCATCAGACCCCCCGCGATCGCCGTGCAATTCAATCCACTCATCGCCAATGGCCTGAATATAATCCAAGGTACTAGGACGACGGGGATGGCGAGCCAGTTGCAACCGTTGAGCCGGCGAGAGATTACTAAAAATCTCCTGGCGTAACTCCGTGGCGCGATCCTCAAGTTGGCGAATCTCATCGGAGACATCCACATCGGTGTCTTCGGCAATATCTCGAATTTGCTGGATGCGCTTTTCTAGCTCAACGAGGGGTTTCTCGAAATCTAAGAGCATAGGTTCAGATCAACGTCTCTGGGGGAATAAGGGGAATCAGGGGAGAAACTAAAGGAGGGACGGGTACTCTAGGACTTCAGCTAGGACAACAGGGGTTTAAACCCATGCTTGAGAGACACCTCACCAATTTTCTCCATTTTCTCAACGGTGATTTGGTTCCGTCCCCAGGAAAAATTGGTGTACCACTTCTCAAACTCTAAGAGCATGGATTCGGCAAAGCAGGCGAACATCTGACGGGCAGGAACATCCATGTTCACTAACTTCATGATACGCCAGTTGATATCCAGGGCATGTTCGACGATGCCACCTTTGAGAACCACCACACCGGGATGTTGCACTTTCGTGTCCAGATTCTTGGGATAGCCGCCATCCACCAACAAACAGGGTTTTTTCAAGGTCGTTGAATCAATCACCAGTCCCTTGGGCATACTGGCCACCCAGACAATGATATCGGCTTTGGGGAGAGCATCCTCTAAGCCCATCACCTTACCCCGTCCGAGTTCCCCTTGTAAGTCTTCCAAGCGTTGGCGATCGCGCGCAATCAGCAACAACTCCGCCACATCGGTGCGAGCATTCAACCAACGACAGACCGCACTGCCAATATCTCCCGTTGCCCCACAGACGGCCACCGTCGCCTGAGACAATTCAATCCCCAACTGGGCGCTGGCCTGCTCAACCTGACGGGCAATAATATAGGCCGTATGGGTGTTGCCCGTGGTAAAGCGTTGGAAATCTAGGGTAATGTTGCGAATCCGCTCAATTTGATTGAGATTGAAATTCTCGAAGACAATGGAGGAAAAGCCACCCAACGCTGTGATATCGAGACCAATTTTCTGAGCGTGAGCCATAGCGTTGATAATCTTGCGGGTGGCGGCCTTCACTCGCCGCGTCGCCAGCATCTCCGGCAGAAAACAGGATTCGACATAACGACCTTCAATGGTTTGCCCCGTAATACTGGTGACGGTAATGTGATCCACCGTTTGCGGCGGCGCCGCACACCAGAAGTCAAGGCCTTGGTCTGCAAGTCCGTCATATCCCATGTCCCGGGCAACGGACTGGGCGTGTTCCAAATTAGTCAGGTGACCGATTAAACCAAACATGGGCAGAATCTCAAGCAACCCTTATTTCAGGCTGCGATATGGTATCCGGTAACAATAAGGCGTTCATAAACCTTTACAATACTATGTAAAGCGCCCCTTCTCAAATTAAATCTGATTCAAACACAAAAAACCGCTCGCTTTTCTAGGAAAAAACGAGCGATTGCGACAATGCTGTTACGCCTCGTTCGTTAGGCAGCAGGGTCAGAGCAGTAGCTCCAGGCAGCGCTTCTAAGCTGCACCCCGCAAGCCATAGGAGGACATTTTCATGATGTCACGGGTGCTGAAGCCGATGTTGCTCAGGGCTTCCCCATAAGCAATCATGAAGTCTTCAATTAGCTCCTCTTTTTCCATATTGAGGACTTTGGCATCCTTGGCGACAGCGTTGAGCATTTCCCAAACGATGGGCAGGTTCTCACGATTGGCCGCATCTACTTGGTCTTTGCATTCTTCAAAATGTGCTTTCAGCCATTCTTCGCCAAAGTTGAGATGAAGATACTCATCTTTGACCACCCCTTCGGTGATTTTACGCGCAAAGGGATCCGCATGGGGGATATAAATGTTGTAGGCGGAAATGGCGAAGCACTCAATGATCAGAGACTGAATCACCAGACAGGTGATAATATCATTCGCTTCACTGGCAACCTCAAAGTTACGACGCAATTTCCCAAAAAACTCTTGCGCAAATTCCATGTCAGCCACAACGCTCAGGTTACGCCCACAAGCCTGGAATCCTTTTTTATGGCGTTTCTCCATCTTGGCCAGAGACTTCAGTTCATCCTGACTTTCCGGGAGCATTTCCGCTAAGCGGATGTAATTGTCAAAGGCTTCTTGTTCGCCTTCGATGACAATGGCGTTAATGCGACTGTAAGCGTCTTTGTAGACTTCGCTTTGGTAATCCAGAGTGGCGGTCGCTTCTAACTGCGGCATACGTTTTCTATCTCCTCATCCTGTTTTATGGAGCGGCGAGACTACACCGAACCGTTGGTTTTCAACCTGGGTGGTTAAACTTGTTCAATAGGTCGTTACAGCTTTCTATCACTTTACAAGGTTTAACCGGAAGTTGACCAGGTTTTTTCCTCTCAACTCCTAGCTAAGATCATTCTACCGCTGCTTTTAGATTTATGTCTCCCGAATTTTCTAATCGACCTCATCCCCGTCCTGCTAAGGCTTTGCCCCGGACGCCCCCGGATTCGACGATTGCTGAAGCTAATCAATGGCAGGGTCTGATCTTGTTTTTTTTAATGATTGGTGCCGGGATCATGCTCATCCCTCTGGGGATTGTCCTCAGAGCGGCTTTTGCGCCTCCTGGTTCCCTGGCTGACTTAAATCTAGCGGGAGCCTGGACCCTTGAGAGTTACCGAGAAGCTTGGATGCGTGGGAATTTTTGGCTGGCCTTTGCCAATTCCACCTTGGTGGCCCTGGTGGTCACGGGCATCCAAACAGTGACCTCCGCCTTAGCCGGCTATGCTCTGGCTAGATTTCAATTTCGCGGTCGCAATACGGTGCTGGTTTTGATTCTGGCGACCTTGGCGATTCCCTTTCAGCTCCTGGTGATTCCTATTTTCCTGGTCTTGAAGTGGGGGCATCTCCTAGATACCTATGGAGCGTTGATTCTGCCGACGGCCGTCAGTGGCTTCGGCATTTTCCTGATGCGACAGTATTTTCTGACCATTCCGGTGGCTATTGAGCAGGCGGCAATTTTAGATGGAGCGACGGCCGGGCAAGTGCTGCGACATATTATGATTCCCCTATCTCGTCCGGCTTGGGTGACCTTGTTTTTGTTTGCCTTCATCGGCGAGTGGAATGATTTGTTTAAACCCTTGGTGTTTACCACCCGTCCCGAACTGAGAACGGTGCAGTTAACCCTGGCGGAGTTTCAGGAACAATTCACCAGTGACTGGGCGGTGCTCATGGCGGCGGTGGTGATTTCCTCGCTGCCGGTGATTGTCCTGTTTTTGCTGGGCCAGCGTCAGTTTGTCCAGGGGATTGCGGCGACAGGGGTGAAAGAATAGCGCTATGGATGGGGTCCTATTGAAAGGGCCGCAGACGAAAATAGGAACTTAGGGGAACCTGGTAATACTCCATCAGCAGGGTAATGACACAGGAGCCATGACAGAGGAAAGTTAAGCCGGTCCAGATCAGGGGGAAGGCACTCCAGCCCGAACCTGGTAGGGGGGGGAAGATATAGGCAGCCGTGGCAACAATGGCCGTGGGAACGAGGGTAAAGCAGACCGCCGCAATCCAAGTTTCTAGACTAATTTTCACATCCTCGCGCCCTGTCGGCTGCCAACCCCGTCCTGTCCAACGCCAAGTGGGGGGTGGGGACTGGTCGATCGCCCGTAGGGAAACGCGATCGCGCTGGGGCTGATGTTGGACTTCAAACAGATGGCCGCAGTTATCACAGCCGATCGCCTCCATAAGGGTGAGAGGAGAGAGTTGACCCCGACGGCAGATGGGACAGGGACAATCTCCTCGGGAGGGATGCTGGGGAAGGGAAGACATAGAGGATCCAAGGGGGCGATTGCGGTTCCAGCACGCTTTGCGAGCGCGGACTTAAACTCATGATAGCGAGATTTTAAGAGAAGCCATTATGAGTCCAGGCGATCGCCCCAGGGGACCGAGAGGGGTGTGGCGCTAGCTCTGGGGATGTTGGGGCGCAGACCCCTGTTTACGGCGGTTTTCAATCTCGATCAACAGGGTGTCGAGCTGGGCATGTAGATGCAGATACTTGACCTGATGGTCCGCTTGATAGACAGATAATTTCAGATCTGACAAGGGTTTCAGGGTTGAGGGCTTGGATAGAGTCGTCATATTAAGAAGAAATTAAGAATTTGTACCTAAAGCGGTTCGGGCAACATTCTACTGCAACTATTACGAAATGTTGCAACAAATGTTGCAGTTTTGTGAAACAGGTTCAAGTCTTCCTCTCCCTCAGCCGCCGCCAGCCCATCGTCTCTCCGCCCCCGCCCCCCCTCACGCTACCGTCGCATCAGCCCCAACTTTGGTACAATTAACCCATGAATCAAGACCGATGTGGGCTGATAATTTGGCCTCACAGCTCGGTCAGCCCCCCTATTTGCCAACAACCATTGTGACGCTGAGTTTTTCGACCGCCAACGCCCCTCAACCCGAAACCGCTCCACAGCAGCGAGGCTGGCGCGGTTTGATCAATGCCTACCGTCCCCACTTGCCGGTGAGCGATGCCACTCCGGTGATTACCCTCCATGAAGGGAACACCCCCCTAATTCCCGTCCCCACCATTGCCGCTGAAATTGGCAAAAAGGTTGAGGTCTTCGTCAAATACGACGGCCTCAACCCCACCGGCAGCTTCAAAGATCGGGGCATGACCCTCGCCATCTCCAAAGCCAAAGAAGAAGGCGCGAAAGCCGTTATTTGTGCCAGTACCGGCAACACCTCCGCCGCCGCCGCCGCCTATGCCAAACGGGGGGGCTTACGGGCCTTTGTGCTGATTCCTGACGGCTACGTGGCCCTGGGCAAACTCGCCCAGGCCCTAGTTTACGGCGCCGAAATTTTAGCCATCAACGGCAACTTTGACCGCGCCCTAGAAATCGTCCGCGAACTGGGAGAAAGCTACCCCGTCACCGTCGTCAACTCCGTGAATCCCTATCGCCTCGAAGGCCAGAAAACTGCTGCTTTTGAAGTGGTCGATGCCCTCGGTAACGCCCCCGACTGGCTCTGTATCCCCGTGGGGAATGCTGGCAATATCACCGCCTATTGGATGGGATTCTGTCAGTACCAACAATTAGGACATTGCGATCGCCTCCCCCGCATGATGGGCTTCCAGGCCGCCGGGTCTGCCCCCCTCATCGAAGGGGCCCCCGTCAAAAATCCTGACACCGTGGCTACCGCCATCCGTATTGGCAACCCCGCCAACTGGGAAAAAGCCTTAGCCGTCGAGAATGCCAGCCAAGGAGAATTTAACGCCGTCAGCGACGAGGAAATCCTCCATGCGTACCGTCTCCTGGGGCAAGAAGGCATTTTCTGCGAACCCGCCAGTGCCGCCTCCGTCGCCGGCCTCCTGAAGCTGCGCGATCGCGTCCCCAGCGGGGCCACCATCGTCTGTGTCCTCACCGGTAACGGCTTAAAAGACCCCGACTCCGCC
The DNA here is from genome assembly GCF_009846485.1 of Sodalinema gerasimenkoae IPPAS B-353. Lineage (GTDB taxonomy): Bacteria > Cyanobacteriota > Cyanobacteriia > Cyanobacteriales > Geitlerinemataceae > Sodalinema > Sodalinema gerasimenkoae. Next base: position 1,542,907 of record NZ_ML776472.1, read on the forward strand.
ATCAAACATAGCCACAGCCAACTGCGCCAAGGCATTGAGCCAGATGTCGAACAAGTGGCCCAAGCCATGGGATTCTAAGGGCTATTCCCCCAAAATCGTGACCACAATCTGACGCTGACGCGGCTTAATATCACATTCAATGTGAAAGATTTGCTGCCACGTTCCTAGCTTCAGGTGGCCCTGTCGCACCGGAACCGTCAGGGCCGGCCCCAACCAGGTGGCTTGTAGATGGGAATGACCATTGCCATCATGCCAAGTTTGTTCATGGCCATAATCACGACTCGGGGGAATCAAGCGGTCCAGGAGTTCCGGCAAATCCCGCTTCAGTCCCGGCTCAAACTCAATCGTCCCAATCGAGGCCGTACTGCCCACATTGAAAATATGGGCGAGTCCGGTGCGAATCCCGGACTGTTTGACGATCTGCTCCACCCGCTCGGTGATATCTTGTAGATCGCCATGATTATAGGTCTGTAGTTCAAACTCGTCTTGGAAAACCATCGGGTAACCTCTTGTATCAACAGCACCTACTTCTATTGTGGCCCCGAGTCGGGAACCATCGATCCCATTTGAGATCTGCCGGCCCCTCGACTATCATTATTGTAAATATAAGTAAAGACGTTAGCCCCTGTGTTTGTTCTCACTGGTTACGAATATTTTCTAGGCTTCCTGCTCATTTGCAGTCTTGTGCCTATCCTGGCTCTGACTGTCTCGAAGCTGGTACGACCCAAAAGTCTGGGTATTGAATCCAATACCACCTACGAATCAGGGATGGAACCCATTGGTGGCGCCTGGATTCAGTTCAACATCCGCTACTACATGTTTGCCCTGGTTTTCGTGGTCTTCGATGTTGAGACCGTCTTTCTCTACCCCTGGGCTGTGGCATTCCACACCCTAGGACTACTGGCATTCGTCGAGGCGTTGATTTTCATCAGCATCCTCGTCATTGCCCTCGTGTACGCCTGGCGCAAAGGAGCATTGGAATGGTCATGAGTGATAATCTCTCTACCCCCACCCTCATTAATCCCGTTGAACGTCCTCAAGTGACGCAGGAGTTGTCGGAAAACCTCATTCTGACAACCGTCGATGATCTCTACAACTGGGCCCGTTTGTCGAGTCTGTGGCCCATGATGTATGGGACTGCTTGTTGCTTTATTGAATTTGCCGCCCTGATTGGCTCTCGTTTTGACTTTGACCGCTTTGGTCTAGTTCCCCGTAACAGCCCCCGCCAAGCGGATTTACTGATTACTGCCGGAACCATCACTATGAAAATGGCCCCGGCCGTGATTCGTCTGTACGAACAGATGCCGGCCCCCAAATATGTCATTGCCATGGGTGCTTGCACCATCACCGGTGGGATGTTTAGCGTCGATTCCCCTACGGCGGTTCGCGGTGTGGATAAGTTGATTCCGGTGGATGTGTATATTCCCGGCTGTCCTCCCCGTCCTGAAGCCATTATCGACGCCATTGTCAAGCTGCGGAAGAAGGTCTCCAATGAGTCCCTCTCGGAACGAGGCAATCACCAACAGACCCACCGCTACCACACTATCTCGCACCAACTCAAACCCGTTGACCCCATCTTCACGGGTCAATATATGCGCAGTGAGGCTCGGCATAATCCGCCTAAGCAACTCACCGAAGCGATGGGAATGCCCGTTCCCCCCGCCTTACAATCGACACAACAACAAGCTGCTCAGAAACAGGAGGCAGACCGTGGCTGAAGAGTCCCCCAAAAACGGCAATCCGGCCGAAGAACAAACCGAGGATAAACCTGTGCCGGCGGGCCCCGTCTCCAAATGGTTGACCGAGAATGGCTTTGCCCATGATGCCCTCGAAGCCGATAACTTGGGAGTGGAACTGATTCAGGTTGACTCCCAGGTGCTGATTCCCATTGCCACAGCCTTGTACGCCTATGGCTTTAACTACCTGCAATGTCAAGGGGCCTATGATGCGGGGCCGGGTCAGGAGTTAGTCAGTTTCTATCACTTGATTAAGGTCAGTGATGATGCTCATAAGCCTGAGGAAGTGCGTTTAAAAGTCTTTTTGCCCCGAGATGAGCCGAAAGTCCCCTCCGTCTATTGGATTTGGAAGGGCGCGGACTGGCAAGAACGGGAATCCTACGATATGTTTGGCATCCATTATGACGGCCACCCGAACTTGAAGCGTCTGTTGATGCCCGAAGACTGGGTGGGTTTCCCTCTGCGGAAGGATTATATTTCTCCCGACTTCTACGAAATTCAAGATGCCTATTAGGTTGCCCTAATTTGGCATGACCGGCGTCGCCAAGAAAACCTCAGTCTCGTTAGGGGGCTGGGGTTTTCTTGGTGAAGAGGCAAAAGAAGGGAACAGGGGGGAGAAGGCAATAGGCAGTAGGCAATAGGCAGTAGGCAGTAGGCAGTAGGCAGTAGGCAGTAGGCAGTAGGCACGCTAGTAATCGAAGATGGCTATGGGGAGTTGGTCACGGCACGTAGGGTTGTTGGGGTTGGGGTTGGGGTTGGGATGGGGGTTGTAGGAGTCGCTCGTAAATGGGTCGCATAAACCAATAGCCGGCCCCAAAGGCAGTAATGATAATGGCAAAAATGGCCACGAGCAGCCATAGGCCTCCTCTCGTGGATAACTCATCTCCTACCCCATTGAGTTCAACCGCCGAAAATTGGGGTCGAGTGGAGGGGGTGGGGGATTTGCGCTTGGAGGAACTGTTGGGATAGAGCGGGGGGAGGTTGCCGAGGGGATCCTGAGGTTGAGCGGAGTTCGGATGGCTCCCAGGGACATCGCTTTGCGGGCGATCGAGTTGGGGTAGGGCTTCGCTGCGGCGGGGGCCACTGCTGCTCTGGGGAGATAGTTCAGCCGGGGCGTTGGCGGCGGAATGAAGGGAGTCGGCCACCTGTCCGAGGCTTAGGGCAGAGTTGACCACGTTGTGAACTTCATTCAGCAGTTGTTGATTCTGGTGGGATAGGCTGTGATTTTCACGGCTGAGCTGTTGGTTCTGGGCATGGAGAGAGTCCAACATGGCCTGAGTGGCCTGCAACTCGGCGGCCAGTTCCCGGTAGACCGTCAGGGGTACGGAGGGGGATTGTCCGTTGGGATTGCCGGAACCGTGAGGGTTTGGATGTTGCATGGGTTGCTTGCTATTCTTAGGGAGAAATATCGGTCGGAATGCTGGAACTCGCGACTCCAACAGCTACCACCATCAATAATTTACCATCACAGAGAATGCACGATTCACAAACGCCGCCGAACAGCACCACTTCGGCTGAGTCTTCCTCCATGAAATATGGGGAACGGGAGATTCAGGAGGGACAACTGATTACCTTTCCTAATCCTCGTCCGGGACGACGCTACGAGATTCGGGTGACGTTGCCGGAGTTTACCTGTAAATGCCCCTTTTCGGGCTATCCTGACTTTGCCACGATTCATCTGGTCTATGTGCCTGATGAGACGGTGGTGGAGTTGAAAGCTCTCAAGCTCTATGTGAATAGTTACCGCGATCGCTACATTTCCCACGAGGAGTCCGCGAATCAAATTTTGGATGATTTTGTGGCGGCTTGTGACCCCTTAGAGGCCAATCTTCGGGCTGATTTTCTACCCCGTGGGAATGTACATACGGAAATTGAGATCCACCATGTTAAGCCGGGACAAACGGCCTAGCGTAAGCCCCAAAAGGCGAGAATGCCTTGGTGGGTAATCAGTTCGGTCAGCACAACAGCCACAAAGCCCAACATGGCTAGGCGACCGTTCCAAACTTCAGCGTTGGGGGTAAAGCCAAAGTTTCCCCCGCCTGAGGTGTTGGTCTTGGCTTGGGATTTTTTATCCGATGCACTGAGTTGACCAAAGCCTTTGTCGGTTGCTGCGCGCGGTTTTGCCACGGGTGTTATCTCCTAGTATGGGTCTGGATTCAGGGTATCATTTCTTGTTGATACCATATAGCAAAAGTTGGTCTGAATGGGACAAAAAACAGGGGATAAGAAGGCAGTAGGCAGTAGAAAAGACGTAGGGGCGTACCCTTGTGGTCGCCCTAGGCAGTAAGTAGGCAGTAGGTGGGTAATTCTTTCCCAACTCGGGGTGTCCTGAGGCAATCGAAGATTGCTATGTTACCAGGGTAAGGGCTGTCCATCCCAGGAGAAGAATTGACCACTGTCATCTAGGGTTCGGGTTTCGATGACCTGCATCAGTTGGGCGACGGTTTTCTCGACGGGAAAGAGTTTTCCGGGGGGGACGTTGCGTTGAAAGGGTTTAGATAGGTCGGTGTCGGTGGTTCCGGGATGGAGACAGACGACACAGGTTTGGGGACAGCGACGAGCATATTCGATCGCCGTGGTGTGCATGAGCATATTGAGGGCGGCTTTGGAGGCCCGATAGCCATACCAGCCGCCGAGATGGTTATCGCCAATGCTGCCGACTTTGGCGGAGATGCTGGCGAAGAGACTCGGCTGCTGATGGCGAAATAGGGGCATCAGGTGTTTGGCGAGGAGAACGCTAGGAATGCTATTGATCTGAAAGTAGTGGAGTAGGCGATCGCCGTCGATTTGCCGTAAACTCTTCTCGGGTTGGATATCGGGACCGTCATGGAGTACGCCGACGCAGTTGATGAGGAGATGGAGCTGTTGCTGTTGCGCCCCAAGGCGATCGCTCCATTGGGCCAGTTCTGATTCTTGGGTGACGTCAAGCTGAACGGGAATTAGGCGATCGCCCCCAGATTGGGCCAGTTGTAATAAGTCTTGGGCCCGATCTGGCCGACGATAGGTTCCATAAATGGTCCCAATGCGGGAATCGGCCAGAAGATGACGCACAAACCCTAAACCAATGCCACGATTGGCACCAATAATAATGGCTTGCAGGGGCTGGGACTGGCTAAAGAGAAAGGACATAGTTCAGATGCTATGCAGGCTGGGCGGGGGATTGGGGTAGGATTATGGTGAAGGCTGTCCCTTGATCTGGAGTGGCATGACAGTCTAACTGGCCGCCATGGTCTTGGACAATGATTTGGTAGGCGATCGCCAACCCTAAACCGGTTCCCTGGCCGACGGGTTTGGTGGTGAAAAAGGGGTCAAACATCTTCTGCTGCACCTCTGGGGGGATTCCTGGACCATTATCAGCAATAGTAATTTTAATTTGGGCCATAGGGGCGTCATTGCCCACAGTCACCGCCAGTTTGCGTGGCGTTGCGTCGGCTGCGGTCTTCTCGGGGAAGGGACGCTGGCGTAAGGCATCAATGGCATTATTTAAAATGGCCAAAACACTTTGATTGAGCAACCCCGGATAACAGTCCACCATCGGGATAGACTCATAGGTTTGGCTGACCTGAATTTGAGCGGCTTCTAAGCGAGAGCGTAAGAGAGAAATAGTATTTTTAATGCCCTGGGTGATATCAACGGTTTTTCGTTCAGATTCATCGAGTCGGGCAAAATTTCTCAGGGATTCAACGATTGAGGCAATTCGGGTCACTCCGCTTTGGGTGGACTTGAGAGATTTGGGAAGATCCTCCAAGACATACTCTAGTTCTAAGGTCTCTTTTAATTGGTGCAGTTGGGTGGACTCCAGGGCCTCAACCTGCTCATAGGCGTTGAGGAGTTCCAACAGGGTCTCGAAGTAATCCTGTAGGGCACTTAAATTGCCTTGAATAAAGGTAGCAGGATTATTCAGTTCATGGGCAATTCCGGCGACCAACTGCCCCAAACTACTCATTTTTTCAGTCTGAATTAAACGCAGTTGGGCTTCTTTTAAGTCTGCCAAGGTCTGTTCCAGTTCCGCCGCCTTTGCCCTCACTTGCGCTTCAGCCACTTGACGACGTTTGATTTCTGCATCAACCCGCTCAAACATTTGAGAAAAACTACGAATCGTTTGGCTCAGTTCGTTGGTTGGCTCAGAGGCCAACAAGGTCAATGAGGCAAATTGCGGTCGCTGCTGTCCTTCACTTAAGGCATCTCCAGCTAAGGTTAGGTCATCTCGCAGTTGTAATAGGGGGGTGATGACATATCCCTGAATCACCAAAAAGGTTGCCCCCGTCACAAAAATTGCAATAATTAAAACCAAGCCAGCAATCCGCATAATGAATCCCAGTAATTCCTCTGGAACTGAACTCGAATCATGGCGAACAATTAAGAGATAGGGAATCTCCATTTTTCGTATCACTCGGGCTACATCATAGTGATCGCCGTGCCAGGAGCGCCCTTGAATCCCAGCCGTACGTTGCTGAATATCGGCAAGTCCCAACTCAGGGGGTTCACCCAAACGTCCCACTAAGGTTCCGTCAAGACGATAAAAGGCAAATCCTTTCACCAAAGGGTCTTGGCTAAAGAGTTCTAAACTCGCCAATAATGCCCTCTCGTCAGTCATTCCCTCTTCGGCTACACGAACTAAGGAATCTACTGCTGTTTCCGATTGGGTTTCGAGTTGCGCTAATCATTCCCTCTTCGGCTACACGAACTAAGGAATCTACTGCTGTTTCCGATTGGGTTTCGAGTTGCGCTAAAAGTTCCTGTTGTCGGCGAAAATAGGAGGGGATGAGGATAATGATTTCAATAACAACAATACTTAGAAAAAAGTTCCTGTTGTCGGCGAAAATAGGAGGGGATGAGGATAATGATTTCAATAACAACAATACTTAGAAATATTTTGCCGACAATTTGACGAGATAAACGGGCATTTAGGCATTTTATAAATTGTTTGATATTATCTTTCATCGGGAATCATTCAGGGGAGAAAATTCTAAGGTTCCGGTTTCTAACTCTGAATCATAGGCAAGCCAGAGATTCCCCTCAGAGGTAAAGCCATATTTCTGAACGGCCCCTAGGGACTGGAGATAACGACTTTCACGATCCATAATGCTGGCCTCACAACCCCGGCGAGTGCTGGCCAGTTGTCCAAGTTCTAACCGCCGTCCCTCTTGTGAACCGATGGAACCGAAGTAGCGGTTACAGCCGGCTGAACCGCTCACGCCATCGCTGTTCAGTTCCAGAGAGATGCGGGGCAGTTCCGGGTTTAGGGGAGCCTGATTCCAGCGGCTGAGTTGCCAATGGCCCGGCTGAAGGACGGCTAACCGGCCCTGACCTTGTAGAGGTACGCTGGCCAAGCTCAATTGGATCATTGAGGGGGTTGCCAGGGATGCCATAGAGACGAGGCTGGCCCCGGTTACCCATGCCGCGAGGGATAGATATGGATGGGACATTGGGATCATTCCCTCTTCGGCTACACGAACTAAGGAATCTACTGCTGTTTCCGATTGGGTTTCGAGTTGCGCTAGAAGTTCCTGTTGTCGGCGAAAATAGGAGGGGATGAGGATAATGATTTCAATAACAACAATACTTAGAAATATTTTGCCGACAATTTGACGAGATAAACGGGCATTTAGGCATTTTATAAATTGTTTGATATTATCTTTCATCGGGAATCATTCAGGGGAGAAAATTCTAAGGTTCCGGTTTCTAACTCTGAATCATAGGCAAGCCAGAGATTCCCCTCAGAGGTAAAGCCATATTTCTGAACGGCCCCTAGGGACTGGAGATAACGACTTTCACGATCCATAATGCTGGCCTCACAACCCCGGCGAGTGCTGGCCAGTTGTCCAAGTTCTAACCGCCGTCCCTCTTGTGAACCGATGGAACCGAAGTAGCGGTTACAGCCGGCTGAACCGCTCACGCCATCGCTGTTCAGTTCCAGAGAGATGCGGGGCAGTTCCGGGTTTAGGGGAGCCTGATTCCAGCGGCTGAGTTGCCAATGGCCCGGCTGAAGGACGGCTAACCGGCCCTGACCTTGTAGAGGTACGCTGGCCAAGCTCAATTGGATCATTGAGGGGGTTGCCAGGGATGCCATAGAGACGAGGCTGGCCCCGGTTACCCATGCCGCGAGGGATAGATATGGATGGGACATTGGGGAAGGACTCCAAGCTTGAGAGGTCTTCTCTTGACTGTAGCGCGATCGTTTCCTCAGTTGTGCGGGTCAGTTGTGCTGGGGGGAGGAGAAAAAATCCGGAGAATGTAAATTGATGCAACAAAATCTGTCGAAATCTTGCTAAATCTGGTACGAAAGAAAGGCGATGGGGGCGTGATCGCGCTATTTGCTCTGCGATCGCCGTCATCTTTTGTTCAAACCGCTGTTTATAAAAATTAGATTCTTATGCTCAATAGCCTTGTCTTCGCCCTGACCCCCACCACCTCAGCTTGGAGTCCCAGTATCGCCATTGTCATGGTGGTCTGCAACATTCTGGCGATCGCCATCGGCAAATACTCGATTAAATATCCCAGTGTTGGTCCCCAAGCTCCTTCCCCCAACCTCTTCGGTGGCTTTGGCATTCCCGCCATTCTCGCCACCACCAGTTTCGGTCATATTCTGGGTGTTGGTGCGATTTTAGGACTGCAAAGCGCAGGCGTTCTCTAAATTAAGCCAAAATCGGGGTGTTGCTCTCCTAAGCGACCAAAAACGATGACTTAAGAGGTCGGCTCATCCTGATAGTTTGTCAAACGGCGATCGCTCCGAGGGGGGGCGATCGCTCTTTTATGGGGCCGCTTCATCCGCTTAACCCACGAGCCAGCATGGAACTTACCCGTCCATTAAGCCCAAATTGCGGTTAAATTAAGACAGGATTAATCTTAGCCTAACCCCAACTTTCTCGTTTTGCCGTCCGACAAAACGATACATTGTAGGTAGTCGGCAACGATGGGGTGCGTCCATCCGTCGCACTTCGATCAACAATTTTCCTTAACTAGCCCCATACTTAGGAACGGTTCTCAATCAATGATGTCCAATCCTTCCCCTCTCCATGATGATTTACAACCTGATAAACCCGAAGAGGCCTGTGGTGTCTTTGGACTTTATGCCCCAGATGAAGATGTTGCCAAACTGACGTACTTCGGACTCTATGCCCTTCAACATCGTGGACAGGAGTCAGCCGGGATTGCGACGTTCGATCACCAAGGCAAGGTTCACTGTTATAAAGAAATGGGTTTGGTCTCCCGGGTCTTTAATGAAGAGATCCTCAACCGATTACCCGGAACGATGGCAGTGGGCCATAATCGCTATTCCACCACTGGATCGAGTCACGTCCAAAATGCTCAACCCGCCTTAGTGGATACTCGCTTAGGGACATTAACCCTGGCACACAACGGCAACTTGGTCAACACGCGCGACTTACGGGAAGAACTCGAACGACGTGATTGTAATTGTGTCACCACCAGTGACTCCGAGGCGATCGCCATCCTGATTGCTTCAGAAGTTGATCGCGGTCAAGATTGGCATCAGGCGATCGAAACCGCTCTGCGACAATGCCAAGGTGCATTTAGTCTCGTCATTGGCACCCCCATTGGCATTTTTGCCGCCCGAGATCCCCATGGGGTTCGTCCTTTGGTGATTGGTAACTTAGACACCAACCCCAACTACTACGTCTTCGCCTCAGAAACTTGTGGTTTAGACATTATTGGGGCCGGCTACCTACGCAATGTCAATCCTGGTGAATTGGTCTTTGCCAACGCTGAGGGCCTCAGCTCTCATCGCTGGAGCGAGCATCCAACTCCCAAACTCTGCGTCTTCGAGATGATTTACTTCGCTCGTCCCGACAGCATGATGAACGAGGAAAGCCTCTACAGCTATCGGATGCGGATTGGCAATGTCTTAGCCACCGAGTCCCCGGTAGATGCCGATTTGGTGATCGGTGTGCCTGACTCGGGCATTCCGGCGGCGATCGGCTATTCCCGAACCTCCAAGATTTCCTATGCCGAAGGACTGATTAAAAATCGCTACGTTGGGCGAACCTTCATTCAACCCACCCAACATATGCGAGAGTCTGGCATCCGCATGAAGCTAAATCCCCTTAAAGATGTCTTGAACGGACAACGGCTGATTATTGTCGATGACTCCATTGTCCGGGGAACTACTAGCCGCAAGCTCGTCAAAGCCCTACGGGATGCTGGAGCCAAAGAAGTCCATATGCGAGTCTCATCCCCGCCAGTGACTCATCCCTGCTTCTATGGCATTGATACCGACGACCAAAAACAACTCATTGCCGCAACCAAATCTGTTAGTGAGATTGCTGATCAAATTGGTGTTGACTCTCTAGCCTATCTGAGTTGGGAGGGAATGTTGGTAGCAACGCAACAAGATCCGAGTCAATTCTGTTCTGCCTGTTTTACTGGGGACTATCCCATTCCTGTTCCGGCTAAATTACGTCATTCCAAGCTCATGTTGGAAGAATTAGAAGTCTGATCCCTGCTTACCTCTGTTTAAAGGGGATTTCAAGGGTATCAGCATTGAGCCAACTCCTAATCTGGGGGTTGGCTTTTTTTTGAGAACGATAATCAAGAGGTGCTTATAGCCATAAGTTCGCAACAAGCCAGAGATTGTTGACATTAACTCCTAAAAGAACTACCATAAAGGGTAAGAAATATAAGTTAAAATCTAGGAACAATGTACGCTTATAATAGCGAAGCTTTTAAAGCGGAACTCAACCAACTCGGATTGCGGTTGACCCCTCAGCGTGAAGAAATTCTCAGGATTTTTCAGCAACTGCCGAAGGGGGAGCATTTAAGTGCCGAAGAATTGCATCACAAGCTCCAAGACCACCAGGATAAGCCCAAAATCAGTCTTTCAACGGTCTATCGCTCCCTTAAGTTGATGACGCATTTGGGGTTATTACGGGAGCTGGAACTGGCGGAGGGGCACAAGCATTATGAAATCAATCAGCCCTATCCCCATCATCACCATCATTTGGTTTGTGTCAAATGTAATAAGACCATCGAGTTTAAGAGCGATTCCGTCTTGAAAATTGGTGTCAAAACCACCAATAAAGAGGGCTTTCATCTGTTGGACTGTCAACTCACCATTCATGGGGTCTGTTTAGAAGCCATGAAGCGGGGCTGGCCCTCCGGCATCCCTGAGGACTGGCTCTGTCCGAAAGCCATGAGTTAAGTGACATTGAGTATCGTGGTTAAAACTCCCTGTTTTCTGGAAAAGCAGGGAGTTTTGCATCTATAGCCCGAAATAACCGCTGTTGGAGCTGAGGCGAGCAAGATTTATTCGCAGGGTGTCTTGACATTCCCCGAAATTGCGAGCATCTTGGGAGGGACAATCTGTATATCTCAGCCATGGTTAAGAGTGAACGGTTTTCTGAATTATGGTAATCTCGAAATACTCTAAGCCAACGATTTTTCTGGTTCTTGTCTTTGTAATTTGCTTTTTGTCCCGAGTTTTTTTCTCTCAGGTTCCCATTAATGTTGACGAAAACCGTTGGTTTATTCGGGGAAGTGGGTTTTTCGCTCAAGTCTTATCTGGGGATTTAGAGAAATTTCGGGAGACCTATTATCAACATCATCCGGGAGTACCAACCATGTGGATTAATGGTTTTGGTATCACCCTGGGCTGTGTGGTTGAGCGTTGGTTTCCCCTTCATTTAAATCTTAATCCAGAGTCGGTTAGACATTGTATTTACCTATTTCGAGAACAGAATTTTGTTTCGATTGACTCTTATGTTCTCACTCGTATTATTCAAGGGGTGTTTACATCAGCGTTGATCACGTTATCATCTTGGCTGGTGGCTCGCTTAGTTAACCTAAAAATTGCAATTATTTGGATTGCAATTTTAGCTCTAGAACCCTTTTTTCTGGCATATCAACGCTTACTAATTACCGATTCATTGCAATGTGGGTTTATTTTAGTCAGTGTTTTAGCCTTGTTTCTACATTGGCGGCTAGCGTCAGGGAAATCCTATTTAATCCTCTCCGGCGTGGCTATGGGGATGGCGATCGCAACCAAAACCACGACAATCCTTTTATTTCCAGGCTTGATGGCGATCGCCGTCTTAATGGAACTCCAGTATTTTCAGCCAATCTTGCGCCAAAAAGGCATCTCTGAACAAGCCAAGGATATTGGGATTTGGACTTTTTGTATTATTGCAACCTTTATTCTAATTTGGCCAGCCATGTGGGTTGCCCCCTGGCAAACAATAAGCAGCTTGATTAGGGACTTACGACAAGAAACTCAACAGGGAGGCCCTTTCTTTTTGGGGCAATATCGAGATCGGGATTGGATCAATACTTTATTTTATCCTGTCGTCATGCTTTATCGCCTATCGCCGCTGTTGCTACTGAGTAGCTTTACCTCTGTTCTGATTGCTAGTGTAACGGCTTGGCGACCCCAGATTATTTATCAAAAATACTTGGTTGCCAATTTTATTTTACTTCTATCATTTATTTGGATGATTACACTTCCTGGAAACAAGTTTGATCGCTATATTTTACCCATTGTCCCCTTCCTCGCTCTTAATGCTGCGATCGCGAGCTTCATTGTCCTCAAACGACTCAAGCAATATCTAAATCGCCGCTACCCCAAAATACTTTCGAAAACACCTCAAAACAATGGGTTGGTATTTAATGTTTTAATTCTATTTATTCTAGGACTTCAAATGATTACGGTTTATCCCTTTTTACCCTATTACATTAGTTACTATAACCCCTTGCTCGGAGGCCCAAGAATAGCAGAATATGTCATCATGAGGGGGCAGGGTGAAGGGTTAGATCTAGCAGGAAATTGGCTAAATCGTCAAACCAATTCCGAAGATTTAGTGGTTGCAAGTCCTTACCGATTTGCATTAGCTCCTTATGTTCATGGTCAAGTGTTAGACGTTTCTCGTAATTTTGGAAGCTCCTGGACGCAGCGTTGGTTACGAAATGCCAATTTTGTGATATTTTACGTCAATCAAATTCAGCGACAGTTTCTTACTAAACCGGAAGTTGTTGAGTATTTTATACGTCAAGAGCCTGTGCATATCGTACACCTAAATGGCGTTGACTATGCCACAATTTACCCAGGACCGATCGCCCGGCCTGAAGAGATGCAGACGATCATCACCCCAGAGGAAGCGATTGAAGCTGACGGATTAACATTACGGGGGTATACACTCACCTCTGACAGCCTAACGCCAGGAGATCCCCTGGAACTGACTCTGTATTGGGATATTCTAGAGGCGATTCCCTCTCAGACCACATTTACCCTCAGTATTCAACAGGATAATACCCTACTCATGGCAATTCCCCGAGTCATTCTCCAGGGGTTTTTAGGAGATGATGCCATTGAAGCTGGGAAAACGATTCGTGATCTTCAGTTTTTATCCTTTCCCGTGACCTTACCGGCGGGGGATTATGAAATTGCCATAAGCCTCTCTTCTCCCCTGTTGTCGGCGGATGAGGCCCTGGTGGATATGGGAACCAGCATACCTAAGACGATTGGACTGTTTAAAATGCTACCATCTGAGGATTAATTTAGGAGAGGCGATCGCCCCCACTTCAATTCATTGCGTTAATCCATCGCTATGTACCCGAATGATACGGAATCTGGGTGTGAAAGAGCCTAAACTGCCAAGCATACTCTAGCCAGTGATAATTCATCAAAGTGCGAATCCCTTCTTACATCTGGTCGCTGAGAACACAACAACGTTGCTCAAGAACATCTTCCAAGTTTTCAATGGTATCAAAACACCGATTGACTAGTGGCTCATCTACTAACTTAGATAGCCGTTTGGCTGGTTGAATCATCGCTTTACTATTGTTCGGGCGTAGCGATAGCTCAAATCGACCGCCACGCTACTGTTCTTTATTGTCCATCCTAAGCCCACCTTCCATAACAGATGCCATCTTCGACTTTCGACACCATCACCCTCTTGCGGTACTTGTCTTTGAGTTGCTCTATGCTCAGATGAGGGGCTAATGTCGCTTTTTTTGGCATGGGCTTATCCTAAGAGTATGTCTTAACCATTGTACAGAAGTAGTTTGAATTGGATTCTGTATAACTGGCGGTCAAGCAAATTAATTAACGATTGCCACAAAAACCAGGACAAATTCACCTCATATAACCCAGACATCAAAAGGCTTAACGGATTTGGTCTTGTTTCTCATAATCTGTTATTTAATAGAACCCCTCTCTTGACATTCTCAAAAATTGCAAGCATCTTGGAAAGGAACTCTAAAGATCAAGGATAGTCGATACCTGCTTCAGTTTCATGATTCAGGTCATTGGCTAGATGAGATCTAACCCCACACTTATGGCAGATCCAGCATCTAAACCGACAATTTTTGAACTAAATTTACTTCGAGTCATTGGTATTGGTCTTATCCTCTATTCCCATTCCACCCCCTATTTAGGCTGGTCACCTCGTTTTGATTGGTTTATTCAACATCCAGGAACCGTTGGACTCGGAATCTTTTTCTGTTTATCGGGATTTTTAATGCAGCGGTCTCATGTCAATCAGGGTTCTGATTTTCAGTGGTTTGGTTTTATCAAAAAACGCCTCATACGCATTCTACCGTTATACTGGTTGGCTATCATTATTTTTGTGGTTCAGTTTCACTACTTTGATATTTTCCATGATCTGAATTTCAAGCCTCTTTTGGCAACGACTTTAGCTCATTTATTGGCACTACAACTGTTTTTTATACCAAAGGTTTCTGAAATGATCACCCTTTGGTATATTGGTGCATTAATCCCCTATTACTTACTGTTTAGTTGGACTTGTAAATTTAACTTTAGAAAATTTATCGGTATTAACGGGGTCTTGTGGTTGAGTGCAATTCTTTTAAAGCTAGTCATACAGTCTTCCTCAATAAATTTAGGTGACGTTCGTATTCTATTACACTATCCTACCTTCCTTTTGGGAGTTACTGTAGCAACCTTTGACCCGCATTTAGTTTGGGTTAAAGCTAAATCCACTTGGCTCAGTATCTTCTTAGGACTGGCGGCGATCGCCTATATTCCCATGGTTGGGCGCGAGAATATAAATCTGGGTTCTTCGGTACGTTTAAGTTGGGATAGTTTTCTCCATTATGGCTATTGCTTGGTCTGGTCACTCTTGATTATTGCCTTTGTTTTTAGAATAACGGGAGCTTTCAGTAAAACTGTTACAGGTGAAAAACCAATAAACTATTTATCAAAAATTTCCTATTCTGTTTATTTGTTTCATCGACCTATTTATGGACTCATTTATGGAGTCGTGATAGCCTTTGGTTTTGATTCAACACCAACCAGAACGTTGCTGTTTCCAATCGCAACCCTAGCCCTATTAGTTGTATCAGACGTTTTAACTCGCTTGGATGTTAATGTCATAAAACCTTATGCTACTCAATTCCTGAACTCTAATTAGAAAACAGATTGTATTACATTCAAACATAATATATCATTGTAAATAGCCATGTTTCATCGTTCTTCTGTCAGAAATATCCCAAGAATAAATCCAACCTCATTAGTGGTTATTGTCGTTTTCATCGTTTCGTTTGCGACTCGGGTTATTGCTGTGGAGGTTCCTATCAATGTCGATGAAAATCTTTGGTTATTTCGGGGTTTGAACTTTGTTGGTCAACTCTTCTCCGGAAATTTATCTGACACGTATTTTCAACATCACCCTGGAGTTCCTACCATGTGGGTAAATGGCTTAGGGATGACGTTAGGCTGTCTGGTCGAAAATTTTTATCCACCCCGTATTAACCTAGATTCAGACTCTCTGAGAACTTGTGCCAGTCTCTTGAGATCTCAGAACTTTGCTCCTCTTGAAACTTACGTGATTACGCGCTGGATTCAAGCCATCATCACGTCTGGTTTAATTAGTGTATCAACTTGGCTTTTATCACGAGTTTTGACTCTAAAGCTGGCGCTCATCACTGTCTCCATTTTAGCGTTAGAACCCTTTTTTCTAGGGTATCAACGCCTCGTGATTACCGATTCGCTACAAACAGGGTTTATGTTGGTTAGTGTTTTAGCCTTGTTTCTCCATTGGCGAATGACATCTGGACAATTATACTTAATTGCGTCCGGTGTGACGATGGGATTGGCGATCGCAACGAAGACGACCAGCTTACTGGTATTTCCAGGTTTATTGGCGATCGCCCTCCTCACAGAACTCAATTGCGTTAAGCCTCTTTTCCTTAAAAAAGGTCTAGCTAACCAATTCAAAGATGTAGGAATTTGGAGTCTCTGTATTCTTATCACGTTTATTGTGATTTGGCCAGCAATGTGGGTCGCCCCTATAGAGACCATAGCGAGATTGGTAGAAGATTTGAGGGATGAAACACAACGTGGATCTTTGTTTTTCTTAGGACGCTCTACCCGTGAAGTTAATGCTCTCTTTTATCCGGTAGTCCTCCTCTATCGCTTGTCCCCAATCTTAGTCATCGGCTCACTTTTGTCATTACTCATGAGCTTATTGTCCTCTTGGCGAGACGAAGGAATTTATCAAAAACAGCTCATCGTCAATCTGATTTTAGTGCTCTCTTTTTTATTGGTTTTGTCAGTTCCTGGTAATAAGCTTGATCGCTATATTTTGCCTATTATTCCTTTTCTGGCCATCAATGCGGCGATCGCCTGGCGATTTATCCTACAAACAGCAACCCAGTTCTTAAGGTCTAAATCACCCCAACCTATATCTCATATCCTGAGGTTCACTGAGCGAAGAGCGTCTGTCCTGATTGTCCTGATTATCCTAGTGAAAGGATTAACTCTCTACCCCGTTTTTCCTTACTACATTAGCTACTATAATCCTCTAGTTAGAGGGGCTAGAACAGCTCGATTTGTCTTGATGATGGGGAATGGTGAAGCGTTAGATTTAGCTGCTGATTGGCTAAATCAACAAGTTAATCTCAATGAATTAGTAGCGGCGAGTCGGTATCGAAGTGTCTTAGGTCCTTATCTCATAGGAGAGGCGTTAGAAATTCCCAGAGGTTTTCGGGGAGGATTAACACAGCGTTGGTTACGGAATGCCAATTTCTTGGTTTTCTATATCAACCAAGTTCAACGAGAAATCCCAAATCAGGAAGTATTTGAGTATTTCTCACGTCAAGAGCCATTACATGTTGTGCAACTCAATGGCGTTGACTATGCCACAATTTACCCAGGACCGATCGCCCGGCCTGAAGAGATGCAGACGATCATCACCCCAGAGGAAGCGATTGAAGCTGACGGATTAACATTACGGGGGTATACACTCACCTCTGACAGCTTAACGCCAGGAGATCCCCTGGAACTGACTCTGTATTGGGATATTCTAGAGGCGATTCCCTCTCAGACCACATTTACCCTCAGTATTCAACAGGATAATACCCTACTCATGGCAATTCCCCGAGTCATTCTCCAGGGGTTTTTAGGAGATGATGCCATTGAAACTGGGAAAACGATTCGTGATCTTCAGTTTTTATCCTTTCCCGTGACCTTACCGGCAGGGGATTATGAAATTGCCATAAGCCTCTCTTCTCCCCTGTTGTCGGCGGATGAGGCCCTGGTGGATATGGGAACCAGCATACCCAAGACGATTGGACTGTTTGAAATGCTACCATCCGAGGATTAATTCAGGAGAGGCGATCGCCCCCACTTCAATCCATTGCGTTAATCCATCGTTATGTACCCGAGTGATGATTCAAAATATCAACGACCTATAGAGATTAACATCCATAACCTGACCCATAACCTGACCCATACTGGGGGTCAATGAATGGGTCACCATCTAGGGGACAAGACACCGAATATTCAGAAGATTTGGTAGAGTGAACTCCAATTCAGATTTAGTGGCATTATTCGGGATATCCCAAGATGAAACAACGTTGGTTACTCTTTATGCTCTTACTGGCATTGCCCACAGCGGCGATCGCCCAGGAAGTGGCGGACGAATCTCTAAACGGCTCAGGCAACATTTTAGAACTGATAGACCAGGTCTTCAGCGGTCTTGTTGATGCCATGGCAAAGGTTCTCTTTTTTAGCCTTGGGGGAATTCCCCTGATTGTTCTCTGGCTCATTGGTGGGGCTGTATTTTTCACCTTGCGGATGAGTTTTGTCAATATCCGCGCCTTTAAACACGCCATTTACGTGGTGGCGGGTCATTATGACGACCCCGACGAAGACGGTGAACTGACCCACTTTCAAGCCCTGTCTGCCGCCCTCTCGGCAACCGTTGGCTTAGGGAACATTGCTGGGGTGGCGATCGCCGTCCAAGCGGGGGGCCCCGGAGCCGTCTTTTGGATGACCTTGGCGGGACTGTTTGGCATGACCAGTAAGTTTGTCGAATGTACCCTGGCCCAAAAATATCGTATTGTCTATGCCGATGGTCGCATTGCCGGAGGCCCGATGTATTATCTCTCCCAAGGTCTCGCTCAACGAGGCTTAGAACCCTTGGGTAGAATTTTAGCCGTGCTATTCGCCATCCTCTGTATTGGCGGATCGTTAGGAGGGGGAAATATGTTTCAGGTTAACCAGTCCTTCTCCGCCGTGTCCGATTTCGTCCCCATTCCCAATTGGCTGTATGGAGTCTTGCTGGCTACTCTCGTGGCCCTAGTCATTATTGGCGGGATTCGTCGGATTGGCTCCGTAGCGGCTGCCATTGTGCCCTCCATGTGTGTCATTTATGTCTTGGCGGCCCTATGGATTATTCTCACCAACATCTCGGAAGTCCCCAGTGCCTTCAGTACGATTATCTCAGGTGCTTTTACCCCGGAAGCCGTGGAAGGGGGCTTTATTGGTGTTCTGATTCAAGGGGTACGGCGGGCCGTGTTCTCTAACGAAGCTGGGATTGGCTCAGCGGCGATCGCCCATGCAGCGGCCCGCACCGAGGAACCAGTGCGAGAAGGGATTGTGGCACTGCTTGAGCCGTTCATTGATACGGTGGTGGTTTGTAATATGACGGCCTTAGTGGTGGTGATTACGGGAGTCTATCAGGACTTAGACCGCACTGGGGTGGATTTAACGGCGGCCGCCTTTGGCACTGTGATTGGCTGGTTTCCCGTGTTGCTGTCTCTGGCGGTGTTCCTGTTTGCCTTCTCAACGATGATTTCTTGGAGTTACTACGGGGAGCGGGCCTGGACCTATCTGTTTGGAGACCAACAAACCCAAATCTATCGGTTGATTTTCGTCCTCTGTGTGTTTGTGGGGGCAGTGGTCAACCTCGGTTCAGTGCTGGACTTCAGCGATATGATGCTGCTGACGATGGCCTTTCCCAATATGTTGGGGGGATTTATCCTCTCTAAAGAAGTGGCGATGGACTTAGGAGACTATCTAGACCGCCTCAAACGGGGAGTTATGCCCATTTATAAGTAGGGGCCGGTCCCCAACTGGGGTGACCAGTCCCCTAGCTGTTCGAGTTTAGGGGAAGTTCTATGGCGATTGAAGTCCCTTGCTGACATTGTGAAGTGCAGGTCAGACTTCCCCTATGTTTGTCGACAATGATTTGATAGGTGGTTGAGAGTCCCAAGCCGGTTCCTCGGCCCACAGGCTTTGTGGTGAAGAAGGGATCAAAGATGCGCGATCGCACCGACTCATCCATACCTGGCCCATTGTCGCTGAAGGTGATCCGGACGCGATCGCCCAGATGTTGAGTCTCAACGGTTAGGGTAGGACGATAGTCGGCCGAGTCCTGAGTTTTATCGTAGTCTTGCAAAGCATCAATCGCATTGCTAATGACGTTGGCAAAGGCTTGATTCAACTGGCCAGGGAAACAGTCCACCTTGGTCAAATTCGGGTCATAGTTTCGGATGAGTTGAATCGGCTGCTGCTGTCCATCGCCCTGTAAGCGGTGTTGTAAGACGCGCAGGGTGCTGTTTAGGGCATTATGCAGATCCACCGGCTTGTACTGGGCCTCATTGAGGCCGGAGAAATGGCGCAATGATTGGACGATGGCTTGAATCCGCTGCGTTCCCTGATTCATTGATGCCAAGAGTTTCGGCATATCTGCCACAATAAAATCCAGGTCAATGTCTTCGAGTTCTGCCTGAATTTTGGGGGTGGGATTGGGGTAATGCTCCTGATAACAGTGAATCAGCCGTAGCAAGTCCTGGACATAATGACTGGCATGTTCCAAGTTGCCATGGATAAACCCAACGGGGTTATTGATTTCATGGGCCACCCCTGCCACCAACTGCCCCAGGCCTGACATTTTCTCCGTATGAATCAGTTGTGCTTGGGTGCTGCGTAACTCTCGTAAGGTGGCTTCGAGTTGACTAGCTTGCTGGGTGAGTCGTTTTTGGGATTGGCGCAGGGCTTCTTCAGCTTGGGAGCGGATATGGACTTCTTCCCGTAGTCGGCTATTGGCCGCCTGTAGTTCTGCGGTGCGTTCTTCGACCCGTTTTTCCAGGTTATCGTAGGCCTGTTGTAAGGCTTCCTCTTCCTGTTTGCGATCGGTCACATCTCGGGTAATGGTGGCATAGCCAAGGAGTTGTCCCCGTTCATCCCGTAGAGCGGATAAGGTAACATTCGCCCAAAAACAGGAGCCGTCTTTCCGCATCCGCCAGTTTTCAAATTCAACTCGCCCTGAGGTGGCGGCGACTCGCAGCACTTTCTCGGGAACTCTTCGCTGACGGCTTGCTACGGTGAAGAAGATGCTGCTGGATTGGCCGATAATTTCATGGGCCTCCCAGCCGTTGATCCGTTCTGCACCAGAATTCCAGCTAATCACTCGTCCATGGCGATCGAGCATATAGATGGCATGATCTTTAACCCCGTCCACCAGAAGACGGAAATGTTCTTCCGGGCTGTTAAATCGTTGCCCTGAGAGATTGGGACTAATACTACAGCCGGGACGTTCGCCTAAATCAGAGACTTGGGTATAAATCAAATGATTTTGAGGGTCGTAGTTGGCTTGCCAGGACAGCCAGCGATACTTGCCATTGCGACAACGCAGCCGATTCTTAAAGGTGACCTTGTCTTTACCAACAATTACTAAGTTATTGATATGACTCAAGGTTTTCTGGAGATCATCGGTATGAATCCATTCAATCCAAGGCCGTGATTTTAGTTCCTGGTTGCTATGGCCTAAGATGCTTTCCCAGGCGGGGGAAAGATGTTTGAAATGACTATCCGAACCAATCACTCCCAACAAGTCCGGGGATAACTCAAAGAATTTCATGAGATTGATCCGGGAAGACCCCAGTTTTGAAGACATGGCGCGAGCCGGGACGGACGCCTTGACGCGATGCTCAGACCTCGCCTGGTACTCGATCCCCGCTACGTTGATAATTTCATCCATTTGTAAAGAAACTATAAGTTAAACACGCTTTTTATTAAGCCCCATCTTAACTCAAGTTTGAATTTTTGGTCAGAGATTGCAGGGGGTCTTCACTCCTTAATAAGATTCTTAAGTTAATGTAAATTTAGTCCGGATAGCCTCAAGATTATGCGTTCCAGGGATCATCGCTCGCTCGTGCTGTTTTGAGCTGAGGTTGTAGCTGTTCAATAAACTGTCGGGCGGTGCGTCCTGAACGTCCATTATGGCGAGTTGCCCATTGCAGGGCTTGGGCGTCCAGCTCTTCGAGGGGGAGATCCAGACGGCGTTGTCCTGCTAAATGCCGCACAATTTCTAGATAACGGCGTTGGTCTGCGCTCTCAAAGGTCAGGGTTAAGCCAAAGCGATCGCTAAAGGAGAGTTTTTCTTCAACGGTGTCCCAGTTATGAATTTCGTCGGCGGCACTGGGGCGAGGGCGATCCTCAAAGAATTCACGAATTAGATGACGACGGTTGGATGTGGCATAGACCACGACGTTTTGAGGTCGAGCGGTCACACTACCTTCTAAGACCACTTTTAGGGCTTTAAAGGCTTCGTCATCTTCTTCAAAGGAGAGGTCATCAACAAACAAAATGAATTTTTGCGGTAAATTTCGTAACCGTTCACTAATTTTGGGTAGGTCATAAAGTTGGGATTTCATGACTTCGAGCAGTCGTAAGCCGCGATCGCCATACTCATTCACCAAGGCTTTGACGAGGGAGGATTTCCCAGTGCCACGACTTCCATAGAGCAACACATGGAGGGCAAACTCCCCGGCTAATAATCGCTGAGTATTCTGAACCAAGATGGCTTTTTGGGACTCATACCCGGCTAACTCATCTAGGCGCACCGGGTCGGCCACCGCGACGCCCTCTAGCATTGACTCATGCCAGCGGAGAACGTGATATTGAGCGAGGGTTCCGGCCCCACGTTGACGATGGAACGCCGCTAATTCTGGGAGGGACTCGTTCCAAGTTTGGCCAAATTCCAGCGGATGCTCACCGATGTGATCGGGAATTGCCACCAAGGAACTGTCCGATTTTGTCACCTGACGAACCCATTGACTGAGGGTGGGGCCGCCACAGGTGGCCAGGTGTTGTAGGGCGCTTAAGTCATCTTGGGCCGCTTGCACCAGGGTAGGATTGAGGTCGCAGAAGGGATGCAACTGAGCCTGATGGGTGAAGGGATTATCATCATAGAGCAGCCGTTGAATCAAATAGTCCTGCCAACTCTGTCCCTGAGCCACCAAGGCCCGAAACCAACGGGCGTAGGCGTAGACACAGGCGCTGGGTTTGTCGTGACGGTAGAGAGTATCGAGAAGTTGAAGAAAAGCCTGTCCCGCCTCACCCGTCAAAACCTCTTGATAGAGGAGTAATGAGGCGGCTTGGTGTTGGAGAAAGCGAACGGAATTGGGATTCATGGTGCGAGTTGAGACAAGATTTGGCCCCAAGGCCTGGGGATTATGTGGTTAGAAAGGTCAGACAGGGCCGGTCTGAAGATTTGTTTTTGAGTGTACAGTACGCTTGTAGCCAAGAAAAGTTGAAAAAGAATCACTTTTTTGACCCATCGTAGCCCCAAGATTGCCCCTAGGGCTTTACCATAGGAGTCGAATGAACGGTTGTCCCGACCTCATCGTTCCGCAGAGACCTCCAGTCAAATGCTCTGGCAGCCTCATGTCTGGATGAAAAATTCAGGGACTCGGCGCCTCGTCAATTATGATTCCTTTACACCTGACGCTTCACAATTTTTTTAGCTACCAATCAGCCACCCTCGATTTTAGTGGCTTGCATACCGCCTGTATTTGTGGGGAAAATGGAGCGGGAAAGTCTTCCCTACTCGAAGCCATTTCTTGGGTCGTTTGGGGCAAGTCCCGGGCTAACTCAGAGGATGATATTATCCGCATTGGCCAAAAAGAGGCTTCGGTTGATTTTGTCTTTCGCTCTCAAGAGCAGGTGTTTCGCATCAAGCGATCGCACCGCCGGGGACAGTCAAGTTCCCTGGAGTTTCAAATTGAGACGGGCCAGGGATTTCGCTCGATTACGGGCAAGGGACTCCGGGGCACGCAGCACAAGATTATTGAGCAGCTTAAGCTCGATTATGATACGTTTCTGAGTTCTGCCTATCTGCGTCAGGGCCGTGCTGATGAGTTTATGGTCAAGAAAGCGGCTCAGCGGAAACAGGTGCTGGTGGATTTGCTGAAGTTGGATCACTATGATCAACTTGCGGATAAGGCTCGGGAGATTGCTAATCAGGGCAAAGCCGAGAGTAAACTCTTGCAAGAGGCCGTGACCCGTTTAGAGGCCACCTTGGCGGTGGGCCCAGAGTTACAGGGGGAACTGCAAGCGGCGGAGGCGGAGGTGGCTCAGTTACAGGCTCAACAGGCTCAGCGAACGAACCGCTTGCAGGAGTTGCAACACCAACAGGCCCAACGACAGCGTTGGCAACATCAGTTAGACTGGGCGGCCGCTCAAGGGGAGCGTCTTGAGGAGGATTATGAGCGCGATCGCCGGCAGCAGGAGCAACTTCGGGAGCAACAGGCCCAGCTGAGGGCTATTTTAGAGCAGGCGGTTGAGATTGAACAGGGATATAAGGAGTATCAGGCCTTATCGGCGAAAGAGCGGGACTGGACTGAGCAGTTTAGCTGCTATCAGGATGCCAGTCAACGTCAGAGTCAATTGCGTCAGGAGTTGGATCGCCGCAAGGTTGAGGTGCAACAGAAACTGCATCAGGAGCAGGCCCAACTTCAGGCCTGCGATCGCCAACTGGAACAATTGCAGGAAAGTTTACAACGAGAACCCCAAATTCAAGCGGGACTGGCCCAACTGGCTCAGGCAAAAACTCAGTTACAGGAGTTGGAACATTGCCACAGCCAGGCCGCTCCCCTGCGACAGCGACAACAACGACTGCAAGGGGACCGCGATCGCATCCGGGCCCAACTCGAAGCTCGCTTAGAGCAGCAGCAACAGCAACAGGCTCAACTCGAACAGCGTCAGGCCCAACGGCCGCAACTGGAACAGGCTCTGGCCCAGGTGAGTGAGCAGATTGAGGCGTTGGACAAATTGCGGGTGTATCACAAACGAGTGAAAGAGAAAGGCCTCGAACGCCGCAGTTTTCTCGATGGCCTACATGGCAGTCTTCAGGAGTATGGGCGACGGTTGGGGGAGATGGACCAAAAACGCGCTCTGTTGCAAGATCCCGATGCTGCCTGTCCTCTATGCGATCGCCCCCTGGATGAGCATCATTGGCAGTTGGTGGTGGGGAAACATGAGCAGCAGCATCAGGAATTACGCCATCAGCATTGGTTGATTCAAGAGCAAATTGCGATCTCGGAACGGGAAATTCAGGTGTTGCGTCAGGAATATCGCCAACTGGAGCAGCAATTGGCCGATTATGATCGCCTGCGGGAAGAACGGGGGCAACGACAGGCTCAACTGGCGGCGACTCAAGAGGAGTGGGAGTTGTTACAACAGGTGCGAGCCGATAGTGAGGAGCTGGCTCGGGCGATCGCCGAGGAAGACTATGCTCCAGGCATCGCCGAGGAGTTGGCTAGTGTGGAGGAGCAGTTGGCGGCACTTCAGTATGATGAGCGGGAGTTGGCCCTGGCTCGGGGTGCGGTGGAGCGCTACCGCTGGGCAGATTTGCAGAATGCTCAACTGGAGCAATCCCGGCGACAGATGCAGCAGTTACAGGAGCAACGGCCGGAGTTGCAGGGGGCTGTGGAGGTCAGGGAGCAAGTGTTACAGGAGTTGGAGAGTGAGGGGGAAACGGCGCGTGAGCTACGAGATTTGCAACATTATATTGATAGTCTTGATTATGATGTTCAGGCTCATCAAAACGGCGCGTGAGCTACGAGATTTGCAACATTATATTGATAGTCTTGATTATGATGTTCAGGCTCATCGTCAGTTACGGCAACAGCTCGATGAGGCGGAGGGCTGGCGATCGCAGTGGCAATTGCTAGAGAATGCTCAATCAGTTACGGCAACAGCTCGATGAGGCGGAGGGCTGGCGATCGCAGTGGCAATTGCTAGAGAATGCTCAGCAGGCGTTACCTGGTTTAGAGGAGCAGTTGGGCCATTTGGGCGATCGCCTCAAGACGCGACAGCAGGAGTTAGAGCAATGGCAGCAACAGATGCAGGCCACCCAGGCCGCTTTGGCCGACTGTCCCGACTGTTCTCAGGAGATGGCCCAGGTGCAAACTCAACTCGAACAGGGGCGATCGCAGCTGAATGACCGCTCGGCTCAGTTAGGACGCTTGCAACAACAACAACAGCATCGTCAGGCTCAACAGGCTCATTTAGAGGAACAGCGGCAGCAGTTGGCTCGCAGTCAACGACAGCATCGGGTGTATCAGGAGTTGACCCAGGCCTTTGGCAAGAATGGCATCCAAGCCCTGACTATTGAAACGGTGCTGCCCCAACTTGAGGCGGAAGCGAATCAGTTTTTAGCCCGTCTGAGTGCCAATCAGCTCCATGTGCAATTTGTGACGCAACGGGCCTCCAAAGGGAGTAAGAAAACCCGTAAGCTCATTGATACCCTGGATATTTATATTGCTGATGCTCGGGGAACTCGCGCCTATGAAACCTATTCCGGGGGCGAGGCATTTCGCATTAACTTTGCCATTCGTTTAGCCCTGGCCAAACTCCTGGCTCAGCGTTCAGGGGCGGCGTTGCAGTTATTGGTGATTGATGAGGGGTTTGGGACTCAGGATGATCGCGGCTGTGAACGGTTGGTGTCTGCCATTGAGGCGATCGCCCCGGATTTCGCCTGTATTCTCGCGGTAACCCATATTCCCCATCTTAAAGAGGCCTTTCAAACCCATGTGGAGGTGGTGAAAACCGATGCCGGGTCTCAAGTCTGCGTCTCCCATTAAGCCGAATTGAGGGCAATTCCCATGAATCCATTACCAAAAACCCTGATTTTTGCTAGAAAGTTGTGGTTTCAGGACGCCATGGCGTAAGCTTCAGTGGTATGATGGCAGTGAATTCTTATCGCGAAAGGGCAGCAAGATTATGAGTCAAGCACCTGTGTCTCCGGTGGTGCTGGTGATTCTAGACGGCTGGGGATATCGAGAAGAAAACACCAATAACTCCATTGCCGCAGCCGATACGCCCGTAATGGACAGCCTGTGGAACGCCTACCCCCGTACCACGATCCGAACATCGGGTAAGGATGTGGGGCTGCCCATCGGACAAATGGGAAATTCCGAGGTTGGACATTTAAATCTAGGCTCGGGACGGGTTGTCCCTCAGGAATTGGTGCGGATTTCCGATGCCATTGAAGAGGGTACTATCCGCGATAACCCAGCACTTCAAAAGCTTGGTCAAGCAACCAAAACCTCCGGTGGTAAGCTTCATCTGATTGGTCTATGTTCTGATGGTGGAGTTCACTCCCATGTGGATCATCTCCTGGGATTGGTAGAGTGGGCCAAGGCTGAGGGCATTGAACAGGTTTGCATTCATGCCATTACCGATGGTCGGGATACCAATCCTCATTCCGGCAGCGCTGTTATTCGTAAGATTCAAGCTCATCTCGATGAGGTGGGCGTTGGGAAAATTGTGACGATCAGTGGCCGCTACTATGCCATGGATCGGGATCACCGCTGGGATCGGGTGGAAAAAGCCTATCGGGTGCTGACTGAGAATACGCCTCGGGTGGATCAGTCGGTGGAGGAGGTGATTGAGGCGGCTTATGCTGAGGAAGTTACCGATGAGTTTCTGCTGCCGACTCGTGTGGCGGAGGGGGCGATCGAAGCCAATGACAGTGTTATTTTCTATAATTTCCGCCCGGATCGGGCCCGAGAACTGACTCAAGCTCTGGTAGACCCCGAGTTTGCGGCCTTTGAGCGGGAGTATCGGCCTCTAAACTTCCTCACCTTTACCCAGTATGACCCCAGTTTCCCGGTCTTGGTGGCTTTTGAGCCGCAAAATTTGACCAATATCCTGGGAGAGGTGATTGCGGATCATGGGTTAAAACAATTCCGCACGGCGGAGACGGAAAAATATGCTCATGTGACCTATTTCTTTAATGGAGGTCGGGAAACCCCCTTTGAGGGAGAAGATCGCCATCTGATTAATTCGCCGATGGTGGCAACCTACGATCGCGCCCCCGCCATGTCTGCCGAGGAGGTGACTGATGTGGCCGTCGAGGCGATCGCGCAACGGGTCTATTCCCTGGTGGTGATTAACTATGCCAACCCGGATATGGTGGGCCATACGGGGATGATGGATGCCTCCGTTGAAGCCATCACCACCGTGGATCGCTGTTTGGGCCGCCTCATTGATAGTATTGGTAAGGTGGGGGGAACGGCTCTGATTACGGCGGACCATGGGAATGCTGAATATATGAAGGATGAAAAGGGCAATCCTTGGACTGCTCACACCACCAACCCGGTTCCCTTTATTCTGATTGAAGGGGAAGGGGCTAAGGTTCCCGGTTATGGGGGCGAGGTGGTGTTGCGAGAGGATGGCCGTTTGGCAGACATCGCTCCGACGATTCTTCAGATTCTCGGGTTACCCCAACCGCCAGAAATGACGGGACGCTCGATGCTGGTTCCCGCCAGTTATGAGGTACATCCTAACCGAACCCCGATTGCGGTTCGCGTTTAGTCTCCCCTCTGGTTCTCTTTGCTGTCTGTGACCTTTTTTGTGATCTTTTTTGTGACCTTATGACAACTGCAACGATTGTTCAATTGGTTTGGGTGATTTCGGCGGTGAGCCTGATTGTGGTGGTCCTCCTCCATTCTCCGAAGGGCGATGGAATTGGCGGCATTGGCGGTCAAGCTCAACTGTTTACCAGTGCCAAGAGTGCTGAAACCACGCTCAATCGCATTACCTGGACCCTGACGATTTTATTTATGGGCTGCACGGTGGTCTTAAGTGCGGGCTGGGTGTAAGCGTTGGCGACGGCAAGGGGGGATGGCGTTGGCGATCGCCCTTGTTTGGCTGATTGCCCTTCTGCAACCACTGAATGCGACTGATGATGTGGGGGGGGAGGGGGTTCTGCTGGAGGATTTGCCCTATCGCTCCCACCCTCTGCCTGCGTCCTTGCGGGCGATCGCCCCGGAGGAGGAGCATTATGGCGATCGCTTAGAAGAGACGGGAGTTGGGGCCTTAGTTTGGTCAGAGTTTCCGGTTCGCGTCTATCTCGATGGCTCTCCCTCTGAGTCTTGGCGGGAGGCCATGACTGAGGTGATTGAGGAGTGGGGAGAGTATTTACCTCTAGAGATGGCTGACGAGTCTGAGTCAGCGGATATTGTGGTTTGGCAGCGTCGTCCACCACCGCGACGGGTGGGGGGGGATTTTCGGGCGGCGGCGGCCCGAGTAAGTTATGACCTGTATTGGCGGGAACAGCAGTTAGTCCATTGCTTTGAGATTCTCCTCAGTCCCACTCAGAGAACCGAGGTGGCTCAGTCGGCTTTGCGTCATGAGTTGGGTCATGCGTTGGGAATTTGGGGCCATAGCGATCGCCCTACGGATGTGATGTATTACTCCCAGGTGCGTCGTCCTCCCCATCTCTCCCCACGAGATGTGAGGACACTCAGGTATGTCTATGAACAGCCGACTCGTTTGGGATGGTCGTGGGCAACCGAACATGAAACTCACTCCCCACGCCGGATTGGGAACTAAAGCCTAGTTCCCCGCCATGATTTTGAGTGACAATTTGATAGCTTGTGGGTAAGCCCATGCCCGTTCCCTGACCAATGGGTTTAGTCGTAAAGAAGGGATTAAAGAGCCTAGATTGTTCATGGGCGGTCATCCCTTTCCCATTGTCGGCGATCGTGATTAAAACCTCTGTCGTTGAGGTCATGGTGGTGGTAATAGTAATGACACCCTGATACTCGGGTGATACCCTCTGGCGTTGTTTGATTTCGATTGCATCAATAGCATTGGATAATAAGTTGATAAACACTTGATTTAATAGGCTGATATAACAGGTAATCGGGGGCAAGTTTCCATATTGTTTAATAACCCGAATTTCTGGAGTACCGCCACGACCATTGAGGCGATTTTGTAGCAAAACTAAGGTGCTTTCAAGATTCAGATGAAGGTCAACCGCTTTACAGTCTGCTTCATCGAGGCGGGAGAACGTCCGTAGGGACGTAACAATATCTCGGATTCGCGAGGCTCCCATTTTCATAGACTGAATTATTTTCGGGAAGTCTTCCACGAGAAAATCCAAATCAATGGTGTCCGATAACCGTTGAATGTCTGGTATCTCTTCCTGAGAATGGGTTTGATAGAGTTTAATTAACGCTAGCAAGTCTTGAGCATAATTCGATGCTGGCTCTAAATTTCCATAGATAAAGCTGATGGGATTATTGATTTCATGGGCAATTCCGGCCACAAGCTGCCCGAGGCTGGACATTTTTTCGGCTTGAACTAACTGAAGTTGTGCTTCTTGCAACTCTCGGTAGGCCTGTTGGAGTTCTCGGCTTTTTGCTTCTGAGTTTTTAAGGAGCTGCTGTAGCTGTGCTTCAGCCTGTTTGCGTTCAGTAATATCTATAATTATTGACCACACATAATCTTGAGCATTTCCGACCTGTGCGCCAGTAATTTCCACGGGAACCCGATGACCGTCTTTATGGATATATTCCTTCTGATAGGGGCCATAACGACCTTTTTTTTGAAGTTCTCGAAGTTTTTGAGCTTCAAAGTCTTCATGGTTGGGTGGGGTTAAATCTCTCAGATGCAATGCGTTAAGTTCTGATAGTGAATAGCCAACCATCTTACAAAAGGTAGCATTGGCTTCTATGAACTTGCCATCGATTTGATTAAACGTAATGCCTAGGGGAGAAAGCTCAAACAGCGATCGCAGTTTTTCTTCACTGGCTCGTAGTGCTTCTTCTGTATGGCGATCAGTGATATCAATGATAATGCCAAATACGCGAATGGCTTTCTGATTCTGCCATTCGGTTTCGATGCGTATATTGATATAACGAGTCTCATGATTTGGCAGGTTAAAATGACTATCAAAATTTTGTGAGATACCCTCTTTCGCCTTAGTGACATGCTCTAAAACAAGAGAACGCTGCTCCGGGTCATAAACTTTCAAGTGTTCTTCAAAACTAGGCTCTCCCATGTCAGGTGTCATGCCAAAAATATAAAATACTTCATCTGACCAGGTTAAGGTTTCTGTGGCGACATCAAATGACCAATACCCTAAATGGGCAACTTCCTGGGCTTTTTGAAGTTGTTGAGTGACCCGGCGTAGCGCTAATTCATTGGTTTTGCGTTCATCAATATCTTGATAAATGCCAAGAAAGCGAATGGGTTGACCTTGTTCGTTATAGTCAACAATTTGTCCTCGATCCAATGTCCACTTATAGGAGCCATCTTTGCAACGGGTGCGATGTTCACTCTGGTAGGTGCTGGTGATTCCCTGAAAATGCTCGTCAAGCTTTTGATTGATGTAGGGTAAATCATCGGGGTGTAAGCGGCTTTCCCATTCCTCAA
The DNA here is from genome assembly GCF_009846485.1 of Sodalinema gerasimenkoae IPPAS B-353. Lineage (GTDB taxonomy): Bacteria > Cyanobacteriota > Cyanobacteriia > Cyanobacteriales > Geitlerinemataceae > Sodalinema > Sodalinema gerasimenkoae. The sequence continues at coordinate 1,573,351 of NZ_ML776472.1, forward strand.
TATGATTTTTGAGTTCATAGGCTTCATACCCTAGCATCGCTTTCATGAGAGGATCAAAGGTGATTTCGCCAGTTTGTGGATTCCAATCCCAGGTGCCGATATTGGCGGCTTCAAGGGCTAGTTGCCAGCGAATATGACTTTCTTCTAAGGCTCGTTCTGCCTCTAGTCGCTGGCTGATGTTAGTAATCATCGACCAAATATAGGGCTGGCCATCCGTCCCCGTGATGAGAACACCGGTGATTTCGATGGGGATACGATGCCCCTGTTTATGGATATACTCTTTCCGATAGGGCCCATAATGACCTCTGGTTTGGAGAGAGTCGAGTTGTTGGGCCTCATCGTCGGCGTAGTCTTCAGGGGTCAGATCCCAATAGGTGAGGGCTTTTAGTTCTTCTAGGCTGTAGCCTGTCAGGGTCAGAACCGCTGGGTTGGCTTCAACAAATTGACCGTCCATGGCATTGAGAATAATGCCGAAGGGAGAACGTTCAAAGAGTGATTTTAGGTTTTCTGCACTGGCGGATAAGATGGGTTGAGATGCCTGTTTTTGCAGGGTAATATCTCGCAAAATCAATAGGTCGTACTGGTCAAGAAAGTTGCAGCATGTTCGATAGTCGATATAGCAATGTGTGCCATTATCTCTGGGTAACCAACCTTCCCCGCTGTCTCCAAGGAGACCTGGAACCTCTGCGCAGCCTCTGTCAGATCGTGAGGTCAGGATATCCCGGCGATGACATCCAATGAGTTGGTCTGATGACATTTGGAAAAGGTCACAGGCGGCAGGATTTGCGGCCTGACAAAATCCGTCGGGGTCAAAGAGGAGAAGCCCGTCGGAGGTTACCGCAAATAAGGCATCGAAGGCGTCGGGTCTTTGAGGATTGAAGGATTGAGGGGAGTGAGACACAACTAAGCTGAGGTAACTGAGCTGGGAGAATAGAGGCTATTTCTGCAAACTATTTAGTTTATACCAAGACTCACAACCCATTATCGGCAAACTTAGGGCATAAGTATTGTGCGTTATGGGGAGTTTTAGCAAATCCACGAGAGTCCTGCAATTTTTATCAGGGTCATTGTCATAAAACCTGGATAATTTAGGGTTTAGTCCAGGGAAGGGCAAGTTTCAGTCGGTGAGCTAGAACTCGTAAACTTTGTCGTAGGGTGGGTAGTCGTTGGATATATACGAGGGTGCGGATGAGGTTACCCAGGCGACCTTTGATTGTGATCCCGAAGCTGTGGACGACTCCGTTGTGAATGCCTAGGGTGAGCATTTCTCCGAGATGACGGTAACGGAAGGGTTTGAGGGAGCCTTGAAAGACGTAGGATTGGAGGTTTTTCGCCAGGTGGGGGGCCTGTTGATAGGCGACTTGGGCGGTGTTGGCTAAGGGGGTGGCGGCTAAGTCCCCGAGGACAAATACTTCTGGGTAGCGGCTCAGTTGTAGTTCGGGGGTGACGGAAAGCTGACCGCGATCGCCGCCGGGAAGGGAGCGAATGAGGGGACTGATCTCGGTTCCGGCTGTCCAGATGACGAGATGGCTGGTTTCTTTAAAGAATTTCCCTTGTTGCTGGAGTTGCAGTTGAAAGTCTCCTTGATGTTGAATCGCCTTGACGTTGGTGTTGAGGCTGAGGCGGATGCGACGTTTGTTGATGGCTCCCTCAGCGGCTTTGCGGGTTGGGGGGCTGAATCCTGGTAGCAGTTGTGGGCCGCGATGGATGAGATGTATTTGATGGCGATCGCCCAACCGATCGGCTAGCTTACAGGCCAATTCGACGCCACTGGCTCCGGCTCCGACAATGCTGATGTCTAGGGAGGGTTCATGTTGTAACCGCTGTAATTCGGCTTCGAGTCGCTGGACATCGGCGAGTCGGCGGAAGCTCAACACGTCGGGGTGAGGGGGAACTCGACCTTCTAGGCCTAAAGCGATTATTAGATAGGTATATCCCAGAGGTCCGCGATCTCGCAGTTGCACTTGACGAGCTTCGAGATTAATCCCCTCGATGCGATCGCAGTAGAAGTTGATGCGCTCGTTGCGTAATAGTTGCAGGTAGGGGGGAGCCACTTCCCAGGCTTCGAGTTCGCCGCTGATGAGTTCGTAGAGGAGAGGACTGAACTCAAAGCGATCAGTTTGGTCGATGACGACGATCTGCCATTGTTCTAAGAGTTGAATCTTGGCTAGAGCTAAGGCGCTGTACAGTCCCGCGAAACCACCGCCCAAAATGCAGATTCGTGGATTGACAGGAGAGCTGGGGGGACGGTTCATTTCAGGCACAAGGAGAAAGGGCAACCCTGACCTTAATTATAGGTTCTGGTGAAGACCCCGTTTTGCCGACCTAAAAAAATTGCGCAGCCCAGATGTTTGGCTTTGCGCGGCCCGCACCGGGGCCGCGAAGCCTTGATCCTAACCGTCGGAAAAATTGGTGCTACCCGAGGCGGGCTAAGACTTTATTTATATTTCTGTTCTAATTATAGCCAGTCTCTTGAGGGACTGTCAAGAGTTTTTAGGAGAAAAACTAAAATTTTCTGTAAGGGGGATTAGTCGAGCAAATCGCCACTTTCTGAGAGGTCATGAAGTCGGCGATAGAGTCCAGCTTGGGAGAGTAAATCTTGATGGGAGCCAATTTCGGCGATCGCCCCGTTATCGAGGACAATAATTTGGTCAGCATCACGGATAGTGCTGAGGCGATGGGCGATGATAATGGTAGTGCGCGTGCCAAAAATGGAGTGCATGGCGTCTTGAATTGAGCGTTCTGACTCGTAATCTAAACTAGAGGTGGCTTCATCAAACACCAAGATATCGGGATTGACAATCAGGGCGCGGGCGATGCCGATGCGTTGGCGCTGTCCCCCGGAGAGTCGGACACCACGCTCACCGACGATGCTGGCATAGCCTCGGGGAAGTTCAGCGATAAACTCATCCACGCGGGCGATCGCACAGGCAGATTTCACCTGCGGCCAAGTCGCATCAGGATTCCCGTATTTCAGGTTATCTAAAAGCGTGCCATTGAAAATATCCACATCTTGATGGACAATAGCCAAGCGCCGTCGATACTGGCCCACATCGAGGGACTGAATATCCTGGCCATCGAGATAGATATGCCCAGAATCCGGTTGAAAGTAGCGAAAAAGAAGCTTGACTAACGTCGATTTTCCTGACCCCGAACGTCCCACCAACGCTACCGTTTGCCGGGGTTGAATCTCAAAATCAAGCCCTTTCAAAATTGGGATATTGGGGGTGTAGCCAAAGACGACCTGCTTAAAGGCGATCGCACCCTTAAACTGATAGGGATTCTCTTGGTTGTGATCTAACACCAAGCGGGCCGCGTCCTGTCCCGATGGGGTGTTGAGTAACTCGTGGAAGCGCAACATGGAACTGTAGCGACGGGCAAAGACTTCGGCAATGAGGCTGAGGGGACGCAGTTCCCCATAGGCGTAGCTGGAGATGGTGAAGGTGGTAATAAAATGTCCGAGAGAAATCTGGCCATTCACCGTGGCCCAAAGGGTCATCACGAGAATGCCAAATAGAGACATTTGAATGACTGTACGGCGCCAGGTGTCGAGAATCACATAATCGCGGTGAATGCGGTGAATCGTAAAATAGTGGGCGCGATCGATGCGTTGTTGTTGCCGCTTAAACTCTCGTCCTTCATTGGCGAAGGATTTAACGGTTTTGATGTTGGTGATGATTTCTGAGGTGCGACTATCGATATTTTCTAAATAGCGGTCTAGGGCATTTTCTTTTTTAACAATTGCCTGTAAATGGCGCAAACTAAACAGCAAAATACTAGCAAAGGACAGCCCAAAGACCAGTGCCACCCAGGGTTCAATCAAGGCAATGATGACAAATACCCCCAAAACTCGAATCAGCTTGGGGAGAAATTGACCGGCAATTTCAGGATAGGTCCAGGTGTAATTGGTAATCCCTTTTGCAACTCGTCCGGCGATGCGTCCGGGATTATTTTCGTCATAAAAATTTAGGGGTAACTCCAGGACTTTAGTGATGACAGATTTAGATTTGTCCTGACGAGTTTTGAGGGCAATCCACCAATGGAACCAGCCACTTAACCAGGGTTGCAAGGGGGCCCGTAGGACAGAAATCACGAAAATAATACCCACGAAGACCCCAAGTTGTAGGTTAATATCAGGGTCACGATTGAGCAGTTGTGCCGTGCTATTGACCAAACCCTGAGAAAACGGATCGAGGGTTTGGCCCGAGAGGACATTGAGAATCTGGCCAACGGCATAGGGAACCGCTAAATCGAGAATCTCAAAACTCCCCGTGATGAGGATGCTGAGAATTGCCGAACGACGGTAGGCGCGGAAATATCCGACCACATCTCGGAAAGAGGACATATTGGGATGGGTTGGGGTGGAGGGGCGATCGCGCCGGAGGCGTTAGAGGGAACTCGAATCGAGGCTTTCGGATTCTCCGTCACTTTCAGGCAGATGTAAGCCACATTCTTGTTTCAGTCCTCGGAAGCGGGTATCCCGTTCATGGTCATCATCAGAAGTGACGGGGCGGCTAGAATGCCAATCGCCGACGGTGGTATAGCCGAGGTCAAAATAGGGGTGATAGGGTAAATCGTTGGCCATCAGATATTCATAGACATCTTTTGAAGACCAATCGAGGATGGGGAAGACTTTGTAATAGTCTCCCTGGAGTTCGATGGGACGCAGGTTGCGGCGATGTTGAGTTTGGTTGGCCCGCAGTCCCGCTAGCCAGGCGGTGGCCCCGAGTTCCCGTAGGGCCCGCTGCATGGGTTCAACTTTACGAATGGCATCGTAGCGGTTGAGGGCGGCGACGTCTTCCTGTTCCCAGAGTTTGCCGTAGAGGGCTTCCATGCGGGCGGGGCTGACGGGAGATTGGTAGATATGCAGGTTGAGGTTCAGCCGTTGTTGTAAGTCTTCGGCAAACTGATAGGTTTCTGGGGGCAGATAGCCAGTGTCAACCCAAATGACGGGGATATCGGGTTTCACTTGAGTCACGAGGTGCAACATGACCGCCGCCTGAATCCCGAAACTGCTACTCATGACTAGGCCATCGCCAAAGGTTTGGGCCGCCCAGGCCACAATGTCGCTGGCGTTGGCGTTGTCAAGATGTTGATTGGCGCGGTCGAGATCGAGAGCGGTTTTGTCGGGGGTGATGACGGTCATACAAAATTTGTGAAAAACGGCTAGGTGGGCTTAAGGGCAATTGCCCTTTTTAAAAATGGCGATGTGGAGAGATTTGGGGGTAAGCCAGGTTAATTTTACAGTAGTTTTCAGGGATTTTTGAGGGGGGGATCAAAAATGCGATCGCTTGTTAATGGGGAAAGAGGCAGTAGGGGGACAACAGGCAGTAGGCAGTAGGCAGTAGGGGGAACTCACCCCTAACCCCTCCAAGGAGGGGATGGTAAGGGGAATGAGGGTTTGGGGGGTCATGATTGGGTTAACTGTATTGCAAGATGACGGTGGCATCCATGGCACTGGTGAGGTGTAGGCCAGCCATCATGCCTCCAGAGATGGCGTATTTACCAGCGTCAAGGCGGGTTAGGGTTTCAAAGCCACTGCGGCGTTGTTTGTCATTGAGTGTCCAATAGCGTTGGACGATCGCCGCTGGGGTAATCCAACCTTCTCCTTCAACTCGCCCTAACTCGCTGTGTTGTAAAACGAATGTGTATTGGCGCTCGCCGCCGTCAAGACGACCTCGATATTGACAGGTGATTTCTTGCCGTTCTCGGTTGGGGAAGGTGAGTTTGGTCACCATGCTATACCAGTTATCTTGTCCCCAGGCGACGATGATGCGACCCGTCAATGCGATGGGCGGGTTTGAGCGTTCAAGCCAGTTGCCTTCTAGGCGCCACCGACCTTGTTCGAGTAAAAACGAGTGAGCTACCACAATTTACAACAGAAGGATTGCCATCAAGCGCGAGGTTTAAGAGAATTCCTCGCTAGGAGAATCTTAGCAGTTGGGGGGGAGGGGAGGGGGAAGGGGTAAAAGACAGGGAACAGGGAATAGGGGAGAGAAGGCAGTAGGCAGTAGGCAGTAGGCAGTAGGCAGTAGGCAAGGGGCAACAGGGGGTTAGGGGTGGTGGATGTCGCCGAGGGGGACGGGTTTGGTGGCGCCGGTGACGCTGGGGAGGTTGCCGGGATGACCTTGGATGCGCCAGTAGGCGAGGATGGCGAAGGCGATCGCTTCTTTGAAGTCGGCGTTGAGTCCCCAGTCGTCGCTGTTGGAGAGGGTGACTTGGGGGAGATGGGTTTGTAGACGGGATTTTAGGTAGGGGTTGCGACTTCCACCGCCGCAGAGGATCACGTCTTGGGGGAGTTGAGGGAGAAAGCGTTTGTAACTGTCGGCGATTGTGGCGGCGGTGAAGTCGGTGAGGGTGGCTAGCCAGTCAGCGGGGCTGAGATGTTGGGCTTGCTGATGATACTGCTGCAAGAGTTGGGGGCCGAAGTCTTCGCGGCCGGTGGATTTGGGGGGAGGTTGGCGGAAAAAGGGATGCTTAAGCCACTGTTGGACTAAGTCAGAGTCTGGGGTTCCGGAGGCGGCCCACTGACCGTTTTGGTCGTACTGTTGTTCGCCGTTGGTGAGTTGACGGATGGCGAGGTCAATGAGGATGTTGGCGGGGCCGGTGTCCCAGCCGAGGACTCCCTCGACGTTTTGACTACATCCGGCGGGGAGATAGGTGACGTTGCCGATGCCGCCGAGGTTCTGGACGCAGCGATCGCGCTGGGGATGGGCGAGTAAGCAGGCGTCGATGGGGGGAACGAGGGGCGCACCTTGCCCGCCAGCGGCGATATCGGCGGCGCGAAAGTTACTGACAGTAGGGAGTCCAGATTGCTGGGCGATGACGGCGCCACGGCCGAGCTGGAGGCTGTAGCCGAGATGTTTGGGAGGGGAGGGTGGGGCGTGGAAGACGGTTTGTCCGTGGGACCCAATGAGTTGGGCGGGGGGGTGGTGGGTTTGGATGCGTTGGGCGGCGTGGGCGAAGGCATGGGCGATCGCATCGTCGAGTTGTGCCAGTTGGCTGAGGGGTAGGGGTTCGTTGCTGGCGGCGGCAAGGAGTTGCGATCGCAGGTTGGGGGCGGCGATGTGTTCGTAGGGGAAGGTTTCGGCGGCTAGAAGCTTGAGTTTCAGGGGCGATCGCCCACCCTGGAGTTCCACGAATGCAGCATCGACGCCATCGATGGAGGTTCCACTCATGAGGCCGATGACGCGAATGGGGGTCTCGGGGTCAGGTATGATCGAGTCCGGACTTTGCTGCGGCATAGTTCACAATTAATGGTTCAGGTTCTCGCGGATTACTCATGTTCCCCGATTTTCTCCCGGCTGCGGTTCACCAATTGAGTGAAGAGACGTCAATTCAGCAAGCACAGGCGATTCAACGTGTCGAGGTGAAGCTGGAGGAAGGTCAGATTTCCACCACCTATGTCCAGCGCGGGGAGGGGCAGACGCCGCTGCTACTCATCCATGGTTTTGACAGTTCGGTGTTGGAATTCCGCCGCCTACAACCGTTGTTAGCCCAATCTCGGGAAACTTGGGCGGTAGATTTGTTGGGCTTTGGCTTTACGGAGCGATCGCCCCAGGGGGCGTTTTCTCCTGATGCCATCAAAGCTCATTTATATGGGTTTTGGCAACAGGCGATCGCCCGCCCGGTGGTGTTGGTGGGGGCGTCGATGGGGGGGGCGGCGGCGATTGATTTTGCGCTGACGTATCCTGAGGCGGTGGAACGATTGGTTCTCCTCGATAGTGCGGGGATTGCTAAGGGCCCGGTGATTGGCAAATACTTGTTTCCTCCTTTTGATAGTTTGGCGGCGAATTTTCTCCGTCGGCCTGGGGTGCGCAATCAGATTAGTTATTCGGCCTATTTTGATAAGTCATTCAATTCAGCAGATGCTCGGTGTTGTGCGGCGTTGCATCTCGACTGTGAGGGCTGGAAACAGGCGCTGATTAAGTTTACGAAAAGTGGTGGCTTTCCCTCGTTGACGGCTAAACTCCCACAATTGGAACTCCCCACCCTGGTGATTTGGGGTGAGGAGGATCGCATTCTGGGGACGGATGATGCGGGGGAGTTTAAACAACGACTTCCTCATGGTGAGTTAGTCTGGATTCCCTGTTGTGGCCATGTGCCTCATCTGGAACGCCCGAATACGACTCGGCGGGCGATCGAGGGGTTTTTGGGGGAAGAAGGCAGTAGGGGGAAGAGAAGGCAGTAGGCAGTAGGGGAAGAGAAGGCAGTAGGCAGTAGGGGAAGAGAAGGCAGTAGGCAGTAGGGGAAGAGAAGGCAGTAGGCAGTAGGGGAAGAGAAGGCAGTAGGCAGTAGGGGAAGAGAGGGTAATAGACTATTCTCTATTTGGATGAAATGGCGATTAACTGTCTAGGCTGAGTCGTTCTTTGTCGAGGCGACGTTTGCGGGCGTAAAGTTGAATGGTGGCTGCCATTAGGATGACTGCACCGAAGACGAGCCAGGGGGCAGTTGTGGTGGGGAAGTTGTTTTTGAAGACCGCTAACATAACAATCACTAACAAGAGTAATGTTGGGGCTTCATTGAGGGCGCGAAGCTGTTTACTGGTCCAGTTGCATTCCCCCTTTTCCAACTTTTTCATCAAGGAGCGACAATAGAAATGATAGCCAATTAGTAGAGCCACAAATCCTAACTTAATATGAAGCCAACTGGACTTCATAATCTCGGGATTGGTGCTAATAATGCCGATCGCCATGGCTGCGGTTACAATCATTCCTGGCGTTGTGATAATGTGGTATAACCGCTTTTCCATGATTTGATATTGATTTTTAAGGATGGAACGGGCGGGTTCGGGTTCGGCATCGGCTTCAACGTGATAGATAAACAAACGGACCAGATAAAACAGTCCAGCGAACCAGACCACGATGCCAATGAGATGAAATGCTTTGTACCACAAGTAAGCCATGAAATCAATTCGCTCTCGGGCGAACTCTTAAACCACGTCCGTTAGGATACAAAATTTCCTGGAGTTTGAGCTATAGGTTGTTAAGAAACGCTACAGAATCCCCAGAAGCTGGGGGTGTTTGGTGAGAGTCCTTGGGGGTGGGGGCCGCAATCCGTGGCTGAGAGAAACCGGCTAGGCTGACTCAAGAGGGTGCAAAACCCCGATAACTCCCCGGAATGTGGGGGAACTCACCTGAAACAACTAGGGAGAACCTGCGAGTTTGCGTCTCGACACGGTTGAACGGCTTGTGGGCGAGTGAACTAGAATAGTAGCTTCAGTAGCTTAACTCAGGGGGCACACTCGTCAACCCAGTCCGGGGCGATCGCCGTGGTGATGAGTGTTTGACGAAATCGTAGGGTGCATACCGCAGCAGACTGAACTTCAGGCTGGCCGGTGAACGACCAACAGCTTAGGTACAGCAATGACTTCCTCACCCGTTCAACGACGCAACGTCATGAGAGACGAAGATAAACCCAAGGAACAACTGATTCATGAGTTAGCCCTTCTCCGTCAACGTGTTGAAGCTTTAGAAACCCAGCAGCAACCCCAGGAGTCCTCGTTAACGGATGAGACGTTGCAATCTCAACTCGAAGAACGCACCGCTGCATTGGTTGAGGCCAATGATCAACTCGTGGCGGAAATTGTCAAGCATACTCGGGCCGAACAAGCCTTACGGTCGGCAAAAGAGCAACTTGAGGCGGTTCTCGAGGCGGTTCCGGGGGTGGTGTCTTGGATTAGCCGAGATTTGCGCTATTTGGGGGTCAATCATCAATTAGCCCAGATGTTTGAGGCGGAACCGGAGACCTTCGTCGGCAAAGATATTGGCTTTTTGCGCGCCAGTCATGACTTCCAAGATTTCATGAAGTCATTTTTTGAGAGTAATGCCGATGATGCCACCTGTGAAGTCTCGACGCAGGTTCATGGGGAACTGCGGGATTTCCTGATTGTGGCCCAGAAATACGATGGCGATCGCGCGGCGTTTACGGTGGGCATAGACATCACAGAACGTCGTCAGGCAGAAAATGACCTACGGGCCGCTAAAGACCAACTCCAGGCGATTCTAGAGGCGGTTCCGGGGATGGTGTCCTGGATTAGCCGTGACTTGCGCTATCTCGGGGTCAATCGTCATCTGGCCCAAACCTATAATCTGCCGCCGGAAGCCTTTGTGAATCAGGAGATTGGCTTCTTACAAACCAGTGATCTCTTCCAGGGGGTCCTTGAGGAGTTCTTTGCCAGTGAGGCGACGGAACATTGCCAGGAAATTACGGCCAAAGTTTATGGCGAAACCCATAGTTATCTGATTGCAGCCCAAAAATATGACGAAGGGCGGGCCGCCTTTACCGTAGGAATTGATATTACGGAACGTCATCGAGCGGTTCAAGCCCTCAAGGAAGCGGAAGCCAAATATCGCGACTTATTCGAAAATGCCGTTGAGGGGATTTATCAGATTGACCCCAATGGCAACTATCTTAATGCCAATCCTGCCTTGGCTCGGATTTATGGGTATGAGTCGGCCCAAAGTTTAATCAATAATCTCAGTTGTGGCGATCGCCTCCTTTATGTAGATATTCAAAAACGAGAACATTTTCTAGAGACGCTTCATCAACAGGGGCGAATTATTGGCTTTGAACAGGAAATTTATCGTCAAGATGGAACTATTGTTTGGATTTCCGAAAATGCCCGTTTAGTTTGGGATGACGAGGGAAATCATCTCTTGTATTACGAGGGAACCATTGAGGATATTACGGAACGGAAACGAGCCGAAGAAGCCTTACAACAAGCTAACGAGGACCTTGAAAGTCGAGTCGAAGAACGCACGGCTGCTTTGCGTCAATCGAACGAACGACTGATGTTAGAAATTGGAGAACGTCAGCGAATTGAAGCAGCCCTACGTAAATCGGAAGCCGAGTTACGGGCCCTATTTGAAGCAATGACAGATACCATTGCGGTGTTCGATGCCCAAGGACGCTACGTTAAGATTGTCTCAACGAATTCTGAAGTGCTGTATAGTCCGACAGAAGACCGCATCGGCAAAAGTGTTTATGAGGTTCTCCCGCCTACTCAAGCCAGTATTTTTGTCAGTCATATTCAGCGAGCCTTAAATCGAGGTCAAACGGTTAACTTAGAGTACAATCTTGAGGTTGAAGACCCAGATAATCAAGAGACTTCTGAGGTGTGGTTTGCGGCAACTGTTTCGCCGTTACCGGATAACTGTGTGATTTGGGTTGCCCGCAACATCACCGAGCGTCGCCGAGTTTTAAATGCCTTACAAGAAGCTGAAGAGAAGTATCGCAGTATTTTCGAGAATGCGGCGGAGGGAATTTATCAAACCACCCCTCAGGGGCAATATATTAGTGCGAATCCGGCACTAATTCAGATGTATGGCTATGAGTCTTTGGAAGACTTACAGGCAAATGTACAGGATGTGAGCCAGGATTTATATGTTGATAGCGATCGCCGCCTAGAATTTATTCGTTGTTTGGACGATGCAGGCTCAATTGTTGAGTTTGAATTACAGGTACGTTGCAAAGATAACCGTATTATTTGGACTTCAGAAAATGCCCGGACTGTCAGAGATCGTCAGGGGCGTGTGCTGTACTATGAGGGAACTGTTCAAGAAATTACGAAGCGCAAACTAGCAGAAGAAGCCCTACGGGTGGAACAGGAGAAGTCAGAAAGTTTACTGCTGAATGTGCTACCGCGTAAAATTGCCGAACAACTGAAACAAGACCAAACCTCCATCGCTGAACGGTTTGAGGAAGCCACGATTATGTTTGCGGATTTGGTGGACTTTACCACGGTCTCGGCCCAGATGCCACCGTCGAAATTGGTGGCGATATTGAACGAGATTTTTTCAACCTTTGACCAGTTGGCGTTGGCCTATCAGCTAGAAAAAATAAAAACCATTGGTGATGCGTATATGGTGGCTGGGGGACTGCCGATGCCGATGGAGAATCATGCCGGGGCCATTGCTGAAATGGCCTTAGAAATGCAATGGGCTATTGATGAGTTTAACCGAGAAAATCATCTCTCTTTCCAACTGCGAATTGGCATCAACACTGGCCCCGTAGTCGCTGGGGTGATTGGGATTCGCAAATTTGCCTATGATTTATGGGGAGATACGGTCAATGTAGCCAGCCGCATGGAGTCCCAAGGACAGGCGGGCAAAATCCAGGTGACTCAGAAAACCTATGAGATGCTACAAGACCGCTATATTTTTGAGTCTCGGGGACTGTTAGACATTAAAGGACGAGGCGAGATGAAAACCTATTGGTTGTGCGATCGCCGAGGGGATGTTTGATTGGTATGTCGTTCTCTGCTGAACAGCCAGCATTAAAGGATGAGATCCGAAAATTCATCAGGAGAGCATGGAGATCGTTTGGGGTTGCGGCAAGGGATCACCCGTAGATTGGTATGCCATGACGAGGGATTCTAAAGCCTCAGTTCCATTGCTGAGTGCTTCTTCATAGGTATCTCCATGAGTTCACCACTCTTGTCCTGGAAAGTCGGGGAAGCCAACTAGAAAACAGTTATCATCGTCTGACCACTGAACCACAATTCTGTATTTTAAGTTATTCATCATGATTCCTCGATTGAACCTCCATTATGTCCTGATTTACAGCTTTTTCCTGATAGGGTTTAGCATCGTCATTTGCTTTTCCTGAGAGGGTCAGCTTACCGTGATAGAAACGGTGAATCTAGTTGGTATGACTTCCTTTACCGGGGATTTCGACAAAACCGATCTGTCGCAGCCTCTTTTTGAGTTCTCTAATTTTTTGGGGCATCGCCAATTAAGGGGGCGGTTGACAGTGAACCGGGGAACGTTAGGCTTAACGTCTATTAATACTTCCGTTCTTGAGGTTCAAAGAGGCTGAGGTTGACCGCCATGGGGACAATATCCACCCCAGCGGCCGAGTGATAGGCCAGGGTGTGGTGGAGAAACTCCCCGTCATTGCGACTGGGGTAGTCTTCCCGGAAATGGGCACCGCGACTTTCCTGGCGATTGAAGGCAGAGTAGAGGATCGTTTGGGCCACAATCAGGAGGTTGTCGAGTTCCATGGCTTCGATGAGTTCGGTGTTCCAGAGGGTTCCGCGATCGTCGAGATGGATCTGTTGCACCTGTTGGGCAATCGCCCCAAGTTCATCTAAACCCTGCTGCATCAACTCCTGACTGCGGAACACCCCACAAAACTCACTCATGGTGTCCTGAAGCCGTTGACGGACCTGGTTGATGCGATACTCCCCTTGGCGATCGCACAACTCCTGTAAGCGCCGTTGAGCCTCTTCAATATAGGGCTGTTCCTCTAACTCCGGCAATTTGCGAGACTGGACATCCTCGGCGATCGCTGCCCCCGTAAGCTTGCCATAAACGACGCATTCGAGCAGGGAATTACTGCCCAAACGGTTCCCCCCATGGACAGAGACGCAGGCACATTCTCCCGCCGCATAGAAGCCGCTCACGAAGCCTTCAGGCCCCAGGCGCACCTGGCCGCGAGTGTTGGTGGGGATGCCGCCCATAGAATAATGGGCCGTGGGACGAACGGGCATGGGGTCATTCACCGCATCCACCCCAACCAGGCGATGGGCTTCTTCCCAACAGAAAGGAACCCGACTCATAATCTTCTCCCGTCCCATGTGGCGCAAATCCAGATGGACATAAGACCCGCCAGGACTGCCATCGGGGTTAATGCCACGCCCTTGGCGAATCTCCGTGGCGATGGCCCGGGAGGTAATATCCCGTGGGGCCAGTTCCATCTTACTGGGGGCATATTGTTCCATAAAGCGATCGCCGTGGGCGTTCCGTAGATAGGCCCCCTCACCGCGAACTGCCTCGGAAATTAAGACCCCAACGGGATATAAGCCTGTGGGGTGAAATTGCACAAACTCCATATCTTCGAGGGGGAGGCCCGCCACAGCGGCCATCCCCAAACCATCCCCCGTCGAAGCATAATCATTGGAGGTGGTATTAAAGGCCCGTCCATAACCCCCCGTAGCAAACATGACGGCTTTGGCGCGAACCACCTCAACACGTCCGCTTTCGAGGTGATACATCACCAGGCCCTTAGCTTCCCCCTCTTCAATAATGGGGCGCATCACATACCATTCATCGTAAATGGTCACCCCATAGCGACGGAGGTTGTTGACGAGTTCATGAAGAATGGCATGGCCGGTTTTATCGGCGGCGTAACAGGTGCGGTTATGGGAATGGCCGCCAAAGGCCCGTTGGGCGATGCGGCCATCCTCTAGGCGGGAGAACAACACCCCCATATGTTCCAAGTCGATGACGACATTGGGGGCTTCTTGGGTGAGTAAGGCGACGGCATCCTGATCGGCGAGATAATCCGATCCTTTGACGGTATCAAAGGCGTGGGCTTTCCAGGAGTCTTGAGAATCGACGTTTTTGAGGGTGGCGGCGATGCCTCCCTGGGCGGCGACGGAGTGCGATCGGATGGGATGGGTTTTAGCGACGACGGCAATGTTGAGCTGGGCGTCTGTGCGGGCGATTTCAACGGCGGCGCGGCTTCCGGCGAGTCCGCCACCGACGATAATGACATCATGTTGCAGCATGGGGGGGAAGGCAAAAGGCAATAGGCAGTAGGCAATAGGCAGTAGGCAGAACCCCTCCTGGGAGGGGATGGCAATAGGCAATAGAAAAACTGCTGTCTTCCCCCTATTGCCTATTGCCTGCTGCCTGCTGCCTTCCTATCTCCATTGTGACATGATCCGGGGTTCGTGAGCTTGGCGTTAGCCGGTGGCCTGGGCGGGTTTTTCGTTGGGGGGGCGTTTTCCTGAAAACTTGGAGGTTTCTGCTGTTGGATCGATGGCATTGACTTCAATGTGGTTCAGCAACGTGGTGACAAAGGCAAACAGGAGGAACGGCAGGGACAGAACGACAATCAAACCTACAGTTAGCAGGGCATAGAGTTCGCGTTCTGTACTCCAGAGAGCGAGGGCTGAGGCCAGGCTGAGGAAGATGACAATGAGCCAAATGATGATTTGACCGTAAATGTCCCCAAAGCTGAGGGTGCATTTGAGTCGATAGTTTTCAAAGTTTTCCATGGGAATCCAGTAGATCTGACAAGCGGTCTTAATGTATTCCTAGATTAAGCGAAATCCCCAAAACCGTGAGAGTTCTTCAAGTTTTGTTAAAAATGCGGCCAGCCAGGCTCATAAAATAGCGACGACTCGAAACCTCAAGCCGCCGCTATTTCAAAAAACGTTACAAAAATAGGGGGAAACCGTTACAAACTTAACAGAAATTAAGTCTGGTCTGAGCTGTTGCTAGGCTTTGTAGTTGACAATGCGGGCAAAGCTTTCCGGTTCCAAACTAGCGCCTCCAACGAGGGCCCCGTCAATTTCGGGTTGAGCCATAATCTCATCCACGTTGGCGGGTTTGACGGAACCACCATATTGAATGGGAACATCTGCATTGGTGAGTTTGGAGCGAATCAAGCCAATGACGCGATTGGCTTCGGCTGCCTCACAGGTATCGCCGGTGCCGATGGCCCAAATGGGTTCATAGGCGATAATCAGTTTATTTTGATCCACATCCACCAAATCTTGCTCCAACTGAGAGAAGATATGGGCTTCTGTTTCTCCTGCATCTCGTTGGGCCTTGGTTTCGCCGACACAGAGAATCGGGGTGAGTCCCCCAGCTTGGGCGGCTTTGAGGCGACGGTTGACGGTTTCATCGGTTTCCCCGAAATACTCCCGGCGTTCACTATGGCCAACAACCACGTAATCGACCCCTAACTCCGTCAGCATGGGGGCGGAGATTTCACCAGTGAAGGCACCGCAGTCTTCCCAATGGACATTCTGAGCGCCAAGACGCACCCGTCCCCCATGCAAGTTCTTCGAGAGGCTTCCCAAAGCGGTGTAAGGAACACAGAGAATCACATCTCGCTCATCGGGAGTGTCTTCGAGGTGAGAGACAAACCCCTTCAAAAACTCCAGGGCTTCGGCCTGGGTTTTGTACATTTTCCAGTTACCAGCTAGAACAGTTTTCCGCACGGGTGACAACAGTTTTCTCCATGAGACAACAAAAGCACCCTTTAGTGTAGAACGTTTTGGGGACATTGCACCATTGCCGCCAACTCGGGAGACCCGCACTTTGGTAGACTGAAAGCCAGTTTCCCGTAAGCTAACGTCATCGATCGCACCGGTCAAGACATTATGAAACTCTTACAAATTGACGCCTTCACCGATCGCCCCTATGGGGGAAATCCGGCGGCGGTCTGTCTTCTGGACCGGGCGGTGGAGGAGTCTTGGATGCAGTCCGTGGCGGCGGAGATGAATCTCTCGGAAACGGCATTTCTGCACCGAGAGGGTCGCGGCTTCCGCCTACGCTGGTTCACCCCCACCACAGAAGTCGATCTCTGTGGCCACGCCACTCTCGCTGCTGCCCACGCTCTCTGGGAAACAGGGTTCGTTGCGCTGACAACGCCGATTCAGTTTTACACCCGTAGCGGCGACTTGAGGGCCGAGCGTCAACAGTCTTGGATTGAATTGGACTTTCCGGCGGCCCCCGTGGTGCAACGTCCCCCCAACGACCCCATGATTCCTAAACTCGAAGCCGCTTTAGGGGTCATCCCCTTATTTATCGGTGAGAGTGTCTTAGACTATTGGCTCGTGGACGTGGCCAACCCTGAGGATGTCGAAGATCTCGATCCTGATTTTGCCCAACTGGCCCAACTTCCCTGTCAGGGTGTAATTGTCACCAGTCGCAGTCAGGGAGTGCGCCTTAACTCGGGAAGTCAAGGAGACTATGACTTCATCTCCCGCTTTTTTGCCCCCAGAATGGGGATTAATGAAGATCCTGTGACGGGATCGGCCCACTGTTGTTTAGGCCCCTATTGGGGACGCAAACTCAAAAAGATGCAGTTATTGGCCTATCAAGCCTCACCTCGGGGAGGGATTGTCCGGGTACGACGCGACGCAGAACGGGTGATCTTAGGAGGACAGGCGGTTACCGTCTTAGAGGGGACGCTGCTGGCCTAGATAGGTTGGGATTTCCGGCTCTCGAATCACGATGGTTAGAATTGAACTAGGGGAGTGTTCGGAGGTATAAACCGGCCTCACCGTTAAACCGTTAGTGAGTGGCCAACCATTGTGAATTCTGTAAGTTCCACATTTCTCTGGCTTAATCCAAAAGGGCGTATTGTCTCAGTCCAACCGGGAGTCGGCCAGACTCTTGGCTATCCTGCCCGCGATCTGCTTGAGAAACCGATTAGCAAACTCATTCCGCAATGGACAACGGCGGTGTGGAAACAACATTGGGCCAAGTTGATGGTGGGGGAAACGGTTGAGGTGACGATTCGCCGTCGTCCAGGCCGGGGAAAATTGACGTCGGTGCAGGTCACCCTTAGCCCTTTGGTTCTGAATCAGAGTCATTATGGATTTGTTCAGTTACAGAATTATGGGACACCGGAACGGGAGTTTTCTCAATTCCGCCAATTGGTGGATAATGCCTCTGATACGCTCTATTCCTACCGCCTCTGCCCCGATCCGGGGTTTGACTATCTCAGTCCTAGTATTGAACGTCTGATGGGCTATGCACCTCAAGCCTATTATGACGATAAAGATTTGTTGCTCAGCCAAATTCACCCCGATGATTTACCTCGCTTACAACGGTTACTACAGGGAAAAACGGTGATGGATTCGCCGTTGAGTTTACGCTGGTTTCACCGGGATGGTCATTTGGTATGGACGGAACAGCAGGATACATTTGTATATACTCAAAGTGGTGAGGCGATCGCCATTGAGGGAATTATTCGAGATATTACTAAGCGCCATGAAGCGGAATTGGCGTTACGACAACAGGCGGAACGGGAACGCTTGGTGAGTGCGATCGCCCAGCGAATTCGTCAGTCCCTCAATTTAGAAGATATTCTACAAACGACGGTCTCGGAGGTTCGCCTTTTCCTAGATAGCGATCGGGTATTGATTTACCGCTTTGATGCCAATCCAGCGGAGGTCTTAGACTTTTATGGAATTGTAGTGGTTGAGTCAGTAGATGCTCTCTGGAAACCCATGCTCAATCATCAAATTCCCTTGAGTTATCAGGAGTCTCCTGAACTGCAACGCTATCTTCAAGGTCGCAGCCATCTGATTAATGATATTTCTCAAGAAACCGATCCGACAGTCCAGGCGCTGCTAAATCCCTTTCAAATAAAATCTAGCTTAATTGTTCCGATTTTACTGCAATCGTCGGAGGGACTCGACCATGGTTGCCTCTGGGGTCTATTAGTTGCTCATCAATGTCGGCAGGAGCGCCATTGGCAATCTTTAGAGGTGGAACTGCTGCAACAATTGGCAACTCAGGTGGCGATCGCCATTCAACAATCTCATTTATTTGAGCAAGTTCAACAACAAGGGGAAGTCTTAGAGAAAGAAATTCGGGAACGAACACAACAGTTACAGCAGGCGATTGAGTTTGACGCGATGCTGAAACGAATCACCGATAAAGTCCGCGATAGCCTCGATGAGAGCCAAATTGTGCAAACGGCAGTCCGAGAGGTGGCGGTAGTCTTAGGGGTTGGGTCTTGTAATGCGGCACTCTATGATTTAGACCAAGGAACGTCAACGATTTGCTACGAATATACAAACTTTATTCCGGCATCTCAAGGGCGAGTGTCTCAGATGGGAAATTTCCCGGAACTCTACACGCAACTGATGGATGGCTGTTACTTTCAATTCTGTTCCTTGATTCCCAATCCGGTGCGAGGACGAGTGGCAATGCTCGCCAGTCCTCTGTTTGATAATCAAGGGGTTTTAGGGGATTTATGGTTAGTTCATCATGCGGAGTATGAGTTTACGGATTTAGAAATTCGTTTGGTGCAACAGGTGGCGAATCAATGTGCGATCGCCATCCGTCAAGCCCGACTCTATCAGGCGGCACAAGCCCAAGTGGCAGAATTAGAGAAACTGAACCGCCTCAAAGATGATTTTCTCAGTGCCGTGTCCCATGAGTTGCGCACCCCAATTGCCAATATGAAACTGGCGATTGAGATGTTAAAGTTATTCGTTCCCAAAGAGGAAAACAACCCCGAACCTCAGGTCATTGATGCGGCTCAAGTGACGCGCATTCAACGCTATCTCAGCATCCTCAACACTGAATGTACTCGGGAGGAAGAACTGGTTGAGGATTTACTGGATTTACAACGACTTGAAAATAACGCCTATCTCATTTCCATGTCGTTGATTAACCTCAATGAGTGGATTCCCACCCTCACCCGTCCCTTCTATACCCGAGTCAGCGATCGCGAACAGGGGTTACATGTGGACTGTCCCAAGAACCTACCTCCGTTTGTCTGCGATCGCCTCAACCTAGAACGGATTTTAGTGGAACTGTTAAACAACGCCTGCAAATATACGGCGACTCGCGGAGATATCCATTTACATATCCGCCAATGTGAGATGTTAGGGGAGGAAGACTCCGAGTCAAGGGAGGGCATCGAATTTTCCATCCGCAACCAGGCCAGTATCCCCCCAGAGGAACTGCCTAAAATCTTCGAGAAATTCTACCGCATCCCCAACGCCGATCCTTGGAAACAAGGGGGAACTGGCTTAGGGTTAGCCCTCATCGAAAAACTGGTGACCCAACTCGACGGACGGATTACCGTCGAGAGTGCCGATGGCTGGACTACCTTCCGTGTGGTCTTCCCTAACCAGCAGCAACAACTCCAGCTTGACCAGGACTGACTCATGCCTCAAGGTGAACCCACATAAGGTAAACCCAGAAGGGGAACGCCAATGGAGTTAGACTACTGGTCCTGTGTCGTTCCCCTTCTGCGTCTTAACTGGCGAGATACTCACCCATATCGGCTTTGCGTTTGCGTAACTTGGTGAGGGATTCCCGTTCAATCTGTCGCACTCGTTCGCGAGAGATTTTCAGGCGATCGCCAATTTTGGCTAAGGTCATGGCTTTCCCATCCCGCAAGCCAAACCGCAGGGCCAAGACTTCCCGCTGCTGGGCCGTTAAATCGGCCATGAGGGTTTCGAGATCGCTGCGCAGGGACGACTGCACGGCAAAGTCCTCGGGAGAGGGGCCGTCATCTTCGAGTAAGTCCGCCAGTTCTGTATCCTGATTTTCCCCCACTCGCAAGTCCAGAGACAAGGGTTGGCGAGAGCGTTCGAGATAGTCTCTGACTTGTTTCGAGGTGAGACTCATGGACTGGGCA
Source organism: Sodalinema gerasimenkoae IPPAS B-353 (assembly GCF_009846485.1). GTDB lineage: Bacteria > Cyanobacteriota > Cyanobacteriia > Cyanobacteriales > Geitlerinemataceae > Sodalinema > Sodalinema gerasimenkoae. The sequence goes on from NZ_ML776472.1 coordinate 1,593,475, forward strand.
ATTTCGCTGATACTCGGGGCCCGCCCCAGTTCTTGGGTCAGTTGACGCTGAACCTTCTTAATCTTATTGAGTTTTTCGGTAATGTGAATCGGCAGACGGATGGTGCGGCCCTTCTCAGCGATGGCCCGGGTAATCGCCTGACGAATCCACCAATAGGCGTAGGTTGAGAAGCGATAGCCCTTGGTGGGGTCAAATTTTTCGACCCCACGCTGCATCCCAATGGTGCCTTCTTGAATCAAGTCCAACAAATCTACGTTGCGTTTAATATATTTTTTGGCCACCGACACCACGAGACGGAGGTTGGCTTCTACCATCTTACGTTTGGCAGTCTCGCCACTCTCAATCTCGTTTTGAAGCTGTCGCTGGCTGAGTTTGGCAGCCTCGGCCCACTCTTGGCGGGTGGGTTGGCGATCGAGTTTTTGGGCGAGTTCTTCTTGAATCGTCTCGAGTGCAACCAGTTTTTGAACTCGTTTGCCGTATAGGATCTCCTCTTCATGGGTTAACAGGGGAACCCGACCAATTTCTCGGAGATAGGTACGGACTAAGTCGGTAGAGGTCTGAGCAGTCTTCATAACGGAGGTGCTTGAGGTTGGGTTACGACGAACTCGTGTTGGCTTAAGTCGTTCGGGTGCGTTCAGGACGGTGATCTCAGAGAAATGAGTAAATCTCTGCTCTATGTAAACAATTGTAACGCTTTTAAGCCTAAATGACAGCCCTCAACGGTAACGACTTTAGGGATACTCTCTTTAGCCTAGCGAGATTCAAACCCCGTCATTGCAGCCTGGAGTACAAAACGGCCAAGAGATTCGCGGCACAATGGTGGGCTGGAGAATTACTATAAAAATAAGGTCTGCTTCCTGGAGCAAACCTTAACGGGGGGAGAGTGGGGCGGTTAACCTTCTAGGCAACCATCATGTCGCGGATGTAACTGATGTCAAGTTCCCAAGCTAACTCTGAGGGGGGAGGTTGAGCCTCAGTCGCCGGAAGGTCCCCCAGGGGACGGAGTTGAATAATTCCCTGCTCTAAGAAATGACGGAGGATGCGGCTGACGGTGGCTCGGGAGATGGATAAGTCTGAGGTCAAGTCCCAAAAACAATGGTTGCCATCCAAGGATGAGGTCAGATGAGAAAAAATGGCTGAACTGAGATCTAAGCTCTCATCGAGTTGGGGAGCCTGAAAAACCCACTGGGGGTTGAGTCCTAACTCTTGCCAGTTTTGTGATAATTCTTGAACCTCCTCATAAATGTGGTCAAGAACTCTAGCGTTCAATGTCCAGCGAGGACAGAGGGTGCTGTTGCTCGGTTGCCAGTGGATGTGACAGTTGGAACTATTAATTAAGGAAAACAGGACCTCCCGAGTGCAATCGGTCAAAATGGCCTTGGCTTGCTTGCCGGTCAGCCAACCCTCACTGACACCATGGTGCAGGTGGCTGCGTTCCCAGTTTTGTTGACTCCCTTTCGGCTCTAGGCGATGCTGCCATTGGGGAACACGCTGTTCAACGGCTCGTTGCCAACGACGACGACGATGCAGGGATAGAACGGCTGTGGCCAGTTGTCCCTGAAATAAATCGAAATAGTATTGTGTCGACTCGTAAACAACGATGAGGCGACCGGTGGCTCTTTGTTTAACATAGCCCAAAAGTTCAGCGACAGCAGAGCGGGTTGAGTAGATGCGAGCGTTTTTCATGATTCTGACCTGATAAGGTGATGTAAACAATGTAAGTTCAAGGTCTTGGATAGATAAAAAGTTCAACCCTTGATCGCGCAAACTCGACAAAACGTCAAAATCAGAATCGGGACAACAGATAGCACTTAGGGCTGATTCCAAGAAGGGAGTTGGGGCTTAAACAAAATGAATCGACGGGGTTGCAAGTGTTTACAAGCAATACTATCTAGGATATTACAAAACAAGTATTTTTGTTTTAATTGCCTTTATTAATGCTACAATTCTCAGAAGATGAGGTTAAAGGATTTACCTCGATACATTTACGATGATAGTCGTAATTGAGGGCGATGAAAACTGTCGGATATACATATTTTTAATTGCGTAAATCCACAACAGTTTTGTGCGTGTAACTACTGAGTACCTGTCGATAGGCTGAGGTCTCCTCCTCTTATGACAATCTTCGATGGACAATTTGAGAATCTCGAAAGTCTGCAACGGCTGATTGTGCCGGCTGAGGTGTCCTTGACACAGGCGATCGCCACCCTCCTAGAGGAGAACCTGATGAATGTGTTTGTCATGGAGGGCGATCGCTTCCTGGGACGGTTCTCTCAACAGGATGCTCTGGCACTCCTCCAAGATCCCCAGTGCGATCGCAGCCAAGCCCTGGGGTCTGTGGTGCGGCAAGACCCTCAACAGCCTTGCTGGCGACAGAACAGCCCCCCCGACTGGCATCAGCTTATCCAAAAACTTCAGCAAGGGCCTCAGGAGACCTTACCGGTTCTGGATGCTGAGGGACATCTGGTGGGGAGCTTACTAGCTCAGGACGTACTCTGTCAGGGCTATCCGGTTCAAATCGACTATCAAGCTCCCTTGAGTCTCGAAGAACAGCAACTGCTGCAAGAAAAACTCATCAGCAGTTACACCAAACTGCAAATGCTGTTGTCCACGATGCCGGATATCGTGCTAGAAATCAGCATTCACAATGATGAGCAGCTCCATGTGGGCTTGCCGAGTCATGATTACAGCCGCATCAATCCTGATGTTAACGAAACTATCGCGGCTTTTTTCGAACCGCCCTATGATCAGGCATTTTTTGGGCAGATCCAACGGGCTTGGGAGCAGGGTTGTACGATTCGCTATGAATATCACCTTCCTCCCCGAGACGACTCCGATAACCTAAACCTTCAGAGTCAGTGGTTTGAGGCTCGTATTTCTCCGTTGCCCTTACCCATCTCGGCTCAGGAAATTACCATGTGTGCCCTTTGGGTGGCCCGGGATATCACGGCTCGCAAACGGGCGGAGGCGATTCTCCAAAACAACACCCGTGAGTTAGAAGAGCGAGTGCAAGCTCGCACCGGTCAACTGCGGAGCATTAACGAGATGCTACGGGCCAGTATCCGCACCCGACAGGAGGCGCAGGAGGGATTACAACGAACGAGCGATCGCCTGCGAGCGATTCTCGACGCGATTCCCGGCATTGTCTGTTGGGTGGATGACAAGGAATGCTACCAAGGGGTGAACTCGAACTTTGCCAATCTCTATGGTCTAGTTCCCGAAGATTTCCTGGGACAAGACCTCCGCTTTCCCAGTCAGCCGTCTCATCAATTGGCGGACTTCATGGGGGAATTCATGAGGGATGTGGCGATGTCGGCGGGGCAAATTATTACCCTCGATATTGAGGAGTCCAGATTGCAATATCTGGTGGTTGCCCAGAAATACGATAGTAGCCGCGCTGCGATCGCCGTGGGGATTGACATCACCCAGCGACAACAGTTTGAAATGGCACTGATGGAACAACAGCGCCTCTTCCAGCAGATTGCCGATACCTCCCCTGATATCCTTTATGTCTATGAAATTAGCAGTTGGCAGATTATCTATATCAACTGTCAGGTTGAAGCCCTAATCGGCTATACCCCCACTACGATCGCTGAATTAGGGCTGTCTACGGTTTGTGAGCGGCTTCATCCTGAGGATGTCTCCCAAATTGGGGAACCCGGCGATCGCCTCGAACAACTCAATGCCGGTCAACTCCTCGAATGTGAATATCGCCTGCGAGGGGTAGATGGCCATTGGCATTGGATTCATAGTCGAGAAATTGTCTTGAGTCGAGATGCCCAGGGGAACCCGGAACAGATTGTGGGGATTGTTCAGGATGTCAGCGATCGCAAAGAGGCAGAAATTGCCCTGCGGCAACTGAACCAGGAGTTGGAAACCAAAGTTGCCCAACGCACCATTGCCCTACAACGGAGTGAGTTACGGTTCCGCTCGCTGTTTGAACAGATGGCCGTGGGGGTGGCTCAAGTCACCCTGGAGGGCCGATGGGAGTTTGTCAATCAAAAACTATGTGACCTTTTGGGGTACAGCCCCCAACAACTGGCTCAGCGCACCTATTTGGAGATGACCGATCCTGAAGATCTGCCCCCGTCCGAACAGGCCGCCCAGGATCTGATTGAGGAACGTTGCCAGACGGTTGCTTTGGAAAAACGGTTTCTGCACGCCAATGGTACTGCCATTTGGGTCCATGTAACTATCTCACTGGTTCGAGACGAATCGGTCGAGGCCTTGGATGATATTCCAGAGGTGGCTCCCTATCTGGTGATGGTCATCCAGGATATTACCGAGCGCAAACGAGCCGAGGCGGAGGTCATCAAGGCTCTGCAAAAGGAACGAGAACTCATTGATCTCAAATCTCGCTTTATCTCCATGGCCTCCCATGAGTTTCGCACTCCCCTAGCGGTGATCAAATCCTGTGGCCAACTGCTGCAACGCTATGAGTGGACTCGGGAGGAGCAACTCGAACAACTCCATGATATTCAGTCGGCGGTTGGTCACATGACCGAACTCCTCGATGACGTGCTGACTCTGGCCAAGAGTGAGTCGGGGACGTTGACCTTTAATCCTACGCCTCTGGATATCTGTGAGTTTTGTCACAAATTGTTACGACAGCTCCAAAACAGCATTGCCCGCGATCGCCAGTTGTCTTGGGAGATTCCCAACGAGCCTGTCCTCTTAAATGGCGATGAAAAGTTGCTACGGCAAATTTTTACCAATTTAGTCTCCAATGCGCTCAAATACTCTAGCCTTGAACAGCCGGTCTATGTTCATTTAGTAAAATACGAGCAGGAGCTGGTCTATTGTGTTAAAGATGAGGGGATTGGTATTCCACCAGAAGATTTACCCCGCTTATTTGAATCGTTTCACCGTGCAAAAAATGTCGGAACCATTCCCGGTACAGGCTTGGGATTAGCGATTGTGCAGCGCTCGGTTGAATTACATGGGGGAACCTTAGAGGTGACGAGTCAGGTCGGAGTCGGGACTCAGATTTGCGTACACCTCCCCCTTTCCTGATTCTGTGAAGTTAGTTAACATTAGCCTTAAGGAGTCTGAGTTGGCTACCCTGAGGGTGTAAAATCGACCTTGACATTTTTGTCTTAATGCTCTACAAGCATCAAATAAGTCGATAACTGCTTACTAAAAAATCATGAAAAAGATATTAGTTGTTGAAGACGAACAGGTGTTGCAGAAAAACATCATGAAAATTCTCCGTTTGGAGGGCTTTGAGGTACTCGGGTCCAGTGACGGAGAATCGGGGGTAGCCTGTGCTCGTGAGGAGTCTCCGGATCTAATTGTCTGCGATGTCATGATGCCGGAGATGGATGGCTATCAGGTGTTACAAACCTTGCAAGACGATGTGGAAACCGCCCTGATTCCTTTTATTTTTTTAACAGCTAAAACAGATCGTTCGGATATGCGTCAAGGGTTTGAGATGGGAGCTGATGATTATTTGGTAAAACCCTTTGATGCTGATGAACTTTTACGAGCCATTGAGGCGAGGTTTAAGAAGCAAGAAATCATGGTTAATCGCCTGTCGAGTTTGTCGAATGAGTTGAGTCAACTTCAGGATTTCTTGGATGCCAAAGATGGTTTAATGACCAATCTTAACCAAGAGCTGCGTCGTCCCATGTCTAATATCAAGATGGCCTTAACAATGTTGCAGGCTCAAAAAACGCCGGAGGCTCAGGAGCGTTATATCAGCATTTTGGAGGAAGAGTTTTCCAGAGAAATTTCCCTGCTGAATCAAGTTGAAGAAATGCAAAAACTCTTAACTCCTGAAAATGTTACCTTGCTACGACAGTTCCATCTTCTGCAAAATCAGGGTTAATGGGCCCATCAGACCTGAAGTTGAGACACCATGGCAAATAGCTGCGATCGCCAGGCCTGGTCTTGACGGCGATCGCTTCTAAGTTCTAAAACCCGTAACCCCGGTTTAGGAAATTGATGTAAGGACTCTTTTAGGTCAACAGCCGATTCAATTTGGCTGTAATCAATCCCATAGGCAGCACAGAGTTGTTGAATGTCAACCTGTTGTGGTGTGGCAAAAAACGCCTCAAAGGGAGGATTGAACTGCGCGATAGGTAAGAGTTCAAAAATCCCTCCACCCTGGTTATTAATCAGTAAAACCGTCAAATGGCCCTGGTCTTTTAAGCGTTGAGCTAGGAGTAAGCCGTTACTATCATGAAGAAAGGCTAAATCACCGCTGATGAGAAATGTCGGCCTGCCCCCATAGGCTAAGCCAATGGCAGTCGAGAGGGTTCCATCAATGCCATTAGCGCCACGATTACAAAAGACTTGTGTTTGGCGATCGCTGCGTCGCCAGAACCATTCCATATCTCGGACTGGGGTACTGTTGGCCACCATCACCTGTCGCTGACTGGGCAAGCCGTGGGAGAGGAGCCAGGGAAGTTGCGGTTCCCGTAGTGGGCCCGTCTCAGTCATTTTAGGGGTTAGGGCATCGGCCAGCTTGGCATCAGCATCACACCACTGTTGGCAAAACTCCGAGGGAGCCGGAGGAACCACCGGATCAGGGATAGGTAGGCGTTCGACATCGAGGCGCAAGTGAACGGTGCGGCCATGGAGGGCATCCAGGTTGCGATCGCTGGGATCTAAGACCCAAGTTAAGGAATTGACCTGTTGTAGCCATTGCCGTAACACCTTACTGGTGGGTAAGTCTCCCAATTGCAGCACCACATCGGGCTGTAACTCGGTGGCAATTTGGGGATGACGCAGCAGGAGGTCATAACTGACCACTAACTGAGGGTTCATCGAAGCCCAATGGCGTAGGGGAGACAGGGCCTCAGCAAACACGGGAAACCCCAGGGTTTTAGCCAGTTGGGCTACCCGTTCACTATAGCGTTTCGGGTCACGGGGTTGAGCGACACCGGCGACAATCAGGCCGCGATCGCTCTTAAACCAGGTGGCGAAGGCGCGATCGAGACTTTCTCCCGAGGGACGGGGAGTCGCAGGACGTTCTGAAGTCACCGCTGCAAAAAACTCCTCCCAGACTCCAGCTCCCAACTGACTGACGAATTCCTGAGTCTCTGGCTGGGGTTCCGGGGCCAAGGGATCGCTAAAGGGACAGTTGAGATGTACCACACCGGGGACAGGAAAACAGGTGCGCTCCCAGCTATACACCAAGGTTTGTCGTAAATAGCGCAGTTGGCTCAAACTCAACTGAGGCAATGCCAGTTCACTTTGCCAGTTGGGATAGTTGCCATAGAGTTTCTGTTGGTCAATGGCTTGTCCCGCTTGACAATGACGTAACTCCGGCGGGCGATCGGCGGTGAGGACGACGAGAGGAACCCGAGATTCGCGAGCTTCAATAATGGCTGGGTAGAAGTTAGCCCCGGCGGTTCCTGAAGTACAGACGAGGGCGACGGGTTTATGGGTGCGTTTGGCCTGGCCCAGGGCAAAAAAAGCGGCTGAGCGTTCATCGAGAATGGGGATAGCCTCAATCTGCTCCTGTTGGGCAAAGGCCACCGCCAGAGGACCGGAGCGAGATCCCGGGCAGATGACGGCGAGGTCTAATCCTAAACGGGCCAGGGTCTCTACGAGAATTGAGGCCCAGAGAGTATTGGTATTGCGAGCGTCAACCGCCATAGAGAGTTTGTGATGTGGTCGTGAGCGGTTTGGGTTAGTGATGGAAGGGGATAATGGTTAGGGGCAATAACACCCAGGCCAGTTGTAGGACGCCTTGCCAGCCGAAGCGTAAGCCGGGATGAGTGCCACAGAGGAGTGCCTCGATTCGTTGTTCTAGGCGAGAGGGGGGAGCGGTACAACTGAAGGCAGCTTCGAAGGAGGCCGTCGAGCGTAGTGGGGCGCGCACCACATCCAATAGGGACTCAGCCAGGAGCAGTTCGTCAATCTGTTGAGCGGCCCAGGCATCGGCACGAATTTCTCGCAGTAGGAGTAGGTCTTGCCAGAGGAGGTCGCTCTGGGGAAGCCAAAGGGTAAGACGGTAACAGATCCCCAGCCAAAAGAACCAGAAGGTATCGCGATAGACACGGTGCCCTTCTTCGTGGGCCAGGACGGCGGCCAGGCGATCGCCGTCGAGATGGTCTAATAATCCTTGGGTGATGGTGAGTTCCGGGTTCCAGCCCCCGACTTGGGCACTAAATAAGGCTGTATCGTCGAGGATGCGGCAGGGATAGCCAAGCACCTCGGTTTTAGGGTGTTGACGTAGCTGTGCTAGGGTGCGGCGCAGTTTCAGTCCCTGATGGAGGAGGCAACCTAGGGCTGTTAGGAGAAAGAGCCAGGAGATGACATAACTCGCCAGGCCGGTTCCCTGCCATACCATCTGCCCTTGTGCGCCCATGGAGAGAACGGCGATGGCGGTGGTGAGCAGAAGTAGCACAGGGGCGACCAGGGCAACAATCTGAGAACGCCAGCGTTGCTCTAGGTTTGATAGGGATAGTCCCGGGGATGGTTGGCCGTTGAGATTCCCCTGACGGAAGCCGAGGGCGATCGCCAAAGCCATGAGAATCATCAACAAGTGCATTAGGACTGTTCCTCCCGTTGGCGGCGAACAGCTTGAATCCGTTGTGCAATGGCATCGAGGCGCTCCAAGCTGTCGACATCGAGACTGTCGGCAAAGGCGGCGACCACATCGGGGCTACTGACGGCCAGAAAATGTTTGAGGCGATCGTGGGATTTTAGCATTTGGGCTTGCTCACGAGAAATTCGCGGCCGCCAACGGAAGGCGCGATCGGTTTTGTCACAGTCGAGCCAACCCTTTTGGGTTAAGCGACGCATCACTGTGGTGACGGAGGCGTAGGCGAGTTCGCGATCAGGATCGGCTAGGATGCGATCGTGAACATCTTTAACCGTTACCTCTTCGAGATCATAGATAATATCGAGGATCTCGGCTTCTAAGGGTCCGAGGGATAAGTTTTGGGGACGATGATCGGGGAGAGGAACCATAATAACGATATGGGGTGGCCAAAACATTGGTATGCACTAAACCAATGCCGCGTATTTTACCCCGTTTTTGCTCCCAAATCGGCAACCTCTCCCCAGGTGATGGCTTAACGGCGATATTTACTGGGGCTGAGACGAGGTAGTGGTTCAGAGGTAACGCCGGGAGCGAGATAATATTCGGGGAGAGATTCTTGAGGACGATGGCTGTCGGCCCGTTGACTGTACCACCAGCGCAGGGCGATCGCCCCGGTCATGGTTCCCATCCCCAGAAGTAGCAGTGAGCTATAACTGCCAAGACCGCCCAGAGCCACATCGACGGCTCCGACGGTCAAGATAAAGCTAGAAATCGGCTCTTTACGATAAAACGGTTTGAGAAATCGATGCCAAACAGCATTCATGAGAAGTTTGAACGGTATAAGTCCGCGAACGATAGATGGGGAGGGTGTGGTGCAACGGTCGTTGAGACGGCTGTTCCACGCCCTCTTCCATCTTGATCCTACTCGATCGCCGAAACTAGATCAGGCCTAACCAGGCTAAGAGTCCTTGGCCGGATAGGTATTCAATGGCGAGGGCGGCGATGAAGCCAATCATCGCGGCACGCCCGTTGAGCCGTTCGGCATATTGGTTAAATCCGAATTTAGGTTCTGTGAGATTGGGAGTGACGGAGGGTTCAGGAGATTGGCTCATAAAACTTAACAGGGTTGGGGATGTTTCTATTGTAGGAATTTCTGGGGAGAAGGCAAGGGGGGGAAGAAAGGCAGTAGGCAGTAGGCAGTAGGTAGTAGGCAGTAGGCAGTAGGCAGTAGGCAGTAGGCAATAGATAAAGACGTAGGGGCGTACCTTTATGGTCAGCGAGCGATCGCCGAGCTGTGGTCGGTGAGCGATCGCCGAACCGTGGTCGCCCTCTTCGGGCTATACAATGGGGGGGATTTGTTCCTTTGATGGGTGGGGCGTTTATGGACATTGGTGTTCCTAAGGAAATTAAGAACCGGGAGTTTCGGGTGGGGTTGAGTCCGCAAAGTGTTCGGGTTCTTTGTGATCGCGGCCATCGGGTGTTTGTGGAGACTCAGGCCGGTGTGGGATCTGGGTTTGCTGATGATGATTACCGCCAGGTGGGGGCGACGGTGGTGGAGTCGGCGGGGTTGGCTTGGGAACAGCCGCTGGTGGTGAAGGTGAAGGAACCTTTGCCTGAGGAATATGCGTATCTTAAAGGGGGTGGGGGCGATCGCCTCCTGTTTACCTATCTTCATTTGGCGGCGGAACGAGAGTTGACGGAGGCCCTGATGGAGTCGGGCATTTTGGCGATCGCCTATGAGACGGTTCAACTCCCGGATGGCCGTTTGCCACTGCTGGCTCCCATGAGTGTGATTGCGGGACGACTTTCGGTACAGTTCGGGGCCCATTTCTTGGAACGGCCTCAAGGGGGCCGGGGGGTTCTGTTAGGGGGTGTTCCGGGGGTTCCTCCGGGGGATGTGGTGATTCTCGGTGGGGGTGTGGTAGGAACGGAAGCGGCTCGGGTGGCGATCGGGTTGGGGGCGCGAGTGCGGATTTTTGATATTAATCTCGATCGCCTTTCCTATCTCGAAATGCTCTTTGGTTCCCGGGTGGAGTTGCAATATAGCAGTCCCCTCACCATTGAGGCGGCGGTTCCTGACGCGGATTTGCTAGTGGGGGCGGCGTTAGTCTTGGGCCGTAAGCCGCCGACGTTGGTTTCGCAAGACTTGGTTCATCGCATGAAGCCGGGGGCGGTGATTGTGGATGTGGCGGTAGATCAAGGGGGTTGTATTGAGACGATTCGCCCTACGTCGCATACGGAACCAACGTATTTGGTTGCGGATGTTTTACATTATGGGGTTCCCAATATGCCGGGTTCGGTTCCTCGCACGGCGACTCAGTCGTTGAATCACAGTACGCTTCCCTATGTGTTGAAGTTGGCGGAGGCGGGGACTAAGGCGATTGAGATGGATGAGGCGATCGCCTCTGGGGTGAATGTGCGGGATCATCAGTTGGTTCATCCGGCGGTGCGGGAGGTGTTTGGGGATTTGTAGGGAATAGGGAATAGGGAATAGGGAATAGGGAATAGGGAATAGGGGGGAGAAGGCAATAGGCAATAGGCAATAGCAAAGACGTAGGGGCGTACCCTTGTGGTCGCCCTAGGCAAGCTAGTAAGAGGGTTGATTATGGGTGATGTGAGGGAGTTGTCGAAGCAAGAACAGATTACGGCTTTATATGAGGCGATTAACCGGCGGGATGTTGAGGGGGCGTTGGCTTATATTGATGATGATTGTGTGTATGAGGATGTGAACTTCAGGAAAACCTTTCGGGGAACGGCTGAGGTTCGGGCGTTTTTTGCAGAAACTTGTGGCAATGTTCCTGAGGATTTGCTGTTTGTGATTGATGATTGTGCTGAGGGGGAGGGGGAGACGGTGGCCCTGCTTTGGCATATTGAACTGGCGGGGATTCCCTTTCCCAATGGCCGGGGGGTGGGGTTCTATCGCTTTTCTGGGGAGACGGGCAAACTGGTGTTTGCTCGTGATATCTCGGAACCCCCTCTGAAGTTGGGGCGGTTTGCACTGTTGATTGTCCGGTTTGTGGCACCCCTGGCACGACGAGTCTTAAAACCACCTGCGGCTCAATCGTCGGCTCAATCATCCGCTCAACTCTATCCCGGTTATGCGGCATTTCTGGGGATCTTCACGGTGATCTATTTGGCAGTGTTGATTCTTTCACCGGCGGATCTGTTGCTTCCTGGAGATCCACTCTGGGCCTTGCAACCTGAGACGATTCAGGAACTTCTGGATGAGTCGTTGAATTTCTTTTTTGTGCTGCCGATTGTCAATCAGTTGGGGTTGACGGTGTTGGAGTCTCCCCCAGTGCATCCGGTGACGCAGGCCTTTTTTAATTTTGCCGAAGCTTGGATTTTTATGTTTCTGCCGCTGTTGTTGGCTGATCCTCGCGGCTACCACCTCCCTCGCCCTCTGATTTGGCTGGGGGCGATGTTTTTGACGAATATCTTTCTTTTACCCTATATGGGGCTGCGTTGCACCACGGAGCCAGATTCGCAACGGAGTCAAGGGAAGGGGTTTATTGCTCGTTCGTTTGGCTGGACTGGGTTAGTCGTGGGGGCGATCGCCGTGGTTTGGTTTTTGGCGGTGGGAGATGTGGGTGGAGTTGGGGAACGGCTGGGGTTCTTTGGGGAGATGTTACGGGGCGATCGCGTCACCATCGCCTTTGCTCTGGATATTGTCTTGTTTAGTGTCTTTCAAGGGATTATCCTGGGGGGAATTATGCCCCCCGGCCATCCCCAGCGGGGCCTACGCTGGATTCCTTTTTGGGGGTTGGGGCTTTGGTTAATTCTCTAGTCGAGATCCCGTCGTCCTTCTAAGGCCCGGGCTAGGGTGACTTCATCGGCATATTCTAAGTCCCCTCCCATGGGTAAGCCAAAGGCGATACGGGTGACTCGGGTAAAGGGTTTGATGAGTTGCCCCACATACATGGTGGTGGTTTCCCCTTCGACGCTGGGGTTGATGGCCAAAATGACTTCTTTGACGGTTCCTTGACTGACGCGCTGCACCAGGGGCTGTATATGGAGTTGTTCGGGGCCAATTCCATCCATGGGGGCGATCGTTCCCCCCAAGACATGGTATTTACCGCGATATTCCCGTGTTTTTTCTAGGGCGATGACATCGCGGGAGTCGGCGACAACGCAGATGGTACTGTCATCCCGGTTGGGATTGCGGCAAATCTCACAGACGGGATCGGCGGAGAAGTGGAAACAGACTTGACATAACCCGACTTGCTGCTTGGCTTCTACTAGGGCCGTGGCCAGGGCCTGGGCTTCGGCTTCTGGGCGTTTGAGCACATGAAGCGCGAGGCGTTGCGCCGTCTTGGGGCCAACACCGGGAAGTTTTTGGAATTGCTCGATTAGCCGAGCGAGGGGACGAGTATAAACGGGACACCTCCTGGGAATGGAATTAGGCGGTCGTCATTATAGCGGATTTTGGGGTTAATTTTAAATTAATGTAAAAAAAATGGCGGTATAGCTATCATCATTGTACCATGTTTTTTATAGGAAACTCAATACTATTTGGTTGAATTGCCGCTTGTCTGACTTAAGCGATGTTTATTCTGGATTTTTCCTGTTAATTGAATTGGTATGTTTTACCTAATCTATCCCTTATGACACAACAACAGCGTCTGAAAAATCCCCAGTTGGAGATTGGTGATTACTTTGATATGGGCTGGTCAATCTTCAAGGATAATCTCTCTAATTTCTTGGTTCTGGTCTTGGTGATTGATATTCCCATCGCTATTCTTCAACTGCTTAGTCCAATGCCTGAAGATCCGAGTCAAATTGATATGGCTGCTAGTCCCATGATGATCGTGGTTCTGGTTGCAACTATCGTTCTATCAATTGTGGGAGTCGTCAGCACTTTCATTCTAACGGAATTAGCAGTTCTCAACCGACCCATTGAGATGGTTTCCATTATCCAACAAGGATTCTCTCGTTTTTTCCCCAGTCTTTTGGTGATCCTTGTTGGAGGAATCTTAACAATTATTGGATTTGTCCTGTTGATTATTCCGGGAATTTATTTGGCAAATCTATTTTATTTTAGTTTTGATGCGGTTGCCCTGCGTGGTTGTGGCTTGGATGGTTTATCCTACAGTCGCAATTTAGTGAAAGGACAATGGTGGAAAATATTTGGCCGTGCTTTTTTGCTGGGTTTTGCCTTTTTTGTTATTGTGGTTGTCCTTGCTGTTGGTCTCGGGTTTGCCTCAGTTGTTGTGAGTGCCATCCCACTACTCCCAGAGTTGATGGAGCTTGTCTCGTCCTTCGTCATGGGCTTGTTTGGTTATCTTTTCCTGACAATTCTGACGGTTTTCTTTCTCAATGTGGACTATGTTCGCAACCCGAGTTGATGAAGTGGCTTAAGGGATGTATTTCCTGGGAAGTGATTCAGAGTACTAATGGCGGTGCCGGATCTCGGTATGCTTAGAGATAAGGATATTTATTGAGTCTGTCTGCGTCATCTATGCAAGTCTCCCCGGTTCAACCTGAAACTCAACCCCAAGTGACTTCCCTGGAAACCCTCGCCCTGGATGTGGGGGGGATGAAATGCGCCGGCTGCGTGAAAGCCGTGGAACGGAAACTGAGCCAAGTTCCGGGGGTGGCCTCGGCGAAAGTCAATTTGGCGACGGAAATGGCGACGGTGGCTTGTGAGCCGGGAGTGGTGAATCCAGAGACTCTGGCCCAAACCCTGACGGAAGGGGGGTTTCCTAGTCAGTTACGCCGTCAGGAAGGACTGTCGTTGGCGGATTTGGAAGCGACGGAGGAACGCCAGCGAGAGGCACAGCAGCAACAGCAACGTCAGCTTGGGGTGGCCTTGGCGCTGATTATCCTGTCAGTATTGGGCCATTTGCAAATGCTGGGGGTTCCACCGATTCCGGGGTTGAGTAATATCTGGTTTCATTTTGCCCTGGCCTCTCTGGCGTTAGTGATTCCGGGGCGCGAGATTATTGTGGAGGGGGCCCGGGGCTTGCTCAAAAATGCGCCGAGTATGAATACGCTAGTGGGGTTTGGCTTGGTGACGGCCTATCTGGCCAGTACGGCGGCTCTGTTTTTCCCGAATTTGGCTTGGGAATGCTTTTTTGAGGAACCGGTGATGTTGTTGGGGTTTGTGCTGTTGGGGCGATCGCTCGAATCCCGGGCCAGAAATCGCGCCTCAGCTTCTCTCAAGTCTCTGGTGGGGTTACAGCCGAAAACGGTGCATCTGTTGACGGAGATTGAGGAGTTGAGCCAGCTCGATCCTCAGACGATTGTGGATTTACCGGCGGATCAGGTGCGGGTGGGAGAATATTTACAAGTTCGTCCGGGTGAGAAAATCCCGGTGGATGGGGAAATTTTGGCTGGGGAAACCTTGGTGAATGAGTCGATGTTGACGGGAGAATCGTTACCGATCGCCAAAGGGCCGGGCGATCGCCTCACGACAGGAACCCTGAATCAGTCGGGAAGCATCATTATCCAGGCGCAACGCACGGGGAAAGATACGGCGTTGGCACAGATTGTGGCGTTGGTGGAAGATGCTCAAACCCGCAAGGCCCCGGTACAACGGTTGGCGGATACGGTGGCGGGCTATTTTACCTATGGGATTATGACTCTGGCTGCCTTGACATTTTTGTTTTGGTATGGAGTGGGAGTAGATTTATTTCCCAATGTCCTAGAGACGGCCCATGAGTTCCCCAATTTGGGCCATGTCCACGGGATGGGCCAGGAGCCACTGTCGCCGCTGTTGCTCAGTTTGAAGCTGATGATTGATGTGTTGGCGATCGCCTGTCCCTGTGCGTTGGGGTTGGCGACTCCTACGGCTATCTTGGTGGGAACCGGTGTGGGTGCGGAACGGGGGCTACTGATTCGTGGGGGTGATGTGCTAGAGCGGGTTCATCAACTCGATACGGTGGTCTTTGATAAAACCGGAACTCTGACCACGGGACATCCCCAGGTGAGCGACATTTGGCAACGGGGGCCCCGGAATCTATTGCAATGGGTGGCTTCGGTGGAACGACAAACGAGCCACCCTCTGGCTGAGGCGATCGTGAGTCGGGCCCAGGCGGAGGGATTGAGCTTGCTTCGGGTATCCGATTCCCACACGGAAGCGGGGTTAGGGGTGCGAGGGATGATTGAGTCGCAACTGGTGTTGGTGGGGAATCGCCTCTGGCTGGAGAAGCAGGGGATTGTCCCTGACGCGGCGGTGGAGGATTGGCTCGACATGATGGCCCGTGAGGGGAATAGTCTAGTGTATGTGGCCATTGATGGGGAGTTTGCGGGGGCGATCGCCGTTCGTGATCAACTGCGCGAGGATGCAGCGCAGACGGTGGAAGCCTTGCGTCGGTTGGGGTTGGGGGTGCAACTGCTGACGGGCGATCGCCCAGAAACGGCTCAGGCGATTGGCCAACAGTTGGGCCTGTCTCCCCAGGAGATTATGGCTCAGGTGAGTCCCCAGGATAAGGCCTCGCGCATTGCTCAGTTACAGGCAACAGGATTGACGGTGGCGGTGGTTGGTGATGGGATTAATGATGCACCGGCGTTGGCCCAAGCGGATGTGGGACTGGCGTTGAATGCAGGAACGGATGTGGCGGTGGAAACGGCGGATATTGTCTTGATGGGCGATCGCCTCCAGGATATCCTGGGGTCAATTCGTCTCAGTCGCGCCACGTTTAATAAGATTCGCCAAAATCTCGTCTGGGCCTTTGGCTATAATCTCGTAGGACTCCCTGTTGCGGCGGGAATTTTACTCCCGAAATTTGGGATTCTCCTCGATCCGGCGGTGGCGGCTGGCTTTATGGCTCTGAGTTCGGTGAGTGTGGTGACGAACTCGTTGCTACTGCGTCGCTTTGATGGCTAACTTTGATGGCTAAGGGGTGCGGCTAGGGGCTGTTCTGTTTTTTTCCTGTGTTCATGACGTCAACTGAGTTCTCGAAACCTGATATTGAGACCCCGGCTTGGGTGGATTTGGCCCGCTATGACCAATCGGATTATGATCGCGGCCGTTCGGGGGTCTATGTTCTGCTGTGGTGGCTGGTTCAGGCGATCTCCTTTCCCCTGTCACCTCATTTCGCTAATGGCTTCCGCTGCTGGCTGTTACGTCGCTTTGGTGCCACGGTAGGGGAGGGGGTGATTGTTCGTCCGACGGCCCGATTTACGTATCCCTGGAAGGTGACGATGGGGGATTTTTGCTGGGTTGGGGATGATGTGGTGTTTTATAGTCTCGATGAGATTCGTCTGGGGAACCATTGTGTGGTGTCCCAGAAAACCTATTTCTGTACGGGAAGTCATGAGATTGGCGATCGCCAGTTTGGCCTAAAAACCAACCCTATTACTCTCGGGAATGGGGTTTGGGTTGCAACGGATTGTTTTGTGGCCGCTGGGGTCACCATTGGCTCAAATACGGTGGTTGGGGCCCGCAGTAGTGTATTTAGTGACCTTCCGGCGGGGTTTATCTGTTTGGGGAGTCCCTGTCGTGCGAAATCGCCACGGACGATGAACGAGGGGGACTCCCCAGGTTCTTAGGGGTCTAACGTTGCAAGGCAATGGCTGGGTTATCGGTCATGGCTGATGCGGGACTGGTGCGGACATCGGAGGTAAAGATAGTGGTAGTGACGGCGCGATCGCTCGGCCGAATCATGGAGACATGAAGCCGCAAGTTGGCGGAAGGAAACCAGATCCGTTCCTCACGCATGGCGTTTTCTTCCACCATCCGCACCATGAGAGTTCCGTCGGGCCGTAATTCATAGTTTCCCCGACTCGCTGGGGTGTCTAAGTCGAGATAGCTATGGATGAGGGTTCCCAGATTGGCGTTATCTGGGTTGGGAATGGGAATGACCAAATAGCTATGACTCTGTTGCCAATGGGTAAAGCGAGCCTGATAGTCTTGATCGACTCGGTACGGCGAGCTGATGTCATAGATATCAACCGCCGAGTCGCGACAGGCGTTGACCAGTTGCGGCTCATCTAAGGCCAATGGGGTGGCCGTTAGGGTGGACTGGACATCTTCGACGTGACTGAGTTCGTGGTTATGACCGGTTCGCTGCGATCGCCACACCCCCAAGGAGAGTCGGAAAAATTTGCTAATGTTCATCCGTCGGACTTAACAGATTGGTAGAAGAAACTAACCCCAGCGGCAGGCTACGGTTGTTCGCCTTTCTACAATAGTGGCTTAGTGGCAACTTGTGAATCAATTCTAGAGTTTTAGTCGGACTAAATAAGACTTTATAAATCCCAAAGTGCTTGTTTTAAAGCCATTTTGTCAATCTTGGTTGTCCAGTATGAATTGTCTTATTTTTGCGAATTGGACGATTTCTGTTCCACGCCAAAACCAACGAGAACCACATTTTCTGGGGGTTGGTTCTTTTCAGGACGCTCGTAACTGAGAATTTTGCGAATCCGCAGTTCGGGATGAATCAGGGTAATGGAGTCTACGGCGATGACTCGGGCATAGCGGGTGGTCATTAACAGTTCCCGGGTGCTGTTGTGGAAGCGGAAGTGGGAGATAATGGGCCGGTCTTCTTCGTAGGCGCGATCGCGCAGGTAATCCCCTTCAATATGGTTGCCGAGGTCTTCGGTGGGGACAAACAGCAAATTCAGTTGTTGTTCGACTTCTTCCCCGCTTTCAGAGACTGTGGCAAATTCGAGGTGATAGCCGGGAAGAGGATCGAGTTTGTCTGGGATAGGATAGGCGTTATCCCGCAGTACTTTCAGTTTGAGATCCCCTGAAAGGGGGGTGATGACAAAGTCCGTGTGCGATCGCTCCACCTCCTGACGAGTCATATAGTGGTAGGTGCGTTCGGTACTCCAATTGCCAACACAGCAATCAAAAAACGCCTGAAAAGTCTTAAGTTCCATAGGATACATGAGAAATTCTTCGTCTTTTCCTTAAATTTTACTTAAATTTTCCTAAAACCGTTCAAACTAAACAGTCTCTCCAAAGCTCTCCTGTCACCATCCCCTTATCTGGCTTCGACGGCCTTGACCCCAGTTGAGGTTCCGACATCTCAGACTGGGAGTGATAGTGTCCGTCTCAATTGTTACAGTTGATTGATTTCTATTAAGCTAGGTTTAGGTTACTTGACAATCGTCCTGGAACACTATCCAGAAGATTGAAGTCAAGATCGGCCAGGGCGATCGCCTCTCCATCCTATCCCGCACCTATTTCTGTGAGGTTCCATGACTGTATCTCTCCAACATCAACCGTTAACCGCTGAAGCTCTCGCCGAGCAGTTTTTCCGCAACTGCGCCGGGGAGTGGACATCCC
Organism: Sodalinema gerasimenkoae IPPAS B-353; assembly: GCF_009846485.1. GTDB lineage: Bacteria > Cyanobacteriota > Cyanobacteriia > Cyanobacteriales > Geitlerinemataceae > Sodalinema > Sodalinema gerasimenkoae. Next base: position 1,612,203 of record NZ_ML776472.1, read on the forward strand.
AACGTCGCTACTACAGCTTAACCAGCGGCGAAACCCAAGAAGTCACTAGCGAAATTACAGTGGAATTTCTCGAACCCGAGCGGGAGTTGTTACAGGAACTCGCGCAACGCCACCAACTTGAGTCGGACAATCCCTTTCTCTGTGGGAGTCGTGTTACCTGGGAAAGTCATTATGAGGGGGTTAGTCGCAAACCCAGTCGGGGAAAAACCGTGTTTGGGGTTCGCGGAGACATTCTCTATCGCGATCGGGGTTTCGCCACTCCTAAACCCGTTATCGCCGATTTCTGGTTCACCAATCCCGAAACCATGTGCTTAAAAACTGAGTACAACAATTCCAGTTTTGAGGAAGAACTGAAACTTATTGGTGAGAAATACCGCACCCGTCAGACGGTAATTTGTCGTGATGGAGAAGAACTCATGATTGGCCAATACCTAGAAACCCGGCGTTAGTCAAAACGTTCATCGTTCTCACCTCGTCGCCTCGTGTCATCTCGCCTCATTTAGCCTCGTGTCATGGCTCCAGCCATGACATGGGGATTTGGCGGCTCTGCCGCCTGTGAGAGTCACTTATACTTAATAATGATACTTACAGGAAATAATCGTAATGGTTTCTTGGCTAACGCGATCGACAAGACGATGTTCTTTATCAATCCGTCTTGACCCGTAGCCTTGCAAATCATGTTTCAGAGCTTCAGGCTTCCCTAGTCCCTGCTTTGGAGAGCGGTCAATATCATAAATTAGCTTAACAATTTTTCGGTATATTTTTTTATTTTCAACCGCCCAGCTATTAAAATCTTCAAACGCCGAAAACTCAAAAACGACTCGCCGATTCATAAAGCAACAGGACTCACATTAGTCATCAAACGTCACTTCAACTAAATTTTGATTCTTGTCAACATTATCAATCGCCCGTAAAAGCCTAGACTTATTTTCGTCAGATTTCAATAAATACTCGGTTTCGTCTTCAAACTCTGAGACGAAAATCTCAATTTCTCTATCTCCAAACTGAGATTTTATTTTTTCCAAAAAGTTCGGGTAGTACTAGAGAGGTAATGATGCGTTGTAGTGGTGAATAAAATTCCACAGGAGGCCAATGTGATTCCGTAGACTCTTGGAGAAGGCTAAGCTGCGTCGGACAAAGCGTGAAACTCTTTGCCTGAGGGTATTGTTGAACCGCTCAATGTAACTGGTCTTGCCACTCGACTTACTGACGACCCGGTGTCGTTTGCTCGGCAGCACCTGCCGGTAAGCCTCCCAAGCGTCAGTGTAGATCACAGCACATTGCCGATAGACTGTGGGTAGGGAATCCCAGAGGTTTTGCGCACTCTCGGCAGCGCGAGAACCGACATAAGCGCCGATCATCTCACGGGTCTCGGCATCGAGAGCTAACCAGACCCATTGTTTGTTGCCCTTGTAATCCACAAACGACCAAAGTTCATCACATTGCACCGTCATCGGCCCTTTTTTTTTGGACTGACAGTGACTTGCCTGTGTGTCTGGGCGGCTTTACAGTTGACATAGTCTTGCAGCCATTGCTCAGACACCTGAACCGCCCGGGCAATTCCAGCCATCGGGATGCGTTCTAGCAAGAGCCGGTCAATGAGTTCGCGAGTCGGGGTGTCGATGACCTTATTGGTTGGGTTTTTGACAAACTGACGACCACAGTTACGGCATAGATACCGTTGCTTGCCCGTGTGGATGTGGCCATTTTTGACGGTTCGCTTAGAATCGCAATCAGGGCAATGAGGCATGGGGGTTGTTCTGTCGCTTCATGATCATCCTAACAAATCCATCATTACCTCTCTAGTACTACCCTATTTTGCATAGTAGAGGGAGCGTATATCTAGTCATACGCTTCCATCCCTCTATACTGTCTAAAAGTAACTAAGTAGCTTCAATACCCCATCAATAGAGTAGGGGCTGCCATCCAACCACTAATTAGACAGCGACTAGAAGCCTAAACTTTATGTGAGTTACATAAAACTGAAGGTTAACCTGGCCCCTAGTGTAACGTAATAATTTTTAAAATGCCAAGCAGGGCTAACTACGTTGTAGATAAATATTTACGGTGTGATTGTAAGCGTTGCTAGATAAGGATTTTGGCTGTAGGAGAAGCAAACGTTAGAAAGAACTGAGCAGAAAAGACTAAAAGCCCGTTCCAGAAAAGCTTCTAAGTAGCCTGAAGCATGAAAATCGTATAAGCGACTAGCTAGTTTTTGAAAAAAATAATGCAGAAATCAAAAAATGAGGTGCATCTCGGCCGGGCCAATCACGAGTAAACAGCCGGGTTAGAATGAGATGCACCCAACGGAGTTCCTAGTTTTTCTTCAACCAGGAGAACATCGCCCGCAAGTCTTTCCCGACTTCCTCAATGGGATGTTCCGCTTCCTGACGACGCATAGCCGTGAATCCAGGTTTACCCGATTGATTTTCCAAGACAAATTCCCGCGCAAATTGTCCCGATTGGATTTCGCTGAGAATCTCTTTCATGGCGGCTTTGGTTTCAGGAGTTACCACCCGAGGACCCCGGGTATAGTCGCCATACTCCGCAGTATTGGAAATGCTGTCGCGCATGGTCGCTAAACCACCTTCAACCACTAAGTCCACAATCAGTTTCACTTCGTGGAGACATTCAAAATAGGCGAGTTCTGGCTGATAACCCGCTTCAATCAAGGTTTCAAACCCAGCTTTAATGAGGGCACTTAAGCCACCACACAAAACAGCCTGTTCCCCAAATAAATCGGTTTCCGTTTCTTCCCGGAAACTGGTTTCCAAGATACCGGCGCGGGTTCCACCAACGCCTTTTGCATAGGCCATAGCCCGATCGCGGGCCTGTCCAGAAGCATCTTGATACACGGCAAACAGACAGGGAACGCCTTCCCCTTGTTCATAGGTGCGACGCACCAAATGGCCGGGGCCTTTGGGGGCAATCATGACCACATCGACGTTTTCAGGGGGAACCACTTGACCAAAATGGATGTTAAATCCATGGGCGAAGGCGAGAATATCCCCGTCTTTCAGGTTAGGCTCAATTTCTTGTTTGTAAACGGTTTTCTGCACCTCGTCGGGGAGCAGAATCATGATTAAATCGGCTTTTTCGGCGGCTTCAGCCACAGGATACACCGTTAGTCCGGCATCTTTGGCTTTGGGGGCGGATTTACTGCCAGGATAGAGGCCAACAATGACATTGACGCCACTATCTTTTAAGTTAAGGGCATGGGCGTGCCCTTGGGAACCATAGCCGATAATGGCAACGGTTTTATCGGCGAGTCTGTCCAGATTCGCATCTTGGTCGTAGTACATGCGAGCCATATGCACGTCTCCTTGAAAAATTCGGTGAATCGGCTGACTATCACAGGAATGCTGCCGCTGTGGTGAATCGTTGAGGATTCAGCGTTAGATAGAAAACACAATCTTTTATTGTATCAAAGAGTGGTCGGGCCGTTCGGGGTTGTAAGTTTCCTCTGCGATCGCCCGCGTTGGGGAGGATAAGGGGTTAAACTACAGAACATGGACAGGTGACCTGCGAAAACGGTTCGAGAGAGGGACAAAGGATATGAGGCTCGGGCGGTATTCTATCCAGTTTGCGACTCAGCTAGTGACAGCCATGGCGGTTGTCCTGGTGTCTGGTTCCGGCAGCCTGGTTCAGGGGCAGGAGTCTCCGAACGTCACGGAAACTGAGGCCCAGGAATTGCAACAGTTTCGGGCCCAGGAGAGTTTTCAGGAAAATCTGGAACGGGCGATCGCCAATAGTGTCAGTTTACGCGATCGCATCGATGACCAAATTGAACGGGCCATGGCCGCCCAACGCCCCGCGATTACAGCCGTCTTCGTGGTTTTGGCCCTACTTCCCTTGTTGGGGGCGATCGCCGTCTGGCTGATTCTCAACCGCCTGGAAGCCCGCGCCAATGCCTACGCCCAGGAAATTGACAGTATCAAAAATGATGCCATGGCGGAGTTACTGGGGATGATGAATGAGGCCCACAGCGTCTTACATCAAATTCAAACCCAGATCCATGAGCCACTTCCCCGGGTTCCTGTAGGGGCCGAACGCCAGATTACGATCAGTTCTCAGCCTAGAGATCACCGTGCTGATCAAGACAACTTACAAGAGGACAACTTACAAGAGGACAACTTACAAGAGGTTAGGTCTTCTCAGGGGATCTCAGCAGCGAGGGAGTCTTCTAAGGCGGATGACTTGGAGATACTTCGAGATGATTCTCCCCCCGCCGACTCTCACCTGTCACAGGATGAGGTGATGGAGTCTAATGATGATGAGGAGGACGATCCCCCATCTCTTAACTCAATTCTCGATTCAGAGGAGGAAGAAGAGGAGGAACCGCCCCCATCCCTGAACTCAATTCTCGACTCAGAGGAAGATGATGAGGATGACCCTCCTAGTAATACAGCCCCCCTGTCCGTCAACTCCATTTTAGACCACGATTCCGAGGAGGAGGAGACCTCACAAGCGCCCCCCACAACCCCAGAGAGGGTAACTCAGCCTCCCGTTACCTATCGTGGCGGGGAGGAGGGGATCGCCACCGCCTCCCAGAACCGTCTCAACGGCAATGCCCGAGGCGATCGCATCCCGGAACAAGAACCGGTGCGCCAACCTGAACAGCCTCAACGGCTACCTCAGCCGCCTCAAGTGGGTGCAGCGGAGTTTTGCCGTCAAGCCAATGCCCTGTTCTTTAGTGGTCGTTATAGCGATGCCATCGTTGCCTATCAACAAGCCGTGCAACTGAAGCCGGACTACCATCAGGCCTGGAGTAATCAGGGAAGTGCCCTGTTCCATTTAGAACGCTATCCCGAGGCGATCGCCGCCTATAACCGCGCCCTCAATATCTATCCTGACTATCCTGAAGCCTGGAACAACAAAGGGGGCGCTCTTTCCAAATTGGGACAGTATGAGGAGGCCCTAGCCGCTTACGATCGCGCTGTGGAACTCAAACCCGATTACGTCGAGGCCTGGAACAATCGCGGCTTAGCCTTAATGGAACTGAAACGCTATAAGGAATCCGTCGCCTCCTATAATCGGGCGGTGAAGTTGAAACCCGATTACATCGAAGCCTGGAACAATCGCGGCTTAGCCTTCGCCGGGGCCGATCTCCATGAACATGCCCTACGCTGTTTTGACAAAGCCCGCAGTCTCAACCCAGATAATATTGATACCTATCGCAATCAGGGGCTGTCTCTGGCCGCCCTAGAACGCTACCCCGAAGCCATCCGGGCCTACCAACGGGGTACAGAAATTCAACCCAGTGATATCCCCACTTGGTACTATTTAGGACAACTTTTAACCCAACTGGAACGGTATGATGAGGCGATCGCGGCCTATGATGAGGCGATCGCCCTACAGCCCGCTATCCCAGAGATTTGGTATAACAGGGCTGGTTGCTATAGTGCGCAAGGGTTTGTTGCCCCCTGCTTGGAAAGCTTGCAAGAGGCCCTGCGTCTCTCACCCCATCCTTATCGTGAACGGGCCCAAGTGGATTCGATTTTCGATGAGATTCGCCAAGATGAACGGTTTAAACAGTTGTTGTTGTAGGGGGGAATAGGCAAGAGGCAAGAGGCAATAGGCAGCAGGCAATAGGCAGCAGGCAATAGGCAACAAGCAACAGGCAATAGGGGAGAATCTACCCCTGCTCTTAAACATTCATAATTAACGAGTTACCATGATTCAAAAATCTTACATCCTAGCTGTTCTCTCTCTACTGTTGATTTCTCCCCGAGGGGCGATCGCTCAAGACCCTACCCCCCCAGAAGCAGCCCCCCCAGAAGCAGCCCCCCCAGAAGCAGCCCCCCCAGAAACCGCTGCCCCCATAACTCCTCAAGACCCAGCAGAACCGTCCTTTATTGCCCCAGCCCCAGCCGACCCCAACGCCGAGTTAGACTGGCAAATTGAGAATCGTTTACGCAATAGTTCAGTGGTTCGTGATGCCATCAATGATGCCGTTGATCGCAACTTTGCTTGGACATTTGGCCTATTAAATATTCTCCTGTTGCTGTTAATCCTCTTCCCCATTGCGGGAATCGCTCTCTTATGGTGGATGCGCCAAGAAATGGTATCTCAAGTGGTGGATGAGGTGGAAAACCATCTCTCACATGAGTTGAAAGCAGAAGTCAGTCGCGAATTAAAAGCAGATTTTGCCACTGCGGCCCCATCGAGTTCAGCCACTGCGGCAGCAGAACCGGCACAACTGAAGGATATGGTCTCCATGGCCCTGTCGGTGCAAAATGTCATGTCCAATGCCCGTCATACCATTGAGAACTCAATGCAATTGCAAGATCGGCTCAATGGACGTTTACAGGATGTCCTGGAACTCCAGATGATGCAAGGGCGACAACTTGAAGCCAATGGACAATACACGGAGGCGATCGCCGCCTTTGATCGCGCCATTGAGGTGGATGAACGCCATCCTGAGGCCTATTGTGCCAAAGGAACGCTCCTGGTCACCCTACAACGCCTTGAAGAAGCCCTAGCGACCTATGCTGAGGCGGTTAAAGTCGCCCCCGATTGCGCTGAGGCTTGGTATGGCATCGCCCGCTGTTATGCCCTGGTGGGCCATCAGGAACCGGCGATTGAGAATCTTAAAAAAGCGATTCATCTCAACCCTAGCCTGAAAGAAAAGGCGCAAGAGAGTGAGGCCTTCGCCAGTCTCCGGGAACAAGACGCCTTCCAGACGGCCCTAGCTGTCAATTAGGTCTAGGTGTCTCGGGAATTGCCGGGGTCATGGATGGCTAAAACCGTATCATTTTGTAACAGGGACTTGACAACTCGGTAGAATAGACTCAAACAAACTATTTTTGATAGACCGTTATGAGTCAATTTGCCTTAAACGTCTTAGCGATCGGCATTTTTAGCCTAACCATGTTTTCCCTCTTGGGACCGATGCTGAACCTATCGCCCCTGTATCCCGCGGCCACCGTTTTTGTCGTCTTGGGATTGGCGACGGTGGATCAGTTGGGCTTCCAAGGTCAGGGAGGACTGGTGGTCCTGGATTGGTTGGGGGCCAATACCAGCGATCGCCGCCAGCGAGTGATCCGCCATGAAGCGGGCCATTTTCTGGTGGCCTATCTCCTGGATGTGCCCATCGCCAACTATAGCCTCAGCGCCTGGGAAGCCCTCAAACAGGGACAAACCGGACGGGGAGGCGTTCAGTTCGACGATGGTCAATTACTCTCTCAACTCAGTCAGGGACAACTCTCGGCCCAACAGTTAAATCGTTATGCCATGGTTTGGATGGCGGGGATTGCGGCCGAAGAACTTGACGAAGATAGCGCCCGAGGTGGCATTGACGATCGCCAGCAACTGCGTTTAGTCTTGCGTCAGTTACGTCCCGTGGTTGGTGATAGCGAAGCCCGAGAACGCTGGGCTATTTTACAGGCGCGAACCCTCATCGATCGCCATCGGGATGCCTATGATGCCTTAGTTGAAGCCATGTCTCAACGACTAAGCGTTCAGGAATGCTGCGATCTCATCCAACAGCATCTCACCCCAGCCGTCTCCTAATCGCCTCTTGACGGGGGTGGTTGTTTCGTCCGATGGTTGAGTGGACGGGTAGTCTCGACCGGATTGATCCGGTCACCACTGCCAAACCGAGCAACAATAATAAACAAGATTTGGAAAACGTCATGACCGGGTTTAAACGACTGGTAGCGATGCTTGCGGTAGTCATCGCCGTGGCCCTGACTGGGTGCAGTAATTCCCCAAGTAGTGGGTTAACCTCCTACACCGATAGCTATGACGGCTATCGCTTCCTCTATCCCAACGAATGGATTGAGATGGATGCGTCTAACCTCGCGCCGGATGTGGTGTTACATGATCTCATCGAACAAAGCGAAAATCTCACGGTGATTATGAATCCCGTTGCAGCGGGAGAAACCCTGGAAAAGTTAGGAACCCCCACCGAAGTCGGCTATGAACTCTCCAAACGGGCCATCGCCCCCGAGGGGAGCGATCGCGTGGCAGAATTGGTCGATGCCCAAGCCCGACAGGATGAAGATGGCAAAACCTACTATATTCTGGAATATGCGGTCACCTTACCGGATCAACTGCGTCATAACATTGCCAGCATCGCCATTTCTCGCGGTCAACTCTTTACCCTGAATGTGTCTACAACCGAACGGCGTTGGCAAAACATTCAGGATAAACTGCGGATTGTCGCTCGTTCGTTCTTTGTCTATTAACCCTTAGACGACTGTCTCCGTTATCCCCTTGCGCAGGATTGTCCCATGAGTTCCCCCATTCTGATTCTCGCCTCTGCTTCTCCCGCCCGTCGGCAACTCTTGCGTAGTGCAGGGATTGACCCCATTGTCTGTCCCAGTGATTTAGATGAATCTCAGGTTCAGTTGAGTAATCCGGTGGCCCTCGTGCAAACCCTAGCCCAACTGAAGGGAGAACGCATTGCAGCGGGGATTCGTTGCCGGGATATTGCCCCCCATGCGCCCAATCCCCAAGAGCCAGAGTCGGTGTTGGTGTTAGCCTGTGACTCGGTGTTAGTCTTGGACGATCAGGTGTATGGCAAACCGGCCAACCCCGACGAGGCGATCGCCCGCTGGCAACTGATGCGGGGACAAGTGGGCGAACTCTATACGGGCCATGCCATTGTCGATGTCTCTCAGAACATCACCTTAGTCAATTGCGAGGTGACAAAGGTGCATTTTGCCAAGGTGAGTGACTCGGAGATTAAGGCCTATGTCGCCACTGGGGAACCCCTCAACTGTGCCGGATGTTTTGCTATTGACGGCCGAGGAAGTCTATTTGTTGAGAAGATTGAAGGTTGTCACAGCAATGTTATCGGCTTGAGTTTGCCCCTGTTTCGACGGATGCTGCTTGAACTCGGCTATAACTTAGAGACATTGTGGTAACCCAATAGCTCCACGGTAACGCGGAATTGATCACATAAAACCTGGGTAGAGCATGACTGATGCAGAAGTCGTCGTGATTGGGAGTGGAATCGGTGGATTAGTCGCCGGTTCCCTCCTAGCGCGATATGGAAAGTCGGTAATTGTCTGTGAAAGTCATACTCTGCCGGGGGGGGCCGCCCATGGATTTTCCCGTAAGGGCTTTCATTTTGATGCAGGGCCCTCGTTTTTTTGTGGCTTAGGGGAGGGCCCTAGCCTCAATCCCTTGCGTCAGGTTCTCGATGCGTTAGAGGTGTCCCTAGACACTATTCCCTACGATCCTCTGGGAGAGTATCATTTCCCCGATGGAACCTTTCCCGTGTACTGCGATCGCGATCGCTACTATGAGGAGATTGCCCAGGTGACTCCCCATGGGGCGAAGGAATATCGGGAACTCGAACGCCGTCTCAATAAACTCTACAACGGTATACGCCAGATTCCCACCCTCGCCCTCCGCAGTGACTGGCAAGCCTTACCCTTCCTCCTACAAAACTATCCTGGGGCCCTGTTAAAACTCCTCCCCATCGCCGGGTTAACCCAAAAAACGGTTGGGGAAATCATGGATACCTGTGTCCGCAACAGTTGGGTACGGCGTACTGTGAATTTGGAATGCTTCCTCCTGTCGGGATTGAAGTCTTACGGAACCATCGCCCCGGAAATGGCGTTTATGTATGGGGAACGCCATCACACCAAGGTCGATTATCCGCGCGGGGGAAGTGGGGCCATCGTACAGGCCTTGATTACGGGGTTAGAGAAATGGGGCGGAAGTTTACAGGTACGCAGCCATGTGGAGAAGATTTTAGTGGAGTCGGGCCAGGTGACGGGGGTGCGGCTACGAAATGGTGACATCCTCAAGGCCCCCATTGTTATCTCCAATGCCACCGTCTGGGATACCTATCGCAAGTTACTCAGTGGCCATCATCTCCCCCCTGGCTATCGAAAAGAAGCCTTAGAATTACCCCGTCTCAATAGCTTTATGCACCTCTATTTGGGTATCCGTGCCGACGGGTTAGACTCGTTAGGGGGACATCATGTGGTGTTGTTGGACAATACCCTAGATGTGAATGTCCCGGGAAATACCTGTATGGTGTCGATTCCCTCGGTTTGGGATTCTAACCTGGCCCCACCGGGCTATCACAGCCTTCACTGTTATACTCTCGAACCCTATAAGTCTTGGAAACTCGATGCTAACTATGAGGAACGGAAACAGCAGCGATCGCAGTCTCTGTATCGGGCCTTAGAACGGATTATTCCCGATATCCGCGATCGCATTGAGTTTGAGATGGTGGGAACGCCGATTACCCATGAGCGATTTTTACGGCGCTATCAAGGCACCTATGGCCCGGGGATTCCACCAATTCAAGGCATTTTTCCCCTCAATCACACCCCCCTGCCGGGATTGTATCGCGTCGGGGACACGACCATGCCCGGAATTGGGGTTCCGGCGGTGGCGGCATCGGGGATTCTCTGCGCCAATAGTCTCGTTTCACCCCAGCAAACCTTACAACTCCTCAAACAGGTGGGTTTGGCTTGACGCGGGGGGGTTTGGTGTAGGAGGCTGGGGGTTTGTTGCCTTCTAGGAGAATTGCTGTGAGTCATCCCCGTCAGGTGGCCGTGATGGCGTTGAATGAGATTGAACGCAAGGATACCTATGCGGATGTGGCCTTGCAACGACAGTTGGCGAAGTCGCGCTTGACGGGGGGCGATCGCGCCTTGGCGACGGAGTTGGTGTATGGGGTCGTTCGACGACGGCGATCGCTCGATGCGGTCATTGACCAGTTTGCCAAGAAACCGGCCAACCAACAAGCCCCGGAGTTACGAGTTTTATTACGTCTGGGACTCTATCAACTCATCTATCTCGATCGCGTGGCCGAGGCGTTAGCGGTCGATAGTACGGTGGAACTGGCGAAGACTCAAGGCTTGGGAGGCTTGGCTAAGGTGGTGAATGCCATTTTACGCCAGTATTTGCGCCAACGCAGCCCCGAGAATCCTCTGGCCATTTCCCTGCCGGAGAATCCTGTGTCTCGCCTGGGGGTGCGTCATAGTTACCCAGACTGGATTGTGCAACAGTGGTCTGAGTCGTTGGGAATCGGCGAGGCGGAACAACTCTGTCACTGGTTTAATCAACCCCCTCAACTCTATTTACGAGTCAATCCCCTAAAAACGACCCGAGAGGAAGTGGAACAATGCTTCTTAGAGGCAGGTATTGGGGTCGAGAAGCTGCCCAATCTGCCCCAAGGGTTAAAATTGCCTTCATCGGGCAAAATCGAGGCGCTACCAGGCTATCAAGAGGGTTGGTGGACGGTGCAGGATGCCAGCGCCCAATGGGTGAGTCATCTCTTGAATCCGCAGCCAGGGGAGATGATTGTCGATGCTTGTGCGGCCCCCGGTGGGAAGACGACTCATATTGCCGAGTTGATGGGCGATCGCGGTCAGATTTGGGCCTGCGATCGTACGGCCTCGCGTTTAAAGAAGGTGGGACAAAATTGTCAGCGGTTGCAGTTACAGTCAGTGAAGACGGTTTTGGGGGATAGTCGCGACCTGACGCAGTTTAGGGGCCAGTGCGATCGCGTCCTCTTAGATGTTCCCTGTTCTGGCTTAGGAACCCTCCACCGTCGCGCCGATTTACGCTGGCGACAAACCCCAGAGGCGATTGTCGAGTTGGCCCAACTGCAAGGGAACCTATTGACGGCGGCGGCCCCTTGGCTAAAACCCGGTGGGGTGTTGGTGTACGCCACTTGTACTGTCAGTGATGTGGAAAATGAGGGGGTGATTCAACCCTTTTTAGACAGTCATCCCAACTGGACGGCAGAACCTCCCCCCAAGGACTGGAACCTACCGGTCACTGAGTCTGGAGGAGTCCGTCTCTATCCTCATCGCCATGAGAGTGACGGCTTTTTCATGGTCAAATTGCGGCGGCGATACACTTAAAGGTCATCCGGGTTCACTCCAAGTTCCCGTAAGCGTTGGGCGAGGCGTGTGGCCTGGGCCTGGGCTGCATCCCGTTCCGCTTGGGCCGCATCTCGTTCAGATTTAATTTCCTGTAACGTCTAAACTCCAATTGGTTAGCTACATTCCTCTCGTTGCCCATCAGTATCTTGAGGCGATTGGCGGTGAATCTGTTGCGGCGGCATCCAGGTCGAGGTAGTTTGAAGATGAAGCGTTACCGAGCTGGTCTCGATGACCAGTTTCTACTCGAAATTCTAGCGGCTTCTCTTTCTCGACCCTTATCAAATTCCCCTTCTTGATTTGATGCGTTTACCCTACCTATAACTCTTGGACTAACTCATAAATATCCTCCGCCATCTCCTGAGGTTGTCCTGAGAGGGGGAAAAACAATAGATTGTCAATCTCGGGATCGTTTACCAATGCCTCTAAACGGTGTAATTGCCGTTCTGTAATCGAAATCCCATCATTGGCAATTACATAGCCCATTTCATCCTCAAAATTCTCATCCCCATACACCTGAATAAAGGCTCGGTCAATATCCCAACTTTCCCAATCTGCCGCAAAATACTGTTTTGCCCAATAGGGATTGTGATGGCAAATATCAAAGCTGACATTGGGATTGGCCTCCCTCATCTCCCGAATCATTGTCTGCACAAAATTCGTGAGTTTAGGGGTGCGATCGACCTGTCCCGGTAACTCGGCATGATAGCCTAAATAATCATCCCATTGCACCGCATCAATCTTGGGGTATTTCTCCACAAACTCCACGACAATATCGGTAAAAAATCTCGCCACTTCAGGAATTCCCACGTTGAGAACATAATGGTCAACCCCCGGATGAGTACGGTCCACTCCTGGCACAATCCAACCCCGCTCCACGGCTTTGTCAAACATGGGACTATTTTCGTCGAGCTTAATCCCTTTCTCAAAATAAGCATGAACTTCCATATCATGCTGATGCGCCTCATCAATGAGCCACTCTAGCCATTGGTCTTCAAACTCATTAGGACAGCTATCATAGCCGAGTTTAGCTTGCATCACATCACTGCGGTACATGGCACAACCATTGCCAAACACTCCGTGAATGAGGGTATTAATACCGCGATCGCGATAATAGCGAACCCGCTCCCGAATCGTCGTCTCACTGGCATTATTCGTCACCTGATAGCGACTGAAATACATCCCTCGAATGGGTTTGCTCTCCCAAGGAGTCTCCGGGGATGGAGGGGAGGCTATAGGCGCGTCAGGCGGAGGCGACGGCTGAGGAGAGGCTTGGGGAGGTGCTGTTTCAGAGATGGGACTGGGGGTTGGTGAGGGTTCCGTAATCTGAATGGACCCTAAAACGGGAACCTCTACCGTTAAACCACTGGGCAAAACACGGCTAATATCCAAATTATCTCGCTGGGTAAACAGCCAAATCCCCCCAGCTAGGATGAGAAACATCACGGAGAACGGGATACTGGCACAGCCACAACCACATCCCTTGGAGTTTTGCCTAGATTTAGCCATAGAAGCTACTAAGTTTAGGTTTACTTGTCAAGATTTCGTCACAGGATTTAATCATTATTGCAGGAGTTCCATGGGAACAGGATTCAGGGCTATTTAAATTCCCTTAGTCTCTCCATAACCTTCACCGGTTAACGTTCCCAAATATACTAGATTTACTATCATCTGAGGAACAATTCTGTGCCCCTATCGAGAACACCCCAGCGCCGAACTGACACCATTGACAACGGCGACGAACCCATCTGTAACCGCTCCCACAACCCCGCCTTTAGTCACATTCTAAACAGTCGCCTTAAACGACGCCAAGTCCTGCGGGGAGGACTCTCGGCAGCCGTCGCTATGGTCTTAACCCGGCCTAGCCTCGGGTCTCTGTTCACGGGAACCCCCGCCACTGCGGCCACGGGGAAATTGGGATTCAGCCCGATTTCTGTCAGCGAAGCCGATACCATTGTCGTCCCCGAGGGCTACCGGGTGCAAACCCTGATTCCCTGGGGGGAACCCATCACCGGAACCTACCCCAGTTACGACCTCGGCAACAGCGGTCGAGACCAAGGAATGCAAATCGGCCAACATCATGATGGGATGCACTTCTTCCCCATTGAGGGACAATCTCCTGATGCCGGGAGTTCCCAGGATGGCCTGTTAGTCTTAAATCACGAATATATTGAACCCCGTTTTCTCCATGCGGCGGCGGTGGGGCTGACTCTCAATGCGGGCGAAGTCCCCATGAACGCCGATGGACCCCGAGATACGGATCAGGTTCTCAAGGAACTCAACGCTCATGGCATTAGTATTGTCCGCATTCGCCAACAGGACAATGGCGCCTGGGAGGTGGTGCGAGATGCTCACAATCGCCGTATTACGGGGTTAACCCCTATGGAACTGGCGGGGCCGGTTCGGGGGTCGGAGTTCCTGAAAACTCGCTATAGTCCTGAGGGAACGGCGACTCGGGGAACTCTGAATAACTGCGCTCATGGGGTCACTCCCTGGAATACCTATCTGTTCTGTGAGGAGAATTGGGCGGCCTATTTCCGCAATGGTGATCCAGAAGCCAGTCTACCTCGGGAGCAAACTCGTTACGGTGTGCGACGGGAGATGTCTCGTTACGGCTGGGAACGGGCCGAGAGTCAAGGGGATGAGTATGTTCGTTTTGATGTCTCCCCTCGGGGAAATCGTCCTCAAGAGGATTATCGGAATGAGGCCAATGGCTTTGGTTGGGTGGTAGAAGTCGATCCCTTTAACCCGAACGATACGCCCAAGAAACGCACGGCTTTAGGTCGTTTTGCCCATGAAGGGGTGGTGTTTCAGCCGGCGGTTCCGGGCCAACCGGTAGTCTGCTATTTGGGGGATGATGCTCGGTTTGAGTATGTCTATAAGTATGTCTCAACGGACCCCTACAACCCGGCGACGGCCTCCGGGGAGTTACTCGATCGCGGTCGCCTCTATGTGGCGCGTTTCGATGAGAATGGAAGCGGGGAATGGCTGCCGCTGGTGTTTGGGGAGGGGCAACTGACCCCGGAAAATGGCTTTTCGAGTCAGGCGGATGTTTTGGTCAATACTCGTACGGCGGCGGATGTTGCGGGTGCGACGAAAATGGATCGTCCGGAATGGGGAGCGGTGGACTCGGAGACGGGGGCCGTCTATTTGACCCTCACTAATAATACCCGGCGAACCGAAGACCAGGTCGATGCGGCAAATCCCCGTCCTGATAATGCTTGGGGCCATATTATCCGTTGGCGTGAGGCAGGGGACAATCCCACGGCGACTCGCTTTGAGTGGGAGTTATTCGTCTTGGCGGGCCCTGAGGATGACAGTGAAACCCTCCAAGGAAAGGGGTTAGACGAGACCAATATCTTTGCCTCTCCTGATGGTCTGTGGTTCGATCTCGATCGCCGTCTCTGGATTCAAACCGACATCAGCGAGAGTGTCATGAATCAAGGAAAGCACGCTCAATTCGGCAATAACCAAATGTTAGCCGCCGACCCCGACACCGGGGAGATTCGCCGCTTCTTAACCGGCCCTATCGGCCAAGAAATCACGGGAGTGGTCTCCACCCCAGACCAACGCACCCTGTTTATCAATGTGCAACATCCCGGTGCAACCACCTCAGGGGAGGCCTTCGCGGCCGGTTCTGTAACCTCCCGTTGGCCCGACCATTCCCCCACCCTCTACCCCCGTTCAGCAACGGTGGTCATTACGAAGGTCGATGGTGGGGTGATTGGAACCTAGACCCTAAGTTCCTGAAAAGCGGGCGATGTCTTCCCCCTCGGGGTCAAGTACCGTCAGACCGATGCCCGTATTGAGACTCACCAGTTCTAAGCCATCAATGAAGCGACGGACATGCTGATTAATTTGCTGTTTCGCCGCTTCATTGTTTTGCTGATTGGCTTGGCGGTGGAGTTCTTGGATACGGGAGACGTAATCGGGGAGGAGTTTCACCTGGAGGCGATCGCGGCTCACTTGATACTCACAAATCTGGGGCGACCCCTGACAGAGCCGCTGTAGGTCTCGCTGGGCCCGGTTCATGGCATCGGAAATTTCTTGACGGGCGATCGTCTGTACCAGTGCATTGGTATAGGCCTGCATCAAGGGCTGAGTTTGGTCGCTGTAGGCAGTATTCTGAGGAATCTGTTGCGCATAGCTGAGGGCCTGTTGCCATTTCGTAATCGCCGCCTCCCATTGCTGGGCATCCTGAGCGACACGGGCCTCATCGGCCAGTTGTAAGGCCTGTTGATGTAAACGCTGAGCCACCTGTTCTTGACGATGGCGTTGTTCGGCCGTGCTGAGGTGGGGGCCATAACTCTGAAATAACTGACGCGCATCCCGTTGGGCCGTCGTCTGAGCGGGAACACGCATGAGGGCACCAATGGCATTACGCCAACTGGAATAGGCCCGTTCCCAGGTGTCAACATCCCGCGCCTGAGTTTCCTGAGTCCGGGCGACCTCCGCCGCCAGTTGCGCCGCCTCGATTTGTTCAGCACCCCGTCGCTCTAGGATGGCCCGCTGCTGAACCGTTGCCAAATTCTGACGATACTCCCGTAGTTTAGTCCGGGCCAGGGTGTAGGCCGGGTTTTCAGGATCAATCGCTTCCAACTCGGCGATCGCCTCTAGCCAGAGGGATTCCATCCGTTGCCATTCCTCAATACTATGGGGAGGATTCTGGCTCAACAGGGCCGCCTGATAGCCCAAGCCTAAGGGCGATCGCGCCGCCTGTAACTGTTGCGATCGCCGTTCCAAACTCTCCAGAAGCTGACTGCGGCGACGGTGATAACGAGACCAGGGTGGAATCCCCTCCAACTGACCGCTAGCAGCCTCAAGTTTCTCATGAGCCGTCACCAAGGTTTCCGTCGAAGGAGACTCCGTCAACTCATTTAACAACTCCCGACTATTCTCCTCAACTATCAACAATCGTTGACATTCCCCCAAGACACAGGGGCGACTCAAAGCCCAGCCAATGCCCAGCAGGGCCAAGGCTCCGGCCGTCAGCGTCGCCAGGGCCAGCGTCAGCGACGGGCGATCTAATCCAGAGGAAGAGGGGTCCATCGTTCCCGCAGCCGGACGAGAGGGAACCGGCCCTCGGCGAGAGGGGTAGCCTTGCGGCGTTGAAGAAGCGGCAGTGCTGTGCATTGTTCTCACGTAATCCTTAACAGTTGACAGTTGAGCCAGCCACAACTCCACCGGAGTTGACTGATTCCTTTAGCCGATTTTTACCCTGGATTTAGCGTCTGGGATGGGATCATTGTATTACATCGCTTTGCCATTGAACCCTAGGCTGAATTGACCAAACCGTTACCCCATCAGCCTTTAAGGTTAATACTCCCGAGGGGAGATAACAAAAAATAAATAACCTTACCAGATTCTGAAAACCTATGCTAAAGTGTGCCTAGACATCCGTTCAACGGTAGTTGTGTTGCCGTGTCAATATGGTGGAAACATCAATTGTAGCGACAGGCATCAGCCGACGTTTGTGAACATGTGTCTTTTCCTTCTCTCGGTTCCTGGAGTTGCTCCATGTCAATTTATATCGGTAATCTGTCCTACGACGCGGTTCAAGAAGATCTTGAAGAGGTCTTTCGTGAGTATGGCACAGTCAAAAGGACTCAAATCCCGGTTGATCGGGAAACTGGTCGCTCTCGCGGATTTGGGTTTGTCGAAATGTCTTCGGATGAAGAAGAAGACAAAGCGATCGAAGCTCTCAACGGTGCAGAATGGATGGGTCGCCAACTGCGTGTAAACAAAGCCAAGCCTCGTGAAAACAATCGTTCTCGTCAAGGCTATTCTGGTGGACGCGGTGGGGGTGGCGGTCGCTACTAAACGGTTGAGTGTTAACCCTTCTGCCTGGTTAGCCACGGCCCCTTTAAGAAAATCTCTGATATTTAAAAGATAGCGATTTTAAAATTTGCTACTTGATATAGCGTGGACGTTGCGTCTGCGCTATTTTTAATGGGGGGAGAAACAGGGAACGGGGAACAGGGGAGAAGAAGGCAGCAGGGAGCAGACAGCAGGCAGTAGGGGGGGTCTTGCCTATTGCCTATTGCCTATTGCCTATTGCCTATTGCCTATTGCCTATTGCCTATTGCCTATTGCCTATTGCCTATTGCCTATTGCCTATTGCCTATTGCCTATTGCCTATTGCCTATTGCCTATTGCCTATTGCCTATTGCCTATTGCCTATTGCCTATTGCCTATTGCCTATTGCCTATTGCCTATTGCCTATTGCCTATTGCCTATTGCCTATTGCCTATTGCCTATTGCCTATTGCCTATTGCCTATTGCCTATTGCCTATTGCCTATTGCCTATTGCCTATTGCCTATTGCCTATTGCCTATTGCCTATTGCCTATTGCCTATTGCCTATTGCCTATTGCCTATTGCCTATTGCCTATTGCCTATTGCCTATTGCCTATTGCCTATTGCCTATTGCCTATTGCCTATTGCCTATTGCCTATTGCCTATTGCCTATTGCCTATTGCCTATTGCCTATTGCCTATTGCCTATTGCCTATTGCCTATTGCCTATTGCCTATTGCCTATTGCCTATTGCCTATTGCCTATTGCCTATTGCCTATTGCCTATTGCCTATTGCCTACTGCCTATTGCCTTTAGAACGATGCTGCATCCCGATACCATTGATGACGTGAAACAACGGATGGACATTTATGATGTCGTATCCGAACAAGTGGTGTTAAAAAAACAGGGGAAAGACTTCGCAGGCCTCTGTCCCTTTCATGAAGAGAAGACCCCCAGCTTTACCGTTAGCCCTAGTAAACAGATGTTTTACTGCTTCGGTTGTGGCAAAGGGGGCAATGCCATTACCTTCTTAATGGAAACTGGACAAGCCTCCTTTTCCGATGTTGTTCTCGACCTGGCCCAACGGTATAACGTCCCCGTTCGCACCCTCGATCGCGACAAACAAGACGACTTCCAACGCACCCTGTCCCGGCGGGAACAACTCCACGAAATTCTCGCCCTCGCCGCTCGCTTCTTTCAACATGCTCTCCATCAACCCCAGGGAGAAACCGCCCTACAATACTTAAAACAAGAACGAGGTTTCAGTGAGGAAACCCTGCAATCCTTTGAACTCGGTTATGCACCTGAAGGCTGGGATACGCTGTATGGGTATCTTGTTCAGCAAAAAGACTATCCCGTCGAACTCGTAGAAGCCGTTGGTTTAATTATTCCTCGGAAACGGGGCAGTGGCCATTACGATCGCTTCCGTAATCGCGTCATGATTCCCATCCACGACAGTCGCGGCCGGGTGATTGGTTTTGGCGGGCGCAGTCTGGGAGATGAACAGCCGAAATATCTCAACTCCCCCGAAACTGAACTATTTGATAAAGGCCAAACCCTCTTCGCCCTAGATAAAGCCCGTCAAACCATTGCTAAAGTCGATCGCGCCGTCGTGGTCGAAGGCTATTTCGATGCGATCGCCCTCCACGCCGCCGGAATCTCCGAAGCCGTCGCCTCCCTCGGAACTGCCCTCAGCGAAAGCCAAGTCAAACAACTGCTACGCTACAGCGAATCCAAACAAGTCCTCTTTAACTTCGACGCCGACGCAGCCGGAACCCGGGCCGCCGAACGGGCCATTGGAGAGGTGGCCAACCTTGCCTATCGGGGCATGGTGCAACTGCGAATTTTACAAGTTCCTGGGGGCAAAGATGCCGATGAATTTCTCAAAACCTCATCCGCCGAGGCCTATCTCCAACTCATCGAACAGGCCCCCCTCTGGATTGACTGGCAAATTCAACAAATTATCGGCGATCGCGATCTCAGCCAAGCCGATGTCTATCAGCAAGTGGTGCGCCAACTGGTAGACCTCCTCAGCCAACTCCAAAACTCCACCAGCCGCACCCACTATATTCACCACTGCGCCCAACTCCTATGTCAAGGGGATTCCCGACGAGTGCCCCTCCTCGAAGAAAACCTCGGCGTTCGCTTACGACGTTCCTTAAGCCGAGACAAAGCCAAACAGCACTCTAAACCCAGCGATCGCCCCCCCACTCCCGAGACTCAGGCCCCAGAACTTGAGGACATTCCCGAAGACCACGACGAGGATGCGGACTTACAACTACCCATCGACAGCGATCGCGCCCTCATCGAACAGGCCGAAGCCCTACTCCTGCAAGCCTATCTCCATTGTCCCGACGAGCGATCGCTCATCATCGCCGCCATCGCAGACCTCGAAACCCGAGACATTCACTTCAGCCTCGCCCCCCATCGTTGGTTATGGCAACATTTAGAAGCCCTGGCCCCCAACCCCCAAGACGATGCTGGGGTATTATTTCAAAAGCTACAACAACACTATCCCGACGAGTCCACCATCCTGCAACAAGTCACCCCCCTATTCCAGCCCAGCGAACTCGCAGAACTTGCCATGCAACGAACTGCCCTAGCCGTCCGTTCCGCCACAGCGGCGATCGAACGCACCATCTGCCAAAAACGCTATCGTCGCCTCCTCCAGTTATGGCAAGACACCGATCCCCGAGACCATCCCCAACAGGCCCGTGAGTATCAAGACCAACTCTACGCCGAAAAACGGCACATGGATCACCTCGATCGCACCCGCCAAACCCACCTCACCGAACTCGTCAGTCTAACCCTCCCTCCCCCCTCCTAGAGTCATCCCCTGTTCCCTTCTCCCCCCTACTGCCTACTGCCTACTGCCTAGGGCGACCACAAGGGTACGCCCCTACGTTGTTCTCTGTTCCCTATTCCCTCTCATGCCCAACATCCTCGAAACCCCCGAACAACAAATCGCCGTTATCGAAGCCAACGCCCTAAAAATCGCTGAAGTAGCCGATCGCGGCCATGAAGACAGCGGCGAAAAAGGAACCGTCGTTTTGCTGCGTCAACTCGAAGACAACAGCCCCAACCTAGAAGATTGGCAATTCAAATATCGTCCCATGAGTCGCCTTGACGATATGCTGTCCGACTGGAAACAAGGCAAATTGCAAGAGATGATTATCCGCTATAACCCCGAAGTCTCCGTCGTCTGTACCTTCCTCTATCCCAACGGGGCCCATAGTAGTTATCATTTCGGCAAACCCGAACCTGAGTGATACGAGACTATGTTTCAGGCGACTCGCCGTCGACTGGTGTTGTGGTACACCAGCATCACCGCCCTGTTATTGCTGCTGTTTGCCACAACCGTCTACTTATATGTGCGCAGTACCCTGATCGATCGCGTCGATGATACCCTCAAACATTCCTTAGAAGTCGTCGAGCGATCTCTGGCCATCGAAGAACAGCCCCAAGCCAACGGCGTCCCCCAACTGCGTCTGAACCTCGACGCCAGTTTTGGCGAGAACGCCGATAGCCTAGAAGAAGATCGCATTGATATCGAATGGTTTAGCCCCACCGGGGAACTCCTCTGGTCCACCCTCAGAGAACCTCTTAACGTCCCCATCACTGCCACTCGGACCCCGCAAACGGTGTATTTGCAGGACGGAAACTCCCCCGAGAGTCGTCCTATCCTACGACAAATCGCCCAACGCATTAGCCGCGATCGCCAAGTGGTGGGGTACTTACGAGTCAGTCATCCCTGGTTTGAAATTGCCCGCCCCAGTCGTGATTTAGCCTTAGATTTGGGGTTCGGGATCACCGTCATGATTGCCTCAGTGGCCGCCATGGGTTGGTGGCTGTCTGGCTTAGCCATGAAGCCCGTCGGGGAGTCCTATCAGTATCTTAAACAGTTTACTGCCGACGCCTCCCACGAGTTACGCAGTCCCATCGCCAGCATTCAAACCCAAGTCCAGGTTGCCCTCGCGGACCCCGATATTGCCGAAAATCCCAGTTCCCGGACCCTGGAAAACATCGAACGCCTCACCCGACGACTGGGGCGGTTAGTGGATGATTTGCTATTTCTAACCCGACAGGAGAGTGGCATGGTTCCCTGGGAACCCCAGCCGGTGTCCCTCGATGCCCTGTTATTAGAAGTCATCGAAGAACAAATGGCGATCGCCGCCTCAAAATCGATTCAACTAGAGTTCCAGATTTTAGATCCCGAACCCACTCCCAGCAAACCTCATCCAGAGGGGACAGATGGGGATGATCCCTTTTCCGTCTTGGGAGATTGGGACCAACTGTTTCGCCTCTTCCTCAATCTCTTAGGCAACGCCCTACGATATACCCCCGACGGTGGCGCAATCCAAGTCACATTAGGCTATCGTCTCCCCAGTCGTCCTCAGAAATCCAGCAAAGTTCCAGGAACCGTCCAAGTCACCCTTACCGATACCGGAATTGGCATTCCCCCCGATGCCCTCCCCCATGTCTTTGAACGCTTCTATCGCGTCGATCCAGCTCGTCGCCAGGACTCTGGGACACTCTCGGGATCGGGATTAGGCCTGGCGATCGCCCAAACTATTGTCCAACGTCACGGGGGTGAAATTCGCCTTGACAGTTGCCTCAATCAAGGAACCACCGTGCAAGTCACCCTAAGCGCCCATCTCTCATCTTAGGGAGTCAAGCCCAGATCTCCTCAAATCTTGCCAATTTTCCCCCAATCCATGGATATTCCGTGCCCACCCCTCCTCACCAGCCATGATGTATCTCTCTCCCTAGGTAGGGAAAATTTAAAGGAAATTTTGCTATTCATAAAGATGGGTCTCCTTAAATTTGGGGATTTTGTAGTCCATGTAACGTTTCTAATCATCACAAGCCTGTAAAAAATGTTAATATTGTTTTAACAATTTTGGCTTACCCTTCAAAGGTGGCTGCAAAAATGAGAGGCAGACACTTGAAACTGCTCAAGGACTCTCACGGAATGGGAGGAACTCTTTCTAGAGATTGAATTCCCACAAACCATTGCAGGACAAGGAAGTCTGCCATCTAATCAGATTGAATTGACCTGATTTAGCTTGCGTATATTTACTTAAAAAAGGGGGGAGGTTATCCAAAATCAAAACTCCATCACTTAAAAGTTTTCAAAAACTGGATTTTGACCAAATATAACCCATTTCCAGGAAATTTAGGCTCGAAAAACGCCCAGACTTCTGAGAATTCAACGGGCACTATCTATCTAATTCTTATTTGAGTCAATCGTCGCCCTATCGGGTAAGGCCCCTGACTCCACTCATTTCAGTTCCGTTGTTGGCGCTTGCCATCCATCTCTAAACCCTTATAGTTCCTATGACATCCTTCCTCACTTTCTCCCAAAAATACTCCTCGATTTCACCCCAGCCTCTACTCCATCCCTCCTCAGTTCCCGTGATGGATTCGGTATTCAATCGCATGAGTGAAGCCAGTTGGCTCATCGATTGGCCCAGCAGTCAACTGTTATCCCTCAACCCAGCCGCCGAACAACTCTATGGGCGATCGCTCCCCCAGCCCAATCAAGCGTCCGGCCTCTGGCTAGAGACCATCGCCTGGAAAAATCGCAGTTTTGTCAGAAAATCCATTGACAAATATCTACGCCATCGTCAAAGCAACCCAGATCACCCGGATCTCATCCTGGAATATAGCCTCATCCGTCCTGACGGCCAGGAACGCTGGGTGCGCAGTCAAATTTGGCAGTTTCCTGGTGGTTCAGGACAGCAACTGCAAGGCTTAACCCTCGATTTGACCGCACAGCGGGAACTCTATCAACAAAAACTGCAATTCGAGAAACTCACCACCAATATCCCTGGGGTGATTTATCAATACGTGCAACGGCCCGATGGCTCATCCTATTTTTCCTATATGAGTCCCCGTTGTCATGACCTCTATGAACTAGACGCAGCGGCCCTAGCGGCAGATCCGAATCTGGCTTGGAGTTTAATTCATCCTAAGGATTTGGAGCGGTTTAAGCAAAGTGTAGCCGAATCAGCTCAAAATCTGACCACCTGGAACCATCAATGGCGTAACTATACCGGCTCAGGCAACTTGAAATGGCTCTCGACCACTGCCCAGCCGGAAGAACGTCCCAATGGGGATATTGTTTGGGATGGCATGTTGACCGACATCAGCCAACAAAAACAGGCGGAAATCGAGCGCGATCGCTTCTTCAACTGCGCTCTGGACTTGTTCGCCATTATTAGCTTTGACGGCTACTTCAAAGCCATCAATCCCGCCTGGGAGAGAACCTTAGGCTATTCCCTAGACGAGTTGAAATCTCAACCCTTTTTAAGCTTCGTCCATCCCGATGACCGCCATCTCACCGAAGTTGAAGCCGCAAAAATTGCCACCGGACATCACACTCCCTGGTTTGAAAATCGCTATCGCACCCGTAACGGGGACTATCGCTGGCTAGCCTGGCGTACCGTCAGCCTTCCCGAGGAAGGGGTGATGTATACCAGTGCCCGAGATATTACAGAAGAAAAACAGGCCGCTGCCGAACGGGAACGGCTCATTACCATTCTCGAAGCCTCACCGGATTTTATCAGCAGTGCCGATCTCCAGGGCAATGTCACCTATATCAATCGAGGTGGACGAGATATTATTGGCCTCGATGCTGATGAACCCGCGAGTCACTACGACGTGGAGGATTTCATTCCCGAGACGGTGGTGAATCTGTTTGAAACTGAGGCGATCCCCACAGCCTTGCAAGATGGAATTTGGCAAGGAACCGCTCAACTGAAACGAGCCGATGGAACCTGCTTCCCGGTTTCTCAAATCATCCTCCATCATCCGGCCAGCGAAAACCATGACGGCTATTTTTCGACGATTGCCCGAGATGTCACGGAAAGCCAAGCCATCCAAGAATGCTTACGCCAACAAGAAGAGTTCTTACGTAGTATTTATGACAGTCAGGGGAACTTGGTCTTTGTCTTAGATCTCGCCGACGATGGGGAATGGCGCTATTCCGATTGGAATGCTAGTACCGAAAAAGTGGCCGGAATCCGCCGCGAGGAGATTCGTGGTAAAACCCCGTTGGAGGTGTTTGGCCCGATGATTGGCCAAAATTTCCTCGATGGCTATCTTCGCTGTCTAGTTACGCGGGAGACGGCCACCATTCAACAAACCTTCCCTGACGGCGATCGCATCCTCTATTTCCAGGCCCATCTCACTCCCTTGTTTGATGCCCAAGGACAGATTACTCGCATCGTCGGTAATGCCACCGATATTACTGAACGCAAGGAAGTTGAACTGGCCCTGAAAGCCTCCAAAACTCGCTATCGTTCCTTGGCACAACAAGAAAAACTTGTCAATAATATCTCCCAGCAAATTCGTAAGTCCCTGGATCTAAAAACCTTACTCGATAGTACTGTTCAGGCCGTGTACGAACTCTTGGACGTCGATCGCTGTTATGTCCTCCTCTACAATGAAGACTCGCAACTCCCTAACTTACAACTAGCCACTGAAGCCAAACGAGATGATCTCCCGAGTCATTTAGAAGACTATCATTCTAACTTCTTTGCACTATTGCATCATCTTCTCCAGCAACGCCATTCGCTGCGAGTTGATCAGGCGGCGGATATCGAAGATGACAGATTGCGGTACAAGGCGAACCAACTCGGCTATCAGTCCCTACTGCTGTTTCCCATCAACAGTGGTGACGGACACCTCGGAACCCTAGCCTGTAGCCGTGAAATCGCCGCCAAACCCTGGCGCGATCGCGATGTGGAACTGCTCGAAGCGGTCTGCGATCGCCTGGCCATCGCTATCCAGCAAGCCATACTTTACCAACAATCGCGACAGTCTGAACAACAGGCGATCGCCAAAACCAATCAACTCGAAGCCACCCTCAAACAACTCAAACAAACCCAAACCCAGCTAATTCAAGCCGAGAAGATGTCTGGCTTAGGGCAATTGGTGGCTGGTGTTGCCCATGAAATCAACAATCCGGTGAGTTTCATCTTTGGCAACCTCATTCATGCCAAAGAATATAGCCAAGACTTACTCGAACTGATTGCCTTATATCAACAGCATTGTCCCGCACCCCATCCTGAAATCACCCAGTTCATCGAAGAGATTGACTTAGACTATCTCACCGGGGATATGCCAAATCTGTTGAGTTCCATTGAAACCGGGGCCTTGCGGATTCAGAAAATCGTGCGATCGCTGCGAACCTTCTCCCGACTCGATGAAGCCGAAGTGAAAACCATCGATATCAATGAGAGTCTCGACAGTACCCTCATGATTCTATCGAGTCGACTCCGGGGAAATCAGGGCCACTCCGACATCGAGTTAGTCTGTAACTATGGCCAACTTCCCCCCGTCGGCTGTTACGCCGGGGCCTTAAATCAGGTCTTTCTGAACCTCATCAACAATGCGGTGGATGCCATTCAAGAGGCGAACCCACTTCAGGGCCGCCTGACCCTAGAAACCGCCGTCAGTGAAGACAACCGCATTCAGATTAAAATCAGTGACAACGGTGGAGGTATTCCCGAGGAGGTCTGCGATCGCATCTTCGACCCCTTCTACACCACCAAACCCGTTGGTAAAGGTACTGGACTGGGCCTCTCCATCAGCTATCAAATCATCGTCGAACGACATGGGGGAACTCTCACCTGTGACTCCACTCCTGGAGAAGGGAGTACCTTTATTGTTGAGTTGCCCCTGGACCCTCAGTCGAGTTCTAGCTGATCCTCATGGGGACTGTCTTGAGCAATCCCAAGGAATTGCCCCTAGGGGGTTTCCTTGGTCTGGCTGTGATATTCCCGAGCAAAATAGTCTCGCAACAGTCCATGGACAAAACGATAGCCTCCTCCCACCCGTTGCAAAAAACCTCGCTCAGTACAGTAGCGTAAAAACTTACTATAGTTCCAAGGACTATAGCCAAACAGCCAGAGCGTTACCCGCAAGGCAGCATGAGAAATCACACTATTCAAACCTCCCGCAAACGCCCCAAACAAAAACCCCAACACCACCCCTTCCCGAATCAGTTGCACCCAGGTCATTGGCTCATTGAGATAATGTAGGGACAGCGGAATTAAAAAGCCCACGGGGACGAACATCAAGCCAAAAATAAAAGCATTGGTCAAAGAGCGATAAATTCCCTGATTGTCTTCGGTTTTTGTATCAATTTCTCCCCCCACAAAAGCTTCTACTAAACCGCCAATCACCCCCACCACAGTCCCAAATACCTGACCCACCATAATCCCACCAATTACGCCAATCCAAACTCCACCGAAGCGTTCCCCAATTAGTCCTCCGGTTATCCCCCCCATGAGTCCCACTACCCAACCGAGAAAGAGGCTTTTGGTAATCACCAATGAGAGATGTTTTGAGGCTAATTTACGAGAAAAATGAATGGTCTCAACGGTTTTAATTTCTCGGATCAGTCCTCCCACCAAGCCCACCATTAAGCCAACGACTAATCCTCCTAATATGCCACCAATTAAACCTTTAGCTAAGCCATAAATTAGACTAAATATCAGCCCCACAACTAGCCCTAAAATCACCCCTAAAACCAATCCATACACCAGTTTTTGAGGCTTTTTTTGTAAACTATAAGGCTGTAATTTTTCAATAAAAAACTCGGTTTGATTGTCTTCAATCAACTGTGAAGCTAACCACCCCACCCAGCGTAAGGTTTGCTCATCATCTTGATAGGGTTTTTGACCATGGCGAGTAGCCGGTAAATTGCCTCCTCCCAAATAGCGTCGTTGCAGTCGGGTTTGCACATACGCCTGAAATAACACCTGCCGCCGCGTTTCAGGACTAACGGACTGTTGCCAGAGTTCTACGGGTAAGTGGTCACTCGCTAAGACCAAAATATTGAGAAATAGGGGCGATCGCGCTAAGCCATGGTCGGGGTCCATACTGTCGCTATCATGGCGAATCGCCTGCCAAAGCCAGTCACAATGAGCCTGTTCGAGGTAGGTTTGGATTTGCCGATCGCTCAGGGGTTGTAAGACTAACGCCCCATTTAAGCCCAAATGATGGTCATAGAGTTGATATTCATCCAAACGACAGCACACCACCAGAGGCGTTCCACTCCAATCGGGGAGAAACTGGTTGAGGGCCTGGATGCAGCTTTCTTGACGCTGGGACATCAACTCATCTAAACCATCCAGGAGGGGAATAATCCGCCCGCGATCGAGCCATTTCTGGGCAATATCTTGGCGAATGCCATATTTGAGTTTAAGGTCGAGGATGATCCAACTGCGGATATCTTTAAACCCAGCATTCCAGGCCGATAGGTTCAGGAGTACTGGAACCGGATGGCTGAGGCTCGTCTCGGCCCGTTCAATGAGGGTTTGGGCCAGTTGCAGGAGGACTGTGGTTTTCCCGGAACCGGGGGCCCCGAGAATGAGTAGACGTCCTCCCACATCGGGGCGATCAAAGGTGTCAATAATTCGGGTCTTATCGCCAAGACTTTCGGGGGGAGCGTTCCCCACCTTCACATCCACAGACCAGGGAGTAATCACCTGGCTGGGATCTTCAGCGGTCTGGAGTTCCAAATCAACCCGATGATGGAGCGATCGCGACAGTCGGCCGGCGACCTCATTCTTGACTGCATTCAGCAGTTTGGCTTCACTCCCATCCCGTGACGCAGCGGCGGGATTGCCGAAATTCTGCACCATTTGGGAAATATTGACCTGCGCCCCATCATTAGGATTGATACCCTGTTGTTTAGAATCGCCCCCCATTCTCCTCCTAGCTAAAGTTTTGCTGAATCGTCTCGTTGAAGTTGGCGGTTCCTTCGTTAATGACAATCCCCTGTTGTTTGCGTTGGTCAATCTTGATTTCCATTGGCGGGAATTGTCGTTCCACTTCATCCACCACGGCGGCCAGTTGAGGATCTTGGACTTCCTCCTGCACCATCTGGGCCACTAACTGGGGGTTATCAAAGGGGTTCTCGGGGGTCTCGGCGTTGGCGAATCGTGATTGCAACCGTTCCCCGAGTAGACTGACCCCATTTTGCAGATGAGTCGACAAACTCGATGCGGCGGATTTCATCGGGGGGAGGGCGATTTCCAACATTTCCTTGGAGACCATCTGACCGGTATTTTCAGCGGCCTTGGTCAACATCACCGAGGCAATTCCTGCCAAACCTAATTCGAGGGGCCCCATTAATCGATTTCTCCTAATTTCAATTTACCAGTCTTCTTTAACATAGATTGCTGCCAAAAAACAATGTTGGGGTGAGGGGTCCTACACTACGGCCAAGGGAGTGGAGTCAAAAAATTAGGTGCATCTGAATGCCATTAAATATCATGAAAACTTGGAGGTGAATCATACCTAATTACAGTATTAAAAACTCTTGAGGTCTTTACGTAGCAATAGTTTTAGGTGTTTTTATCTAAATTTATTGAATGCCTAAAAACTTGTATTTTTATGTTTTCAAGATCGTCTTTATATGAAACTTACGAAGTCCTTTAAATCCAGTATTTATGGAACCAATGAAGGGTGAACCTCTATATGAGTAAGACCCCTCATCACAGAGAGTCAATTTAAGTATTCAGACATCTACAAAAGGAGAATCGGCCTCTTGCCCTCCTCATCCGACCTGTCCTCGGGCAATTCCTTGCCCTTGCCTCTCACCATACAGGCGAGCGACTGTCACAGAGTGCAACAAAATTTGCGGGAATCTACGCAGATACTGTAGAGAGTTAAGGTAACAAACCCTTTCAGACCTTTTCTATAACAGCTATGGCTCATACTCCCTCTATATCCAGCCAACTCCCCCCCCAAGAGCAACTGAATCTAAAAAACTCCCTAGATTACAGCCAAGTCAACTCCCTGACCGAGGTATGGTCGATCGCCAGCGATCGCTTCCAAAACCTGACGGCCTTAGATAACCCCCACGATGACCCCCCAGTCAAACTCTCCTATCGGGATCTCTGGCAACAGATTCAGACCTTCGCTACCGCCTTACAAAGTCTGGGCCTAGACTCACTCGATGACTTACCGCCGCGCGTGGTGCTGTTCTCGGAAAACAGTCCCCGCTGGTTCATTGCCGATCAGGGGATTATCGCCGCCGGGGCCGCCGATGCGGTGCGATCGAGTCAAGCCGATCGCGATGAACTCCTCTACAT
Organism: Sodalinema gerasimenkoae IPPAS B-353; assembly: GCF_009846485.1. Lineage (GTDB taxonomy): Bacteria > Cyanobacteriota > Cyanobacteriia > Cyanobacteriales > Geitlerinemataceae > Sodalinema > Sodalinema gerasimenkoae. The sequence continues at coordinate 1,641,962 of NZ_ML776472.1, forward strand.
TGCCCAACATAGTCAAAGTCGGGGACTCGTCCTGGAAAACCTCGCCACCCTGGAGAAGTTGCAATCCTCCGACGATGAGGAGTTACGTTTGAGCCAGGATATCGCCTGGGTGGTGTTACTCTCCGAGGAAACCCCTCCCGAGGAGACGCCTTTCCGCCTTCTCAACTTCAGCCAATTTATGGCCTTGGGGGATGCGGCTCGCTTCAAACTCCCCCAGAGCGATCGCAGCACCCTGGCTACCCTTATCTACACCTCAGGCACCACCGGCCGTCCTAAGGGCGCCATGTTGACCCATGGCAACCTCTTGCATCAGGTTAACGCCTTCCGTCATGTCTTCGTCCCCCAAGCGGGCGATCGCGCTCTCAGCATCCTCCCCAGTTGGCACGTGTACGAGCGCACCTGTGAATACTTCCTCCTCTCCCAAGGGTGCGCCCAACTCTACACCAGTCTGCGCTACTTCAAAAACGACCTCAAAGAACACCAACCCCAAATCATGATTGGTGTTCCTCGTCTGTGGGAATCCATCTACGAGGGAGTGCAAAAGAACTTCCGGGAACAACCGGCCAACAAACAAAAACTGGTTAACTTCTTCATCGGCATCAGTCGCCGCCATCTTCAGGCGCAAAACATCCGCGATGGCCTCACCCTCGATGCCACCCCTCCCTCGGGCTTAGAACGGCTCATGGCCCGCTTACAAGCCCTCGCTCTCACCCCCCTCCATGGCTTGGGTCATAAACTGGTCTATAGCAAAGTTCGTGCTGCGACAGGGGGAAAAATCAAGTTTCTCATCAGTGGCGGTGGCTCTTTGGCGCAACATATCGATGAATTCTTCGCCATGATCGGCATTAAACTGCTAGTGGGCTACGGACTGACGGAAACGGCCCCCGTCTTAACGGTACGTCGCGCTTGGGCCAATTTACAGGGGTCGGCGGGACTTCCTCTCGTGGAAACCGAAATCCGCATTGTCGATCCTGAAACCGGGCGTTTACTGCCGCAAGGGGAACGAGGATTAGTCCTAGGGCGAGGCTCTCAGGTCATGCGGGGCTATTTTAACAACCCAGAGGCCACCGAAAAAGCCATTGACAGCGAAGGTTGGTTTAATACCGGCGATTTAGGCTGTTTACTCCCCGGCGGTCACCTGCGTCTGACGGGACGGGCGAAAGATACCATTGTTCTGAGCAATGGTGAGAACATCGAACCCCAACCCATTGAGGATGCTTGTGTGCGCAGTGCCTATATTGACCAGATTATGCTGGTAGGACAGGATCAGCGTCAATTGGGTGCTGTGATTGTTCCCAATTGGGAGGCCCTGGCTCAATGGGGAACGGCTCAAGGACTGACGGTGAATAGCGAGGCGGTTCCTCCGTTAGATCTCAGTCAAGAGCCGGTGCAGCAACTGTTCCGGGAGGAACTCAGCCGGGAGGTGAAAAACCGTCCTGGCTATCGGGCCGACGATCGCATTGGCCCCTTCCGACTGGTACAGGAGTCGTTCTCGATAGAAAATGGCATGATGACCCAGACCCTAAAAATTAAACGGCCGGTTGTGCAGGAGCACTACCGCGATACCATTAACGAGATGTTTGGGTAGGTTCTTCGGCCAACTCTCCCGCATCAACACCCTATCAAGAGAGATTCATGGAACTCGACAACTCTAAACTACTGCTCAAGCGCAATATCACCATTGTGGCGATCGTCACGCCTAAGTGGAAGGAAGAGGCACAACAGCAATTGCAAATGCAAATGGATCGCCTCGATAGCCAACTCCAACAGTTGGAAATGCAGGCGCAGCAAGCGGTCTCGGAACTGAAAGCTAAAAGCACCCAGCCTCTAGGCCCCCAGGCGCAACAGCAGATTGATAATTTGCAAATGCAGGTCAATCAGCGTAAGGCGCAGTTCCTAGAACAGAAAAACCAAATCTTGCAACAGTTACAGCAAGTGCAAACCGTTGAGATGGACCAAGAGGTCAGTCAAGGACAAATTGAAAACCTCTTCTATGTCGGTAAAGGCGACAACCTGGTGCAAAAGCTTAAGGTTGAAGTGGTGATTAAAGATGGGGAAATCATCGATATCCGTGGAGAATTGTAGGTCTTAATTGGCGGCGATCGCCAGTTTTATAATTTTTGAGACGTTAGGGGCAGGTTCTGTCCCTTTTTTTGTCTTTTCTTTTCTCAGCTCCTAACGTCAGTGTTTTTACGGAATCATGACCCTGACTCAAAGCTGATTGGCAAATTGCAATTGAGAATCTATACTAATAATTATGTTAAAACAGCTACAGTTGTTCCGCACTACTCTGATGCGCTCCTACGTCTCTGTCTGGCTAACGCTTGCGCTTGGCGCTGTCCTGTCAGGGGGTTCAGCGATTTTTGTCGCAACCCAGGAAGTGCGAACTCTGCAACAGCAATTTCCTAAGCGAGTCAATCATCTTGCACTTGCTTTGCAACAACGAATTGAGGGGTCGTTGCAGGGAACCTTGACCCTGGGACGTTTTGTGCAAACCCATTCCCAAGTGGATGAAGCTCAATTAAATCACTTTACCGACTCGATTTTTCCCCAGTATCCGGGATTACTGGAATTAGGTTGGGCAGTTGACCGTTCTCAAGACGAGTTCAGGACTATCGTAGCCAAACAGTATCAGCTTCAAGCCCCCGTGATGGCGGCAAACCTACCTGAGATATTCGACGATTGGGCCCTGACGAGCGCCAGACAAAGTCGCCGGGTTCAGGTTAGTCGTAGCCAATTTAACCCGCAATTTCAGGATTACCTGTTTAATGTCTACTATCCCATTTATGAGCAGATTGTTCAGGCGGAGGAAGACATGACCCCAGAAGACGACGAGTCAGTCTTCTTAGGGGTGGTGTATGGAACCTATCACCTCAAACAAATGCTGCGGTTGACCCTGGGAACCCTAGATATCCGCAATCTGGATTTCTATTTATTCGAGATGACCGTGGATATCCTCGACTCATCCCTGCTGAAAGAAAACTCGATGGCCCAGGAGAACTTTTTGTTCTTCTATGATGCCGAAACTCGCGCTCTGGAGTCTAATTGGCAGCAGGTTCCCGAAATTCCTAAGGCTGAGGGGTCCTACTGTCCCGTACAGCCCAATCATAACTGTATTCGCAGCCTTAATGTGGGCGATCGCGAGTGGTCAGCATTGATTGTGCCACGGCTAGACCGGGGCCAATTGTCTTGGCGCGTGGGGAGTACCCTCGCCATTGGCCTGCTCTCGACGGGGTTGCTGGCCAGTTATCTGCGATCGCTCCTTAAAGAGCATAACCGAACTGAAGCCCTCAATGAACGGCTCAGTGCTGAACTCGACATCTCACGACGACTTCAGCAAATGCTCCTCCCCACCCCCCATGAACTCAAAAAAGCCGGTGAACTGGAAATCGCCACCTACATGGAACCGGCCGATGAGGTGGGGGGAGACTATTACGACATCCTCATCGGCGAGAAATCCATCAAAATCGGTATCGGCGATGTCACGGGCCATGGCTTAGAAAGTGGCGTTCTGGCCATCATGGTCCAAACCGCCGTCCGCACCCTGGAGGAATGTCAGGAAACAGACCCCCGTAAGTTTCTCGATGTCATCAACCGCACCATTTACCAAAATGTACAACGGATGCAGAGTGACAAGAACCTCTCCTTATGCCTGATTGACTATCACGATGGCCTCCTGAAACTCAGCGGCCAACATGAGGAGGTCATTATTGCCCGTGAGGAGGGAATTGAACGAGTTGACACCATTGATTTAGGCTTTCCCATCGGCCTGGACACCAACATTCTGGAGTTTATCCATGGTCACCATCTGTATCTAAACCCAGGGGATGTGGTGGTCCTCTATACCGACGGGATTACGGAAGCCGAAAACCAGCACAAACAACTCTATGGGATTGAGCGACTCTGTCAGGTGATTAGTCAGTCCCGTCAATGCACCGCCGAGGTCATTCTCCAGGGGGTGATTGAGGATGTCCGCCGTCATATTGGCCGACATAAGGTCTATGACGATATCACCCTGTTGGTGATTAAACGCCGGTCTCACCCCTCCTCCTCAACGGGAGAGTTTATTGTGGCGAAAAGCGCCGTCCCAAGCCTTCGGTGAGGGAATAGCTCATGGCTTGTAACCACAGCCAGAGGGAAGGATAGCGTTTTTCCGCCCAGGGTTGGGCCCAACGGCTAAAGCGGGGAATCCAACTGAGACTCCAGCCGACTAAGGCTTCTTTGGTGAAGTTGAGATAACTCCCCGTCCAACGCAGCAGGTCCCAGGGGCCGGCCAGTTGCCAAATCCAGAGGAGAATTTCGGGATGTTGGACGGCGGCTTTGAGGGCCAGGCGGTTGAATAGGCCCCAACTGGTGCGGTCTTTGATGAAGGTTTCAGCCACCTCTAGGGGTTCGTCGGCCAGCAGGCCAAAGAAGACATTGAGCATGGCGTTGATTTTTTCCGGGGCGATGCTTTTACCCGTGGGAACCATCATCCCTTTGGAGAACAGCCAGGTGACGGCGACGTTGCTTTGATAGGCCCGAATGCGATCGAGATTGACTGCATCTAGGAGATCATGGGTTAGGGCCGTATCCAGGAGTTGCGTCAGCCGTTCCATGTTGCGCACTAAGGAGCCGAAACCGGTGAAGATGAGGGGAGACTGCAAGGAGGCGGCGTCGCCAATGGCTACGAGACGGTCCCAGGCCACTTTGCGATCGCGGCTACCTTGGCTAAAATGTCCGGGGATATAGCCGAAGGTGGCTTTACGCCATTGCAGCTTGTCCACATCACAGCGGCGATATTCGGGCAAAATTTGGAAGAAATCCTCGTACATCTCCAACAGGGAACCGGGATTCTCGGGGTGGATTTCGTGATAGTGGAACAGATAAATGGTCACTTCTCCATCGCGGCCGGGGAAGAGTTCCCAAATCAGTTGTCGCCCTCGGGAAATATCACCGTGGGAATTGAGAACATCACCAAATTGATGGTCCCACACTTGGGGGTCAAAGCCTCCAGAAATGGCGGCGCCAACGGTCGGACAGACGCTGTTAAAGGTGCGGCCGCCGTTGAGTTGCCAGGCGATGGGGGAGGCGCTACCCATGGCATCGACGAGTAGGCGCCCCCGAACCTCTTTGGAGTCTCCGCTAGGGAGATGGGTCGCCTGAACCTGAGCCATGGCAGAACCAATTTCGGCGCTGACAAATTCTGTTTCATCCCAAATCACGCCCCCGGCGGCCCGGAGTTTGTCGCCGCAGATTCTCAGGAGTTGTTCGGCATCGACGGAGATATTGAGGACTTTGGGGGTATGTAGAACCTTGGCTTGGGTTCCGGGGGGATTGTTGGCATCGAAGAATTTGTTAAAGCCGTCGATGTATTCGCAGGCGATGACCTGTTCAAATTCTTCGGGGGTAAAGAGTCCGAGGTTAATCAGGCTTTGGAATTCATCGCGGGAGATGTTCCACTCGCGGTTCATGCGTCCGAAGGGTAACCGTTCCATCAGTAACACCCGGTAGCCTCGGCGAGCCATGACGGCGGCGTGAATGACCCCTAAGGCGCCGCCGAGATAGATGAGGTCATAGTCCGGGGTCCCGGAGTTGCTGGCCTCGGTATTGAACTGAACGACTTTTTTGGGGGTTTCGGGGTTGAGAACCCCCTCCCGCCAGCGTTTTTCCCACCAATAGACCCGATTGAGGTCATATTCTCCGTTGGGAATAGCTTGAAAATGCTTGACTGTTTCTGGGTAATGTGGTAGAAGTGCCTCAAATATAGACTGCTGCGAGAGGTCAATTTCTGGCAGTTGGGGATAGTGAGGGGGAAACTGACGTATAGCGTCGCGTTTTAACTGCTTGACGAGTTGACGTTCGCCGACGAGGGGATGCTCTGCCCAGCGGAAGACTTTAAGATAGGTGGTTCGCTGTAACGACCAAACGAATACTGAGAGTTCACCGTCCCCAAGGGGGATGCGGAGTCCATCGGGGGTGGCGATCGCCTCTCCTCGGTTGTCAAGAGTTGGAGGTTGCCAGTCCTGGTGCAGCCAATGGCGAACCGCAGCCGTATCCGGTGTCGGAATTTCCCAGTAGAGAAGTTGTTTCATCACTAAGTTTACTGTTGAGTCGAAGTCACTTGGGTTAAGGTCACTGAGCCTTGTCAAAGTGGGGTCACCCCAGGGAGAGTCACCCAGGTCACTGTCTAAAAAACCGTTGTTTGGGTTGCGTGTGATTGATTATGGATTATTCTATCCCAGAGACTGTACAGGATACGATGGAGTTAGGGCGACAGCCGGTTAGCCCTGAGGTGGTAGCGGCGGCGATCGCGGGGGTGGTGCAGATGACCCGTCGCCAGGGTCGCAGTTTAGACGATTTGCTCTCGGAGGTTCTAGAGGAGGACCAATTTCTCGATGCTGAGCAACGTCATTGGCTCAGTAGTATTGTCCGCCAGGCTTGGGAGGCTCTTTAGGCTCGCTGGAGTGGTTTAGGGGCGGCTGATGACCAGAATCACTCCCGCCATAATCAAGCCCAACCCCACTAGGCGTAGGGGGGAGATGGCCTCCCCGAAGCCAAAATGGCCGATGAGAACGGCGATGACGTAGGCCAGGGCCGTGGCTGGGCCGGCCACGCTGAGGTTAACTCGGGTTAGCAGTAGGATGTAGACCATAGCCCCGGCGGCGTAGCCGAGGAGTCCTAACAGGAGTTCTGGGGTTGAGAGAACCCCCAGCAGAAAGGCGATCGCCCCCTGGGGAGCGGTGGCCCCCAGTTTCAGGGCCCCGGCTTTGAGCAGAAATTGCCCCAGGGAATTGGTTAAAATTGATACCAGAAATAGCACAAACTCTTGTAGCGTCACCAGATTTCCCCATTCGTCAGGATAAAACAACTGTAGAGACCTTAACGTACGCGATTACCATGACTCAGACAACTGCATCGCCTCAAAATCAACAGCAAAGCCAAGCCTGGTTACGGGGCCTTTTGGCCATCGCCTGGGCCGATGGTGATTTTGATAAACGAGAACGGCAGGCGATCGCCGAGATTACCCACAATAACCCTGAACTGGCTCAACAGGATAGCTGCGAGAATGGCATTTCCCCGGGGGAACTGGCCGCGGCCCTGGGGGATGATGCGAATGTGGCGGAGAACTTCCTGAGGACGGCGGTGATGGTGGCGATCGCCGATGGAATTTACACGGTTGGCGAAGATAAACTATTACAAGCGTTCTGTGAAGCCTTGGGCAATTGTCCCGATGCGTTAAGCAATTTGCGTCACACCCTGGAAGACTTGGAAGAGGGACAGGATCGGGTGACCCTCCCCTCCCCAGAGATGGGCAAGTCCCGGTCTGAAAAGGGGAAACCCAAGGGCGATGTTCTCGCTCCTGTGCGACAATGGCTAGACCATGTCGAAGTTCAGGACCCCAAAGTGGCACGGTTTCTCTGTCGGATGATTCCCGCCAATTGTCCCTTTGAACGAGATATCAAGCTATTTGGCAGGAAAATTGTACGTATTCCCGCTATGTGTGAAATTAATCCCCTGTATGAGCAGTTGGTGGGGTTAAGATTTCGCGCTTTGTCTTATCTTGCAGACAAATGCGGTGAAGATGTCAGCCCCTATTTTTAGGGGGCGATCGTCCCTCGTCTCAGTCTCAGATTATGTATACCCCACTCCCCAAGGTGAACGATGCAGTTTATTGATCGCGTTGAAATTGAAGTCGAAGGCGGAACCGGCGGTGATGGCCTGGTGGCCTTCCGTCGGGAGAAGTATGTCCCCGCTGGGGGTCCAGCTGGTGGCGATGGGGGACGGGGGGGGTCTGTGTATCTGCTGGCCACGGACAATCTGCAAACCCTGTTAGATTTCCGTTACGCCCATCGCTTCCGGGCTGAGGATGGTAAACGGGGGGGGAATAATAATTGTACCGGGGCTTCGGGGGGCGATCGCACTCTGGAAGTCCCCTGTGGAACCGTCGCCTATGACCTCGAAACCGGAGAAATTGTCGGCGATTTAGTCGAACCCGGCCAACAAGTCTGTGTCGCCGAAGGCGGAAAGGGAGGTCATGGAAACCGCCACTATCTCAGCAACCGCAACCGCGCCCCAGAAATCGCCCAGGAAGGCCGGCCGGGGCGCATTCGTCAGTTACGCTTAGAGTTAAAACTGCTGGCGGAAGTGGGGATTATTGGCCTTCCCAACGCCGGGAAATCGACCCTCATTTCCGTTTTGTCGGCGGCCCGTCCCAAAATTGCCGATTATCCCTTCACCACTCTGGTTCCCAATTTGGGGGTTGTCCGCAAACCTACGGGAGATGGAACTGTCTTTGCTGACATTCCCGGCTTGATTGCGGGGGCCCATGAGGGATTGGGCTTAGGTCATGAGTTTTTACGTCATATTGAACGGACGCGGGTATTGTTGCATCTGGTGGACGTGACGGCGGAGAATCCCCTAGAGGATTATCGCGTGATTCGCGAAGAGTTAGTGGCCTATGACCGGGGCTTACCGGAGCGTCCCCAGATTATCGCCTTGAGTAAATTGGATGCGTGCGATCGCACTCCCGAAGAAATTCAGGACCTCAGCCAAGCCTTACAGCCCGATTCAGACTATCCGGTGTTACAGATTTCCGCCGTCGCCCAGCAAGGGTTAGATGAACTCCTGAATGCGGTTTGGGAACTCCTAGACCAACGGGAACCGGAGTTTGTTTAAGGCCAGTGCTCAGTCAAACAGAATTTGAGAGGTTAATCTTAGATACTGACAAATCTATCGAGGGCGATATTATCTGGACTCAGGAACGAGAGCCTTGGTTGGGATTTCGCAAAAAAATCACCAGTAGAGCCGACTACCCAATTTTTCTAAAAGGGAGTTACAATCCCTTTATTCCCGCCTTATCTTACGTAATTATTTACGAAGCAATCGGGCGTATTTACGGGTTAGATCTCGGAAAAGCGCATCGCAACCCAGATGGAACTAGAATTGGCGAAAAACATAAACACCGCTGGAATGAAGCACTACGTGATAAACAGGCTTATGTTCCCCGAGACATAACGGCTCCCGTCACAGAACCCAAACAAGTGTGGCAACAGTTCTGTGACGAGGCAAAATTAAGCCATAATGGGGAGATGGAGGCACCCCCCACCAACCAACGAGGGCTATTCTTATGACTCCTGTCAACTCCTGCCAACTCGTAGCCGAGACCCTGGGAGAACGGTACACCTGCTCCCCGGTAAATCGTTTTATACGCATTCGTACCCCTTACCTTTACCCTGATGGGGAAGTCATCGATCTATTTTTAAAGGAACAGAGCCAAGTCTTAACGGATTTAGGTGAAACCTTCCGCTGGCTGGATATACAGACCCTAAGCCAAGGTCTCTCAAACCAACAAGACTTCTTTTTACAAGATATTCAATTGACCTATGGCATTGAGGTCTATCAAGGAATGCTAATCGTGCGAGTCCAGGAAGATTTAGGAGATGCGGTGAATCGTCTGGTTCAAGCGGCAATCTCTGTTTCTAATTTACGATGTTTAAGTCAAAATTGCCAGTAGGGGCGAAAAATTTTTCGCCCCTACAATTGGGTATCAAATTCAACAAATCACACACGATATCCTGAAGACCCGAGAGAATCCCCCACCTGTTTCCTCTTAACCGAAGAGTCCGACCATAAAGGGACACCCCTACCTTATTTCTGTCCTATCCATCCCTGCTATTGCTATAGAACTGTAGTAAGGGCGAAACATATTTCACCCCCACCCAGGGTAGTCTCCCCATCAATCCACTCTCAACACCTGCAACTCCCCAGACTCCCGTAACCCCACCCTCAACCGACATCCCCGTAACCCCGACAACTCCCCAAACTCCTCAAACAGCCAGCGATTGAGGGGACGTTCCAACCCAGACTCTAACATCGTCTTCACTCGCCGTCCCCCAAACAACAAATTCTCACCCTGCTGCATTTGTGCCGTGATGACCTGCATCACCGACTCCTCAAACTGCAACTCCAAGCCATACTTCTGCACCGCTGAAGTCCGTAACTGACCTAAAAATTTAGTGCCAATTTGACTCACAAACTGCGGGCGCAACAAATCAAACACCACAATATTATCCCCAAAACGATTCAACAACTCCGCCCGACCAATCCGGGTCGAAAAATACCAACGCACCTCCTCCCGGAAATGCTGATTCACCTGTTCATAACTAAACCCTTCCGTTCCCTGTCCTTGAACCTGAGTCATAATCCCAGACCGCAGCAACGCCCCCGTTTGAGCATCCGTTAAATCCGACGCACCAATATTACTGGTAAAAATAATCACCGTCTGATTGAAATACGCCGTCCGTCCTTTTCCATCCGTTAAACGACCATCTTCGAGGATTTGCAGGAACTTATCCAACACCCTAGGATGAGCCTTTTCAATCTCATCAAACAGCAAAATACTATAAGGACGTTCCAAGACCCGATTCGTTAACTGGCCGCCCTCGTCGTAGCCCACAAATCCCGGCGGCGACCCGGCTAACTTTTCCGCCGCGTGTTCCTCCTTATATTCACTCATATCAAACCGAGCAAACGCCTCCTCATCGCCAAAAATGAGGCGACTCAGGGATTTAGCTAACTCCGTTTTGCCCACCCCCGTCGGACCGACAAAGAAAAAGATACCCTTAGGCTTACTATTGCGCCCATTGACCTCATTGAGACTAATCCCCACCTTGGCCGTCGTCAACATATCCGTCACCGCCGTAATGGCCCGAGGTTGACCGATGACCGCCTGGGATAATTCCCGAGTCGCCCCGGCGACCTTCTCTCGGTTGAGTTGTTCAAAAGGTTCCTCTCGCCGTCCAAACTTATAGAAATCTACCAACCGCATCACCTCACCTCGATTCAGAGGCAGATGCTGTTGTACCGACGTCACTCGTAAGGCCTCTAAATCCATCGTCTGAAAACCATCGGTTAACTCAGCAAACTCCTCCGCCACTTGGTCTCGGGGAGAGGGTGCAGTTCCATCGGGGGACTGGGTGGGTCGGTCTTGGCCACCGTAAAAATGGCCGCCGAAGCGTTGGATAAAATACCGTCGTTCAGCTTTGTTGGGGGAGGTGACTTGAACCAAAGACAGATAGGGATTGTGGGTATAGAACCACACCGGAACCCGTTTTAAATCACTGGCGAGAACCACCAGCGTATTGCGATAGCCTTGGAGGGGGCCATCGGGCAGGATACAGGCTTCGAGGGTACAGCGTTGCAGGAGAATGAGGGGGTTACGTTCCTCGGGTCCATAGTGGTCGGGGTCGGCGGTGAGCATATCGGCTAAATCAACCACCGCCGCCAGGGATTCGTCTGTTTGCCGGACCAAACTACGTAATTGGGCCAACGCTTCTTCTGGGGGGAGGCGTTGCGGTAGGTTGCCCAGTCGTTGTTGTAAGACAGCGCCAGGATTGGCTCGCGCCGGTGCGCCATTGGCTGGGGGAGAGGCCACCGGGGAACCCTGACGGCGTTGAAACTGTTGTTGCCCTAAGTCGCGGAAGCGTTGTTCCTGGTCAGGGTTGGGGAAGCTGAAGCCGTCGATGCTGTCGTAGCGGAGCGTGAGGTCAAAGTCGAGGTCTTGGAAGTAGGCACTAAGGAAGTCATGAATCGGGAGATAGTTCCCCCGCCAAATTAGGGGGTCGTGAATGTTGCCATAGAGGAGAATGTGGCGACGACGTTGGAGTTGCGTCTCGAATTCATGAATCCAACGGGTGGAGATGGGGGGAATCGTCATGGGGATAGGGGATAGGGGATAGGGAACAGGGAATAGGGAACAGGGAACAGGGAACAGGGAATAGGGAACAGGGAACAGGGAACAGGGAACAGGGAACAGAAATAACGTAGGGGCGTGCCCTTGTGGACGCCCTAGGCAGTAGGCAGTAGAGCGGGGTGAGTTATCCCCTCCAGGGAGGGGTGCCCGTAGGGCGGGGTGGGTTCCCTCCCGGTCAGGGAGGAGTTTGGTGTATTAAGCCTGGCGAGAGCGGGCGGGGCAGACGGTCCGCTTGACGGAGACGGCGATTGGGGTCCTTGCCCTGCCATTGCAACTCGCCCATTTGAACCCCAAACTCCCCCTGTAGATGCTCGTGCATCTCACCGATGACCGCTTCGGCTTCATCACACACCGCCGCCGACCCTCCACCGACCGCCGCCGCCGTTTGCTTGCTGTAGCCTTCCACGTCGTAGAAAATTTCCCCTTCCGTGGGAATGCTGACGCTGATGCCCTTGCCGCTATGACTGGCGGCTCCCAGAATCACCGCACTCTCCGGGTTGTCGGGATGTTCCGCTTCCCGGTAGATAATGCCGAAGCCCAGGGATTCTAGACTTTGGGCGATGCTGTCGGCGATGTAGTCCCGTTGGTCCGCTTGCAGTTGCGACTGGTTGGCGGCATCAATCAGGGGTTGGCGTTGCTGTTGGCAGGTGGCCAGGAGGGGGGCGACCTCCTCGAACTGTTCGGCGGCGATGGCCTGTTCGGACTGTTGGCGGTGCTGGTCGAGTTGGCCGACAGCGGCTGATTGCCAGCGCATCACCACGGGGTCCGCTTGGAGTCCGGCGATGAGGGCTTGGAGACGGCTGAGGTTCTCTTGGGCGTCCCCTTGGCGACGCTGCCACTCGGCTCGACGTTCTGCCACCTCTTGGCGATAGGCCGCTAGGGCTTGTTCGGCGGCGTGCAGGGGCTGTCGGACTTGGCTGGGGTCGCCGGCTTGGATGAGTTGCTTGACAGATTCAAGTTTTTGTGATAAGGATGCTTCCATTTGGGGGGCGAACTTAGCCCCATCGGCAATTTCTAACTGTTGACGCTGCAATTCCTCCAGGGCGAACTTCTGATGTTGGAGTTCCGCTTGTTGTTTTTTGGCTTCGTCATCGCGACGTTTTTGGGCCAGGTGTCGGTGCAGGTCGGTTTGCAGTTGCTCCAGTTGTCGCGAGACTTGGCCGACGGCGGCTTCTGAGGGGGCCTGGGCTAGGGTGTGCTGGAGCTGCTGGAGCTGCTGGTGCAGGCGGTCGGCGGCGTTGGGGTAGAGGTGGGGGTGCTGTTGGGAGAGGGTGCGCTTGAGGGTGTCGGACTGTTGTTGCACCTGCTGGCGACGGGCTTCGAGGCGGCGTTCTTGTTCTCGCGCTTCGGCTTCTTGGCGGCGGCGGGCTTCTTCGGCGGCGCGCTGGCGGCGTTCTTGTTCGAGTCGTTCCCGGCGTTGGCGTTCGAGTTGGGCGCGGCTGTATTTGGGGCTTCCACTCATGGTTGGGTCTCCTTGGCTGATGGGGATATGTCCAGCTTAGGGAGGGTGCGGGAGATGTTCCATGGTAAGTAGATGGAAGTTACATGGAAATTACATGGAATTTTTTGGGAGTTGAAGTTGAGATGTCACGCCCACCTCGCGATTTGCAGCCCAATTACTGCTACCACGTCACCACGCGATGCAACAATCGAGAATTTCGCCTGACTCGATTTGAATGTCGCGAACTGTTGTTATTTGCCATTGAGAAATGCCGCCAGAAATACGGGTTTCGGCTCTATGGCTTATGTGTGATGAGCAATCATGTTCACTATCTCATCGAACCGCGACAGCCCGAGGAGTTACCGAAAATTATGCACTGGCTGAATTGGTATACGGCCATGTGCTTTAACCGAATGTTGAACCGGACGGGGCATTTTTGGGAAAAACGCTATCACAGTACGGGATTCCCGAAGACGGATAAGCGACGGGCGTTGAATACGCTACGCTACATTCACGGCAACCCGAAAGCGGCTAGGTTACAACGGGGTTGGTTTTGGGATTTTAGTAATTACGGCAGTTACGACCGCCTGACGAACGACGGTATCACGGAATGGCATCCGGCGTTTCTCAGTTTGGGGACAACGTTGGAACTCTGTGCGGCGGCCTATCGCAAGTTTTGCCAGAACTATCGCCCCCAGCCGAAATCGACGCGGAAGACTCACTGGGGAAGCCGCAAGTTGGCTCAACTCAAGGAGAAGTTGAAAGCTCGCAAATCCACGCCGGGTCAGATGAGTTTGTGGGAGGAGTGGGAACTTCCGGCGGATGAGATTCAAGCGGTGGCGAAACAATTTGTGTTAGCCAACTGCTTTAATCCTGTTTGGGCAGCTTCGTTATTTCCCGATTGAGGAGAGTGCCAGGTAACGAATTCTCGAAACACTTATTCTGTCGTTAATTGACCTGTCAAGAGGGTTAGGAGAGTGCCAGGTAACGAATTCTCGAAACACTTATTCTGTCGTTAATTGACCTGTCAAGAGGGTTCAAGAATAGAAATTTGTTGCGGACTGAAGCCTTTATTTGCTACAGTTTACAAGTCGTCGCGCGAGAGAAGAGACGAGAGAAGAGACAACCCCAACGCGCAACACGACACCGCCCCACCCCCACCCCTCGGGAGAGACGCACGCCCTTTTTCTAATATTTCGGTATAATACATCCAGTTTCCTCCCCCCACTCGCTCGCCGAATCGTTCCCAGTCTTCATTATAACCTGTCGGACTCCCACACTCCTCCCAAATTTTCTTCTGCACGCTGAAGCCAAATATTCCCTGGCTGTAGTGGACCCACAGCTTATCGATAATTTTCAAATCCTTGCAGGGAAAGCGCTCAATATCTTCAACTCGCAACCTTTTAAACTTTTGTCGCCCCATCACTTCCCACATTCGCTCAGCCGTTTCCCGGTCAGCTTCTTTCCACTTCTTCGCCGCTAGTAAATCTCGGAGTTTATAATAGTTGATTCCCGGACGTTCTGAAGTTAGGTCTAACTGGTCAATGCTGGGTAAGGTTTCACGACGCGGTTGAACCGCATCAAGTACCTGTTGAGCGGTCCAGCGTTCACGCCGATTCTGCTGCAAACATCCCCGCACAATTTCCTGTAACTCCGAGGGAACTGGCGGTAATTTTAGATAGCAATTCATCACCTGCTTGAGTAATTGCGTTTGTCCCTGAAACTGATAGGGAAGTTTCCCGGTCACGGCGTTGACTATCATAATTCCCAAAGACCAAACATCCCAGGCGGTGGAAATTCGATGCTTGTCATCCCACGCTTCTGGAGGCATATAGGCAATGGTTCCGATGGGATTTGAGGTTTGAGCATAACTGCGATTTCCTAAACTGCGAATTAAGCCAAAATCAGAGAGTTTCCAAGACCCGTTAGACCAGAGAACGTTTCCCGGTTTCAGGTCGCGATGGACTTTATTCTGACGGTGAAGATAGTCCAACCCCGCCGCCACTTGACGAATTAAGGTTTTGGTTTCACTGACAGAGAGTTGACCCCGTTCGAGTCGGTCTTGTAGGGAATACTCTGCCTGTTCCATGACTAAATATAACAATTCGATGTTATTAAACCCAGATTCTCCGGCGGTATGGGAGCGAATTAGATGTGGATGGTCGAGGCGAGTGGCTTCCATCAACTCGATGAGTTGTTGGTTGTCGTTATCGGGAATGATTTTAACGGCCACCTGTCGCAGCAGGTTATCGCGAACGACTTCATCGGCGAGAAAGACGGCGCCGAATCCTCCGGCTCCTAGGAGTTCTCGTAGATGGTATTTGTTGTCAATGACGGCTCCTTCGAGCATTCGGAACATCATTAGAAATTGGTTCATGATTGTCACCTTGGAGTGGAGGACGGCTGGTGCGATTGCGATATGTCCAGCTTAGACGGGTTGAGGGAGAATTTCTATGGTGGGAATATGGAAATTAGATGGAATTTAGATGGAATTACTCGGGTGGGTGGAGTGGCTGACGACTCGGACCGAATACCAGACACCGGGTTTCTTGGAGAAACTCGGTGTCACACCCTTGAGTCACACCCTTGAGCAACTAAGACACCCGGTGTATTAGGGGTCGAGAGTAGTCTCACGACTACCCCCTCCCATTCAGAACCGTGCATGAGACTTTCACCTCACACGGCTCCTAGCTTGCTATCCCTTGTCATGGGTGCTGCTACCGTCGAAACGGGTTTTAACATCGTGGCAATGGCGATGTAACAGTTGTAGGTTGGAGTAAGTATCCGAACCTCCTCTGGATTTAGGCTGAATATGGTCGATTTCAACCAAGTCCTCACTGGTGAAGTGTTGTCCACAGTGATTACATCGTCCTTT
The DNA here is from genome assembly GCF_009846485.1 of Sodalinema gerasimenkoae IPPAS B-353. Classification (GTDB taxonomy): domain Bacteria; phylum Cyanobacteriota; class Cyanobacteriia; order Cyanobacteriales; family Geitlerinemataceae; genus Sodalinema; species Sodalinema gerasimenkoae. The sequence goes on from NZ_ML776472.1 coordinate 1,658,012, forward strand.
TTGACGCTTGATGAGTTTTGAGATTTTGGTAGGGATACCGCCAAACCCGTTACTCATACGTTTAGACCAATAAGCCCAGTCCCCGTTAAAGGGAGAGGTGTTTCCTCCTCTGATTTTGACATGTCGTACGATGGGGGTTTCGGTGTGCTTAGTGAGTCGAAGACCCTTTTTGGCTTTGAACGTCCATTTACTGTTGACTCCAGGACGAAAGTAGTTCTGGAGTTTCCCATAGGACGCTCGACCACATCGTGAAACCGTCCAAGCCCTCAGTGCCATCCAAATCATATGGTCGAGTTTAGAGAAGGTCTCTTTGGAAACTACCGTAGAGTAGTACTGACTCCATCCTCTAATGATTGGATTAAGCTTCTGGATCAGAACTGCTTGTGGTGCAGTTTTATGTTGTTTGATGACCTCTTTACAAGCGTCATAATGACGTTTGATAGCTTTTGGGGCAGGCTTAATATTTATCTGGTAGGGTTTAACGCCACCGGGACCCGTTTTGATTCCCTTATGGATACTCACCGGGTAATGCCGGATGTTAAATCCTAGGAAGTCAAATCCCGGTTCCTCCCCATTCCATTCCGACAAGGTGTTACATAACCTTGTCTTTTCCGGTTTGAGTTGGAGACCGACGGGTTTAAGCCATTCCTTGAGCAGTTGTTGGGCTTCTAGGATGACTTCCGGGCGGTTAGCCAGAACCACAAAGTCATCGGCATATCGAATGATTTTCGGGCGGTAATAGCGATTTAGTTTTCCGTCAATTGTCCTTGAGTTAGGGAAGCTATTGACAACCGAATCAATCATTCCCTGTAAAGCAATGTTGGCAAGGAGCGGACTGATGACCCCACCTTGTGGAGTTCCTGCCTCTGTTGCCTTGAATTCGCCACTGTCCATAACGCCGGCTTTAAGCCATTGTTTAATACTCCGTTTGTACCGAGAGGGACAGTCTAGTTTCGACAGAAGGTAATCATGGTTAATTTGGTCAAAACATGTGGCAATGTCTGCATCGAGAACGTATTGCGGTTTATACCGACTTTTATTCCAGATGGCTCCAATCGCATCATGTGCCGACCGTCCGGGTCGGAAACCGTAGGAATCCGCTTCAAACAGAGCCTCCCAGTACGGCTCTAGTCCCAGCTTAACCAAGGCTTGTAAGGCGCGGTCGTGCAAGGTTGGGATACCGAGTGGGCGTTTTTCATCCCGCCCGGGTTTGGGAATCCATACACGTCGCAAGCTTTTAGCTTTGCCTGGGTGACGCAGTTGGTCAGCCAAGCGAAACCGGTCTTTGGCGTTTAGGGATTTCACTCCGTCAACTCCTGCGGTTTTCTTACCTTGGTTATCCTGACTTACCTGGCGTACCGCCAGCAGCCTAGCGTAGTAGGACTTATTGAGTAAACGTTGCCAGCGTCGCGCTTTCGCTTTATTGCCACGACTTGTAGCTTGATAAATAGCCTTTTGCAGCTTCGCGACTTTCCTCTGGATTTTACCCCAGGGAAGATTTCGCCATTCGTTGTTCTTAGTCTCGGGGTTGAACCCTTTACTAGCTATCGACATTTTCACCGCTACTAAACTCCTTATCTTTTAACAAGCCGTAAGCTGTTAGCTGATCCACATCCGTTATAGATGGGCATTGGCTTCGGCTTACATCTGCTCCCCATAGCCCTTGCGCTTAGACTTATTACTTGACCGGGTATCGACCTGATGACCGGTCAGGGTCTATGGGGTTACTTCGTTCCATCTCGATGGGTTATATCCCGTTAGGTTCACTCTATCCCCAGGGGTACTTTTGAGAATCAGTTGTAGGTAACTTCAAGAAATTCCTACCTTTCCCCTTGTCCTTTTTGGACGCAGCCTGTCAACTGAGTTTGGCTACTCTCGTGTAACTAGGGTTCAAGCAAGTGTTCAGCCGTGGCTTAACCATGTGGATTTGCCGGTGGTCATGCTTTTGGATGTCAGTTCATCCTCAATGCCTTGCCAAGCCCGCTTCAGTCCTAGGGTTGTCATTTCTAAAACTGGGGCTGCCATTAGGCGTAGGACGAGGGTGTGGTGTCACATTCTCTGATTCTGTCCTTTCCAACCTTGGAGTCAGTGTGTTTCACCTGATTCCGTCGGTACATTGAGATAGTTATCAGGGCAGATTGGCTGGGTAGCCTTTTCTGTATCCCTGACTAGGCATACGTTTTGGGTGTTTTAACCCTATCTTTCGCCTAAACGAGTCGCACCTCCAAAGACACCGAGTGTCTGACTCCGACCAACTCACCCCGCCCCGAGTTTGGAAACCCCGACGACTCGGGTCGAATACCAGACACCGGGTTTCTTGGAGAAACTCGGTTTCTAGTCGGGCCAGTCATGGCCTCAGCAACTCAGAACTCTCAGGTTTGCAAAGATACGGACGGTTCAGTGGTGACTCCTGTCCGTTACATCTTCATCAGACTCTGTTACTTGTCCAGGTTCGCTTGCTGTTAAACTAGAGCGGCGCGATAAATTAACCACTTTTCTGCCACTTTCTGCTTGCTGCTTTTGCAAATCTGCGAAAAGGGCTTCTAAGTCATGGTTGAATGACCGTGAATACTCTTGGCGAATTTTGTGGATTTCTTCGACAATTGGGTCTTGATACATTTTTAATCTCCAAGAAGTTCGTAGGGTGTACAAAGAATTGGCAATTCGTAGCCAAAATCAAGACTGATTTCTGCTAACTTTCTTTGGATTTGGGCATTCGCTATATGTTTACAGTTCCAGGTCAGCAGGTAATCCATGTTGTGAATGGTGGCGGCTGCAATATGAATCGCATCAATATCAGCTTTTGCTGGAAGACTACTGCGCTCTAAAAATTGCTCTGCTAAATTAAGGACAGATTGGTCTAAATCAAGTAAGATGAAGTCGCGGATTATTTCCAGTCTTTGAGCAGCCATGTCAGCATCACCTTGTGACGTTTCTTCCACAACGGCTTGTGAGGTGTAGAGTTGAAAAGAATGGCGGCGTGTATCCCACCACTCTCTTGTGATTTGAATATTGGCAGCCACAACAAGGTCTCGGCTGGGTCGAGCGGTCAGGTAGCCTAAGATGCTAGTTTCAATGTAGATGGTTTCACTGATATGGACAGATGCCAACTCCCTCTAGTTTAAACTATCGTGCTTCTCGAAGACCAGACACCGGGTTTCTTGGAGAAACTCGGTGTCACAGGTCTGAGGGACTGACCTGGCTCGGAGTTTGGGAATCTTGATGACTCGTTTCGAAGACCAGACACTGGGTTTCTTGGAGAAACTCGGTGTCTTATTTCTCGCTTAATCTATTTGTGTTAGCCAACTGCTTTAATCCCGTTTAGGCAGCTTCGTTATTTCCCGAATGAGGAGAGTGCCAGGTAACGAATTCTCGAAACACTTATTCTGTCGTTAATTGACCTGTCAAGAGGGTTAGGAGAGTGCCAGGTAACGAATTCTCGAAACACTTATTCTGTCGTTAATTGACCTGTCAAGAGGGTTCAAAAATAGAAATTTGTTGCGGACTGAAGCCTTTATTTGCTACAGTTTACAAGTCGTCGCGCGAGAGAAGAGAACCAACCCCTGCTGGTGCCACCACAATACCGGTTGAGAGGGAGAGACGCACGACCCCGTTTTTTAATGGTATCGGTATAGCTCATCCAGTTTCCTCCTTCACGCCACCCCACTCGCTCGCCGAATCGTTCCCAGTCATTATTATACTCTGTCGGACTCCCACACTCCTCCCAAATTTTCTTCTGCACGCTGAAGCCAAATTTTCCCTGGCTGTAGTGGACCCACAGCTTATCGATAATCTTCAAATCCTTACAAGGAAAGCGCTCAATATCTTCCTCTCGCAACCATTGCTCGTTTTGTCGTCCCATCACTTCCCACATTCGCTCAGCCGTTTCCCGGTCAGCTTCTTCCCACTTTTTCGCCGCTAGTAAATCCCGGAGTTTATAATAGTTGATTCCCGGACGTTCTGAAGTTAGGTCTAAATCTTCAATTTCCGATTTTGGGGATGGGTTAAACAGGCTTCCTAAAAAACTATCAATCGGATTAGAACCCTCTTGGGGAATCGGTGGAGCCACAGGAATAGCACCTCTTGATGCGTTATTCTGAACCGCATCCAGAACCTGTTGAGCGGTCCAACGTTCCTTGGGATTTTTCGCCAAACATCTTTTAAGTATTGTTAAAAATTCATCCGATAATCTCTCGGGAAACTCCGGTTCTTGCGTCATTACTTTCATCATTAACTCGGAATTAGTTATCGCTGCAAATGGATGCGTCCCCGTCAGCATCTCCTGAAGCAAAATTCCCAAAGACCAAATATCCCAACCTGGACGAATTTCACCTTCATAAGACTCTGGGGGTTGATAGATAGGGGTTCCCATTTGCTGGGTGGTTTTGGTGGAAGTTCCTTGGGTCAAGACCCGAGAAATGCCAAAATCTGCTACTTTCCACGCCTCCCCAACCCGTAAAATATTTTCGGGTTTGAGGTCACGATGAACAATTTTATTGTCGTGAAGAAATACTAAGGCTGAGGCGATTTGAGTGATAATGTCGCGAACATCCTGCGCCGGTAATGTCCCCCGTTCTGCTAAATACTGGCTCAGGGATTCTGTGGCGGGTTCCATCGCTAAGCCTAAATAGGTCTCCTCGTCGTCTTCATCGTCGTCGAAGCCAACTTCTGAACTGTAACAATCTAATAAATGAGGATGTTTGAGGCGGGTCGCGAGGCGCAATTCGTCAATTTGTATGTCAAGTTGAGGGGTTTCTATGAGGAAAATCTTGAGGGCGACTTGTCGAATAACACGGTCGGCGATGACTTCGTTGGCGAGGAAAACACCTCCAAAACTTCCTGAGTCGATGAATTTGATGAGGTAATATTTCTGGTTAAATTGCTCTCCGACCATTTTTTTCCAAAAACGTCTGTCCATGGTCTGTTTGTGGGTAAGGTTGATGGTTGAACTGTCCCTGATTTGGGATTCTCGGCTGTGGTATGTCTAGCTTAGATGATTTGGGGAAGCGGTTCTATGGAAGTTACATGGAAATTAGATGGAATGACTTGGGTCAGTGGATTGGCTGACGACTGGGGTCGAATACCAGACACCGGGTTTCTTGGAGAAACTCGGTGTCACGGACCTGAGGGACTGACTTGGGTCAGTGGATTGGCTGACGACTGGGGTCGAATACCAGACACGGGGTTTCTTGGAGAAACTCGGTGTCACGCTGGTCACAGGCTGGTCACAGGCTCGTCGGTTTTAAACCTGAATGTGGATTCCTCGTTGTTGCATTTGGCTTTCAAATTGTTGGCGAAATCCGAGCAGCGGCGGAACTCCGGTAAAGGAAACTTCCCCAGTTGTGGCGGAAACAAAGCTTAGTCCGGCTGATTCATCTCCCTGGTTTAACTGTTGCTGAACTGTGTCTTGATAGCGGGATGTGAGTAATAGTAACCGCTGATTCCGAGACCCCCGCCAGAGTAGATTGTCATGTTCTTGTTGGCGGTATTGTCCATCTACGAGTAGGTCAAGGCGTTGCAAGAGTTGCTGTTGGGCTGGGCTTCCTTGCTGCTGGAGGGTTTCTAGGCGATATCCGCTGTAACACATTACTCCTAAGTCTCGCTGTTGGCGGAGGTTATCAATGAGTTGGTTTAAGGCTTCGGCTTGTAACATGGGTTCGCCGCCGGAGAGGGTAATTCCTTCGAGGTCGGGTTGGCTGAGAATCCACTGGCTGAGGTCGTTGAGGGTCACGGTTTCGCCGCTGCGAGCGTCCCAGGATTCGGGGACAATGCAGCCGGGACAGGCGAAGGGACAGCCTTGTACCCAGATGACGGCTCGTTGTCCGGGACCGAGGACTTGTACGGGGGATTGACGGCGGAAGATTTTTAGGGTTGTAGTCATGGTTAATGTCAAGAATCGTTATTTTTACTCGTTCCTTCACTCGTTTTGCCTCCTGAGTGCGGGCGGCAGAGCCGCCCAGAGTCCGTGTCATGGCAGAGCCATAACACGAGTAAGAACACGAGTAAGAAACAGTCACCATTCACAGGTGATGTTGAGGATATATCCGAAGCCACGAATGTTTTTGAGTAAGTGATGGGGGTCTGTTTGGGGGCTGTGTGTGGCAAAGAGTTTACGAATTTCTCCGGCTAAACCGTTGATTTCTAAGGGGTTATGACCCTCTTCTAACCCCCAGATGGCTTCCATGAGGTCTTGATACTGACACAGGATGGGTTGGCCTTGGTTCTTGAGGTTTTGTTCGGCCATGTAGGTCAACATTTGGGTCACTTTACGGCGACAGGGAATCGACTGGCGTTGGCTGGAGCCTTGGTAGTATAGGGTGACTTCGGCGAGTTTGTAGATGAACTGACCCAGAGGAGCTAGTCTGTCCTGGGGAGAGACCTGGGATTTGCTGGAATGTCGGCTTTTTTGGGTGGCGTTGGGGTCATGGAAACTGAGTCGCCATTGACTGATGTGGAGGACGGCGCCGGATTCTAGGGGGATGGCGTTTTGGTGAACCTGGTAGAGACTGTCGTTGAGGTGGAGTGTCGTTCCGTTGGTGCTGTGGTCGCTGACGAACCACTGACCTTTGTTTCGGGTCAGAATACAGTGTTTAATGCGGGTGATTTGGGAGTCGGGGTCTTCGATTAGGGCGATGTCGTTGTCGGGAAGTCGCCCGATGCTATAGGAAATGTCCCGCAGTTCAAGGGTGTTTTGCTGGCCGCTGGGGGAGTGGATGATGAGATAGGGAACTAGGTCAACCATGGACAGGAGAGGGAGAGGGGAGCGGTCTGTCTCCTACTTTACCAAGATTTGACGGTCAGGCGATAGGATGGAATGTCGGGGAAATTTCGGGGTTAGTTCTGGGGTTTGCGGGTGATTAAAATGCCACTGATGTTGTCTTGCCCCCCTCGCTCTAGGGCGGTTTCAAGGAGGTTTTGCAAGGGGTTTTTAGGGGATGAAAACGGGTTGTTTGTGAGTTGTTGCATTTCTTCGTCTCGGATGTAGTTGTGTAAGCCATCACTGGAGAGAATTAGGATATCTTTGGGGTTCCAAGGACGAATTGGGGAGGGATTTTCTTGCCATTTGGGGTCAATTGAAAACTGTCCGTTGCCTTCCCGACCGCCGAGGCAGGAGGTAATTTGCGATCGCATGGGATGCGTGGCCACCTGGTCTTCGGTAATCTTCCCAATCTCTAATAACACCCGCACAATGGAATGGTCTTTGGTTTTATAAAGGGGTTGCTGGTCTTGCAGATGATACAGTCGGCTATCTCCGGCATAGAGATGGACATAATAATCGGGAGTGATAATCGCGGCAACAACGGTTGACCCCATCCCCATCACTTGAAAACTCTGACCGCCTTCGTTGCGAATGGCGTCATCGGCTTCATGGAATTTTGCTAATAACTGATTGTACAGGTCTTCTTGATTCGTTGCTAAGGGTTCATCAACTAATTTAGCAAAGGTTTCAACGGTTAATTGAGCGGCTCGCTGTCCGCCACGACCGCCGCCCATACCATCTGCAACGACGGCTAATAGAGCGGATTCATCAGACCAAGGCTTGACTAAAGTTTTGTCTTGATTTTCTTGGCGGACTTTGCCAATATGGGAGACGTCAGCAACAGTAACCCAGGGTAATTCTAGCAGATTTGGAGCATAGGAATTAGGATTATTCATGGGAATTAATGACTTCAAATTCTAGGTTGCCAAATTGAATGCGACTGCCGAGTTGTAACACGACGACATCAGAATAGGGCTGATCCGGGAGAGTTTCCAGTTTCTCACCATTGACGCGAGTGCCATTGCGACTGCCTAAATCCCGTAAGGTGAGTTGTCCGTCCTGCCATTGCAAGAGGGCGTGACGGCGAGAGACCATGGGAGGATCTCCGAGTTCGCAATCACTGAGGTCGAGGTCAACTTGGGCGTGGGGGGGGTCGTGACGGCCAATGAGGATGCGGATCGGATGTAGGGGAATCTGTCGCTGTGTTTGGGGACCGTTGCGCAGGATGAGAACGGTCTTGTCGGGGCTGAGTCGCCGTTGTCCGGGGACGGGGCTGTGACCAAATCCATTCATGAGTCGTGGTTGGTGGTTTTGCGGGTGTCTCGTAAGAGTCCGGTGACTTGTGCGGGAGTCAGTTTTCCTGAGTCTTGGAGGGTTTGCAGTTGTTGACTGGCTTGCTGCATGATGTCGCGGCGACCGGATTTGGAGGCGGCGACTTGGATGTTGCTGAGGAGTTCGCCGGTGCGGTTGGGGTCTTGACTGCGAGGGAGTTCGCTACTGTTGATGTTGATGTCCCAGCCGAGGCGATCGCCCTCCACCTCTCGATTCACCTGTTGGGCGGCTTTGTAAGATTGGGTATGGGCGATCGCCGCTTGAGCGGTCATCGGGGTCATTCCCGGCCCTTGCACCTCCAGTCGCAACACATCTTGGTCTGAGAGACTGTCGTTAAACCCCAAGGGGGGAACCCGGACTTCAATGAGAACATCGGTGGGTTCTCTGGCGGAGACGGCGGATAACACCAGTTGATTGGGGGCTGTTTCTTCCAAAGGGAGATAGTCGGGACGGTAGCGACAGAAACTCTCGACGGAGGCGTGGTTGAGGGGAGTTAGGGTCAGAAGGAGGTCTTCAACGGCGATGGCTTGACAGCGGCGGAATTGGTCTTGCAATTGGGGGTCTAGCTGACTGGGGTCATCGGCGTAGAGAAAGCCCCCTCGACCGCGATCGCCCAATTGGACGAGAAAATCGGTATTAAAGTTAGCCGCATCCCCTAAGCCGACGGTAAAGAGGGTAATCCCCCCATCGGCAAAGGTATCAACCCGCTCCAGCAGAGGAGTGGTGTCGGGCAATTGACGGCCTTGGCGATTCGTCGCATGGCCATCGGTAATCAAGACCGCCACCCGGGCCAGTCCGGGGCTGGGGGGGAGTTGCTCGTGCAACCAGGCTAAGGCTAAATCTGTACGGGTGACCCCATTGGCCTGTAAGCCGTTGATGGCCCCTTGTAGGTGTTGGCTGTCCTGCTGACTCTCGCCGATGGGAGCAACTCCCGTGGCGAAACTGGCTAAACTGAGGCGATCGCCATCCCGTAATTGCCCCATCACCGTCCGACAGGCGGTTTTTGCTCCCTCTAGCTTCGCCCCCCGCATCGAGGAACTGGTATCGAGGGCGATCGCCATCTGCAAGGGCAGTTGGGCTAAATTGGCTTGAGGGGTGAGACGAACTCGCAAGACATGGCGACTGTCTAAGGAACTAATTTTGGCGGGTAAATCCCAGTCTAGTTGTAGGTCAAACATAAAACCTTACCGCTCTTGGTGATTGATATCAGCCTAACAACGGGGATTCGAGGAAACCATAGTAACTGTATGGAAATTAGATGGAAACTATATGGAATTTTCCCCCCTCAGATTATCGCCTTGAGTCAATGTGATGCCTGCGATCGCCCTCCCGAGGAAATCTGGGAACTCCTCGACTAACAGAAGAGGTCGTCTAAGATAGCAACGAGCAAGAACTATCCAGGAGACAATCTATGACTCAGCCTTCTGATGTACAGGTTAATCTACAACAAGAAGAGCTTGCTATTCGGCGGGCTGGTACCCTGTCGCTGCTACTCTGTGGTCTCTGTTTTGGTATTGGCTATGTCACCTTACCACGGGCGTTTGAGTTTCCCACTGAGCTGGTGAATCGCTTGGCCTTTGCCCTCCAGGCCAGCCTATTTGTGCTGATCTGGGTGTTGATCGGGGTAATCATGGTCTCTACCGGGCGACGTAAATCCCTGGCGGACGTGGGTGGATCGGCTTCTGGCCCGCCCAGTGAGACGATTGCAGTGTCGGTGGCGTTTTTACAAAACACTTTGGAACAAGCGGTGCTGGCCGTAGGTGCGTACCTAGCCCTGGCGACTCAACTCAGTGGCCCCTGGCTCTCGCTGATTGTGACGGCAGTCGTGCTGTTTGGCGTGGGGCGACTGTTGTTCCTCCGGGGGTATCGCCGTGACTACCGGGGGGCGAAAGGGCGAGCGTTTGGAATGACCCTAACCATGTGGCCGACGTTGGCGGGATATCTGCTGGCGATCGCCCTAATCCTCATTCCTTCGTAAGTTCCAAAACTCCTAATGATTACAGTGCCTTGAGGGTTACGGCAATCGATGCTAACGGTTGCCTATTGCAACTGGAGAGGTTAGAAAGGAGCCAGCTTTATGGCCTGAACACTCGTTGTTACCTTGCCACGCCCGATGTCTCACTTACTTAAAACTTCCCTGCTGACCCTCCCCCTATTAGCCCTCAACCTCCTTCCCTATGGCGTTGCTCTAGCTGTCGACACCCCGGCTCAGGCAGACTGTTTAAACTATATTCTGGGTCCCGATGAACAACTTTACTGCTTTGAAGCCGGGGAATTGCGCCCCGTTGCTCCCCCCTCTGAAACCCGAGATGGCGATTTCTGGGCTGTCAAAAAAGAATATCTGGCCCAGTGCCAACCTGGTACTTTAGCCATGAACCATCCCCTCAGTACACTCTTTACAGATGAGCCAGTCTTGTTTATCGTCCCACCACCCTAAACGGCCTGATCGAGAGTTCTGCTGAATCAGCCCGTACTGGGGAATACTCCTTCAGCACTGCAAATCCAGAGGATCGGGCCATGTCTGAGGCAATCTCGGCCGATTGTGAATTAGGGGATGAAGCAGAGCTACAGCGGTTATTGGAAGAATCATCTTCCGGCAGAGGGGAGTAGCACTGGTAGGGATATCCTCAAGGAGACTCCCAAGATTTCTATGTCTTTGTTACCCGACGCCATTTTAGCCCTGGCCCACCGCCACGGTTTAAAGCTAGACCGCACTACGCTACAACTTGAGGAGTCAGGGCTAGATTTTCAGGTGGCGATCGCTCAAACCCAGAGTAGAACCTCCTGGCTGCTGCGAATTCCCCGGCGACCAGATGTACTGACATCGGCCCAGCGGGAGCAAGCGATCCTCAATCTGGTGCGGCCCCACCTGACTGTACAGATACCCAACTGGCAAATTCATACCAACGAGCTGATTGCCTATCCTCTACTCAGGGGCAAACCGGCTGGCACTATTGACCCGGAGCAACAAGCCTATCGCTGGGAAATTGATGCCAACAATCTGCCAGACACCTATTTACATTCCCTAGGGGATGCCCTGGCCTCCCTCCATCGTATCGATCAAGAGGCCCTGGCCAGAGCTGGACTAGAGACCCCATCCATTGACGCGATCAGAACCGACTGGTCAGAGCGGATGGTGAAGGTCAAGCAGGTTTATTCGGTAAACCCACCGCTCTGGGAACGGTGGCAGTGCTGGCTGGATAACGATACCCTTTGGCCGCCACACACGGCATTAATCCATGGCGATCTGCATCCCGGTCATATTTTGGTTGACCAGCAAGCCCAGGTCACTGGCCTAATTGACTGGACTGAGGCGCGGGTGGACGATCCAGCCTCAGACTTTGCTGCCCACTACCGGGTCTTTGGCCGCAATTCTCTCGAAGCGCTACTGTACCACTACAGCCAGAGTGGCGGCCAAGTCTGGCCAGCTATGGCCGACCACATTGCAGAGCATAACAGTGCATTCGCGGTGGATATCGCTGAGTTTGCCGAGCGATCAGGGCTGGACGATTTCAAAGTGATGGCTCGGCAAGTGCTTGGTACTGAATCCCAGTCATGATCGACTTGCGCCTGGTGCTAATGTCCCCAGATAACGTATCATCCCCATGACCAATGCCACAGCAGCTTGCCATTACTTCCCACGGCCCAATAGAATATCGTCTCGAAGGTTCTGGCCCCACTGTGATGGTCTTGCAGGGAGGGCATTGTAGCTGGGAGAGTCGTCTTTCCCATGAGGGCTTAGCAGACCATGGGTTTTCAGTGCTAGTGTCTCAGAACTTAACGCACCTCACAAAGGAGACCGTTCGTAGGTTAGGCTCCAAAAAAAGGCTTCAAACAGCATCACCTCAATCACTGGCAAATCTGCTGAGGTAACCGTGGTAGAAAATTGTGGCTTAATCATACAAGTCCTCCACATAGCGCTGCACCACCTGCCGTTGTTGTTCCAGGCTTAGGCAGTGTGACTGAATCAGGGAATCCAGTCCGATGCCATTGACGAGGGCCAGTAGGGTATTGGCCTCCACCTCTGGGTCGATGTCAGCCCGCAGGTGTTGCGCTGCCTGCAATGCCTGAAGTTCTGCCATCAGCAAGGCCCGCAGTTCCCCCGCACTGCGCTGGTGCTCCGCCATCAGTTCGGGGCGACCGATGGCATAGCCCAAAAAGGCGACCCACACCCGCAGAATGTTTTGCCGCTCAGCATCTAGGGGCAAAAAGGTTAGCAACATTGCCACCAGGCGATCGCACCCCAGAGGCTGCTGCTGAGCAGATTGCATTCCCTGCAACAGAGTTTGGGTGACCTGGTGAAGGGCAAACAGAATCAGGTCTTGCTTGTCCCGAAAGTAGTGGGTAACCACCCCCGTCGTGCAGCCCAGTTCATGGGCGATCGCCCTCATGCTAGTGCGATCAAGCCCATCACGGACAATGACACGCCAGGCGGCTTCTGAAACGTCGTAGCGGCGATCGCGCTGAACCATAGCTAACTGCAATGCAGAGCAATTTTAGTCATTCCCCTTGACACTTTAACACAACAGTTGTTATCAACTACATAACAACTGTTATGATGTAAATTATGAGTACTGGACAACGATTGTCTCCTCATCGTTCTGGATGGGTGGGTTATTTGGATCGCCTTACAGGGCCAGGGGCCACTGCGGCAGAACTGTGGCTGCAATTTTTGCCCGCCCTTGGTGCACTGGTAGCGGCCCCGGTGTATGCCTCCACCCTGCCGATGCAGTGGAGCGGGCTGCAACTGGGACTGATGGGGCTGTTGGCCCTGGATTTGGTGGGGGGTGTACTGACTAACGCCACGGTGTCGGCCAAGCGGTGGTATCACCGGCCGGGTCAGGGATGGTGGCAACATTTAGGGTTTGTAGCCCTGCATGTTGTCCATGTGTTCCTGGTGGCTTGGCTGTTTCGTGGTGGCGATTGGCTATTCTTTGGGGCAGTGGCCGGGTATTTGCTGGGGGCCGCGACGGTGATTGTGTTCTCGCCGCGCCGGTTGCAAATTTGGGGCAGTGGCCGGGTATTTGCTGGGGGCCGCGACGGTGATTGTGTTCTCGCCGCGCCGGTTGCAATGGCCGGTGGCCCTGGGGCTGTTTGGGGTTGTCCTGTTGGGCGATCGCTACTGGCTTACCCCAACCCCGGAGGCCGGTGGCCCTGGGGCTGTTTGGGGTTGTCCTGTTGGGCGATCGCTACTGGCTTACCCCAACCCCGGGACTGGAGTGGTTTCTGCCCTTCTTTTTCCTCAAGCTTTTGGTCAGTCACCTACTGCCCGACTCTGCTGAAGACAGTTAACCGAGTGACGTGATTATTTGGAGATATGTCATGAAGAATTCTGCTCAATCCCAATTATCTCTATCCCCCAGTCGACGTTTGGCGATCGAGTGGGCGGCAGAAATTAACCAACGACTTGCTGATTCAGGCTATCATCGGGAGGTGATTTTCTTGCATCGTGCGAGTAGAATCCTCGTATTGACTGACCTAATTGAGAATTTTGAGAGAGACAAAATGCCTTGGTGGACAAGACCATTACTTAAGCTGGGTGGTGTCTGCGATCCTAATGGAGGGATGCCACGCGAAATGGCTGCCAGTTTTCGGCGACATCCACAGCACTTAAAGGATTTAGTTGATACTATAATTGCATGGAATCCGGAGCGAGTGATTTTAGCTCATGGTCGTTGGTATCCAACAAATGTTGCTGCCGAGCTGAGCCGGGCTTTTCGCTGGGTTGAATGACTTTTAGTTTCTCTGATCAGCGGGATATTGGGGTTGTGCGATCGAGTGAGTCCAGTCAGCATCCTATACCCTAGCCCTTAAATCGTCCGCATCAGCTCTGTGGTGACTGTATCAGTCGGGAAGAGACTTTCGATGCGTAGCTCTTGCAGGGTAATGTCCCGGGGGGTGCCCAGGGTGGAGATGATGGTAAAAAAACTCAGGCGCTGACTTGCTTTGACAAAGGTGACGGGCAGTACTGGCAACGCACTGCCAACGGGTAGGCTAGCGGTGGCTGGTGTTGGGGCTGGTAGGTCATTTGGGGCAGTGGCCGGGTATTTGCTGGGGGCCGCGACGGTGATTGTGTTCTCGCCGCGCCGGTTGCAACGGCCGGTGGCCCTGGGGCTGTTTGGGGTTGTCCTGTTGGGCGATCGCTACTGGCTTACCCCAACCCCGGGACTGGAGTGGTTTCTGCCCTTCTTTTTCCTCAAGCTTTTGGTCAGTCACCTACTGCCCGACTCTGCTGAAGACAGTTAACCGAGTGACGTGATTATTTGGAGATATGTCATGAAGAATTCTGCTCAATCCCAATTATCTCTATCCCCCAGTCGACGTTTGGCGATCGAGTGGGCGGCAGAAATTAACCAACGACTTGCTGATTCAGGCTATCATCGGGAGGTGATTTTCTTGCATCGTGCGAGTAGAATCCTCGTATTGACTGACCTAATTGAGAATTTTGAGAGAGACAAAATGCCTTGGTGGACAAGACCATTACTTAAGCTGGGTGGTGTCTGCGATCCTAATGGAGGGATGCCACGCGAAATGGCTGCCAGTTTTCGGCGACATCCACAGCACTTAAAGGATTTAGTTGATACTATAATTGCATGGAATCCGGAGCGAGTGATTTTAGCTCATGGTCGTTGGTATCCAACAAATGTTGCTGCCGAGCTGAGCCGGGCTTTTCGCTGGGTTGAATGACTTTTAGTTTCTCTGATCAGCGGGATATTGGGGTTGTGCGATCGAGTGAGTCCAGTCAGCATCCTATACCCTAGCCCTTAAATCGTCCGCATCAGCTCTGTGGTGACTGTATCAGTCGGGAAGAGACTTTCGATGCGTAGCTCTTGCAGGGTAATGTCCCGGGGGGTGCCCAGGGTGGAGATGATGGTAAAAAAACTCAGGCGCTGACTTGCTTTGACAAAGGTGACGGGCAGTACTGGCAACGCACTGCCAACGGGTAGGCTAGCGGTGGCTGGTGTTGGGGCTGGTAGGTCTGCATCTAGCGATCGCAGTAGTTGAGCCGTCGGGCTGTCTACCGCTTCTCCTTGGGCCTCTTGCTGTAGGCGTTGAACCAGGGAACCGGCAATGATCTCCCAATCCTCCACGTAAGGCCGCAAGCCCTGGGGATGGAGCATCAGCCGCATCATATTTAGGGGCTGCTCAAAGTAGCTGAGGCGATCGCCCAGGAGCCAGCCCATCAGTCTTTGCGCCCCCTGGTTGGCCTGCAAAAGCGTCCAGTAGCGATCCATCACCAGGGCTGGTTGACACTCCCCAGCCTAAAGGCGTGGGGATTCTTCCTTCAACGATCCGACTTGCCCTGACAGGTTTGCACCAGCCAAAGTAGCGGTCAAATCTCCAGAAGCGTTTGGGTCTAAGACCCAAGTTCCGGTATGCCCTACCGTACTTAAGGCAGCATTCAGAATGTTGATGGCTGCGTTGTGGTCTCTGTCTAACTCACAACCACACTGACAAGCATGGGTTCGAGTTGATAGGGATTTTTTGACGACTGCACCACAGTTAGAGCATTTTTGAGAGGTATAGGCAGGGTTCACCGCTACAGTTATCCTGTCGAATTTCGCTCCAAAATACTCTAACCATTTCCTAAATTGATACCAACCAGCATCGTGAATCGACTTGGCGAGACAGTGGTTTCTCACCAGATTCTGTATCCTCAAATTTTCGTAGGCTACCAAATCGTTAGATTGGATTACGCAACGCGCCAGTCTCTTGGCGTGTTCTTCACGTTGCCGACTTATTTTGAGGTGTACTCGTCCGAGTCGATTGACGGCTTTTTTTCGGTTGGCAGAGCCTTTCTGTTTTTTACTCACCCTTCGGTGAGCGCGTTTCAGCTTTTTATCGGCGTTTCGGTAAAACCTCGGGTTCAGTTCGCACTCCCCGTTGGAATCGGTGTAGAACTCCTTGAGTCCGACATCCAACCCCACAGTATTTCCTGACGGTTTGAGTTCTTCTCGAACGTCTACTTTGACGCAGAACTGAGCGTAATAGCCATCGGCTCTGCGAACCAGTCGAACCCGTTTGATTTGTTCTGTACCGTAAAACGCCAAATCCCAAGTTCCAATTAACTTGAGTCGTCCGATCCCTTTCTTGTCGGTAAAGACAATATGCTTGGGGTCGAGTAACTTCCAACCGGAAGTTTTGTACTCGACAGAACGACCATTTTTCTTGAACCTGGGATATCCTTTCTTGCCAGGAACAGACTGGCGACAGTTCTCGAAAAATCGAGCGATTGCCGACCAAGCGCGTTCGGCTGAGGCTTGACGAGCCGTGCTGTTGAGTTCTCGAGCAAAGTCATACTCTCGGGCGAGTACCCGACAGTACTTGTTAAGGTCGTATTTGTTGACCCCAGGGGTATCCATCCAATAGCGCAGTGCCTTGTTACGAACGAACTGTGCGGTTCGGATCGCTTCGTCAATCGCCGCGTATTGGTGGGGCTTCCCTTTGATTTTGAACTCAAGAACAAGCATCGCACCGTTGGCATCGGTTGTGCGGACAATCTTGGCACAAAAAAGCAGGATTGTCAAAAGCCGTCCTAGAAGGACGGGGTTTTAGACCCAAAATTTTCGATAAATTGGCGTAAAGCCAGCCCCTGAAAGCATCACATTTTGCTGACGCATCAGCCGGTCACAATAGATAGTGTTCTACAACGGAAGTTAGTCATGTCGAACCTATCTACATCTGAGCCACTCAACCGACCCACCCCTGGCTACAGGGGGCCTATCTAGGCTTGGCAGTGGCAGGCTCGCTGTTGCCCTGGTGGTTTTTAGCTCAGTTCTTGCAGCAGTCTGGAGTAGACCTGGAGGAGTTTTTTCGGCAAGCGTTGGCCAATCCCGTCGCGATCGCCCTGGCCATTGATCTCGTGATCTCAACTCTGGCGGTTTTCATCTGGGTCTGGGTCGAGTTACCCCGCTTAGGCCTATCCCGCCGATGGTGGGCACTGTGTGTCATCGCCACCCTCAGCATCGGCCTCTCCTGTGGGCTGCCTCTATTTCTCTGGCTCCGCCATCGCCACCTGACTCCTTCTCAGCTCTGAGCGCTAACGAGACAACAACCGTTGAGGCTTCATTTCTTGCCAAAAAGCTCAAAACTCACCATTCTCCTCCCCCATGGCTATTCTCAAACTCTGGCTTCTCTGCACCATCGTTCTCGCGGCCAAAATGTGGGCCAATGCCCTGGTGCAGGCCTACGCACGCTTCCGCTACCGGCAGTTTGTCAATCCTGAAGATGCCAGCTTGGTGGGGCAACTGATGGGTAAGCCGCGCCCCCCGGCGACCCAGGAACACCCGTTGGTGCAGCGGGCCGATCGCTGCTGGCGGAATGATTTGGAAAATATTCCGATGTTTTTGCTGGTGGCGCTAGGCTATGGGCTGTTGGGGGGTAGCGCCGGCTGGGGAGCGGTTTATTTGGGGATGTTTGCGATCGCACGGACAGCCCATACGCTGTTTTACCTGGTGGGGCTACAGCCCTGGCGGTTTTTAGCCTATCTGGTAGGGATAGGGGCGACAGGAGCAGTAGCGGTTCACAGTCTTGCTCTGATCCTCAGACCATGATGGGCTGGAGTTAACTCCGATGTCGAATCAACAACGCTTCGATGAGCTGCTGGGCAGTTTCCAGCCGTTGCGGATCATCTGACTGAGCTACCCAGGCGGCCAGTTCGTTCAACGCTCCATTCACCAAATGGGCAAAGCCTTCGCCATCCACTACCCTGAGGTCCCCCTCAGCCACCGCCATCTGAATCGACTCTTGCAGCAGGCCAAACCCATACTGATCGATTTCGACCAGGGTATCTACCGCCAAAACAGCGGGCGCTTCGATAAACACCAGCCGCCGCAACTCCTCCTGTTGAGCTACCTCCAAAAAGGCCTGACAGCCGACCACTAGCTGCTCCCAATTGGTGTCCAGCGGCTCGATGCGGGTGCGGATATGGGCGGTGATTTCGTCGTAGGCTTCCACAACCACCGCCTTAAATACTCCCAGTTTGTCGCTGAACTGGTGATATAGCGCCCCCCGGGTAATCCCCAGTTTGCTGATGATGGCCTCGGTTCCGGTGGCAGCATAACCCTGGGTAGCAAACAGATGTCGCGCTCGATCTAGAATGGCGCGGCGGGTTCGGCGGGTTTGCTCGGCTTTGGTCAGCTTGGGAGACATGGCGATCGCTCAAATACATTCAGGCAGTCTGTATCTTGACAGAGTAAGATGGAGGCTTTATTTTTAGATACATACAGATTGTATCTTTTATGAGGGTGTCCTCAAAGGAGAGCTATGTCTACGCCGCTGACGACTCGAAAAGCTACGATCGCCGATATACCCTTTCTCACTCAGATTCAATACGAAGCGTCCCTGCCGCCCCTTGATCACTGTTTTTGGGAAGACCTGTTAGAGGGCACGGGCACCACGCCCTTAGCGTTTATTGAGGCAGAGCTACGGACCGATGCTTCAAACTGGGGAGACGTCAGCGATGTGATCGTTCTGGAGGAGCAGGGCAAGCCTGTGGCAGCGGCTGCCGGGTATGTCCCTAGTTCTGACAATTACTGTCCGCTGCGGTTATCTCGATTAGATGCGATCGCCCAAGAGCTGGGTTGGTCAAGTACCACTGCCTCTGAGTTTTGCGATCGCTACTTAGGGATGTTTGGCGGGGACGTGAAACCCTTTTTTCTCACCCCTCAAGCGCCCTGGATTATCGAAAATGTAGCCGTTCTGCCCGCAGCACGGGGGCGAGGGTTAGGGAAAGCGTTACTCAAAGCCGTGTTGGATGAGGGGCGATCGCAAGGACACTCCCACGCCGGAATCATGATAATCAACGGCAATGACCGCGCCCGCCACACCTATGAATCTGTCGGGTTCAAGCCTTACCAAACCTTCTACGCCGATTACTTTCTAGATCAGTTCAACCTCGAATTTCCGGGAGTGACCAAGTTTAGGCTTTGCCTCAATTGAAGGATGTGCCACCTGCTGGTCAACGCTATGACTCACATTCTATGACCCACAAGCGGGGAAATTCCTGGTAATCACTATGGCTCTTTGCATGGACTCATGACCATTGTTATTCGAGCTTTGCAGATGACCGATCTCAGGTCACTCCGTCATCTGTTTCGCCGCTCCTTTAATTGGATCAAGTTGCCATTTCTCCCAACCTATCCCCCTGGCTTTGTGGCAGTAAAAGAGACACAGATCTGCGGCGGTGTTGTCGTCAGCATGTTTCCGCTGGCTCGGGGGAAACGGGGAGGAGCCATCTTGTCTCTGGCCACCGCCCCCGAGGTTAGAGGGCAAGGGGTGGGACAACGCTTAGTGGAAGCTGCCCTAGATTTCCTACAAAACGAGGGCTGTAGCCAAATCTTCACCTGCGTTGAGGGTCACAACACATCCTCTAGTCAACAGTTTGCCACCCGGGGATTTCGGGTGCTTTCACTGGGGCAGCAGTTGCGTGCCTATGGTTGGCGACTGCCTTACATCTGGTACAAGACGAGTCATCTGGCCGACTTAGGTCATTTATTCTGGTGCCGGGGGCTAGACTGCCTGCCAGCACGACCAGGGACGGCATGGCTCACCAGTGCCTTTGGAAACGGTTTGGTGGTGGCGTTGATGCTATGGCGACGAGGGGAGACGGATTTCTTAAGCTGGTCCGCCCTGGCGTTCGTGGTGTTGATGGTGGCCGGTATTATCGGTCTGCGGGAAGCCGGGATGGCTGGGGTAGCGCATTGGCGCGGCATTACCACTCGCCACTATGCCTGGGAGTCGGGCAGTGCTATTTCCCTCTTGGTGGCGTTGGCGTTGAGGGGCTTTTTCCCGGTGCCGGGCAACCGCTACCCATCTCAGCCGCTGTGGCGTTATCGAGAGATGCGATCGCACCTAGGCTGGATGGCACTGGGGGGGATTGTCCCAGTGTTGCTGTTGGTCTACGGGTGCAGTTTGGGGATGCATATGAACTGGCTTGAACCAGCGACCGACTGGCTGCAACTAGCCAACTCCATTGCCCTTGTGTTAGTGGGTTGGGATGCGCTATTGCCATTTTATCCCTTCAACTGTTTCAATAGTCATCGCCTGTGGCAGTGGCATCCTGGCATTTGGGCCAGCATCGCGCTCCTGTGCCTGATAGGCATCGGCCTACCGTGAGGATTACCTTTGAGTAACTCGAACTGGTCATGGCTCAGATTGCTAGAGTATTCTTTAGCAATAGTTCTCACGGGGCTTGAGCTTTTTTACTACAGCCTATACCATGTGAGCTTTTTTACTGTCTCTCAGGCTTTTAAAACAGCCTTTAAGGAGTAGTTGGAATTTCGTATTCCATGTCATTGACAATAAAACACTATCATCATTGGCCGTTGGATTTCCATTCCGTGTTCACACAAACGTCCCTACTAGCGTTAGACACCGAGCAACAGCTCCTAGCTGATGCTAGTGTTGTTGAGATTGCTAATATCCTCACAATCTTGCTCCTGGTAGCGACAGGTGTTGCCCTGATATCCCGTCGCTACCAAATTCCGTATGTAACAGGGCTGGTCTTAGCAGGACTAGCAATCACCGAATTTTTGCCTCAGCCTGTACGTTTAGATCCTAATTTAATCCTAAACTTACTACTGCCTGTTTTGGTATTTCAGGCATCTATCAACACCGATCTCAGTCGTCTTCGTAGCACCTTAACGCCAATTAGCTTGTTAGCTGGCCCTGGCTTATTCATCTCTTCTGGCATCACAGCGCTAATCCTAAAATTCGCTCTCAATATGGATTGGATTCCGGCCCTATTAACTGGAGCCATCTTGGCAAATACAGATACAATCTCTGTGATTGCTGTCTTTAAAGAAATCAAAGTTCCGGATCGGCTTGCTACCATCGTAGAAGGAGAAAGTCTATTCAATGATGGGGTCTCTCTTGTTCTATTCAGCCTTATTGTTGAGGCTTATACAACTGGTTAGTTTACACTCATAGGTGGCATACAACAGCTTTTTATCGTAATAGTTGGAGGTAGTTTTCTTGGACTTGCAATTGGCTATCTATGCAATATTTTGCTGGTAGCTCTATCCGATGATTCCCTAAGTGGAATATTACTGACTGTAGCCGTTGCCTTCGGTTCTTTTCAAGCAGGACAAGCACTACAGGTTTCAGGTGTAACTGACAGCATTGCCTTCAAAAGCCATCACACCCAGTCGCTCTCTGGCGTAAGCACAGGCAATTGGGTCAATATCGATAATGGCAACTGTGTGTCCTAATTTAACCAACCGTTGTGCTAAAGTTCGGCCAATCAAGCCTGCGCCACCAATTAGTACGTACATACGTTTCGCTGCAATGTCAGTACATTTACTCCCTAAGAATTTAAGATGATAAGCTATCTGGATGGAAAACGCTCGTTCCTTGTGGATGATTATCCCGGGCTAGCGTAGTTGAGACAATGGTTGCCCAATGGGCACCGACCAGAGGGAGAGGCCCTAGCGGGGGATCTTTTTCGTATCCTCCCAGGCTTGGACAATCACCTGGAGGGCCTCGGGGGCATCGTCAAGGGCCAGATCAATGTACTCCGTTTCTAGGTGCCGAACCGACAGACGAACGGTGGGATGGTCAGAAAAGGCCGCATCCGTGACGTAGCGCAGGCGGTGCAGGTTGGGGAATCGTTGCGTTTCTAGCACCTGCTGAAAGGCTTCTAATTCCTCTGATGATAGATGGGCTTCAGCCGTCACAGTTCCGTTTTCTTTCTGGAGCAATCGTCCGTCCTCTAGCAGCACCGTTGTTTTGGAGTAGCCCCCCCGGCCGCCCGACTCGACAGAGCGGAAGATATGGTCTTCTAGGTCTGGCTCAGTCTCAGACACCGGCTCAGGAATGAAGTCGGGAATCAGGCCGTTGCGGCTGCCACTGGCGGTAGGGTTCTGCACCGCTCCCTCGCCGTTCTGCGGGGTGTGATAGACCCAACTTTGGTCGCCATCGGTGACAACCACCCGCAGGCCAAAAATGGCAATCATGGTACAGATTTGATCCGGCTCATAGATGCCCATGCAGCCGTCAAAGGTGGCAGTTTCGGCGGCGGCAATGCGCAGCTCTTCAAGAGGGCGATCCACCTCAATGGCAACGGTTTGGAGGATGCGATCTTGCACTGCTGGCGTGAGTATCTCGTCCACAGTTGCCTCCTCTCCATTGTTGGCTTCCCCTACGCTGACGGGGTCAGAGTCCTTGGTTTCCTCAGAGAAGGACGGAGTTCCAGCATCGGGCATGGGGGCGCAGGCGATCGCACTGGTCGTCAGGGTGACCAAGACCCCCAGCATGAGTAAGGCTTTGGTTGAAGTAGTTAGGACTTGCATAGAATCAATTTCAGATTTGGAATTTGGGGTTGACATGCGATCGCAGTTGAACTACCGGTTATGCCATTTTCCGAAAAGCTTCATAGTGTTGCATGTGTTGCATTACCGCCCCCGACCGCTAAAGGGCTGCCAAAACCGTACTGGTTGTCCCTGGAGCATCAGGCCATTGCCTACCCGATTTACCAGGGTGCGTACCAGCCGTCCGGTGGATACTTCCCAGAGTTGGAGGGTGTTTTGGTTCGTGGCAGTGGCTAGCCGCTGTCCGTTGGGGCTAATGGCAGAGGATGCCGTGCGAATGGGACATTGGGAATTGGGGTAGAGGGAGGTTAGATCAATGGTCCGGGCCAGTTCGGGCCGCTGCCAGGAACCCACCGACGGCCCCTGGAGCCTTGTTAGATCTAGGGCCGTCTCCACCCGGTTGTAAAGCAGGGGCAGATACTGATGAAACCGCTCTCCCTGTAAATACATGGCGTCGATGGTGCAACTGCCGCAGCTCTGGGCCGAGAGCATGCGGTCAATCTGCTCCCAGCTTACGCCGGCCCAGGGCAGATGGCCCACGGGAGCATTGAGGGTGGGGTTGATTTCCCGTTCAGTCAGCCATTCCCTGGCAACAAATGTGGTGTCTTCTATACCAGAGGGGCGAGTCCAGCCGACGCGATCGCCAAAAGCCTTGGCAACGACGTCGGCATCAGGGGGGTGCTGTCTCCTGACTTCGGCCCAAATCCGCTGCTGTACGCTAAAGCCAAAGCGTCCGCCGCTCGCCTCAACCCAGAGCTGGTCTAAGGTTTGCAATACCTCCGAGGGAATGTTGGCAGCCAGGGGGGTGCTCAAAATATCGCCACCGGGATGAATCCAGCGATTGAGGATGCGACGGGTTTCAGCATCAGCAGCGGCCCAGTTTCGGGCAGTAAGGTGCGATCGCACTGCGCTAAGATCTACCACCTGTCCCTGCTGTACGGTTAGGTCTATTTGGGTCTGGGAGGTGCGATCGCACTGCGCTAAGATCTACCACCTGTCCCTGCTGTACGGTTAGGTCTATTTGGGTCTGGGGGCAGGCAACAGCGAGGGGATGGGCCAAAGCAGTACTCAAGGCCAATCCCACAGTCAACATTGTCCAAGTAGCAGGCAACAGCGAGGGGATGGGCCAAAGCAGTACTCAAGGCCAATCCCACAGTCAACATTGTCCAAGTTAAACGTCTCATAGCGGCAATCCTTCCGTGATGGTGGCCAGGTTGGTTCAAAAGTGGACAGATCAGATGCCTCTGCAACGGAATCTGTCAGGTCATTGCTAATGACACCAGTGACGGAGACTGACTTGCAGGGGTCATCATCGCTGGCAGGAAGGCGCGGCGATTATCCAGCTTCCCCGGTCAAAATGGCGATTAGGATCGCCTCTGCCATGGCTTGAGCTTGGGTGATCAAGCTCAGGTCGTTGGCGGCTTGGCCTTCGAAATAGAGGGCCATGGGCAAGGACGCTGAAATGACTAAGGTTTCGTAGAGTTCTTGTTTACCCTGGGCACTGAGACCCTGAAAGTGAGCGTCGCTGGCGAGGGCTTCATTAAAATTCTGAAGAATTACCTCTTGCTCTGCCTGGCTCACTTCTTCTCCGTCATTGATCACATACTGGCTGGTTAGCATCAGGTACATCATTGCTCCAGCCACATTATTTTGTAGCCGTTGCTCCCCTTCCTCGATTAGCCAGTCGTGATATGTAGTCAGCAGCTCAGAATAAAGGGTTACCAGTTGTTGCTGCTCAGCAGGGCTGAGGGTGGGGTCGCTGGCTAGCCGTTGGGGGATAAGCTGCCGGGCGACGGGGCGAAAATTGCTCGCACTTAGAGGGGCTGGGCTGGAGTTTGGGGACGCCGCCGTTGAGGTACCTATACCCTCCACCATGCGTTGAAAGGCGCGGTTCATGATGGCGGTGTCAGCGGAACTGGATATGGGGTTATTCCAGGTACTGAAGGTGTAGGGATTGGTGAACTGAGCTTTGGTTGATCGCAGAGGAAGGAGTAGGGTCGTTGCGATCGCAACTCCTGCCATGATCGGTCTTACCCATGTCATCGGAAAACGTGTCATCGAAAATTAGCTCCTAAAACGAAGAAACTCGAACCGGTACAGTTGCCATCTGCGCCAGGAGACGGTCTAAGCTGGCAGGGGCCATGGCTTGTAAGTATCCTTCGGCCATCGTGGGGGGGAGCAGTTCGAGCATCAGGTGGTTTTCGACCCAAAACTCGATCAGGTGAAACAGACCATCGCGATCGCAGGCCAACACTCGCCAACCTTCCCGCTGGGCGATCGCCTCAATATCAGCCTGGCTCACTGGTACTGAAATGGCGGCATGAACTGCTGAGAAGCGATAGGGGTGAGCATTGCGACAAAAACTAGCTTCATCGATGCCGTGACCTGGCATGATCTCACTACCCATGGGGTAGATCTCGATCAAGGTGCCGTAGTCATCTTTGGCGAGGACCACATAAGCATCCTCCAAGGGCGGGAAGGGCATGATTTTGCCTTGAAACAACTCAGCTAAGACCAACGCGACATGATGAGGATTTTGCGCCGGAATGGAAATATGGTGAATCATAAAAACCTCCTCAGAAGCACTGTGAAAAGCGCGATGTGGTTGATAAATTCACTATCGCTCTTCCCCCTCTGGGATTCCAGGGAAGATAGGGTAAGTTACACGGGAAGTTAGTTATGGGGCCTTAAGTTCCATGGGATAATTTTCGTTGAGGCTGCGACTGGTGCCCTAAGGGGACAGCCTGGAGGAAGGCAGATATAAAAGGCAGAAGGTGGAACGCTAAAGGCAGAAGGGCCTATTTCTAGGGGCCAATGCCCAGCGTTTCTTTCTCTTTCACTGAGTATGCTGTGAATTCCTCCCAACCTAATTTCAGGGCAAGGACGTTATAACCCGTGGGGGAAAAGCGAGGTCTGCGACGCCGGGGGGTGATATTGACATCCCAAGGGCAGAACAAGTTGAATACGGCTCGGCGGCAGATAGAGTTGCAAGACAATGAGGGGCAGCGGTTTACCCTGGAGGAATTGTGCGATCGCACCCAGCTTTCCCTCAAAACCATCACCAAAGTCCTGGATGCTAAGACCACTGTTGATCGCCAAACCCTAGAGGCATTCTTCTGCGCCTTTAGCCTTACCCTCGATCGCACCGACTACCAATTTCCGGATACCGCTGATAAAGCGCCGACCATTCCCCTAGTATCCCCACTCCCTCATCCTCCCACCACCTCCTGGGGCGAAGCCATTGATGTCTCCCACTTCTACGGTCGCCAGAAAGAACTAGAGGCCCTAGAGCAGTGGATTTTGCTCGATCACTGTCGGTTAATTGCCCTGCTGGGGATGGGGGGCATGGGCAAGACCGCCCTCTCAATCAAGTTAGCCCAGACGGTGCAGCCCCACTTTGAATTTGTGGTGTGGCGCAGTTTGCGGGATGCGCCGCAGCTGAGTGATGTATTAGCGGATATCTTGCCTATTCTTTCCCAGCAGCAAGAAGTGAAGCTACGTCCGGGACAGACTGCCCAAATTTCCCAATTAATGCACTATTTGCGGCAGCATCGCTGTTTGCTGGTGCTAGACAATGCTGAGACGATTCTGCAAACCGGCCAGACGGTGAGCCACTACCTACCGGGCTATGAAGCCTATGGCGACCTGCTGCAACAGGTGGGGGAAGGCATCCACCAAAGCTGTGTGATCCTCACCAGTCGAGAAAAGCCAGGGGAGATTGCCGTCCTGGAAGGGAATTATTTGCCCGTGCGATCGCACGCCTTACCCGGCCTAAAAGCCCCCGATAGCCAAGCCCTGTTTCAGGCCAAGGGGCTGACTGGGGCCACCTCTGACCACCAACAGTTAATCGATCACTATCGGGGTAATCCCCTGGCGCTGCAAATGGTCGCCACCACCATTCGCGATCTGTTTGGGGGCAGCATTGCTGAGTTCTTGCAAGAGGAGACAGTGGTGTTCAGCAACATGCGACGGTTGTTGCAGCAGCAGTGCGATCGCATCTCCAACCTTGAACACCAGGTCATGACCTGGCTAGCCATCCACCGCGAGTGGGTGACCCTAGCCCAACTCCAGGCAGATGTGGGCACCGCCATTCCCCGACAGCAACTCCTAGAAGCGGTCGATGCCTTGAACCGGCGATCGCTGATTGAACGTGGGGAGTTCGGCTTCACCCAGCAGCCCGTGGTGATGGAATACTGGGTGGAGGGCCTGTTGGAGCGGGTGTTTGCGGATTTGATGGCGGGACAGGCCCTCCCCTCACTTTGCCCTGAGCGCAGTCGAAGGGCAAACGACTCCCCCTGGTTCCACCACTATCCCCTAATCCAAGCCACCGCCAAGGACTATATTCGCCAGAGCCAACTGCGGGTGATTCTCACCCCCCTCGCCGAGCGGCTGAAGACTCACCTCTGTCCCCAAGAACGGCTAGGAACCCATTTGCAGCAGGTGCTGGCCCAGGTTCGTACCCACTTTGGTCAAACCCCCAGCTACAGTGCCGGGAACCTGCTGAACCTGATGCACCACCTAGCCCTAGACCTAACAGGTCTTGACTTTTCAGGACTCTGGATTCGTCAGGCTTATCTGGTCAATACCCCCCTACACCAATGCAACTTCACGAAGGCCACCTTCGAGCAAACAGTGTTTGCCGAACCCAGCACCTACAGCCGGGCGGTAGCCTTTAGCCCAGATGGCACAATACTGGCCTCAGCTGACTTCAACCACCTCCGGCTATGGGCGATGCCCAGTGGTCGCCTGATTCGCTCTATGCCCCACAACACCTGGACTTGGCGACTCGCCTTTAGTCCCGATGGCACCCGTCTAGCCAGCGGCACCACTGATAATGTGGTCAAAATCTGGGATGTGGCCACCGGGCATTGTCTCAAAGTCCTAGCAGGGGAGGCCGAGGGCTGTTCGTCTATCGCCTGGAGTCCCGACGGTCGCCAACTGGTCGGCAGCTACCACAACCACATTCGCCTCTGGGATACCGTCACCTGGACTCTCCTGGCCACCCTTAGCGACCATACCCACCGGGTGGCTTTCGTGGCCATTGCCCCCGTCCCCGATGCCCAAGGGCGGGTGATTCTCGCTAGCGGCAGCCATGATCAAACGGTGCGCCTTTGGGATCTCCAAACCCAGCAATGTCTCCATGTGCTGCGGGAACATGCCAATTTGGTCTGGAACCTCGCCTTCAGTGCAGACGGCACCATCCTAGCTACTAGCAGCATGGATGGCACGATCCGCCTATGGACTGTGGCCACCGGTACTCTAAAAAACACCCTCACCAGCCATCGCCATATCGTCAGTGCGGCCATGTTTATCCCCAATACCGATATCCTGGTCAGCAGCAGCTTTGATCAAACCCTGAAATATTGGGATATTCATCAGGGCACTTGTCAACATACCACTGTGGCCCATCGTGGTGAAGTCTGGGGCGTTGCGAGTACCCAAGATGGTCGCCTCATCGCCAGTGTCGGCAATGACAAGGCGGTCAAACTGTGGGATGGCCTCACGAAACAATGCGTTAAAACGATTTGTGGATCGTCCAGCCAGGTCTATGGGGTCACCGGGGCTGGCCCCGGCTTTTTGGTCAGTGGTGGCGACGATGAACTGGCCCGAATTTGGGATTTACGTACCGGCCAGTGCTGCCAGACCCTAGCCGGCCACGACAGTTGGGTCTGGGCGGTGGTGGTTCATGTTGCCCGGCAACGGTTAGCCACAGCGGGGGGCGATGGCAAAATTCGGATTTGGGATCTAACGAATCACCACTGTCTGACCGTGTTGTCGGGTCACATCGCCCCGATCTATGGCCTGGCCTTTAGTGCTGATGGCCAAACCCTGGCGAGCTGTGGTGCCGATGCTGGCACTAAACTTTGGGACTTGCAGACTGGCGACTGCCTTCGCACGTTTGAAGGGCATCGTAGCTGGGTTTGGGATTGTGTCTTGGCAACTCACCAGCCTTGGTTGGCGACGGCCAGTAATGACGAAACCGTCAAACAATGGGATCTGCAAACTGGCGACTGTTTGAACACCCTCACTGGCCATAGGGAACGGGTTTGGGCCGTGGCCATTGCCCCCGAAGATGACCTGATTGTCTCGGGCAGTGAGGACTATACCGCTAAGGTTTGGGACGCCACCACCGGCGAGTGTCTGAAAACCCTGAAAGGTCACACCAGCCAGGTCAAAACCGTGGTCTTTGACCCTTCGGGACAATGGCTGGCCACCGGCAGCCAAGACTGTACCCTTAAACTCTGGAACCGCCAAGGGGACTGTCTGAGAACCTTCGAGGGCCATAGGAGTGCTATTTCTTCCCTGACCTTTTTGCCCTCGATGCCCATGGACCAGTCTGCCTCCCCCCGCCCCTGTCTGGTTAGCGGCAGCCACGACGAAACGATTCGGCTGTGGGATATTACCTCTGGGGACTGTCTACAAGTCCTCCGGAGTCCCCGCCTCTATGAAGGGATGACCTTGGCCCAGGTGCAGGGGTTGAGTGCAGCTGCGATCGCCTCCTTGCAAGAACTAGGGGCTAGGCCCTAATGTCTCCAAAGAACGGGGGGTAAACTTGAGAGGGTGACAAGCAGGCTCTATCCCTTGTGGTATTAGTTGGAACAGTTCAAGAGAGACTATAGCAATCGTTCTGCGCTCATGAGGCGACTACAATCAATCAAGGCGTGAACTGCACCCGATTTGTTCGGCCCAATATACATCCAATAGGGGAACAGCTCGTTTTCCTGGAGGTAGTTCCCCGTCAGAGGTTATCCATGCAACGTCTGTTAATGCACAATCCCATCGCTGTCGCGACCCTGTGGATTGTGGCCTACATTGTGATTTCTATCGTTCCGCTAGCCGTGATGCTGCTGCACCCGGCCCCTCCCGGCCGGGGGTTTTGGCTGGAGTTTTCCGTTGCCCTAGGCTTCATTGGCCTAGCGATGATGGTGCTACAGTTTGCCCTCGCCGCCCGCGTCAACCGGATCGAGTCGTCCTACGGCATCGATATTTTGATTCAGTTTCACCGCTATACCTCCTTGGCGGCGTTTTTGATGGTGCTGGTGCATCCGGTGATTTTATTCGTGGTTGACCCCGAAACCCTGGGGCTGCTGAATTTTTTCGAGGCTCCCTGGCGGGCGCGGATGGCAGTCATTGCCACCTTGGCCTTTTTGATTATGGTGGTGACCACCATTTGGCGAAAGCCGCTGAACATTCCCTATGAACCCTGGCGGGCAGTCCACAGTTTTTTGGCGGTGGTGGCGGTGGGGTTAGGCTTTGGCCATGCCTTGGCGGTGAGCAACTACATGAGCTTGTTCTGGAAAGGGGTGCTGTGGTCGGCGATGGTGCTGGTGGCCCTGTGGCTGATTCTCTATGTGCGGCTGGTGAAGCCCATGCTGATGACCAAGCATCCTTACCTCGTCGAAGCAGTCAAACCCCAGCGCGGCGATGTCTGGACCCTGGCCCTGCGCCCCCACGGCCACGAAGGATTTACCTTCCAACCGGGGCAGTTCGCCTGGATTACCCTGGGCATTCACCCGATTGGGATGCGGGAGCATCCGTTTTCCATGTCTTCGAGCGGCGACCATCCGGAGCGGATTGAGTTTGGCATTAAGGCCCTAGGGGACTTTACCCGCAGCATCAAAGATGTCAAACCCGGCACCAAAGCCTACCTAGATGGTCCCTACGGCGTGTTCACCACTGAGCGCTATTGGGACAGTGCCGGGTTTGTGCTGATTGCGGGCGGCATCGGCATCACGCCCATGTAACACTGAGCGCTATTGGGACAGTGCCGGGTTTGTGCTGATTGCGGGCGGCATCGGCATCACGCCCATGTATAGCATGTTGCTGACCGCTGTTGAGCGCCAGGATGATCGTCCGTTTTTGCTAATCTATTCAGCCTCATCCAAGCATGTTGCTGACCGCTGTTGAGCGCCAGGATGATCGTCCGTTTTTGCTAATCTATTCAGCCTCATCCTGGGAGGACTTTACTTACCGAGAGGAGTTAGAAACCCTCAAGGACAACATTGATTTAACAATTGTCTACGTGCCACGCCACCCTCATGAGGGCTGGACTGGGGAAACCGGCTACGTCGATCAGCAGCTCCTGGCCCGCTATATTCCTCTCCACCGGGGTAGTCGCCAGTACTTTATCTGTGCCGCTCCGGTGATGATGGATCAGGTCGAAGCTGCCCTGTTTGGCCTGGAGGTGCCGGTTACGAACGTGCATATGGAACACTTTAATTTGGCTTAGGATTATGCGCTATAGCATCATGCTGCAAATCGTTGTGATGACAACGCTGATTCTGGTTGGTGCAGGGGCGTTCTTTGCCTGGCTGCAAAATCGGCCTCAACTCGACCCGTTCGAGGGCAGCCAAGGGAACGCTGCATTTCTCTCTCGATCCTGACCTGAAGTCATTCTTTTGAGAGAGACGGTCATCCTGGAAGTTGGCTAGGATTGCCACAGGATAGTTATCCATTTTTTCAGATTTAGTTTTTAGAGAACTTAATTTCTTAACATAGGCACGGCTTTATGAAAGGACTTCAGGGCAAGACCGCCCTCGTGACCGGAGCTTCTTCGGGAATTGGGCAGGCGATCGCCATTCGCCTTGCCGAAGATGGCTGCAATGTGGCTATCAATTACCGCAGTAGCCCTGACGCGGCTCAGGAAACTGTAGAGCAAGCCATGGACAAAGCCTGCAAGGATGTCGAGCAATGTGGTGTCAAGTCCCTGTTGGTGCAGGGAGATGTCTCCCAGGAAGCCGATGTGATTGCCATGGTGCAAAAGACCATCGACTATTTCGGACATCTGGATATCCTGGTTAACAATGCTGGGGTGCAGACGGAAAGCCCCTCCCACGAACTTGAGGAGGGTGATTTTGAATGGGTGCTTAATGTCAACCTTAAGGGCGCTTATCTCTGCGCTCGGGAAACCATCAAGCACCTGCTGGCGGAAAATCGCCCCGGCTGCATTATCAATATCTCCAGTGTCCACGAAATCATTCCCCGGCCCCAGTACCTCAGCTACTCGATTAGCAAGGGGGGCATGGGCAACCTGACCAAAACCCTGGCGCTGGAGTATGCCGCCCAAGGCATTCGAGTCAATGGGATTGGCCCCGGTGCCACGGATACCCCCATCAACGAAGCCTGGACTGAAGACGCGGAGAAGCGGGAAGCCGTGGCAAGCCATATTCCCATGGGGCGGGCGGGTACGCCAGCGGAAATGGCTGCTGCTGTTGCCTTCCTGGCCTGCGAGGAAGCAACCTATATTACTGGGCAAACCTTGTATATCGACGGTGGCCTCACCCTATACGCCGATTTCCGCGAAGCCTGGTCGGCGTAATTGTAATCGAGTTAATCGGGGTCTGGCATCCCTGATGGATTTCTCTCGATACACAGAACTTGAATTTTTAACGGGGATAGCTATGACTGTTGAGGAACGTCGATTGACTGAAGACCGCGA
Organism: Sodalinema gerasimenkoae IPPAS B-353; assembly: GCF_009846485.1. GTDB lineage: Bacteria > Cyanobacteriota > Cyanobacteriia > Cyanobacteriales > Geitlerinemataceae > Sodalinema > Sodalinema gerasimenkoae. The sequence goes on from NZ_ML776472.1 coordinate 1,689,852, forward strand.
TCGCACCGCCTACTGGAAACGCTGGGGGCCATACCTAAGTGAGCGACAGTGGGGGACTGTGCGGGAAGACTACAGTGCTGATGGTTCTGCCTGGGACTATTTTCCCCACGACCAGGCGCGATCGCGGGCTTACCGTTGGGGAGAAGACGGCCTCGGGGGCATTTCCGACAATCATCAGCGGCTGTGCTTTGCCATCGCCCTCTGGAACGGCCGGGATCCCTTTCTCAAGGAACGTGTTTTTGGCCTGACCGGCCCCCAGGGAAACCACGGGGAAGATCCCAAAGACTATTACTTCTACCTGGACAACCTGCCCTCCCACGCCCACATGCGGTATCTCTATAAATACCCCCAGGCAGCGTTTCCCTACCAGCAGTTGCTCCAGGAAAACCAGCAGCGTGGCTACCACGATCCGGAGTATGAACTCGTGGACACGGGCGTTTTTGACCAGAGCGCCTACTTTGACGTGTTTGTGGACTATGCCAAGGCCACCGATGAGGATCTGGTGATCCAGCTTCGGATCGTCAACCGGGCGGATCATGCCGCCGAGCTACACCTGCTGCCGACTCTCTGGTTCCGCAATACCTGGTCTTGGTACAACGATGCTGAGAAGCCCTGCCTGCACCAGGTGGCCGCTACCAATGGCGCTGCCACGGTGCAGGTGGAACATCCCGAACTGGGGCAGCGTTGGCTCTACTGTCAGGGGGCTGATACCCTGCTGTTTACGGAAAACGAGACGAACTTGCAACGATTGTTTGGGGCGGAGAATGCTGGCCCTTACGTCAAGGACGGCATTAACGACTATATCGTCCACGGCAAGACGGCGGCGGTGAATCCTGATCAGCGAGGCACCAAGGTCTCCCCCCATTACCATCGCTGCCTGGCGGCAGGGGAGGAGTGGATTGTCCAGCTACGGCTCTCGGATCAGTCGCCCGAGAGCGATCGCCAGCCCTTTGGCCCTAGCTTTGATGAGACCACAGCTACGGCTCTCGGATCAGTCGCCCGAGAGCGATCGCCAGCCCTTTGGCCCTAGCTTTGATGAGACCCTACAACAGCGCTCCCAGGACGCTGAGGCGTTCTACGATCACCTACTACCGGGACAGTGCGACACTGACGATACAACAGCGCTCCCAGGACGCTGAGGCGTTCTACGATCACCTACTACCGGGACAGTGCGACACTGACGCTCGCAACGTGCAACGGCAGGCCTTTGCTGGGCTGCTCTGGACGAAGCAGTACTATCACTATGTGGTGGAGGACTGGCTCCGGGGTGATCCCGCTCAGCCGCCGCCCCATCGCCACAATCCGCGCAACCTAGAGTGGCTGCATCTGTTTAACGATGACATCATCTCCATGCCGGATAAGTGGGAATTTCCCTGGTACGCGGCCTGGGATTTGGCCTTCCATGTGGTGCCTCTGGCGCTGATCGATCCTGACTTTGCCAAGCGCCAGATGGATCGCCTGACGCGGGAGTGGTATCTTCACCCTAATGGCCAGATGCCCGCCTATGAGTGGCATTTTAGCGACGTAAATCCCCCTGTCCATGCTTGGGGGACTTGGCAGGTCTACCAGATTGAAAAAGCAATATATGGTCAGGGCGATCGCCTCTTTTTAGAGCGGGTGTTTCAAAAGCTGCTGCTGAATTTCACCTGGTGGGTGAACCGCAAGGACAACAACGGTAACAATGTGTTTCAGGGGGGCTTCCTGGGACTGGATAACATTGGGATTTTTGACCGTAGCTCAGACCTGCCCATGGGGGGCTATCTGGAGCAGTCTGACGGAACCAGTTGGATGGGCATGTACTGCCTGAATATGCTGGAAATGGCGCTGGAGTTGGCGGCGGACAATCCCGCTTATGAGGACATTGCCAGTAAGTTTTTTGAGCATTTCCTCTATATTGCCGACGCGATGAACCACCTGGGGGATACAGACATTCACCTGTGGGACGAGGCGGATGAGTTTTTCTACGATGTGCTGCACACGCCGACGGGAGAACGCCATCACATGAAGGTGCGATCGATGGTGGGGCTGATTCCCCTGTTTGCCACGGTGGTGCTTAGTGCCTCGACGTTTGAGCGTTTTCCCAACTTCACGCGGCGGTTTAACTGGTTTGTGGAGAACCGCCCCCGTCTCCAGGAAAACATTGCTTCTCTGACTGACAAGGGGATGAACAGTTGCGCCCTGCTGGCGATCGTGAACCCGGAGCGACTGCGGTGCATTTTGCAAAAAATGCTGGATACTGACGAGTTTCTCAGCGACTATGGGGTGCGATCGCTCTCCCAAGTCCATGCTGAGCAGCCCTACACGTTCCATGTCAACGGCGAAACCCATAAAGTCCACTATGAACCGGCGGAATCCACCAGCGGCATGTTTGGCGGTAACTCCAACTGGCGCGGCCCGGTGTGGTTCCCGGTTAACTACCTGCTGATTGACTCACTGCGAATGTTTCACCGCTTTTTGGGGGATGAGTTCACGGTGGAATATCCCACCGGAACGGGACAGAACTGCACTCTAACCCAGGTGGCCGACGACCTATGCCAACGATTGACGAATATCTTCTTGAGGAATGAGGCCGGAACGCGGGCGGTGCATGGCGGCCATCCCCATTTTCAGGGGGATCCCCACTGGCAGGATCTGCTGCTGTTTTATGAATACTTCAACGGTGACAACGGGGCCGGGGTGGGCGCGAATCACCAAACTGGCTGGACGGGACTGGTGGCAACGTTGATCCGTGAGGGGGTCTTAGCCGCGCGATCGCAATCGTCCTAGCCTGTGGAGGCGTTCTTGCACCACGACGTTGCAGGGGTACAACACTCCAGAACATCTAATACCATTTTTCAATTTTTCGACACCCTTGGCATACACTCGACATTGGGGAAGGGCGAACAGCCGTGCCCTCCTGGGAGGGGCTAGAGGTGGGTTCCTCTGTATCCATCTATGGTGCGACTTTTGAAAATTGGGATTGAATTCTGGCGATGAAACCCTTAAATCGACCTGAAAAGGAAGCAATAGAACACGAACAACAGCAAATCTTGCAGCAGCTTGAAGATTGGCTAGAATTGCCAATGCTCATATTGAGTTTTGCTTGGCTCGGTCTGTTTGTGGTGGAACTGACTTGGGGACTGACTCCTCTTTTAGATGCAATTAGCATCGTCATTTGGGGCGCGTTTATCCTAGAATTTGTGCTTCGACTCTCACTTGCACCCCACAAGGCCAGGTATCTTAAAACCAACTGGATGACAGTCATTTCAGTGCTTTTACCCGCCTTGCGCGTGTTGCGGTTTGCGCGGGTGATGCGAATTTTGCAAACTACGCGAGCAGTTCGAGGCTTGCGGCTGGTGCGGGTGATGGCTCGTACCAATCACAGTATGCGATCGCTCGCGGCCAATTTTGGGCGACGTGGCTTTGGCTACGTGGTGATGACGACTGCAATCATTACCATGGTTGGAGCTGCGGGAATGTATGCGTTTGAGCAAGATGCTCCAGATTTGTCTGGATTTGATAGCTACAGCACTGCGCTTTGGTGGACAGCAATGCTGATGACCACAATGGGATCAGACTACTTTCCTAAAACGCCAGAAGGTCGCATCCTCTGTTTTTTTCTAGCTCTGTATGCGTTTGCCGTATTCGGCTATATGACGGCAACGTTAGCCACATTCTTTATCGGACAAGATGCTGACGATGACGAAGCAGAGATTGTCGGAGTGAAATCGCTTGATGCTCTGCGAGACGAAATCACCGCCTTGCGAAGCGAGATTCAGAGCTTAAGACAGGGAGATTAATACCATGGCTGGCTCAAACCTCCCTTGTCACTAGGGGAAAGCGAAAATCAAAGGTTTCTAGGCTGGCGATGCTGGATTCGTCACGGTAATCATATGGGATTCAGAGTTTCGCCGCCCTTGTCTTTGACCAGGCTGGTGATCAGGAGACCTAGACCCTTAGCAGCGGCTTGGATCAGCAAGGCAGATTCAATCATGGCGGGGATAAATGGTGGTTTTCCAGGTGTCGGACGGGCGGCGGCGACGGCATTCGACTTAAGTATAGTGGTCTTGGTGAGGTTGCTCCGATCTCATTAACCGTGATACGGATAGAAGAGGGGCAGATCTCTTCACTGACCCATCTTCGGCGGCACAGTGGATTGGACGGACTCAATCTGGTGAAGTTTATTGAACCAGGTTTTGAGATGGGGATAGGTGATTTTCCAATCTTCTCCGAGGCGCAGGTCATGGTAGCCAAAGGCGCAGAGGGCCGAGATATCAGCCATTGACCAGGTCTCTGTCCCTAGCAGATAGTCGCCCTGATTTAGCTGTTTGGCAAAGACCGAGATCAGACGGTCAATTTTGCTTTGTAAAATCGACTGGTATTTTGTCGAAGTTTCGGGGTTCAATAAGCCTTGTATCCATAGGTCAATGATATGCTTCCCTAAGGTGTCAGCCATGGCTTCCCATTTCAAACATTCATAGCGACTTTGAACGTCTTGAGGATAGAAGCTAGGGGACGGATACATTTCTTCTAAATACCGGGTGATTAATGGGGAATCCCAGATAACTGTTCCGTCTTCGTCTACGAGGACCGGGACTTTGCCAATGGGAGAAATTTTCAAAAAAGACTCTGGCTTGGCAGTTAAGTCAATTTCTTCTAACTGGTAATCTAGGTTTTTTTCGGTTAACAGGATTCGGATTTTGCGAGAGAAATTTGATTGGCGATGATAGTAAAGTATTCGACTCATGGTAAAATGGAGGTATTAAAGTGTGACGAATTGACGAGTATCAATGGGTTGTACTAAGCTGACCGATTTGGATTTTGTGGGTTATATACCCAATCGAAATGTAAACTTGCTTTAAATTATAGATCTGTGGGCAGTCGGGGTGGCTGAAGGGGCAAGGGCCAAGTCAGCAGGGCTGATGAGGTGGGACATGGCAATTGTCTTAACCTGTACCACTGCCCCCTTGGTTCAAGTCCGTAACTCATAACAACTTGTCGTTTTGTAACAATTGTGGCAAACGTCCCGCACCCTGAACCGACAATGGGATCACAAGGGGCGCGATCGCTTCCCCGGACATCCCTAAGTCGACCTGGGATAGATGATGGGCGATCGCCCCGACCGATCGCCCCAGGCGACGCGACCAGGATACGAACAGACTTATGGGCATTGCCAGCATCAACCCCGCCACGGGAGAAACCGTCAAAACATTCACTCCCCTGAGTGACGCGGAACTCGAAGAGAAACTCAAACGGGCCGATCGCGCCTTTCACCAATACCGCCATACCATGATGGTGCAGCGATCGCGCTGGCTCCGGAATGCCGCTGATATTCTAGAACGAGAGGCCCAAGCCTTCGGGGAAATTATCACCCTAGAAATGGGCAAACCCATCGCCCAAGCCGTCGCCGAAGTCAACAAATGTGCCCTCGTCTGCCGCTACTACGCCGACAACGCCGCCGAATTCCTCGCCGATCGACCTGTCGCCACCGATGCCTCCTTTAGTTACACGGCCTATCATCCCCTGGGAGCAATCCTGGCGGTCATGCCCTGGAACTTCCCCTTTTGGCAAGTGTTCCGCTTTGCGGCCCCTGCTCTCATGGCGGGCAATGTGGGTTTGCTCAAACACGCCTCCAACGTCCCCCAATGCGCTCTGGCCATTGAATCCATCCTCGTAGAAGCAGGATTCCCCAGTGGCGCCTTCCAAACCTTGCTCGTGGGGGCCGATCGCGTCCCCCAACTCCTGGCCGATGATCGCATCCAAGCGGCTACCCTCACCGGGAGCGAGGGAGCAGGGATAAGTTTAGCCCAGGAAGCGGGTAAAAACCTCAAAAAAACTGTCCTAGAACTCGGAGGCAGTGATCCCTTCATCGTCATGGGCAGTGCCAACCTCGAGGCCGCCGTCAGTACCGCCGTCACCGCCCGGATGCTTAACACGGGGCAATCCTGCATCGCCGCCAAACGCTTTATCCTGCACGAGTCCATCGCTGAAGAATTTGAAAGGCGCTTCCTGGCTAAACTAGAGGCCCTAAAATTCGGCGATCCTCTTTCTCCCGAGTCGGATCTCGGTCCCCTGGCCACCCCAGGGATTCGCGATGAGTTGCATCAACAGGTACAACAGCTTCTCAAAGAGGGGGCGACATTGCGGCTGGGGGGCGAACTCCCCGAAGGACCCGGGAACTTTTATCCCCCCACGCTCATCAGCGATATTCCATCAGGGACTCTCGCCGATCACGACGAACTCTTCGGGCCCGTTGCCCTGCTGTTTCGCGTCAGTACCATTGACGAGGCGATCGCCCTGGCCAACCTGGTCCCCTATGGGTTGGGGGCCAGTGCCTGGACCACCGTCGCACCGGAACAGCAACAATTCATCAGCGAATTGGAGGCCGGGGCTGTTTTCATTAACGGGATGGTCAAATCGGACTCTCGACTCCCCTTTGGTGGCATTAAAAAATCCGGTTATGGCCGGGAACTCGCCCTTGAGGGCATTCAAGAATTTGTCAACATTAAAACCGTTGTCATCAGCTAATTAGGAGGGATTCCAAGTTAGCCTAGGCTGATGAACTTAGCTAAAAGGACTATTCTTGGAAGTATCGTCTCACACCTGTTATCGCGTCTGTCTCAAGTCATTTCAACGCAACGCAAGGGGTCTTATATGAATACTGCGGAACTCTTAGTCAAATGTCTGGAAAATGAGGGCGTGAAATATGTCTTCGGCTTACCCGGCGAAGAAAATATGCAAGTCCTGGAAGCCTTGCGAGGCTCACCGATTCAGTTTGTCACCACCCGCCATGAACAGGGGGCGGCGTTCATGGCCGATGTCTATGGACGCTTAACGGGGAAAGCCGGGGTTTGCCTGTCCACCCTCGGCCCTGGTGCCACGAACCTGATGACGGGGGTGGCAGATGCGAACCTCGATGGTGCGCCCTTGGTGGCGATTACCGGACAGGTGGGAACCGATCGGATGCACATTGAATCCCATCAATACTTAGATTTGGTGGCCATGTTTGCCCCGGTTACCAAATGGAACTCGCAGATTGTTCGCCCTAGCAATACTCCCGAGATTGTCCGTAAAGCCTTCAAACGGGCGCAACAGGAGAAGCCGGGGGCGGTTCATATTGATTTACCGGAAAATATCGCTGAGATGCCGGTGCAGGGAGAACCCCTCAAGTGCGATCGCCAGGACAAAATCTACGCCTCTTATAAGAGTCTCAATGATGCTGCCACGGCCATTTCCCGCGCCAATAACCCTTTGATTTTGGTAGGCAATGGGGCGATTCGCGATGATGCTAGTGATGCGCTGACAGAGTTTGCGACTCGCTTAAATATCCCGGTAGCCAATACCTTTATGGGCAAGGGAGCGATTCCCTATACCCACCCGCTGGCCTTATGGACGGTGGGGCTGCAACAGCGAGATTATATTAGTTGTGGCTTTGACAACACGGATTTGGTGATTGCGGTTGGCTATGATTTGATTGAATATTCCCCGAAAAAATGGAATCCCAAAGGGGAAATTCCCATTGTGCATATTGGCACGGATTCGGCGGAAATCGACAGCAGCTATATCCCGCTGGTGGAAGTGGTGGGCAATATCACCGACTCCCTCGATGAGATTTTACGCCGTTCCGATCGCTCCAGTAAGCCTGCTCCCCATGCCCTCTCCCTGCGGGATGACATTCGCCAGGATTACGAGCAACACGCGAATGATAATGAGTTTCCCATTAAGCCCCAGAAGTTGATTTATGATTTGCGGCAGGTGATGGGGCCTGATGATGTGGTGATTTCTGATGTGGGGGCCCATAAGATGTGGATTGCCCGCCATTATCACTGTGAACGGCCCAATACTTGTTTAATCTCTAATGGTTTTGCGGCGATGGGGATTGCCATTCCAGGGGCGATCGCCGCTAAGCTGGTTCACCCAGATCGCAAGATTGTGGCGGCCACGGGGGATGGGGGCTTCATGATGAATTGCCAAGAGTTGGAAACGGCTCTGCGCACGAAAACTCCCTTTGTCACCATTATTTTCAATGATGGGGGCTATGGTTTGATTGAGTGGAAGCAGGAGGCTCAATATGGACGGGCCTCGTTTATTGAGTTCGGCAACCCGGATTTTGTTAAGTTCGCCGAAAGCATGGGCTTGAAGGGCTATCGCGTCACTTCCACTGAGGAATTTGTGCCGATTTTGAAGGAGGCGTTGGCTCAGGATGTACCGGCGGTGATTGACTGTCCGGTGGATTATCGAGAAAATGCTCGCTTCTCGGCCAAGTCTGGGGAGTTGAGTTGTCCGATGTAAGGTGTCTCAGCCTTGCCTCGGATGTTTAGAGTTCTGCCCATACTGCTTTGGCGGTATGGGCAGTTTTGTCTGTGGATGAGCCACTGTCTGTGGATGAGCCACAACAGAGGGGGTTGAGGTTGAACTAAATGTAAAGTTTTGTAATGAATGGGGCTATCTCCGTAAAACTCAGGCGGTTCTTCCGACAGTAGTTATAGATGATTGGGAGGTTTTTCGTGGAGGATAGAGATATTCAACCGCCGAACGATGATCGGGTGCCTGAGTTGGATGAGGTGCTGAGGAGGCTGGCCCTTGAGGCTCAGAACTTCCCCCCTGGAAGTCGCCAGCGTCGTCGGATTCTGACACGACTGGTTCAGCTAACCCGCACTTCCGGTCGCCTCTGTCATCCCTATCTGGGTCAATTTCCTCATGTTTATGATGAGATTTACAATGAGGCGCTGCAACTGTTGTTTATTTACATTTGCGATCGCATTGATGCCTATAATCCCGAGAGAAGTCCCTTCTTACGCTGGGTTAACTTTCTCTTACAACGGCGTTTTTTCAATCAAGCAATCCCCAAAATTATTGGCGATCGCCGCGAGGTGTCTTTCAATCCCATTACCCCGACCTTCCCAGTGCAACAGCATTTTGCTGCCAAACATCTTCCTCCGAGCCTCTCAGAGGCGATCGCTCAATGTTTACGAGAGGATCCGGATGGACTGTTTGAAAGTCGCTCCCTACGCCAAATGCCAGAGGTGACGTTTCGCCTGATTGCCATCAGGCGACTCGAAGGAGACACCTGGAAAGTCATTTCCTCAGATTTGGGGGTCCGCATCTCAACGTTGAGTGATTTTTATCAACGGAGTTTGACTGAATTTGCCGGGTTTATTAAAGACTACGTACAAACCTAGACAGAGATAGTTTATGTAAGGAGTGATCATGAATTATAGTTATAACGAGTTAACGTTCAATGTTCCGATTACGCAAACCATGCGTTTAAGAGCAACTGAAGTCAGTCAATATCAAGATAAACCCGATAAATCAGAACAGGTTTATCGCAATGTTTTGGCGGTTTTGGCGGTTTATTATTACTGTCAATGTATGGGAATTGAGACTCGGTTGGAGTCTAGTTATGTTTGGAATCCTGCCTGGCAAGTTTTGGCAAATAGTGCCGATTTAGAACTTGCTAATTTGGGGCGAGTTGAATGTTGTCCTGTGGCAGCAAATGCTCATAGCGTGACCATTGCTCAAGAGGCTCAGTCTAATAAGATTGGCTATATTGCCGTTACTTTGGATGAGGCATCTCATGAAGCAATTTTGCTAGGGTTTTGTGAGAGACTTCGGGGGAAAGGGGAACAGTTTTCTCTGCAAGACTGGGATGACCTTGAGGCATTTTTATCCAAGGTGGAAGACTTAGAACTTCAGTCGTCCCCAGACCCACCTCATTTAACTCAATTAACCCAATGGGTGCGCGGTTTAGTGAACGAAGGATGGGAGAGTTTGGAGAACTTAGTCTTGGGACAAAACCTGACCCCAGGTTGGGCAGTTAGAGGACCGGTGAGCAGTATGGAGAACGACAGAAGCTCGGCGATTAGACGGGGGAAATTACTTCATTTTGAAGGAATGGATGAGGCGATCGCCCTCCTAATTAGTTTGGATTCAGAAATATCAGAAGAAATGGATATTTCGGTAGAAATTCAGTCTTTGGATCGACGGTCTGAGTTGCCGTTTAATCTGGAGATTTCTATTTTAGATGAGGAAGGGCATTCGGTAATGCAGGCTTTGGCTAAAAGTTCAGAACATATTAAACTTAACTTTAGTGGTCAGCCTCAGGAGAAGTTTGGTGTTAAAGTAGCATTGGGGAGTGTGAGTTTTCTGGAAAACTTTGTTATATAAGGAATTATTGAGGAGGAGCAGTTGTGACGAAGCTTGTAACATTGAGACTGACGGGAAACTTAGAGAAGGGTGGTTTTCAAGTTTATTTAGAAATTAGTACAGATGGCGATCACCCCTCTATTGAAGAGGGTGGTCAGCTGCCCGCCGCCCCGGAACTATTGACTCAACTCGAAACCCATTGGTTAGGGAACTATCGCCCGTTGAGCGCCCCCTATCGGATTAAGTCTAAGGGAATTGAATATAGTGGCTCCATTCAGACTCGTGTGAAGGCCTGTCTGGAGTCGGGGCAGACGTTGCGCGATCGCCTCAATCAATGGCTGGATGCGGAGTCGTTTCGAGACATTGATCGTCTATTACGGCAACAGCTTGAGCCTGCTGAGGACATTCGGGTTCTCATTCGCACCAATGACTCCCGTTTGCATAAGCTTCCCTGGCATCTATGGAGTTTTTGCCAAAGTTATCCCAATACAGAAATTGCCTTGAGTCCACCGAAGTTTCAGCGTCGTGAGCGATTTTCTTCCCAGGGGGGGAGGCAAAAAATTAGAATTTTAGCGATTTTGGGTCATGCTGAGGGGATTAAGGTAAATCCCGATCGCGAGATTCTAAAGAATTTACCCGACGCGGAGGTCAAATTCGTAGATGAACCGACACGGTCTGAGATTAACGATCAGCTATGGGACCAACCTTGGGATATTATCTTTTTTGCTGGCCACAGTGAAACAGAGGGAGATGAGGGACGGATTCACATTAACCCCACCGAGAGTTTAACCATTGATGAACTGTGGTATGCCTTGCGTAAGGCGGTGAATCAGGGGTTACAGGTGGCAATTTTCAACTCCTGTGATGGGTTGGGGTTGGCCCGTCGCCTCGATGACCTGCAAATTCCCATTACGATTGTGATGCGGGAGTTAATCCCGGATGAGGTGGCTCATAAGTTTTTGGCGCATTTTCTCTCGGGATTTGCGGACGGGAAGCCGTTTTATCGAGCAGTGCGGGAGGCGCGGGAGCGGTTACAGGGAATGGAAAACGAGTTTCCCTGTGCTAGTTGGCTACCGGTGGTGTGTCAGCATCCCTGGGAGGATCCCCCCACGTGGCAAGGGTTGTTAACGCCGTTAACTCCACGGCCATCGAAGACATCGCCCTGGTGGAAGGGATTGGGGACGGTGTTGGTGGCTAGTATGCTGGTGACGAGTTTGGTGATGGGGGGGCGATCGTTGGGTTGGTTGGAACAGTCGGAGTTGAATGCTTATGACCATTTGATGCGATCGCGTCCCGCTGAGACGATGGACGAACGCTTGTTGCTGGTTGAGATTACGAAGGACGACGTTCAATCGCAGCCGGTGTCAGAGAGAGGGGAGGACTCTTTATCAGATCAAGCCTTAGAGCAACTGCTAGAAATTTTAGAACGTCATGAACCAAGTGTTATTGGGCTACAAGTTTTTCTGGGGGGACGAACTCACGGCGAAAAGCTAACTCAAATCATACAAGATCACCATTTTTTCATGGCTTGTGTATATGGGGATTCAGAACCTGAAGGAACATGGATTTCTACGGATATCTCTACCCAGAAATTAGGTTTTACCGATGTCCTAGCTGACAAAGATAGTATTATTCGTCGCCATTTATTTGCTCTCACTAACGAACCTCCAAACTGTCCCACGTCGCTCTCTTTGGGATTTTTCATGGCAGAAGAGTACTTAAATCAAAGAGGATTATCCTTGGAGTATAGCAAGGATGATGATTATCACCGACTGGGGAATTTATCATTTAGTATTTTGGGACATAACTCTGGTGGGTATCATCAAGTTAATGCTAATGGACTACAACTAATGTTGAATTATAGAAATGTTGAGCAAGTTGCCCATACACTTACACTTAATAAAATTTTAAGTGATCGCTTTGATCCAAATTTGGTTCGAGGTAAGATTGTTCTTATTGGAACCACAGATCCAGAGTTTAAAGATACCAATTATCTTACAGCATTAAAGTACAGAAATAAAAAATTTTCCGGACTGGAATTACAAGCTCATATGATTAGTCAAATTTTGAGTGCAACTTTAGATAACCGACCTTTAATTTGGTGGTGGCCGCAACCTATCGAGACTTTTTGGATTTTGCTTTGGTCATTTATCGGGGGAGTCATGGCTTGGCACTCGCGATCTCCAGTAAAACTAGCCTTAGCTACAGCCATTGCACTAGCCTTACTCTTCGGTATCTGTTGGGCTTTATTTCTCCAAGGAGGTTGGATTCCTCTCATTCCGGCTGCTTTGGCGATTGTTCTCACGGCAGTTACCCTTAAGATGATATTTTCTAATCCAGATATCCAAAACAATTTCTAAGTGTTAGACCATGAAACTACATCTAGTTCACCAACCCGTTTTCCAGTTTTTGCTGACGATTATCGTTGCAATCGGTAATCTAATCATGAGTTCACGACCCTTACAAGCACAATCAAACAATGAAATTGAGAATTTTTTAGAAGATGTTCAGATTATTTTTACCCCAGCAGGTCATGAAAATCCACCTGAAGCTCCACCTCCAAGTATTGGAGGTACAGGAAGTCGCGGTGATTGTATTGCCACAGCCATTCCTCTCACTCATTTAGTCGGTCATTACGGTTCTTGGGATTTGACATTAACCACCCAGGAGTACCCAACATTTTGGTTTTATGTTCCCTACACCTCTGAAGAAGCCACCTCTGGAGAATTTTCCCTACAGGACTCTGGAGCCTCAGAGGAATACTGGAGGGTAGAATTTGAACTTCCCGGAAATTCTAATCAGGCAACACCAGGGATTGTGAGTATCACACTTCCGGAAACGGTAGAACCTTTAGAACCCAATCGTCAGTATCAATGGTTTTTTTATCTCAATTGTCCAACACCGGAAACGGTATCTAATGAACGGACGACTGATGCTGCTTCAGTTTACGGTCTTGTTGAGCGACGAAACCCCTCTGACATGAATCCTGATTTGGAAGCTGAACTCAATGAAGCGACGCATCCATTGGAAATGGCTGAAGTTTACGCCAACAATGGAATAGGGTTTGACGCACTGACCCAATTTGCTCAGGTTCGACTGGATTATCCTGATAGCGAACCTTTAAACGAAGAATGGCGTCGTTTCTTAACTTCCATGGGTTTTGGCCATGTCAGCGAAGAACCCCTGAGTGGTTCCGTCAATCTTATCGAATAAGAGACTGGTGGCTGTTTCACAGCAGCTTACGAAGGATAGGATTATAGCCAATGACCAATTAAGGTAAAAGGTGCCCAAAAGTAGGGACGAAAGTGAAAAGGATCATCGGTTTCCTTATTTATAAAATCGATTTGAACTTCACGGAGTGCTTCTGCTTTTGTTAGATTTTCATCAAGAAGTTTCTCGTAAAATCGTCGCATGAACTCTGCTGTCGAGCGATCTTCGACATTCCACAAACTCGCCAAAGTACTTCTGGCCCCGGCACGAATGGCAAACCCTGCAATTCCCAAGGCAGCACGCTGGTCACCTGAGGCCGTTTGGCAGGCACTCAGTGTCAATAATTCAATGGCTCCCGATTGGAGAACAGGATTTCGAGCCAGCAATTTATCTAAATCTCGGACGGTAATACGTCCAAGATAATCCAGAATAAAGGTCTCATTAGGATCTGAACTAAATCTACCGTGGGTTGCAATATGAATGATATTGAAAGGAGTTGATTGGACTTGGTTTTGGATGTTGTTTTGCAGAAAACGATCTTCTGATATCTCTTGACTACGCCGAATGATTTGACCAAGGGCTTGTAGCTCATTCCTAACATTGGGTAAATTTCCCATTTGTTCATTTTTAAAACTTGGAGATTCTGTAATCCCAGTTAGTAAGGCTTGGGCATTATTTATTGTTAAGTTAGTTGTTTGTGATTCTAGCAGTTGAAGCCCAGGAGTGATCGCGGTCGCATAGCGTTCAACAAGATACTGATCTTTGCCAAAAATAAAGGAGACTGGAATATTTCTTAAAGAGCCATCTAGGATGAAAATCAGATTTTTGATTGAACTATTTTCTCTGGAAGAATTGATATCTATCTCAGTTTCAAGTGGTTCGAGAATCCATTGATAAAGTTTGTGTGTTTCTGATTGAATTGCTTCTAGCGTTGCACTCGAAGATGTCATTATCTCGGATAAAGTCTTAGTGACATCATCTATCTCTGTTGGAGTCACCTGACTGGAGTGATAGTGAAGTCTCGATATGTTAGGCAGCTTGGCAATAACTTCGAGTCTATCTTTCAACATGATTGAGTAGATAATTGCCGTCTCATTCCGAGGATCTAGGGTCTCGATATCGACGACTCTAGGTTCAGCACAAGCATCTTGGAAGAAATTATCCAATTCGGCAAGTTGGAGGTCTTCAGCAGCCAAACGCGCCTGTTCCAAATTGTCCTGACTGGGATTGTCCCCGCGCAAAAGTAAATCAATGAATTGTCGATATACCGGTTCAACCTGATCGCGGAAGTTGAATTGCACATTGGAATCCAGACTTGCCAAATCACCTCGTAAATCATTGAGAATGATATAGGCCTTCTCATAAGCTAGAATGGCCCCCGAGTCTGCCTCCTGCACAGCGGTTTGCTCATGACGCGCTTGCAAAATGCGTCCCAGTTGCCATTGCCATTGATAGACTAAATCGGGTTTATCTCCTGAGAGAGCGATCGCCTCCTCGGTGAACTCTTGCGCCCTGTCCCAATCCCTACTGGCTTCATAAAACGTTCCCAAACGACCGATCGCCGCCGCTTTAAGCCTCAGATCTCCCAAGTCCTTGGCTTGACCAACGGCAGTTTCTAACAACTCCAGTGACGCAGTTGGATCAACTGTAACCCTCTGTTCATCGGTTTGAGCGGCGAGGCGATCGCACCCCAGCAGACTACAAGCCAACTGAATCCGTCCCTGAATCGCCAGTTTACCCACGGGCAATGCCGAGAGGTGATCGCGCACCTCGGGAAACAACGCCACCGCCTCAGCTTCCCGCTGTGACTCCACCCACATCCCAATCAAACTCAGCTGCGCCTGAACCGTCACCGAGGGGTCAGAACTTGAATTGCTGGCTTGTCGATAGTAGTTGATTGCAGCCCAATTCGAACTCTTGATTTTCATCTCGGAGCGATTATAGTTAAGGGCCTGTTGAGATAACGCCTGATAGGTATGTCCCAAATTCAATAAAGAGAGAGCGATATCCCGAGGAGACTCAACGCGCTCCGCTACAGCTAACCCCTGACGCAAGATGCTGTCCGACAACTCCAACTGCCCCAACAGCCGTAACTGATTCCCTAAACTCCGCAAAGCCATCGCCTTCAAGGGAGAATCCGGCTGCTGTTCGATCGCCCCCAACAACTCCTCCCGCTGACGAGTTCTCACATCTGGGTCATCCGCCGCCAAACCATCACAGCTCAACGTCCCAGAGGTCAAGACATCCAACAATTGATCGCACGATCGCCGATACAACCCCAACGCCTCCAACGCCCGAGCCTGATTCAGTTGACTGCCCCAACGGCCCTCAACATCCTCCAACCGCTCATAGCGCCGTTCCGCCTCCTGCCAACTCTCAAACGCCGCTTCTGCTTGGCCTACAGCCAATTGCAACTGACCCCGAGTGGTCAAGGCGGCAGCAAACAGCCGTTGCCGGTCATCCCGCGCCGTGGCACTCGGAACCCCAATCAAGTCTAAACTCTCCTTAATCACCGCCTCTGCCTCCCTCCACTGACCCTGCTGCTGTTGCGCCAGAGACAGGTAATTGAGGGCGATCGCCTGATTCAACGGTTCCCCCCGTTCCCCATAGGCCTGAGCCGCCCCCTGCAACTGCTGAACCGCCGAGGCCATCTCCCCAGACTCATAAGCCGCTCGACCCTGACGCAGCAAAACATCTGGCTCTGACGACTGAGCCAACATCGAGCGGTCTAATGGGGGAGCCGTGACCCCCGCATCGGGCCAAAGGGCCGGAACCGCAACACTGATCAGACATCCCAGCAGCAAGCCGACGCAAAAACGTAACGCACCAGAAACACGCATCATAGGGGGTTAAACCTGATTGAGAAATACAAACCGTTGTCTTGTAACGTATCGTTGCCCGTATCCAGTTCAATGAGGGGAATCCCCCAGTCAACAGCAGCCGTGAGGCGATCGCCCAACTGTAAGCGTAACCCCAATCCAGCCGAGGCTAAAGTACTGGTGTCAGGATTGGCGCGATCGCCCAAATTCCAGACCGTCCCCACCTCCACAAAAGGAGCCAGCCAGACCGTCCCCTGGCGGCGAGCAAACTGGAATAAGGGCAATTGCACCTCCGCCGAGCCAAACAAACCCGAATCCGCCAGCAGCACATCCTGACGATAACCTCGCATCCGCCGCCGTCCTCCCAAACTGAACTGCTCAATGGGAACCAGGGAGGTCGACGCCAACTGGGCATCTCCCCGCACCAGTAAGCGAGTCCCCGCCTCCCCAGGAGTCCCCATCCCCGAGAGCCGCCGCACCCACTGAGCCTGACCTCGCCAAGCAAAGAACTCACTATCGGGTTCACTCTCATTCACCGTGGCCTCAAACCAGTTCACCCCCAGACTAAACTCCGAGCGTAGGGCCAATACCTCGCGGCTGTCTCGTTGCGTCCAATCTTGGAACAGGCGCAACACAGAAATGTTGGTTTCCCCCTGGTCATCGGCCCCTGGAGAGAGGGGAAAATTACGGTCAAGAATGGAGGTTTGAGT
Organism: Sodalinema gerasimenkoae IPPAS B-353; assembly: GCF_009846485.1. Taxonomy (GTDB): domain Bacteria; phylum Cyanobacteriota; class Cyanobacteriia; order Cyanobacteriales; family Geitlerinemataceae; genus Sodalinema; species Sodalinema gerasimenkoae. The sequence goes on from NZ_ML776472.1 coordinate 1,706,716, forward strand.
GTCCCGTCGCGAGGCGCTCAACCCCACCGCAAACTCCCGAAACACGTAATCCTGAGGGACTGAAGACTCATTCTCCCTATGATTCTCCCTATCATTTTCCTGTGACCGGGGTTGCACTTGGCGTAACAGCGGTTGGCGGTAACTGACCTCATAGGTGCGAGTGTCCGCTTGGATATCCACTTGGTCGAAGGGGGCCTCGATAATGCGACTGTCCCCCGTGCTATAGAGGAAGCCAATGGTGCCATCGAGGGCGTTAATGGGCAGACGATAGCCCAGATTCCAGTTGGCCGTTCCCTCCGTATTGCTGTAGGCCAGGGTGGTCACATCCCCAATGCCGAAGAGGTTGGCGATGCCGCTATCGGCCTGTTGTCGGAAACTGCCGACCGTGGGGGAGCGATCGTTGTCCAGGCTGAGACTGGCAGTGACGGCATTGCTCTCCTGGACTTGGACATTGAGCAGATTGGTTCCTGCTCGGACTCCCGCCCCCAACTCCGCTGAGAGTCGGTCAATGCGGGGGTCGAGTTGCAGCAGTTGTAGGGCTTGCAGGAGTTGTTCTTTCTTGACGGGTCCCTCAGTAAATCGCTGGATGCGGCGTACCACGTAGTTGGGGTTGAGGTTGCCACTGGTGCGCACTTGGATGTTTTCCAGGGTTCCTTCCAGGATTTGCACCGTGATCACCCGGTTTTGGGTGGTTTGGGGGGGAATGTAAGCGCCGCTGGTGATGTAGCCTTCGTCTTTGTACTGTGCTGTAATCCGGTCTGCGAGGTCTTGCAGCTCTGGGAACTGGAGGTCGCGATTTCTGAATGAGTCGATGGACTGGGCCAGTTCTGCATCGGAGAGGACGGTGTTGCCCTGGAATTGGAAGCCTTGGACTTGGAAGGCTTGGTTTGGGGAGGAGGTCCCGGGGCGATCGCTTTTCTCACTCTGGGGTGCTTGCGACTGGGGGGAACAGTTGTCCGGCGCGGCGGGAGGGCGATAGTTAGACCCCGTTCCGGGAGCGGTTAGGACCAGTTCCCCCTCGGCGTTGACGTGCCAGGTTTGGGCTTGGCGAATCTGTGTTGGGGTGGAGGGGAGGGGTTCGGTGCTGTCGTCTCGGACTTGGGGGTCATCGAGGGGGTCGAGTCGTAGGTCTTCCCAGCCCGTGGTTCCGGTGAAGGGGTCGTTGGGGCCGGGGGGGAGGCCACTGCTGCCGGTTTGCACAAATTCCGTTTCGCTGCCTTGGATGCAGGGGTTTTGGTCGACGGCGGCGTTGACGGGTCGGTCTTCGAGTTCGATGAGGGCGCTGACGGGGTCGACTTCTGGGGTGTTGATTTCCACGATGCCACTGAAGTCGGGTCCTAATGCTGAGGTAGCTGTAATATCGCTGTTGGGGGTGCTTTCTTCGCGAAATTCTGTCCCAAAGAGTCCTTGGGTGTTGAGAACCACCCGACCGGCAAAGTCCTCTTGAGCGTTGGCATTGATATTGCTGTTTTCTAGGGCGGTCAGGGTTGCGGTATCGATTTCAATGTTGCCCCCAGTTGCGCTTCCCACGGCATTGGTGGTGACTTGACTGTTGTTTAGTAGCCGAAAGTCGTTAGCGGTGATGATGATATTGCCAGATTCCCCTGAGGTGGTTTCGGCGGTGAGGCGACCGTTATTTAGGAAGAGGTCTCGGACTTGGATGGTTAAGTCTCCGGCATCACCCAAGGGTACGTTTAGGAGAGGAGTCCCGTCTCGATCCCGAAGAATTCCATCAACGTTGACTTCGGCACCTTCGCGGACAGTCAAGCGATTCCCCTCAATCCTCAAGTTTCCGGACTCTCCTGGTCCTTCCGTCCGCACTGTGAAGCGGCTAGGTCTGCCATCGGGAGTTGTGCCACTGAGGTCAATGTCGTTGGCTGTGATAGTTAGGTTGCCAGCATCTCCGGGGCCTCGGGTTCCGGCGGTGATTTGCCCCCCATCTTGAACCCGAATCTGTTGACTGTTGACGGTTAACTCTCCTGCGTTTGACTCTCCTACAGTGACAGCGGTAATGGCGCTGGGGATGATGTTGCCTTCATGAAAACGTCCACCGCTGATTGTAAGAATTTCTGAAGTGTTAATTGAGATGCTACCACCCTGTCCACCCCCAAAGGTTGAGGCAGAGACTTGTCCACCTCCTAATAGACTTAGTTGGGGCGTTATGATGTCCAAGTTTCCACCTCTTCCTGTAGCTAGGATCGGTTCACCCTCAGTGTCTGAGGGACGCCACTCAACTTGTGAAAAAATACCACTATCATTAGATTCTCTCCCGCCAATAACTTCCACAAAATCGGTAGCTTGAATGAAGATATTACCGGCATTCCCAGTACCAAAAGTGGTTGCAGAAAGTTGTCCGCCACTCAGAAGGCTTAGCTCTCTAACGTTGAGGGTTATATTTCCCGCCGGGGCCTCTTCGATTAAAGTATCTGCGTTAATCCTTGCATTTTCCTGGATTACGGCAACGTCGCTATTGATGGTCAGATCTCCAGCAGGACCAAAACCCAAGGTCGCTGTTGCTAAACTACTCGATATGAAACCATCCGGAACAGTTATTCCCCCACTAAGTTCGAGTTTTTCTGAGAGATTAACTGTAACATCTCCGCTACGACCGGGACTGAAGGAAGAAGATGACACTTGTCCCCCATCGCGGATAGATAATTGCCCAGCATTAAGAGTTAAATTGCCGCTAGACCCCAGGCCTTGGGTTTGGGTAAGGATGCTACTCGGGGCAAACTGTTCTCGATTAACACCGATAACCTCAACTGCATCGCTGATATCGATATTGATGCTTCTCCCGGGTTCGTTACCTTCAGTCAGAGATAGAATCGTAGAACCGTCTTGGATTCCCAGACGCTGAGATCGTAGGTCAATGGTGCCACCTCCTGCACCACTGACATCGATGGAGGCTCGTTGTCGCAAATCGATAGAACCTGAGTTTTCCACACCGCTGTAGTTGGGTTGAAAGAGATTGTCTAGGCTGACCTGACTGTTACCCCCTAAAGTTCCTAGGTGGATATTTCCCTGTTCAGCGGTCAGATTTCCCCCATTCAGTGAAATATCGCCACTCAACAGAGTTAGGGATTGACCGGATTCAACTTGTAATCCCCCAGCGGGCGATCGCATTACTGCTCCAGTTCCCGGTTGTGGCGTTAAATTATGACCCAGACCGAAGACTTCGATATTGCCTGGGGTAGCGCCAAACTGCAATCCCACAGGAACGGTCATAGTTAGAAGAGGCATCTGAGGGCTGGGAGTCCTGCCAAATTCAGTACCGTCAGCAAACTCAAATCGCTCCGCCGTGGTTCCTAAGAATGACCCACCAATGTCTAATCGAGCATTAGTCCCGAAAATCAGCCCATTGGGGTTGAGCAGGAATAGGTTGGCATTATTGGCGCGAATTAAACCATCAATGTTAGACAGACTATCCCCGGTTACACGAGTAAAGATATGATCAACCGTGGAGGGATTATCGAAAAATGCTTCCTGGCCAGTTGGGAGGGAAAATTCCTCAAAGCTATGGAATAGGTTAGTTTCGACCTGAGTTCCACCATCGATAATGAGTCGGTTTTGGTCTGGGGTGATAGTCGAGTTATTGGGGAGAGTCGTATCCGGGACAATTTGAGCCAAGGCGGGAAGGGGAATTGCAACCCCCGTCATGGCTAGGATGAATGCACCGCGTCTTAAATGGATCATCGAACTCTCCCAACACTTTACAACAGGCCTTCTAGGATTTTAATGGTCATTGGGCGCGATCACACGCCGCTGCACAAGTTGTCGTCGCAACAGGCAACCCAGAAACAGCGCCCCCAGCACCAGAAGACTCAGGGGTGAGGTCATTTCGGGAACTGAAGCTGAATTTTGTCCCTCATGGTTCGGAACAGTCACGGGAACTTCAGGTTGAGAGGGAGGAGATTCAGGCAGGCCAAAATTGACTAAATCTTCCAAGTCCAACTCCGCTTCGATCACCTGTGTAACTTGATAATCTCCTGTGACCATTTCACTAAAAATGGAGTCATCCAGAGTGGGATCTGTGAGTTGTGATTCTAGAAAAATATTGTTGAAGTCAATAAACGGATCAACTTCCACATCAGGCAGCAACAGATAATAGGATTCGTTAGAGTTCGCAGAAGGTGAGAACCTGATAAAACGTAACGAATTTAATTGTTCATCGGAGATGGATTGACCACCAGCCAACTCGTAGCCATCCCACCAGTAAATTGTGCTGTTATGACTGGGAAAGGGAATCCACCAGATGTAAGCTAGGTTGATAGACTCGCTGGGATCATTTTGGGGGGAAACTTGAAAGTAGCCACTACGACCAAATTCAAAGTCTAGCCCAGATGTTTGTTGATAGTTCTGTTCTTGTGTCAACCAATCAGCCATTTTCTTTCTTCTTAAAATTATAGTTGTTTGTGCTGTTTACCATGACCATGTTTTTACATCATAACTCATTCAGCAGGGTTTTACTGTTTGATAGATCACGGTTTTATATCACCAATAACCAACTCATCTAAACCAGTCCGTCCGTCATGTGTTGGCCTATGGATTGTCACCGCGTTGAAGGGTTGTTCCATATCTTTAACTCCAAAGAAAAGGGCGGAGCCTGAAAAGTCAATATGGTTAGCTTCAACGGGAATAATAACATTTTTTGTGGTGCCATCTTCCCGGTGCAGCGTCATCGAGAACGGACCATTTTCAGCATCCGTCATATTCAAGCCAAAGGCTGATTGAGGTTCACTGAACTCAATCGTAAACTCCATATGATTGCGACTCAGCAGATAGTTCTTTCCTGATGTTGGGAACCAGGGCGAAGTAGCTCCCTCGTTCAGGGTTTTCACTATTAAGTCACCAGTAGTATAGGACAGGGTTGCGGTCGTCTCTCCAAAGTCTAAAACTTGTGGACGACTATCATGTTCAAATTCTTCAAAATCGACCGTTTGAGGATTAACCAGATTTGCTAGAAACTCCGAACGAGCCTGTTCGGTTTTTGGGTAACTCTCTAGGGGAACGCGATCCCCTCCTGTATGGAGGTCTTCTGCAAAGTATAGTTCAGTCAAGTTTGTTGAATTTTCAACTGTGCCATCTGTACCAAAGATTTGACCAAAGATACCCATGTAGGAACCATCCTGACCCTCAGACATCCAAGTCACAATAAATTTACCATCACCCAACTCAGCAATTGATGACATAGCTTGAAGTCCATCACTATAGGTATTCACTTGAAATTCTGAACCAATTGGCTGCCCATCTACGTCATACCTTTGAGCATGAACATTCCAAGTTCCGCCAGAAACATCTTGTGAACTCCAAGTTACAACAAAACCGCCATTCTCTAGTTGTGTTACCGAAGAAAAGAATTGTTGTTTATCAGGCTCAGCAGAAGTATTAACCTGAAATTCTGAACCCACTGGATTGCCGTCACTATCATAGCGCTGACCAGAAATATTTGATCCATCAGTCCAAGTCACAACAAAACCACCATCACCCAATTGTGTTACTGATGGCTCTCGCCGTATATCCTCAGTAGAAGTATTAACTTGAAATTCTGAACCAACTAGATTGCCGTCACCATCATAGCGCTGACCAGAAATATTTGAGCCATCAGTCCAAGTAACAACAAACCCACCATCACCCAATTGTGTTACTGATGGCTCTTGCAGTGTATTCTCAGTAGAAGTATTAACCTGAAATTCTGAAGCAACTGGATTGCCGTCACTATCATAGCGTTGACCATATATTCCAGAACTATCTTGGTCGCTTGACTGCCAAGTTACAACAAAACCACCATCCGCTAGTTGTGCCACTGATGGGTTTTCTTGCCCACCTTGAGTAGAAGTATGAACCTGAAATTCTGAACCCACTGGATTGCCGTCACTATCATAGCGCTGACCGTATATTCCAGGATTTTCTGGGTCATTTGACTGCCAAGTGACCACAAAACCACTATTTGATAGTTCTGTCACTGATGGGTTTTCTTGCGCACCTTGAGTAGAAGTATTAATCTGGAATTCTGAACCAACTGGATTGCCGTCACCATCATAGCGTTGACCGTATATGCCCCAATTAGCATTCGGATGGTAACCGTCTATACGCTCAGAATCATCGTTGGGTTGGCCCCAAGACTGCCACGTAACAACAAACCCGCCATCTGCTAATTGCGTCACCGAGGGACCCCACTGGTCTTCATAGGTATAAGTATTGACTTGAAACTCGTCGCCAATCTTGAAAACGGGTTCCTCTATCGTGGCGCTAGGTTCAATGGTGAAACTCTGTTCAGAGGCAAAATCTGACGTTTCAAAACCACTATCCACGGTCTGAACGCTCCAATAATATGTACCCGGCTCAAGATCCTCTAACGTCCAATTGGTGTTCCTAGCGACATTACCGATTACTCCACCTTGACGAGTGTCATCGATAATATCCGAGCTACCCGGTGTTGTTCCGACTCGTAAGTTATAAGTTAAATCGGATTGGGGCGTTTCCTCGTCGGTGGCAGCATCCCAAGTTAAGGTTGCAGTATCCTCACTGATTTGGGAATTTAAATTGCTTGGAGTCGTGGGTGGTGTGTTAGGTGCTATTTCCTCTGTGCTAAAGATTTGACCATAGACATCATACCCCGAACCATCTTGACCCTCAGAATGCCAAGTCACGACAAAGCCTCCATTGGATAATCCCGTTACTGATGCTCGAGACTGATAAACATCAGTATAAGTACTAACTTGAAACTCAGAACCGACAGGATTGCCATTACTGTCGTAAGATTGGCCGTAGATACTAGGCCGCCAAGAACCATCTTGACCCCTAGATTCCCAAGTCACGACAAAGCCTCCATTAGATAATCCCGTTACTGATGGATACCACTGAGAGTCGTCGGTATAAGTATTAATTTGAAATTCGGAACCGACAGGATTGCCATGGCTGTCGTAACGTTGGCCGTAGACCCCATGTCTAGAACCATCTTGTTCCCAAGAGTGCCAAGTCGCGACAAAGCCTCCATCTGATAATCCTGTCACTGACGGTTGCCCTTGATGACCCTCATACGTACTGACTTGAAATTCGGAACCGATAGCATCACCATGACTATCGTAACGTTGACCGTAAATAGAAAAAGAACTATCTTGACTATCTTGACCTCGGGAAGTCCATATCGAAACAAAACCTCCATTTGATAATCCCGTTACTGATGGGTACCACTGATAGTCATCGCTATAAGTATTGACCTGAAATTCAGAACCAACGGCATTGCCATCGCTGTCGTAACGTTGACCGTAGACACTATAAAAAGAACCCTCTTGGATAAAAGGATTATAAGAATGCCAATTCACGACAAATTCGCCATCTGATAAGTTAGTAACTGATGAGGAGTTCTGAGTACTATAGGTATAGGTATTGACTTGAAATTCGGAACCAAGGGGATTGCCATTGCGATCATAACGTTGACCGTAGATACTAGTCACAGAACCATCTTGACCAGAAGAACTCCAAGTCACGACAAAGCCTCCATCTGATAATCCCGTTACTGATGAGTCTCCCTGAAAGTCATCAGTATAAGTATTAATTTGAAATTCGGAACCAACGGGATTACCATAGCTGTCATAACGTTGACCGTAGACACCATCCTCAGAACCATCTTGACCATAAGAGTTCCAAGCCACGATAAAGCCTCCATCGGCTAATTCTGCAACCGATGATCGCCACTGATTGCTCTCACTATACGTATTGACTTGAAACTTATCCCCGACTTTAAAAACTGGATCCTCTACCGTAAAACTCTGCTCCTCTGCAAACTCTGAAGCAGCAAACCCACTATCTACCGTCTGAACGCTCCAATAATAGGTTCCGGGTTCTAAGTCTTCTAACGTCCAAGTCGTGTTACCGGCGACATTCCCAATTTCAGCTCCCTCCCGAGTCGCATCCAGAATATCTGATCCACCGGGTGTAGTTCCAATGCGCAAATTGTAAGTTACATCAGACTGAGGTGTTTCCGTATCAGTCGCCGCATCCCAAGTTAATGTAACCGTCTCATCACTCAAACTAGAACTTAAATTATTTGGAGCAAGAGGAGGAGTGTTGATAGATTGGTTAACTCCCTCAAACATTCTCCCAAAAATATCAAGTGTAGAATCATCTGGATGATTAGACGTCCAAACAACCACAAATCGTCCATCGATAGTTTCGATGACTGATGGACGCCACGCCCTCTGATGTCCCTGAGAATCAGGATTTATTTTAAATTCTTCTCCAATTGGCTGACCATTAACATCGTATTTTTGCCCATAAATACTCCGTTCTGAACTATCTTGTCTCTCAGATCCCCAGGTAATGATAAAACCACCACCATCTAAACTTGACACAGATGGGTTTCGCTTGATTTCATTTGTGTACGTGTTGACTGTAAACTCAGATCCTACCGGATTGCCATTTTTGTCATAACGTTGAGCATAAACATCATGGCCTCCGTTTTCCTCACTATAAGAATGCCAGGAAATCACAAAACTCTCATCATGCAAAATGGAGATAGATACATCAGAATCAGGCCCCATGTCTTCCAGCCAAAAACGCTCTGAGGTATTCACTCTAAATTTAGAACCAATTTTACTACCATGATTATCATAGCGCTGGGCATAAATCGGAGAAGTATTGTCCAGAGAAGTCCATGTAGTCCAAAATCCTCCACTCGGTACTGGCGTTATTGACATTTCGTTTCTATAAACATCAGATATCATTAAATCTACATTAGATTCAATGATGTTCCCGTTAACATCATAAAAATTTGCTAATACCTCATGATCATCATTGATTCCAGTGAGTCCAGACCCATCATCTGGATATTGTTGCCAAGTCACCATTAAGTTGCCATTTGAGAGTTCTGTGGCTGATATTGCACGCTGCGACATATCTTCGGGTGAATTAACTTTAAACTCATTCCCAACTGGATTGTTATTTTTGTCATAACGCTGACCATAGACTCTATGACCATCCTCACCAAAAGCACCCCAGAGAATGATAAATCCTCCATCTGACAAACCGGTTACTGAAGATACCATAGCACCAGCCATAAGCTCATTCGCATCCGAATAATTATTGACTTTAAACTCAGAGGAAACAGGATATCCATCACGATCATAACGCTGAGCATAGATGCCATAATCTTCACTATCTCGTTCAGATATACCTCGATGATCAAAAGAATTCCAAGTTACAATAAACCCACCATCACTGAGTTTAGCTATTAAATGTCCATGCTGATCACCCTCGTCATAGGTATTGACTTGGAATGGCTCTCCAAATTCCGGCATTGATTCAGTTGTTCCATGTAAAATTAGACTCCAACCATCCCAAATGCCACCAATTGTTTTATTACTGTCTGTCTCATCAGACACCCGTAGAGTCCAAGTTCCCTCAGCCGGTTCTCCCCAATGACGTGCTGAACTAAACCACCAGTCGTTATAATAATTTTGAACACTAGACTGATAAGGACGAGCCAAGGTAGAAACTGTCGTTTTTTCTTCTCCTTCTTCTGTTGTATAAGTATGCACTAACTCCAGTCTCAAGTTATCCGGGTCATCATGACTAGAGCGAAAGTCCACCTCAACCCATTCAACAGTAAATTCCTCATCTACCGTAACTGAAGAACTCACACCTTCCGGGTCATTATCAGGAATCAAACGGTCTGAAAGAGCGAGATTTCCAGGAATCTCAACTGAGACCTCAGGGCCAACCGGTTTCCAAGTCTTAGCGGCGGCTACCGCTGCCTCAGCATCGACCATACCAAATCCATATTGATGACTATGGCGAATCGAATCACCTGGCGACCCACTCCAATCAGCATCAACATCTTGAATCGCCTCACGATTAGCTGTTTCCACCAAAATATGCTGAATATCTCGCCAACTCAACTGAGGATTGACTTCTAACATCAAAGCAATTACCCCAGAGACAATTGGCGCAGCCGCAGAAGTTCCCCCAAATTCATTGGTAAAATTCCCCGATGTTGTTCCTGCCTCTCCCTGAATATCAGTGGTAGCAATTCCTGTCGTACTTAAAGCAACGGCGGCCTGGTGAACTGACCCTGATAAATTCTGCGTATGACGGTCTTTGATTTCAATTTTCCAAGTCCCGTTCACATCTTGTCCCTTAAAGATATCTAGGCTTTCTTGGGGACGGAAACGACCATGAAAAGGTGCCGTATTATCCGGCAAATCCCGCGCTGCATTGTCAGCAAGGCTAATCGACAAATTTCGAACTTCTCGTCCCAAATAGTTCTCGATAGTAAAAGGAACATCAGCCAACAACTGGACTCGCCGCTCTTCTCCCTCTGGAGTTACCTGGACTAAAGTCACCTCTAAGTCTTCATACTTGTCATGTTCAATCCCCAGATGAACTTCCACACGATTGATTAAGTCTGAAACTCCTTCGACCGTCCCGAGTTCTAAAGATAAAGTTGACCCATCAACTGGGATGGATTTGGGTGTATCGATCCGTGAGGCTAGATAGCTAGAATTCTCAGAAGGTGCTGATAACAATAGAGGCGCACCAGGGTTACTATAAACTGCCTTTCTACCCGATTGGTCAACGGCTCCTACTGCGATGGCATAGCGAGAATTAGCGAGGGGATTATAGTTGACATCATCACCATTATGACCCTCATTGCCTGCCGCAAAAACAAACAGATTTCCCAAATTATTTCGCCCATTTTGACTTCCCGCCTCTAGTCCATAAAGTGCTTGAGGTAAAATGTTTGTTCGGAAACTGACTCCCCAACTGTTGTTGTAAATATCTATATTCTGATTTTTATGAGATAGAGCTTTAGCCAACGACCCGTCATTTATGAAATCACTTCCCACTCGTAGCCCCGCCCAATTGGCACCTGGAGCAACTCCCATATTTCCCGTTTCTGAATTAGCAATAGCTGCACCAGCAACCTGTGTACCATGGGCATCAACCAAGTCAAAATCAATTGACCAATTGGGGTCAATAATTATCGTCTCTGGACTCTGGTTGTCAATCAATAATCGCCAAAAGTTGTTGCGATTTATTTGATGAGCCTCGTTGGGATTTTCCCCATTAAAAACATCTGTAAAGTAAGATTTTGAACCTGACTCTAAATCCGTTAGCTTAAATTCGGTCTCCCAAGGACTAATCAGGGAAATCTCAATATCTTCCAAACTTGCCTCATCGTCCACATCAATTCCAGGCAAAGTCAAGGCTAAATTTGATAGATAACCCTTAAAGACTCTATGAGAGAGTCTCTCATCCCAAACTATATTGACAGTTTCACTGCCACCATCCTCTAAAACGACAATTGACTCCGGTGAAGTTACTTGTGTTGAGAACGTATAGCTGGGATACGAGTTATCCTCGTCAAAGTCATAGCTGAGATGTGCCTGGTAGTTGGCACTCAAATTGGGATGCTCATAATCAAAACCACTGTCAAGAAAACCAATCGTCGCGCCCTTTCCAGAAACACCATGGTCTTGCCAGGCTAATTTGACCCTTGCGTCCACTCCAGGTTGCCCCCCAGTTTGTCCCGTATTTTCCAAATGCCAGGGAGTCGAATAAAACTCAATCGGAAAGTTAACCAATGGGTAGGTAAACTCAATTCCAATGACTTCATCCATCGCCGCCGCAATCTCATAGGGGTCACTGTCCCCATCAAACTTCCAGACATAAGTATTAGGAATCTGATTCGTCGGTCCTAAATTTGTCGCACCTACCTGTGCAGCTAAAGCATCAGGGGATTCTCCCTGTCTGACGCTGACCACCCATTGTTCCGTCAACGCCAAAATATCAGGATGATAGGCCTCTAACTTCATAGCTTGGCTAATTGCCCGTTTCACCCGCTCTGACAAATGCTGCCCTTCCGGGACAGACAGCACCGTAAAGGAATGACTAACCGGCTGACCCACCTGACCACCCTGGTCAGAAGAAATCACCCGTAACTCATACTGACCCGGTGTCAACCCGCTCAACTCTTGCTCAAACCCACCCCAGTCTGGGTGATTGGGGTCAATGGCAAACTCACTGGTTTCCCCAACCTCAACCCAATCACCCCCATCTTGTCGCAACCAGAACTGAACCCGTTCCAAGTCCTCCGCACCATCGGCATCACTCACCCAGCCTGACAGCCGAATCGTCTCCCCAGGATTATAAAGTCGGCTCAGAGACACCTGTAAATCTTCTGGCGCTTGATTGGCCGGAGTCAGCGGCTGGGGTTCCCTCGCCGGAGACTCAACCTGTGGATTCACCACCCCTCCCCCATACATCGGCAGTTCCACCTCCGTTCCCGGCACCAACGGCTCATCAGGACCTTCAAACGGATTCCCCTCTGAATCCGTAACCTCCAACCAAGCCTCCTCATCTCCCAACTCCCGTTCCGCCAGGCCCGCAGGGGTCTCACCCGGCCGCACAATATGTCGCCGTCGAGGAGTCTCCCCAATCTCAATCGGAGTCGGGTCATAGGCTTGGGGTTGCGTCGCCTTCGCCAGATGCACCGCCGCCAGCAAATTCAACAGTCCCGCACCCGTATCCGGGTTCCAATTCGGAGTCCCCAAATCCGTAGCCGTAGTTTGCAAAATCTCGATGACCTGGCGATAACTCAACTCAGGGTTCGCCGCCCAAACCACGGACGTGGCCCCCGTCACCCGGGCCGTCGCCACCGACGTCCCCGCCAGAGTTCCCAAATCATCCCCCACCGTAGACAGCACTGGATTCTCAGCCGTCCCTCCAGGCGCCAGCAATCCTAACCCAGTACCAAAATTAGAATACTCCGCCCGACCATGACCCTGAGCCACCGCCAGATTGGGGTCAAACGCTTCCGCCGCACCCACCGTCAGCACATTGTCAAACTCCCGCGAGGCTTGAGCCAACGCCGACAGATTGCCCCCATCATTCCCCGCTGCCACCACCAGCAACACCCCCTGTTGACGGGCATATTCAATGGCAGTCCGTTCGGCCACGGTCAACTCATAGCGAGGACTCACATTGCCCTCAGCATCCATCTCCGTCAAGTCCAGACTCAGATTCACCACTGCATTCGCCTGACCCGACTCCGCCGCCGCATCCACAAACTCAACCAGAGAACTGGCCCACTCTCCAGACCCCACGCCACGACCTAACCAGACCGGAGCCTCGGGGTTGATGCCATCAATGCCAATGCCATTGTCCCGCTGAGCCGCAATCAGTCCCAACAGATGGGTTCCATGTTCACTCCCCTCCCCAGGGGCCAACAGCGGGTTATCATCTCCATCCACCCAATCACGCCCCAGGATAAAGTTGTCGTAATTCAAATCAGGATTATTCTCCGCAAATCCCGTATCAATAATCCCCACCAAGGGCTGGTCTTCCTTGGCAAACTCAAAGCCTTGGGCAGCCGTCACGAGCGGGTCAGCCGCTTGACTATCGGCACTTTCCTCAGAGGACCCATTAGAGAACTCATCAACCTCGTTCTCGCTCACGGGGTTATCTGACACCAATTCCTCTGACACCGGTTCCTCTGACACCGTCTCCTGTTGAGCCTCAGCGACCTCCTCAGACGACTCCGACCCCTCGCTCACGTCCCCCTCCGTCACCGTTTCACTGGAGCCTCCCGACATCATCTCCGACCCCTCATCCGACTCCTCAGTAGACGGCTGCGTCTCGCTCACTATCTCATTCCCTCCTGAGGTTGAGGAACTGTCGGGATTAGACGAACTATCCCCCGAAGTGGAACCGCTTTCACCCGAAGACTCAACCGCCTCATCCTCATCAGCAGAGTCTGAGTCAGACTGACCCTCCTGGGAGTCGCTGTCGTCCGCTTCTTCTAAAGCATCCGTCTCTTCCACCTCATCCAAGTCAGCATCATCTAAATCCTCCCCATCCAAGTCTGGGTTGCCGGAATCTGGAGGACTCATACCATCGTCCCCATCCAGTAAACCATCGGGGTCTTGCGTAACCAACTCCACCAAATCCAATTGCTCACTGGTGGCGAGATAGGGTTTGGAATAGGCGAGTAACGCTTTCCCCAGGTCATCCTGTCGCCAATCCAACTCGGGGGCAATCACATTCTCCACATGAACCGCATCCCCTACCGCACCACGAATCTGGAAGATGACATCATCGTAGTCAAGGTCACTACGTTCAAACCGTTGGTCTTCCAAGACAAAGGTATTCCCATCTCCCGTCAAGTCAGCAATCTGGCCCAGATGGAATCCCTCTTGTGGGTTGGTGCTGGCCAGAGAAAACAGGGGACGTTTTGCCCCACCAATACTGGGATTGTCTAGAACTTCCGAGACGCGACCATTAGGAACCAGCATCACCCCAAACTCATCACCGGGGGTCATGTTAAAGGTCTTCACCCCCTGGTAGACACCGGTATTCCAATCCGGTTCTCCAAACAGGGACCCGGTAAAGCGGGCACCTTCGTCGGCCACACTAATGACAATATGACCCTGTTCACTGCCACTAGCGGCCCGTTGTGCGGCTTCGGCGATGAAGTCTTCAATACCGTTAAACTCCAGTTCATTGAAACCCGCCAGGCTAAAGAAGGCCACTTCCCCTTGATAGCGTCCTCCGTCAAACAGGAAGTCTACGCCAACTTCACCGCTGTTGCCAACTTGGAAGATACCACTGTTAAACTCAGGCACATCAAAGGCGAGAGGATTATCGTCGTCGTCCTCTAAATCATCCTCAGTCTCGTTGTCGGTCTCTGAGTCTCCCTCCTCGCTGTTGTCCACGTCAACGGCTTCCTCATCCGTTTCCTGGCTGTTTTCAGCATCACTCGGGTTGTCAGTATCGTCTTCTGGGTTATCTTCGACCTCATTTTTTTGCAGCAGCAGCAATGGGAGCAGCAGACCTAATAGAAGCTGGAGTAAATTTTGCAGCAGCAGCAATGGGAGCAGCAGACCTAATAGAAGCTGGAGTAAATTAACGTCGTCGTCGTTACCGTCATCTTCTTCTGAGTCTTCTTGAGACTCAGGACTCTCCTCGTCTGTTAATTCTTCCTCATTATTTATCTCCCCATCATCGTCAGGGATATCTGAATCATCTTCTAGGGCGTTCTCCACCTCTTCCGTGGAATCACTTGGTTCAGTGGTCTCCACCTCATCATCCCCAGCATAGGGAATGGTCTCGCCAATCTCGTTGTCCGAAATATACTCGTCATCGAGATAGTTGACCCCTTCCTCCCCTTCAGGAAGGATGTCCTCCTCCTCGATATCTAGGTCTCCCTCATCCCCAATATTATCCCCGTCGTCTCCAGGAACATCACTTTCCCCATCCGGGGATAAGGCATCACTAAAGTCATCCATAGGCTCATCAACTGGGCCTAAGTCCAACCCATCCGAGTCATCCCCACTATCTAGAAAGCCGCTAGGGGTATAAATTGGTTCCAGGATAAAGGTTTGCTGTTGGTCTTCCTGGGCCGTAGCTTCAGGGGGGTTTTGACGAAAACGACGGTTAAACCAGGATTTAGGATTGAAGGGGGACATAATCGTAGATGCTCCGGACTCGCAAGACTGAAAAAACAGACGATTGTGAGGTTTGGGGATAGGTCTCGTCTGAAACGTCCTTTTAGGGACTTAGGGAAAACCTATTTTTTGATGGTTTCACTCTATCTCAACTTCCGGACATTTTTTATGAAGTTTTCGTAAAAATTATGGTGACAAATCAGCGTTTTTGGGACTTGTTAAAAGAGGCCAATTAGATCTATCAGTTTTTTTTGGGCAGTTTTACGGAAACCCGGTGATATTGTAATGTTTGTTTACATTTCGCGGGGAAATTGCGGCTTTATTGAGGGGAGTCTCAAGAGCTGTAAGCTTGGCAGGGAAATGTTTTTAGGCGTTTATCTCTCTGAGTCGTTCGGGTCTTCACAGAATCTTCATAAAGACGTTACCAACACCTAGGGGAAAGCAACCCAAAAAACAGGGTGGGACTGGCCCACCCCGAGGTTAAGAAAATTGTTGTGCTGCTAGAGAGGATGAGGGTCTTCTCTATAACGGGTCAAAGTGGTTAGATGGGATGCCCAATTGGGGAAGGGCGAACAGCCGTTCGCCCCTACAATTATTTGGAAATTTTGTATCGAATGTAACACTTTTTTCAGGCGTACCCTTATGGTCGCCCTCTAGATTAAAACAACGTTCACAGAGCAATTACGAGTCTTAATCAGCGAGCCAGGGGAAGTAATAGCCCAGGTCGATGAGTTTGCCAAACTGATGTTGAATTTTCTGGTAGAAATTTCGATTTTCGGTGCGAATTTGAACATAACCCTTGTCTTCAGGAAGTCGAAGATTTTCCGGGTTTTCAATATGGAAGGTGACTTCAAAGACATCCTCAATCCCAGACTCTCGACGATCAGTGAGAGGGCGCCGATTTTCAATACTGGAGCGATAGGTGATGTCGCGGGGCTGGTTACGCATCCGAAATTCAACCAATTGTCCTTTTTCAACCAGATGATAATCCGCTTGTGCAATTTGAGCTGTGACTTCCAAATAACTCAGATTGGCAATTTGTAAGACTTCTTGTCCCGCCTGCATGAAGGCTCCAT
This sequence comes from Sodalinema gerasimenkoae IPPAS B-353, assembly GCF_009846485.1. Lineage (GTDB taxonomy): Bacteria > Cyanobacteriota > Cyanobacteriia > Cyanobacteriales > Geitlerinemataceae > Sodalinema > Sodalinema gerasimenkoae. The sequence goes on from NZ_ML776472.1 coordinate 1,723,238, forward strand.
CTCGTTGGTCTAGGTTGTGATCTAAGACAATTCCCGAGATGGTGGCGGTTTTGGTGCGTTCAGCGTCACGCTTTCGTAGGTCTTCGAGTTGAGCTTGTCGAGCGGCGATCGCCTCCTGATGGTTTTGCACTTGGATGGTTGCCGTTTCCCGCTCATTATGGGCCGTGTCTCGTTCTGCCTGACGGCGATCTCGTTCCTCTTCCAAGTCCATCCGTTTCTGATTGAGGTCCCACTGGACCTGTTGTTCTTGTTCACGAGTCACATTGGCTTGATGATCTCGTCGGTTCAAGGAGGCTTCCTGACCTCGGATCTGACTCTGAACTTGTTCAATGCGGTCTCGGTTTTGTGTTTCCTCTCCTTCTTGTTCAGCAATTTGTCGTCGGATGCTTCGTAACTCCCTCTCAGTATCACGAATTAAATGGTGACGTCCTCCAATTAGATCATCTTCAACCATTCCAGCCAACTCGCGTTTTTCGTCTTTATGTTCTTGCTCTTCCTCACGTAGTAAGCTTAGAGTCTCAGCGATCGCCCCTTGACGACTTTCAAGTTCCCGGACTTCACCCTGAAGTCGTTCGATTTCATAGCGATCGCGCTCCTCCTCTGCCTGAACCCCACCCCGCTCTTCCTGAAAGCGGCGAGTCTGAGGAATCCCGATTCCCAACTGAATCGCCCGCATATCATCCAAATGAGCATCCAGACGACGTTGAGCTTGGTGCAACTGATCCTCAGCATTTCTCAGCCGTTGTTGCGATCGCGCCAGTCGCTGTTGAGCCACCTCCAGGGCTGCATTTTCCTCTTGCAGCGATCGCTCCGCCTCCGTCAGTTGGTCTGCAAGATCTTCACTCTCAACAGACAGCAGCACCTGATCGGGCTGAACCCGATCATGAGGTCTCACCCGTAGCCGAACCCGTCCCGGCCGGCTCATATGAATCGTTTGTCGTTGACCTGGGAGAGTTTTGAGAGTCGCATCACCCCGAACATGATTGGGAAGAGGAATAAAGCCAACAGCCCCCAGAGTCGCTACCGCCGTTCCTACCCAGAGCCAACGATGTCGGGTCGGTTCCTGTTGAGGCTTCGCCGAGGTTGTCTCGGAATCTGGGTCAGGGGTTGGTGGAACCGGAGGGGCCGGCTGTTCCTGGGGAGTATCGGTCGTTGGGGGAACAACTCGTAGGGGAGCGGAATTTTGGTTTTGAGGTTGGGAGGTCATGGGTCGTGATAGATGCGTAGACAACACAAGGTCAGTTAAAAGACACCTCGTCACTAATCTGTCGTTTTCTGGGAAGGGTTTTTACGGGAATTGCTGGATTTTGTGATAAAACTTAACAATTGACCGAAAATCAGGGACTGTCCATGAGGCCATTGAGACCAGTAGGTGTTGTGCCGCACCTGAATTGTTGATTTCAGATATAATTGCACTGTAGCTGTTATATCAGTTTGGCAGGAAGTTAATGTATGAACAAAATTACTTTAGAAGAAATCACTCAAAATTTAAACCACTATCTTCAACGTGTTCAAGCTGGAGAAAGTTTTGTTGTTTTTGAAGCCAATCAACCGATTGCTCAAATTACATCCGCTCAATCAGAGAGTATTTTAGACGCCTTTGACAAGTTTCGCGAGCAACTAAATTCAGAAGCCATCGATTTGGATAGTGATGAAATTTTTGCTGATGTTCGCGACCCAAGTCCAACCCCTGAAAAACCTTGCTGGTGATGAACACAAGATTTTTACTGGACACCAACATTATTTCTGAAAGTATTAAACGACAGCCCGACGAAACGTTTTTAGATAACTTTCGCCAAAACCTGGAAGATTCTGCGATCGCATCGGTAACATGGCATGAGCTTCTTTATAGATTATACCGATTGCCTGAGTCTCGATGAAGAAGTAATTTATCTAATTACTTAACACAGGTTATCCAAGACAAAATTCTCATTCTACCGTACTGTCATGCTGCTGCTAGATGGTTTGTAGCTGAACGTGCTAGGCTGACAACTTTGGGTCGGATGCCTTCATACCCAGATGGTCAAATTGCTGCGATCGCGAAAGTCAATCATTTAATTCTCGTGACTCGTAATGTTTCAGATTTTGTAGATTTTGAAGGGTTAACCATTGAAAACTGGTTTGTTTAGAAATCAACAAATTGGTGCGTTCCGGTAGGGGCGAAAAATCCCCTCCTGGGAGGGGTAGGGGTGGGTTATGCCCCTACGACTGGCAAAATCCAAAGATTGAACGAAGCCGGGACGCACCCTTGTATATTGAGAAACATAGTAGACCGCCGCACCCTAGGTCGGAAAAGGCCGCTTGGTAGCATGGGTCACTACAAGGTAATCTTCTCGACTGAACTCGAACAGTCGCCTGGGTCAAGGACGTCCGAAATTTCGGTTCATCCCAAAGACCGTATCAGGCAAGGATGAGTGAAATTGAGAAGATGTCTTGTTCATCTTAACAGAGCTAATTTAGGAGAACCTATCATGTCAAAGACACCTCAGTGGATCGGAGTTGACGTGAGTCAACAGACTCTGGATGTTTACATTCGTCCATTGGGAAAAGCCATCCAAATCCCCAACAGCCCGACCCAAATTGCCCAACTCGTCGAGTCTTGGCAAAACGAGCGGATCGAGCGAGTTGTGGTCGAAGCGACTGGGAAACTAGAAAGGGAACTGGTCATTCAATTACAAGAGGCCGAGTTCCCCGTTTCAGTCATCAATCCCCGCCAAGGTCGAGATTTTGCCAAAGCTACTGGTCGTTTAGCTAAAACTGACGCGATTGATGCTCAAACATTGGCGTATTATGGCGAAGCCCTAAAGCCCCCGGTTCTAGCATCGAGCTCGGCTGAGACTCGTCAACTACAAGAGTTAACGAGTCGCCGGCGTCAGCTCATTGAGATGCAAACGGCTGAGAAAAATCGTTGTCGTCGCGCACGTGGCAAGGCTTTGGTGGATATCGAGGCTCACCTAGACTATCTCAGGGGACGTCTCGAACAACTCAACGCCGAGATTGAGGAATTGACTCAGAATTGTGCGGAATGGTCATCAAAAGTCGAATTACTTAAAACCATGCCCGGCATCGGTCAAGCGATTGCCACTACCTTGGTTTCTGACCTACCCGAACTGGGTCAACTCAGTGCCAAGAAAATTGCTCGCTTGGTCGGTGTAGCACCCCTGAATTTTGACAGTGGCAAGTACAAAGGTCAACGAAGAATTCAAGGAGGTCGGGCACCGGTCCGAGCAATTTTGTACATGGGGGCGGTTGTGGCCATGCGATATAATCCAGCTATTAAAGTTTTTTACGAACGCCTCGTCAAAAAAGGCAAGCCGAAAAAACTAGCTTTAACAGCCTGTCTGCGTAAACTTCTGGTCATGTTGAATGCGATGGTTCGAGATCATCGACCCTGGCAGTATTCAGAAAGCCCAGCAGCTCGTCCTTAGCCACCTTTGAATACTTTGACAATTGAGGCAGTAACAGAAGCCAAGCCGTTAACTGCCTAGGATTTTGCTGCTCTTTAAAGCAGCCCCTTGACTCAAGAGCTAGATTATGCACCCAAACACGTTATCCTTGACAATTAAGACAGTCGCTACCGCTATTAATGTCAAACCTAGCCCAAGAGATCTCAGTCAAACGATATCTTAAGCCAGGTCATTATTGTCCTAACTCATCTGACTACCATTACCGCTTGAACGACGGCGTGATTTCAAAGCACCCGCCGCCAAAGTAACCAGTCCTACAGCCAGAGCGGATGAGGGTTCTGGAACATCTTGGGGAGGCTCCAAAGTCCCAATTCCGGCAATGATGTCGTTGTCACATTCAGGAGCCAGAGTATAAACATAATCACCATCAGGGAGAAGAGTTCGATCAAATTGGAAGGCGAACGTATGCGTTCCTGTTGCACCGAAGTGACCAAAATCAAGTCCCAAACTGTTGATATCACTCAAAAACTGAATATCGCCAATTTTCGTCCCAGAGACCATGCTATTGGGAACATGGCGGTTGGGGTTGAAGTAGGGATCCGTGATGCTTAAATCACCAGCTTGAGGATTTCCACCATGCTGGGTAATCCAGTTGGCATAACCCGAAAGACTGGCATCCTGGAGGCGGTTTCCACCCTCCCAGGCAATCTCAGTGGCCCTGACATTTTCGTAAACTCCCAGTTCACTGACTCCGGATTTACTCTCCTCTGCGAAACGAATTCCAAACAGGTCTCCATTGGCATTAGCGGTGTCTAGATCATTGCCTGAGAAATTAAAGAGTAAATCTCCCCAGCCAGTATGATCATCTACGGCATAGTCGCTTGATTTCCCCTCAAGACCCAGGTTAGAGTTGATGGCAAAAATGATACTGTCATTGGTCTGTTGCAGCGCCGTTCCGTAAATTTCATAGGGCGTTCCCCCAACCTCATAGCCAGCCATGCTGTCATTGAATGAATCAATGGAGTAGTGCCAACCGTTATGCAGGGTGGCGGCTGATGCAGGAGTAGAGAACGTTGCTAACGAAAGTCCTGAGATTCCGGCGATTAGAACGGTTGCTGTTGCTGGATTGAGTTTAAAAAGCATGATGATTCACCTCAGATGTGCATGTGGTTGTCTAGATAATCGAAGCCATTTCCCTGGGACTGGTCCTCTCACGTCGTTTCTTTAGTGTTTGTGTCAAGGGAATTTAAGCTTAGGGATCAAACTTCGTTGATCCAGGTCTGTAACTAACTTATCACAGCTCCAATTATGTCTATTTAAAGCTTAGATAAAGTCGCTTAAAATCGACCTGTTTTTTAGTGAAAGTAAGGGGTCAAAAATCTGTCAGAATTTTTCCGCTAATTTTACGGGAATGCGGGCATGTTGTAATATAATGTTACAAAAATAGGACTAAAATTCTCAATTCAAGACTTCGTTTAAATTGCTAAAACCCAGATATAATGAGACTTGTAGAGATTTGAGTTGAATCGTTGTAGCAAACTTTACCGAAACTTTATAAACCAATTTCTGAAATCATGTTGTTGTGAAGACTCGGGGGCGATCATAGGAAGGTCACGGTAGGGTGTGTTGCGGCTCAAACCCATGTAAAACCTAAGGGTAAAATCTACAAGCTGCCGCAACGCACCGGCTCGATAATCTGGCAAGGATCATCAATTTATCTGGGGATTTGTCGTTGGGTTCACAAATCGGTACGTTCCGGCTAGTTTAATCTTGTTGCCAAAATTCAAGACTTGAACGAAGCCGGGACACACCCTACCTTATTCATTGGAATTGAACAGGGGCGATCGCACGGTAGGGTGTGTCCCGGCTCAAACCCATGTAGAACCCGGGCGACAATCTACAATCTGCCGCAACGCACCGGCTCGATCATCAATGTATCTGGGGATTTGTCGTCCGGTTCACAAACCGGTGCGTTCCGGCTAGTTTAATCCTGTTGGCAAAATCCAAAGATTGAACGAAGCCGGGACGCACCCTTGTATATTGAGAAACATAGTAGACCGCCGCACCCTAGGTCGGAAAAGGCCGCTTGGTAGCATGGGTCACTACAAGGTAATCTTCTCGACTGAACTCGAACAGTCGCCTGGGTCAAGGACGTCCGAAATTTCGGTTCATCCCAAAGACCGTATCAGGCAAGGATGAGTGAAATTGAGAAGATGTCTTGTTCATCTTAACAGAGCTAATTTAGGAGAACCTATCATGTCAAAGACACCTCAGTGGATCGGAGTTGACGTGAGTCAACAGACTCTGGATGTTTACATTCGTCCATTGGGAAAAGCCATCCAAATCCCCAACAGCCCGACCCAAATTGCCCAACTCGTCGAGTCTTGGCAAAACGAGCGGATCGAGCGAGTTGTGGTCGAAGCGACTGGGAAACTAGAAAGGGAACTGGTCATTCAATTACAAGAGGCCGAGTTCCCCGTTTCAGTCATCAATCCCCGCCAAGGTCGAGATTTTGCCAAAGCTACTGGTCGTTTAGCTAAAACTGACGCGATTGATGCTCAAACATTGGCGTATTATGGCGAAGCCCTAAAGCCCCCGGTTCTAGCATCGAGCTCGGCTGAGACTCGTCAACTACAAGAGTTAACGAGTCGCCGGCGTCAGCTCATTGAGATGCAAACGGCTGAGAAAAATCGTTGTCGTCGCGCACGTGGCAAGGCTTTGGTGGATATCGAGGCTCACCTAGACTATCTCAGGGGACGTCTCGAACAACTCAACGCCGAGATTGAGGAATTGACTCAGAATTGTGCGGAATGGTCATCAAAAGTCGAATTACTTAAAACCATGCCCGGCATCGGTCAAGCGATTGCCACTACCTTGGTTTCTGACCTACCCGAACTGGGTCAACTCAGTGCCAAGAAAATTGCTCGCTTGGTCGGTGTAGCACCCCTGAATTTTGACAGTGGCAAGTACAAAGGTCAACGAAGAATTCAAGGAGGTCGGGCACCGGTCCGAGCAATTTTGTACATGGGGGCGGTTGTGGCCATGCGATATAATCCAGCTATTAAAGTTTTTTACGAACGCCTCGTCAAAAAAGGCAAGCCGAAAAAACTAGCTTTAACAGCCTGTCTGCGTAAACTTCTGGTCATGTTGAATGCGATGGTTCGAGATCATCGACCCTGGCAGTATTCAGAAAGCCCAGCAGCTCGTCCTTAGCCACCTTTGAATACTTTGACAATTGAGGCAGTAACAGAAGCCAAGCCGTTAACTGCCTAGGATTTTGCTGCTCTTTAAAGCAGCCCCTTGACTCAAGAGCTAGATTATGCACCCAAACACGTTATCCTTGACAATTAAGACAGTCGCTACCTTATTCATTGAGATTGAACGGGGGCGATCGCCCGCCAGTTACGGTAGGGTGTGTTGCGGCTCAAACCTATGTAGAACCAGGGCGACAATCTACAAGCTGCCGCAACGCACCGGCTCGATAATCTGGCAAGGCTCATCAATTTATCTGGGGATTTGTCGTCCGGTTCACAAATCGGTGCGTTCCGGTAGGGGCGAAAAGTTTTTCGCCCCTACTACTGGTCAAATCCAAGGATTAAACGAAGCCGGGACGCACCGGCTTGATCTAAAAACGGATGTAGTTTCTAGGATTGCGGTTATCTGTTTTCCAGCGATAGGGAGCAACACGAACTTCAAAGTGTAAATGAGGACCTGTTGACCAACCAGTACTACCTACTTGCCCAATAGTACTTCCTCCACTAACCGTTTGACCCACGGAAACGTTAACCCTGGACATGTGCGCATAAATTGTTTGGAAACCATCGGGATGATTAATCCGCACAAAGTTTCCCCATCCATTGGGATGATACCCAACTTCAACCACCCTGCCAGGTTTAGCGGCTTTAATAGGAGTTCCAGTTGGAGCAGCAACATCAATTCCATAATGGAAACCGGATCCACGTGGTCCATACTCACTGCTGACTCGATGTCCTGGTAATGGATGTTGCCATGCAGAACTACTACCTCCACTACCTGGCAATTTCAACTTCCATAGGTGAAAGTTGTTCCAAGACATGGGATTCGGGTGCATATAGATTTGATTGCCACTATCACCACCAGAATCCAAGGCACGCCCTGTAGCTTTGTTGACAATCATATAACCACTACCAACTCGAGTGAGTTTCCAGAGATGGTAAGGATTATGTTTGGCAGGGTTGGGGTGAATATAGGGTAGCTTGTTGCCAGAACCACCAGCATCTAAAGCTTTTCCAGTTGCTTTATTGATGATAATGTAGTAATTCCCTACTTTCTCAAAACCCCATTGATGAAAAGTGTTCTGAGAATTTGGAGTTGGGTGTGGATAAACTGAGTTTTTAGAACCTCCTGCATCCAAAGCTTTTCCGGTTGCTTGGCTAACCACAGTTGAAAACTGTAATCCAGGAAAACGCTTTAGATTACGATCTCGCAACCATTGAGATGCAGCTATTCGGGTTCGTTGACGTCCTCCATGGGTTCCAGTGTTGAAAATAGCTCGTCCACTAGAAGAGTAAACCACGAGATTGCCATCATTTTGAATAGAGAACCGGGATCCAGGATTACCATAAGTGTTAGTAGCCCAAAGTACCTTACTGCCCTCGTATAAAACAACATTCCCATCAGTTTGGACGGCAAACACATTGGCCCCAGTATTATTAGTTCCAGTCGCCCATAGTGCTTGACCTTGAGGGCTGTAGAGAACTAGATTTCCATCATGTTGAAAGACAAACTTGTAACCCGTCGATGTAACCCATCGCTGACCCCGTGAAAAGTTAAGATTGCTTGAACCCGGTTTCAAGCTGATATTTCTCACGGGCGTCGGTTGAGGTTGTGGCGTTACAGGTTTACCTGTGCCAATTTCTTGAGTGATAGGCAAATAAACCGATTGGCCTATCTGTAAACGGTGAGCTTCAGCCTCTGTGAAAGTTCCGCCAGTTGGATTTTTCATAATTTCTCGCCAACGATTGCCATCTCCGAGGAGGCGTTGGGCGATTCCCCACAACGTATCACCTGCTTTAACAACATACTGACGAGATTGACCGGGTACACCAGCTGTACTGGTCTGTGGCGTGGACACCGGGGCTTCTATGGGAGCAGGTGCAGGGTTCGGTTTAGGAGGATTTCCATTAGTAATTGCTGCCGAAATCCACTGATTTTTTTCTGCAAGGCGATACCAACGGTCATCCGCACCAATGCCAGGATAATTAATATATTCTCCTTTTTGCCAAGCATCAAATGTCAAAGAGCTACCAAAATCAGCAGTTCCGGCAACAGCATGATTAGTACCCGGTCCACTGCGTAAGTTTGCACCAGCGGGTGCAGTCACCAGACCCTGAAATGAGGCTGAATGAATGTCAACAGCCCGTTCTCCAGGAATAAAAACGTCCTCACCACTCCAACTCTCAACATTCAAAATCGGGGGGGTATGATGTTCCGATGGCTTCGTGGCTTTCGCCAAATGAACCGCCGCCGTCATATTAATCAATCCGGCTCCAGTTTCCAAATTAAACCCAGTACTGCCCAAATCCGTCGCCGTGTTGCGGATAATTTCAACCACCTGGCGGTAACTCAACTCAGGATTGGCTGCCCAAACCTGGGATACCGCACCCGTCACCTTCGCCGTGGCCACAGAAGTTCCCGCCATACCACTGGTTCCTTCCCCAGCTAAAGACAATTGGGGATTCTCCGTGGTTCCCCCATAAGCCATCACATCCAAACCCTGGCCATAACTGGAATAATCAGTACGGTCAGCCCCCTTCCAAACCGACGTATCGGGGTCAAACTGTTCCGCCGCACCCACCGTCATAATATTGTCAAACTCCTGAGAAGCTTGACCCAACGCCGACATCACACCGCCATCATTCCCAGCCGCCGCCACAATCATGACGTTATTCTGACGCGCATACTCAATCGCCGCCCGTTCCATCGGCGTCAACTCATAACGAGTCGTCACATTCCCCTCAGCATCAATTTGAGTTAAATCCATACTCAAATTCACCACCGCATTGGGTTGTCCCGACTCCACCGCCGCATCCACAAATTCCACCAGAGAATTGGCCCATTCTCCTGAACCGACACCACGACCTAACCAAATGGGCGCATCTGGGTTAATTCCATCAATACCAAGGTCATTGTCCTGTTGCGCTGCAATAATTCCCAAGATATGGGTTCCATGTTCATTCCCCTCCCCTTCAGCTAGGAGCGGATTATCATTACCATCGACCCAGTCACGTCCCAAGGTAATGTTGTCATAATCCAGGTCAGGATTATTTTCCGCAAAGCCAGTGTCAATAATCCCCACCAGAGGCTGGTCTTCCTTGGCAAACTCAAATCGTTCCGGTGCCACAAGGGGTTGAGGCTGAGCGGGGGGAGTATCTGAATCCTCCTCTGTCACCACCGTTTCTTGTAACTCAGTCTCCGAGACCATCGTCTCCTCATCAGAGTCTTCGGTCATGTCAACCGGTTCCTCAACGTCCTCGGAAACCGTGACTTCGCCAGGGGTCTCCATCTCAACCTCTTCCCCTATGGATGGTTGAGACCCCAAGGATGAGTCAACTTGAGATGAACTCGTTTCATCGTTCACCGGCGAGGGGTCAAAGGTCTCAGTCGAGGATTGGCTGGAGTCTTGCGTCCCCTGAGAACCCGTCTGGTTTACTGGTTCCTCCAACTGACGTTCATCGGTCTCTGCAACATCCATCTCATCTTCAGTCTCATCGAAGCTGTCCGCCTCGGTCTCCTCAGCGGTTACTTCGTCGAAGTCCTCTAAATCTTCTTCAATGTCTGGAATTCCTTCATCACTGGGGAGGTCGTCACTGATATCAATCTCATCGCCAGCGAGTTCAACTAACTCCGCTAAATCCCATTGTTCATTGTTGACGGGAGTAATGTAAGGCTTGGAATATGCCAATAACATTTTCCCCATATTGTCCTGTCGCCAATCTAAATCGGGGTCAATCACATTCTCCACATGAAGCGCATCCCCCACTGCACCCCGAATCTGGAAGATGACATCATCATAGTCATAGTCACTATCCTCAAACGCTTTATCCTCAAAGACAAAGGTATTCCCATCTCCCGTTAAGTCAGCAATTTGACCCAGATGGAATCCATCTTCTGGATTGGCGGTAGCCAGAGAAAACAGGGGCCGTTTCGCACCCCCAATACTAGGATTATTCAGAACCTCCGAAACCCGACCATTGGGAACCAACATGACCCCGAACTCATCACCAGGGTTCATATTAAAGGTCTTCACCCCTTGATAGACACCGGTATTCCAATCCGGTTCTCCAAACAAAGATCCCGTGAAGCGCGCGCCTTCATCAGCCACACTAATGACGATGTGACCCTGTTCACTACCACTGGCTGCTCGTTGTGCAGCTTCGGCGATGAAGTCTTCGATACTGTCAAACTCTAGTTCATCAAATCCTGCCAGACTGAAGAAGGCCACTTCCCCTTGATACGCGCCTCCATCAAATAGGAAGTCTACCCCCACTTCACCAGTATTTCCTACCTGGAAGATACCACTGTTGAATGCGGGAAATTCAAAGCCAACCGGGACTAACTCAGGCTCCTCTTCCTCCACATCAGCGTCCTCATCGCTGTCTTCTAGGTCTGACTCGTCTTCAAGACTGTCTGAGGTCTCCTCATCGCCGTTGTCTTCAGTATCGTCTAATTTATTGGTAGGGTCATCAACTTCGTCCTCGGAGATCTCCGATTCATCCGCTTCACTAGAGGTTTCCTCCTCTTCAAATTCCGACTCGTCTAACTCATCAGACGTCTCTTCTTCCGAGTCATTCTCCTCTTCTGGAGACTCTTCCAACTCATCGGATGCCTCTTCCGGAATGGTCTCATTCTCGACGTCTGATTCATCAGCTTCCGTGGAACTTTCATTTTCAAGCTCGTCTTGAGCCTTGTCTAAGTTCTCATCCTCTAAAAAGTCAATCTCCTCGCCAATTTCCTCGTCTGAGATCTCTTCGGAATCCCAGTCAACTGGGTCTCCTGAGTCTTCAATTTCTGTAGTCTCATCACTTGTGCTATCTTCGGTCTCTGTGATGGACTCATCACTACCGTCATCAGCAGAATCCCAGTCGGAATCCTCGCCCTCAAGGAGGTCAACGTCGTCAAAACTATCGTCAAAACTACTGTCAGGGGTAGCAAGACTAATGCCATCATCCTCCCCCGTATCGACTAGACCACTAGGAGTATAAATTGGCTCTAGGATAAAGGTCTGTGCGAAGGCTTCAGGGTTTTCTGGTGGACGTGGTTTTGCTTGAAACTGCTGCTTAAGCCAGGATGCAATGTTAGCTAAAAACATTAATTCTGATGCTCCAATGAGATGGTAGATAGTCTAAAAATAGACAGCAAGCTCTAGAACTTAGGGGAGTTTTATTTACCCCCCAAGCTGTCTAAGACTTGGCGCTGATGTTGAGACAGTAAACCTGAGTTCAGGTTTGATCTCGGATGTTAGTCTGACTGAGACGAAAAAGTTTTCGGAGTTTGGATGACTCCTGACGTTCCTCATGTAAACTCTGTCAGTCTAAGTCAGGTGTTTTTACGGAAATTGGAGCGTGTTTTAATTTTTCTTCATATATGGGCGATCGCCCGCCCGCCTCCGGGATAAAAGCCAATGGCTCAAACCCTGACCCATACAGGAAAAAACAGATGTGCTGCATCAACGGGTCATCAGGTTGCCGCCGTTCCCCCAATCGTCAACCTTTTTCCTATATATTAGGGGTGCGTATAAACCCTTACTGCTTGAGGCCCCGTTGCGACGATGCTATATCCCGTTGTCTGGCGTGACGATCGCGTCGCCCTGATTGACCAAACCCGGCTCCCGAGGGAGTTAACCCAAGTCGAGATTCGCCGCAGTGATGACATGGCTATGGCTATTACAACCATGATTGTTCGGGGTGCACCAGCCATTGGTATCGCCGCCGCCTATGGGATGTATCTGGGAGCGCGGGAAATCGATACCCGCGATCGCACGGCCTTCCTAGAACGCCTCGAAGCCATCGGCCAAATGCTGCGGGAGACTCGGCCCACAGCAGTTAACCTCTTCTGGGCCATCGAACGGATGCTCAAAGTCGCCCGCACCACTCCCGGAAGCGTCGAACAAGTCCGCCAAACCCTGTTAGACACCGCCAAGCGTATCAATGCCGAGGATCTCGAAACCTGTCAAGCCATTGGCAAACATGGTTTAGAGGCCCTACCACAACAGCCCCAACAACTCCGTCTGTTGACCCATTGCAATGCCGGAGCCTTAGCCACAGCCGGCTATGGAACCGCCCTCGGGGTCGTCCGTTCCGCCTATCTCGCTGGACGCTTAGAACGACTCTACGCTGACGAAACTCGTCCCCGTCTTCAGGGTGCCAAACTGACCACCTGGGAATGTCTTTATGATGGGATTCCCGTAACGGTCATCACGGATAGTATGGCCGCCCATTGTATGCAGCAAAATAAGATTGATGCAGTAGTGGTGGGGGCCGATCGCATCGCTGCCAACGGAGACACCGCTAATAAGATTGGCACCTATAGCCTAGCCTTAGTGGCCCGAGCGCATAATGTCCCGTTTTTCGTCGCCGCCCCCAAATCCACGGTAGACTTGAGCCTGAGTGATGGAAGCCAGATTCCTATTGAGGAACGGGATGCAGCGGAAATTTATCAAATTGGTGAGACCCGTGTCGTTCCCAAAGGCGCCGAATTTTATAACCCGGCCTTTGATGTCACCCCAGCAGACCTAATTACTGCCATTATTACCGAACAAGGCGCGATCGCCCCCGCCGAACTTCAGAGTCAGTTGACCCATTCCTCAGCCAAATCCTCCTAAGCATCTCACCGTTTCCAGAAATTAGCTTGTACAATAGCCATTAGGTCGCCCTTCGACATCATGCCGAGCGATTCTCACGTCGTTGCCATCTATCCCGGTAGCTTTGACCCCATCACCCTCGGTCACCTCGATATTATCGAGCGAGGTGTGCGCTTATTTGATAAAGTGGTGGTTGCTGTGGTAACGAATCCTAACAAGAGTCCTCTTTTCGAGGTGGACGAGCGCATCCAGTTAATCCAGCAAAGTACCGAACATCTCGGTAATATCGAGATTGATCGCTTTGATGGTCTAACGGTAAACTACGCTAAACTCAAAGGGGCAAGTGTCCTGCTTCGCGGATTGAGGGTGTTGTCTGATTTCGAGATGGAGTTGCAAATGGCTCACACCAATAAAACTCTCTCGGACTCCATCGAGACCGTGTTTCTCGCGACCAGCAATGAATATAGCTTCCTCAGCAGTAGCCTCGTTAAAGAGGTGGCTCGCTTCGGCGGCTCTGTTGATCGCTTTGTACCTCCACCTGTAGCCACAGAGATTTATCGATGTTACGTCAGGACCCAGCCGGGATCGATTCCCAACCCGAAAACCGCCAACCCCAACCCGAACCGACCGCGCCTGTAGAGGGCGATCGGCCCGAACAAACGGGTTCAGGAACGGTAAATATCCAGCAAGCCTTAAACCGTATCGAGGAGGTCATCCTCGATAGTCCCCGTATTCCCCTAACGGGACGCACTCTCATCGATGAGGAACCGCTGCTGGATCTGCTCGATGCGATTCGGCTCAATCTTCCCACAGCGTTTCAGGAAGCGGAAGAAGTCGTGCGTCAGAAGGACGAGATTTTCCGTCAAGCCGAACAGTATGGACGGGACATTGTCGAGGCGGCTGAACAGCAGGCGGCCAATATCCTCGATGAGATGGGATTAGTGCGTCAGGCTAAGGTGGAAGCTGATCGGATGCGTCAACAGGTTCGGGCCGATTGCGAAGTGGCCCGCGAACAGGCGATCGCCGAAATCGAGCAGCTTCAACGCCAAGCACAACAAGAACTTGAGCAAATTCATGTGCGAGCCTTAGCAGAAGCCAACACCATTGAAACTGGCGCAGATGAATATGCCGACAAGGTGCTTCAGAACATTGAGCAACAACTCAGTGATATGATGCGCGTCATCCGCAACGGACGGCAGCAACTTCAGCAAGAGTCCACCTATCGCGCTCATCAAAAAGAAAGCAGTTCTCAAGCCATCCGCCGCTACTAAAACGTTATCACTCAGACGGGGGATGAGGCGGCTCATTGAGTCCCAGTTCTCGTAACCGTTGTTCCATGGCCTGGAGTTGGGCTTCCGCCGCTTCGGCCCGTTGCCGTTCGCGATCACGTTCCTCCTCTGCCAGACTAGCCCGTTGCCGTTCGCGATCGCGTTCCTCCTCTGCCAGACTAGCCCGTTGCCGTTCGCGATCGCGTTCAGCTTCCGCATCCCGACGACGGCGATCAAGTTCAATAAACCCCAAAAAGGGATCTCCCGTAGGAGTAAAGATATTCAGAGTTCCCTCACCGAGTTGAAAACGAATCCCCAAACGGGGACTCACCCAACCCTGCATCTCTTCAATCGGTTCTAACATCCCCTGATTGCGAATCATCCCCGTCAAATCCGCCTCATCGGGGTCATAGACATAGTATTCTTCCACCCCATAGTGGTTATAGAACGCCTGTTTTTGCACCATCTCCGAGAACCGGTTTCCTGGGGAGAGGATTTCAAATACCACCTGGGGCGCGATATTGTCTTCTTCCCATTGCCTATAGGAACCGCGATCGCCCTTGGGCCGCCCAAACACCACCATCGCATCCGGGGCGCGACGAATACGATTATTTCCCTCCACGGGATACCAGAGTAAATCCCCCGCCACGAAGATATCAGGATTGTCGGCGAACAAAAGTTCTAAGTTTTCCTTAACCACCACAATCCAGCGAAATTGCTTCGTATTGTCCGCCATGGGCTGTCCGTCACTGTCGGGGTAGATAATATCTGTCGATTTCGAGACTTCTCTGACCATAAGTATCTCAACGTAAATTGGGTGCAGAAAATCGAGGCTATAATAATTGCGGCAGCTTGACTCTTGTTGTTAAATTATAGCATCTTTTTTTGGAGTGATTTTCAGTTTTTTGTAAAAACTAAACAATAGGAATAAAACCAATCCTAACAGCAAGACATTACGAACATTTAACATCACCACAGAAGGGAGATACATCAATCGCAATTGTCGGGTAACAAAGCTAACCGTTGTCGTCAAAGCAAAACTGACCCCGACCACCGTGACCGCTGGCCAGCGTAGGAGCGGGACAAAGGGCAACAGCCAAATCAAGTATTGAGGTGAGAAGACTTTGTTGGTTACGATAAACCCCAGTAAAGATAGCAGTGAAAACACCACCAAACTTTGAAGTCTAATCGATTCATGTTGTCGGATATCTTGCCGAAATACCAAGCCACTGAGTCCATAAATAATCAGCATCATTCCCACAAACAAAACCGGTTGCAGAGTCAGCAAGGGAGCCGCCAACGGCGAAACAATATGTTGTGCGCCAAAATTCATTTGAGAACTGGCTTCAGTGAGTCCCAGAACATGACCCAAACTAATCAGTCCAGCCAAGAGACTTTCAATTTGTAAGCCTCGGTCTTTGTGGTAGGTCAAAAAAGAGATGAAACTGTCCCCAGCCAAGAGCCAAAACGGAATAAAACTAACCAACGTTGTGGAGATCGCCCCCAGACTGAGTTTTCCTACCCCCAGCCAATCCCGAGAGGCGGCAAAATACAAGACCCAGAGGGGGAGCAATACCACCGGATAAAGCTTCGTAGCGATGCCTAGACCGAGCGCCACTCCCGCAAAAAGCGGAAAATCGAAAATCATCCCCAATAGCCCTGCCAAGGTCAGGAGAGTGGGAAATAGGTCATATCGCCAGGGGAGGAGAGGGGCCAGGAGAACCGTTAACAGCAGATAGCCAATAAGGGTTTGCTGGGGGCGAGGATGGGGAATCAGGGCGATTCCTACCCCCATGAGACTGGTGAGGATGAGATTTTCCAGGACAAAGCCGACGGCGTAATCCACCGCATTGAGGGGGACTTGGGGTGAGAATAACTGGGGAATCAGGATGGGGATTAACGCCAGAGGGGGGTACTCCAGGAGAAAATCTCGGTAGGGGGTGAGTCCAGCTTGCAGATAGAGGGAGATACGGTGGTAATGTTGTAGGTCAAAGCCATGCCAGCTTTGATACTCGGGGAAAATCCAGAGACTGATTACGGTCAGTAGCAAAAATTGTAGAATCAGGAGGGCTATGATCCCCAGGGAACGGTGTTTCATAATCAGGGTGAACTCAGCAATGGTTAGGATGGGGGCGACCCACGGACGTTTAGTCCATACTGTAAACCAATCTCTTAAATTACCTGTTTTTGGAGAGGTATCATGATGAGGTCTATGACGCAACCGGAACAGCGGACATCGAAAGCAAATCTTGTCGATGTGTCCTTTGTTCTACCCTGTCTAAATGAAGTCCTAACTCTAGAAACTTGTATCAAAAAAGCGAAAATAGCTATTGCTGAGTTAGGTCTGCGAGGAGAAGTGGTCGTCGCCGATAATGGGTCTGACGATGGGTCCCAAGACTTGGCGATTTCCTTGGGGGCGAGAGTGGTGGATGTCCCAGTTCGGGGTTACGGGGCTGCCCTGATTTGGGGCATTAATGCCGCCCAAGGCACCTATGTGGTCATGGGAGATGCCGATGACTCCTATGATTTCCGAGAAGCGGTGGCCATGGTACAAGAGTTAGAATCGGGTTATGACTTAGTGGTGGGAACTCGCCTTAAGGGGAGAATTATGCCAGGGGCCATGCCTTGGAAAAACCGCTATTTGGGAACCCCTGTCTTGACGGCAGTTGTTAATTCCCTGTATCAATCCAACTTCTCCGATGTTAACTGCGGAATGCGGGCCTTTTCCAAACGGGCATTTCAGAAGCTACAAATGGAATCCCCCGGCATGGAGTTTGCCTCAGAGATGTTGGTGAAAGCGGCAATTTTGGGCTTAAAAATTACAGAAGTTCCCATTACCCTACACCCCGATGGTCGCGATCGCCCCCCTCATTTGCGGCCCTGGTCCGATGGCTGGCGGCATCTTAAATATATTCTCCTGTTTGCCCCCAAAGTCATTTACTGGGTTCCAGGGACCTGTTTACTCAGCTTCGGTCTAATTCTAGCGGCCATGCTGAACCTCGCCCCCGGAGGAGAAGCCGTCTATGTTGGAAACTTCCGCTTTAACGACCATTGGATTGTCGTCGCTGCCCTCTCCTGTCTGTTAGGCTACGAACTTCTCCTAACCGGACTTCTTGCCCATCTTTACACCTTAACCCATCGCATCCAGCGGCGATCGCCCCGCATGGATCGGCTCGTCAAAGCCGTCAGCATCGAAAAAATCCTCCTCTTCTCCCTCATCATGGCCGGCATCGGCATCGGCATCGAGTTATCCGTCCTCCGCAGTTGGTTTGCCGTCGAATTCGGTCCCCTCCACGCCATCCGTCCCGCCATCACCGGCATGGTCTTCATCCTCATCGGGGCCCAAACCCTCTTCAGTGGACTATTCTACGCCGTCCTCTGCGATCGCTACCGCTTCACCCCAAAATAACCCTCTCCCCCCTTCTTCCCCTACTGCCTACTGCCTAGGGCGACCACAAGGGTGCGCCCCTACGTCTTTTCTGTTCCCTGTTCCCTGTTCCCTGTTCCCTGTTCCCTGTTCCCTGTTCCCTGTTCCCTCCCCCATGCAAACCCTCCATCAATCCCTCGTCATGAACCGTCGGGTTCAGGTTCTCGCCCGTCATCTCGCCAGCTTCATCCCCAACAGCCAAACCCTCCAGGGCCTCGACGTCGGCTGTGGAAGCGGTGAAATTGCCCGGGCCATCCAACAACTGCGTCCCCACACCCAACTCAAAGGCGTTGACGTTCTTGTTCGTCCTCAAACTGTGATTCCCGTCGAAGCCTTTGACGGACAAACCCTTCCCTACCCGGACAACCACGTCGATTTGGTGTTACTCGTCGATGTCCTCCACCACACCCACCATCCCCAGAAACTCCTGCAAGAATGTACTCGCGTCGCCAAACAGGCCATTCTGATTAAAGACCATACCGCCAACAACCCCTTCGATGAAGTGCGATTACGGTTTATGGACTGGGTGGGAAATCGTAGCTATGGAGTCTCTCTCCCTTATAACTACCTCTCCTCTCGTCAATGGACCCATATCTTTGACGAATTAGGCTGGTCTCCCGACGTCAAACGAACCCAACTGCATCTCTATCCCACCCCCTTCAGCTATATCTTTGACGGAAGGCTGCACTTTGTGGCCCGCCTCAAACCCACTCGGTAACCCCCTCCCGTCCTATGACGCTGCGTCCCCCTGCGGTTTTCCTGAGAATCGCCCTCGTCTTTGGGGTAATCTTGGCCCTTCTCACCCCGCCATTCCAATCCCCCGACGAACATCTACATTTCTACCGGGCCTTGCAAATCGCCGATGGTCATCTCATCGCCAGCCAACAGATGGGAGACTGCTACGGGTACAGTCGTTATTTTGAGGATGAACTCTGTCTGGGGGGAGAACTTCCCAAAAGTGTTCTCACCACCGTTCGTAATGTCTCTCAAACAGACCTCCGCTTTGACCTCAGCCAACGTCAACGGCCTGACGATATCCTGAATCTGCTTCCTCTCCCCCTTCACCCTCAACAACGCCTATTTATCAACTTCAAAACCACCGCCTTACATTCCCCAATTCCCTATCTTCCCCAAGCTTTGGGAATTACGGTGGGGAAGTGGTTGCATCTGTCTCCCCTGGGACTGATGTATCTGGGACGATTCAGCAATTTGGGGGTTTGGCTAATCATGGTAACCCTTGCGATTCGCCTGACTCCGGTGAATCCGTGGTTATGGCTGGCCTTGGCCGTCACTCCCATGTCGTTGTTTCAGGCCGCCTCCCTCTCGGTGGATGTTCTCACCAATGGCGTAGCGTTTTTGTTAGTCGCTTGGGCTTTACAGCAAGGGATGCCCGATAAGACCTCACAGCGGCTAACCCTAAAGGAGATTGTAGCCTTTGGCGGCTTGGCGATCGCCCTCTCGTTGGCCAAACTGGCCTATTTTCCCCTTGTCTTAGTCCTATTCCTGATTCCCCGTCGTCGTTTTGGCCCCCGGCGACGCTATTGGCTGAGTTTGGGGGGGATTATTCTGGGGTCTCTCTTGGCGGTGGCCCTCTGGTCGCAAGTGGTGTCCCAAATTTATATCCCCCTCCATCCCGAGTTATCCCCCCAAGACCAGATTGAGTATGTCTTGGGTCATCCTTTGCAGTTTGTGGCAACTCTGGGCCGAACAGCTATCACCCAAGGGGGAGAGTTGGCCCGACAATTTATCGGCGTGTTGGGATGGTTAGATACTCCCCTTCCCCAGGGATTGATTGTCTCCTACTGGGGGGTATTAGCATGGCTGGCCCTGGTTCCTCCCACCCCTAGCAGAGACTTGAGTTGGCCACAGCGGGGGTGGGTTGCGATCGCCGCCCTATCCAGTATTCTAGTTCTGTGTAGTCTGGCTTACCTCTGGAACTTCGTCGGAGACCCCATCATTGGCGGCTTACAGGGACGCTATTTTATCCCCATTGCCCCACTCTTGGGACTGCTTCCCTCTCAACGTCCCTGGCGTAGGCTACCCAAACTTCCCCCCTGGCTACTGATTGGCTATGTCCTAATTTCCCTAACCCTAACCAGTTGGGTGTTAGTCCAACGGTATTATGGCCCGATTTAATCACTCGACGAATCTACCCAGCCATCAGCGAGTCTTTTCCACCTCAACCTTGCGTTAATCTCACCATGACTCATCCACACGAGTATAACTACTTTGGCGATCGCATTTCTTGGCTTGACAAACGTCGCATGGAATCCTCTCTCGCCATTCGCCGCCAACTCTATGATGCCTTCATCCGGATGGTGGGGGGGGTCTCTGGTAAAATTATTCTAGACCATGGAACGACCCCAGATACAGAACATATTGACAGTAACTGTTTCATTCGTTGGCTATTAGAAGATGGGGCTACCGTCTATGCCACCTCTCCTGAAGCCATCAGTCATCTGGAAAAACATATTTCTGGGTTAATTGTAGTCTCCTTCCCCCCTAAGCCAGAACATCTACCAGCCATTGATTTTGTCATCTCCTCGGCGGTGATTGAACATGTGGGGTCTCAAGCCAATCAACTTCAGTATCTACGTGAAGTTATCAATCTGGGGGCGGGATTATTTTTAACCACCCCCAATCGCTATCACTGGTTAGACTTTCATACCAAGATACCCCTATTACATTGGCTGCCCCGCCCCCAACATCGCCGGATTCTCCAGAGGTTAGGATTAACGTTCTGGGCCCAGGAGAAAAATTTACGGTTACTCTCAAAAAAGGATTTAGCCCGTTTAGTTTGGAATGCAGTTCTTGAGCAAGATTCCGAGTATTCAGTTCAATGGATTTATCCGAAGTTTCTGGGAGCAATTTCTAATTTAGGAGTCGTGGCTTATCGGCAAAATTGAGGTTCTTTGCCTTCAAGAAGCAAACAAAATAGTAGATGTCCCGAAAGCTGATATAATACAAATTTGTCCATCCTAAAATGAGTCTTCAGGGTTCATGGTTATAAGAAACATTGATTGCAGATTATGCCCCTACAATTTGGTATCCCATGCAACCAATCACACCGTATATCCTGAAAACCCACTAAAATCGACCTTATGAACGTTATTTCCACTGAAATCCCTGACGTGTTACTCCTTGAACCTCAAGTCTTTGGTGACCATCGAGGCTTCTTTTTTGAGAGTTTCAATCAGAAGCGCTTTGAAGACAAAACTGGCGTTAAAACCCAATTTGTCCAAGACAATCACTCCCGTTCTAGTCAAGGAGTTCTGCGAGGATTGCATTATCAAATCCAGCAAGCCCAAGGCAAGTTATTACGGGCAACTGTGGGAGAAATTTTTGATGTGGCAGTGGATATTCGCAAACAATCCCCAACCTTTGGCCAATGGGTGGGCTATCGATTGAGTGCCGAAAACAAACGACAACTCTGGATTCCTCCAGGCTTTGCCCATGGTTTTGCTGTCCTCTCCGACATGGCAGAAGTACTATATAAAACCACCGACTATTATGCTAAAGAGCATGAACGTAGTATTCTCTGGAATGACCCGGATTTGGCCATTGATTGGCAGTTAGGAGACATTGAACCTCGACTGTCCGCCAAAGATGAGGCCGGGGTGTTGCTGAAAGATGCGGAGGTATTTGAGTAATGCGGATTTTGTTAACCGGTGTCAACGGACAATTGGGAGGAGAATTACAACAAACCTTAGTTCCCCTGGGGGAGGTGGTTGGCGTGGGCCGCGATCGCCTGGATTTGTCCGAAAGCGATTCCATTCCTCCCGTGGTTGAGGAAATTCAGCCGGACTTAATTGTCAACTGTGCCGCCTATACGGCTGTGGATAAAGCTGAAACCGAGGTAGAGTTAGCCCATCAAGTGAATGCGATCGCCCCTGGAACCCTAGCCAAAGCCGCCAGTCAGGTGGGGGCTACCCTGCTGCATCTCTCCACCGATTACGTCTTTGACGGAACCCAAAGCCATCCCTACGTAGAAACTGATACCACCAACCCCATCGGGGAATATGGCAAGTCCAAATTTGCCGGGGAAATGGCAATTTTGCAAAGCGGGGCCCCTCATATTATCCTACGGACCGCCTGGGTCTATGGCGTTGGGGGAACGGGCAACTTCGTTAAAACCATGTTGCGGCTTGGGAAAGACCGAGAGGAGATTCGAGTCGTCGCCGATCAGGTGGGGAGTCCCTCCTGGACGGGAGATATTGCCGGGGCGATCGCCAAAATTGCCGGTCGTCATCAACATCTCGAAGGAACCTATCACTTCACCAACAGTGGCGTCGCCAGTTGGTACGACTTCGCCGTCGCCATTTTTGAAGAAGCCGCCGCCTTGGGATTTCCCCTACAGGTTAAACGAGTCGTTCCCATTACCACCGCCGACTATCCCACACCGGCCCAACGTCCCGCCTATTCCGTCTTGTCCGGGAAAAAACTAGAAACCATATTAAAGGAGCCTGCACCCCACTGGCGACAGGGACTACGCCAGATGTTAGCAGGGTTGCAGGCCGCCTTAACCGATGAACTGTAGCGTTCGGCTAAGCCTAGTTTTGTAGCATCTCCATCACCTGCTGTTGCAGGGAGGGATCTTGCTGCACAGCTTGGGAAATCATGTTGAACTCCTGGACATCCAGACCTTCTTGCTGGACAGCAGTTTCCATTTCCATTTCCGCTTCCTGGCGAATTCCAGAAATCCGTTCAACCGCTTGCTCAAAAATTTGCGCCTCTTCGTTGGAGACATCTACCTGAGCCTGTAGTTCTGGGTCTTGTTGACTTTGAGCAATTTCATTAAAACGCTCAATGCTCAATCCTTGGGCCTCGATAACCTCAACCATTTGCGCTTGAGCCTGTTGTTCAATGGCTTGGATTTGTTGAATCGCGATGGCGAAGCGTTCCAAATCGGTCTCACTCACATCCATCTGAGGGGCTTCTTGCATTCCCTCTGGTTGAGGTTGAGGAGCCCCAGGTTCAGCCCCGGGTGCTTGCTGAGCGTTTACGGTGGACGCACCCCCGAACAGTAACATTCCCATCAGGGTACTTCCAGCCAGTAGTTGCTTAAGCATGAAAAAATCCTCTTTGTAGGTCAGTCTCCACGAGGGAGTTGGCAATCAGGGCGATCGCCCCGGAAGCTCGCTTTAGTTTTAGCGCGACTTCTCACATTGATCAAGTTGTCATGCCGATGTGACCCCATCTTGACAATGGTGTGACACTTCTGACACAATTCTTAATTTTTTGCTTGCCACGTCCCCGCCATCCCAGACCTGGTGGGGATTTGACCCCAATTGAAAGAAACCTTGAAACCAGACCTATGAGGGTCAGAATGGCATCTTGGGATGGAGACGTGAAAACGATTAAGGAAGCAGGATAAGGACAATTGCCAACACATAGCCAGCCAGAGTTGGCAGCATCGTCAAGGTCATGCCAAAGGCCCGTCCCTTGGCCCCTTGGTAGTCGCGCTGATAGCCTCTGAGAAACAGAAATCGTCCCACACCAAACAGAATCACAGCCGTCACCAGCAGCGAGAGCCAAGGACCACTTAGGCAGGTCGCCAGGACTAAGTAGGCACCAACAGCCAACACCGCTTGCTCTAAAGTATTTTGTAGAAATGCCACCTGTACTGCAATTCGGGCACTGGGGGGCCCCGCTGCTGCACCGCCCACATCCTCAAGTGACTTGCGTCGCCCCGTTGAGACGAGTATCACCCCCACTAGCACCCATATCAGGGCAAATAGGCTCACTTGCAGGGCAAAGGCCAACCGGTCGACCAGTTCAGTGGGAAAGTTAAACCAAAGTGGCAAGATAAAATAGCCTAAGCCAAAGCAGAGCAGGCACAGTATAAACGAGAGTGTACTTGCGTTGCGGATAGCCAGTTCCTCCTCCTGTAAATCGATTCCCTGATTTGGATCTCGGGTCATGTTGACTCCTGCATATTGCGATTGTCTGTCCACCAGCAAAATATAGCTTAAATGACGGGTTGCTACTAAGCCCTCAAAAACGCCAATCGTCGTTGCCAAACTCCATCGGCTGAGGGGCCAATCCAAATCAAATGACTCTCTGCTGGGACCTCATAGGATTGGCAGTGGACAACCTCCGTGGCGACGCGCTGGACGTTAGTTGGTGGGGCCACCTTGTCATGAGGAGAGTACATAAACAAGATGGGTATCTTGATACCGGCTAAGGAATCGACGCAATGTTCAAGATCCTGGATGAAGCCGTTACCAGATTGAGAAGTTTCAATGAAGCGGCGTATAAACGCTACGTCGTCAGCAGTGAATCGAGCCATAACTGCTTCTGCATCTAGGGTGGTCAAGGCTTGCACCATGACTCGTAATACCTGCTTGGGGGCTAGTTTTAGGGCGAGTTTGAGCAGTCCCCAGGTCAATGTCTCGGCGCGGCCAAACAGCAACCGGCCTTGGCGTTTCGTTTTAGGGTCCCAGGGCGTGGCGATCGCCGACTCCAACACCAGCCGACGAACCCGATTGGGGTATCGTTGTGCTAAGGCTAATCCCGTGGGCCCTGCTGCTGAGATGGCAATCCCATCAATCTGGTTAATATGCAGCTCATCCAAAAGGGCCACTAAAGCATCTGCCGCTTCCTGAGCGGTCGCCCCGACGGTTGCCGGAGTGGCATCATAGCCGGGGCGAGAGGGGGTTAATACAGTGAAGCCATCCTCCACCAATTTTTCATGGGAAAGCCGAGTTTCGCGGCTACAGTGGCCACCCTGTAATACCATGACTGTTGGGCCTTGCCCTTCAAGCCGATATTCAATCGGACCATATTTCGTCTGGGCAATTTGCTGATTCACGGCGACTCGCGTCGAACAACACTCTTTACCTTAGACCTCGGTTGAGGAAAATTTTGCTAGGCTGGGCGGAGATATTTGCTCGATCCCCAAGAAAGTGCTGAATTATGGCAAAACTGGTTGAATTCGATTTAGGCAATGGTGAAACAGTTTTAATTGAGGTCGAGGATGTTGAGTCCGATGGCATCGAGCCGGTCTCTAAGCGACCCGGTGAGGTTGCCGCTCAAGCTAAAAAGACCTTCGCCGAAGCCCTTGATAACCTGAAACCTATGGTAGAAAACATTAAGGCCCGCTTCGATGGCATGACTGAACCCGCCGATGAGGTGGAAGTCAAATTTAGCGTCAAGCTTAGCGGTGAAGTTGGTGCTGTGGTGACGAAGGTGGGTGGTGAAGCAACTTACGAAAGTAATACGGGAGTCTGAAAGCCCCGTCAATTTATTGCGGGGATGAAAGACGACACGAGCGGCTTTAGCCGCCTTGCTTCCCTATTGTACCTGTTCTAGGGTAAACTAAAACCAATGATGTCGTCAGCAAAAGATGAAGGCTCGATACCAGTATCGAATCTATCCAACCCAGCGCCAGGCACAAAAACTTGCCCAGTTGTTTGGCTGTTGTCGCGTTGTGTGGAATGATGCTTTGGCTAGAGTTAAGTCAACCCCATCAGGAGAAAAGTGGCTGAGTAACTCAGAACTACAAAAACAGGTCATCACTCAAGCTAAAAAGACTCCTGAACGGCATTGGCTATCTGATGTCTCAAGTGTTCCTTTACAGCAGTCTGTGCGAGATTTAGGTGTAGCCTTCTCTAATTTTTTCAAGAGCCGCTCAGGTAAACGGAAAGGCAAAAGAGTGGGGTTCCCTAGATTCAAGAAACGTTCGAGTCGCCAATCAGCTAGGTTTGTCAAGACGGGATTCTCACTCAAAGGCAACAAACTTGAGTTAGCTAAGTTGGGTCGATTTAAGGTGAAGTGGTCAAGACCCCTCCCTTCTACACCAAGTTCTGTCACAATCACCAAAAACACAGCCGGTCAATATCATGCCAGTTTTGTTGTTGAGATAGATTCGATAGACCTTGAGCCGATTCATCCATCAGTCGGGGTTGACTTAGGGATAAGAACCTTTGCCCACCTCAGTACCGGGGAAAAGATAGAATCACCAGACTACAGTAAGATGACCCGCAAAATTAGGCGAATGCAGCGAAAGTTATCTCGCCAAATCAAAGGGTCTAATAGACGACATCAGACTAGACTCAGGTTAGCTAAACTTCACCTAAAACTAGCCAGCACCCGCAAAGATTTCCTACAGAAAATAACGACTCAGTTAATCCACGAAAACCAAGTGGTTTGCCTAGAAGACTTGAATGTGTCAGGAATGGTCAAGAACCGGAAGTTAGCTAGAGTTATTAGTGAGCAAGGTTGGGGTAACTTCCGAACGTTCTGTGAAGCTAAGGCTCAAATTATCAACGATAGAGAAGTTAATGTTATCAGTCGTTGGGAACCCACATCTCAAACTTGTTCAGACTGTGGCTATAAATGGGGCAAAATAGACTTGTCTATTCGTTCCGTTGTCTGTCTTAATTGCGGAACTGAACAGGACAGAGACGAGAATGCTGCCAAAAACATAGAAAAAGTCGGGGTAGGGCATACCCACGACTCTAAATGGACAAAGAACGGGCATAAGACCAGGGTTTCTGGCAATCCGATCGCTTTGTCAAACCAACCGTCAGTTAAGCAGCTTAGTCTGTTTGATTAGCCGGAGAATCCCCATCTCTTTAGAGTGGGGAGTATGTCAAGAAATTACGTTGAAGTGGCACCACAAGTAGAACTGAGTCGCGACGATTACCTTCCCCTCGCGCGCTGCGCGAACAAATTTTTTCCCCAGTTTGGGCAACAGATGAATCCTGCGTTTTGCTAGGGTTTGTCTACCGGAAAAACACCCCCGCTTCTATGAACTTTCGAGCCGCGACTCCCCAGGAAGACAGCACCATTGCCCAGCACTTTTATCAGATGTGATGACTGAAGCCGTCATTCAGCAAATTGGGCTTCAGTGACAGCAATCTCATGGAACTCGATGTGCACGTCATGGAGAGGTCTGATCAGTCCCGCTGACGACCTTAATGGCGATCCGGCGGTAGATTAGTCCCCCAGTCCCGCCATAAACTCGCCGAGGGACGTCGCCACCGTAGCGTGTTGCAGGAGCTGTCGGAGGCGGGATAGGTCACGCATCGGTGCGAGGCGATCGCGCACCTGATCCGGAACCTGATTAAAGCGCACCGTCAGCACATCCAGAATGGCCGAACGAGCCATCTCTAAACTACCTTCTTCAAGTCCTTCTTGACGACCTTCTTGACGACCTTCTTGACGACCTTCTTGGCGACCGGTTTCTAGGGCTTGACGTTCAATGTTGCTGAGAATTGGCATTTTTCGTTCCTCCTGATACTGACGAAGTTTGCTATCAAAACGCTCTTGCAAGACTTGAGGTAGGGTCATCATCCAGTCCAGCAGTCGAAAAAAACGGATGATGTCCTCTTCAGTATAATCTCGTTCATAGAGCAGTTGAACCAAATTCCATTTCCAAGCTTCCCGTTCCTCGGCTTGACCTCGGGTGACGTGGGTTTTCAGATGCGCCATCACCAGCAAGGAAAAGGGATTCGAGGACTGTTCCAGGGTTTCCCACTGCTCTTGATAGTCCAGCAGTTTTACCGTCGGGAAGCTGAACTCGACGCGACATCCAGCCAGTTCGTAGCTATAGCCGCTCGGTCGCCATTGGGGTCGCTCATCGCCAAGGATGGCCAGACTGATGACTTTGGGGTTGATATCAAAGGAGCGATAGTGATAGACATACATCCGTTTGTCAAAATTCGGGTCTCCTTGACTCTGGACTTCGATGTGAATCAGGAGATAGGCTTCTTCTCCGTTTTTTTGCCAGACTTGAAAGAGTTTGTCACATTCTCGCTCCCCTTCTCGACCACTGGGGCTGATTTGTTGCAGTTCTTTGTCTAAGGATTGGTAGGATTTCGTCCAATCGATTAGCTCATGCACTTGGGGAAAGAAAAAGGCGAGAAATGGCTCTAAGTAGTCTTCGATTGCCTCTTTCCAGGGTTGGTCATAGTTGGCTGATGGGGTCTCCAAGAGCTTGACTCCTATTAAATTTAATTTTTTATTATCCTAATTATAGCAAATTATCTGTGTTTTATAAACGAAATAAATCAAGTAAATAAATAATGTTTAATATGATTTTTTATGCCATTTTTTGAAATGCTTTCTATACATCCGATACCGAGGAGGGCGAACAGCCGTCCCCTCCTGGGAGGGGTTAGGGGTGGGTTCCCCTACAGACATCTATGGCACGACTTCTAAAAATTGGTATTAAGACCGTCAGAGATTAGCAGGTTGCCAAGATTTTTTCGGGGAGAGCCGCAGTTCTCCCGGGTCTTCTGGGTTTAGGTTTATAAGTAAAATTTATGGCAAATTACACCCATTGCGGTGGGGGCATAACCCACCCCAACCCCTCCCTGGAGGGGATTTTTTGCTCCTACAATTTTGTATGCCAATGGAACAAATTGTACGCCAAAAAAATGACAGAAAAAGACTCATTTTTACAAGGTAAACCTAACATGGATTTCCTGGTTCCAGACCTCCTCTAAGGGGAGTTCAAAACCGTTAACTTGATGACAAATAACCCCGCCAACACCCACATGGCTATGGGAATCTCGCGAAACCTGCCCTGACAAGATTTTAACAACGGATAGGCGATCGCCCCCACAGCCAAGCCATCAGCAATGGAATAACTCAAGGGCATAATCACCATCGTCAGAAACGCCGAAATCGACTCCGCCGGGTCATCCCAGCGAATCTGCCGCACCGTCCCCATCATCAACACCCCCACCAAAATCAAGGCCGGGGCCGTCGCAAACTCGGGAATCCCCGCCAACAGGGGCGTGAAAAACAGCGACAGCAGAAACAACCCCGCCACCACCACCGCCGTAAAGCCACTGCGTCCCCCTTCCGATACCCCCGCCGCCGACTCAATATAAGCCGTCGTGGTTGAGGTTCCCAAGAGGGCCCCCACCGTCGTCCCCACCGCGTCAGCCATAAAGGCCCGATTGAGGCGGGGAAACTCCTGTCCTGACTTCAAATAGCCCGCTTTCACCCCCAATCCCGTCAGGGTTCCCACCGTATCAAAGAAATCCACAAACAAAAACACCACCATCACCGTCAGAAACTGCCCCAGATTCAAAGACACCGCCGCCCCTAACCCCATCAGCCCCTGGCCCAACAGATGCACCGGCAACGGTGGTAAACTGACAATCCCCTCAGGAGGGGCCGCCACCCCTAAGCCCCACGCCAACACCGCCGTCGCCAAAATGCCCCAGAGTAACGCCCCCCGCAGTCGTCGGGCCATTAAAGCGGCAGTAATCCCCAACCCCAACACCGTCAAGGCGGGAACCCCTCGGGTTAAATCGTTTAAGCCGGTTGTGGTGACCTCATCGGCAATAATAATCTCACTGCCCGTCAGGGCGATATAGGCAATAAACAGTCCAATTCCGGCACTGGTAGCATATTTCAGACAATCAGGGATGGCCCGCACGATCGCCCCCCGCAGATTCAAGGCGGTCAAAATCATGAATACCACCCCCTCCACAAACACCGCTCCTAAGGCAACTGGCCAGGGAATCCCTAAGCCTAAAACCACCGAAAAGGCAAAATAAGCATTCAGTCCCATTCCCGGCGCTAAAGCAAAGGGATACTTCGCATAGAGTCCCATGACCAGCGTGGCGATCGCCGCCGCCAGGGCCGTGGCCACCACCAACTCACCAAACAAGTCCCCTGGCGTTTCTAGGAAAATAGCATTGGAGAGAATCGCCGGATTCACCGCCAAAATATAAGCCATGGTGACAAAGGTCGTTACAGCGGCGATCGTCTCCTGACGAAACCCGGTCTGCAAGGGACGAAACTGGAAAAACTGAGCAATTCTCGCCAAGCCTGAGGCAAACGGAGTTGGATTAGCCATAACGCAACAGCCTACATCAGCAGGCCCTCCATCATCCCCCATTCCGTTCCCCCTGTCTGTTCCCTGTACTTCCCATCAAAAAAACTTGATGTATCAAAAAAACTTGATATGATACAACTAGCGGCCCCAATCAATCCGCTCAGATGTCCCGAACGATGGGGTTTCCTCACTGTTCATTCGTTCATTGCCATATCACCATGTCCAGCGACCGCACCGCACCGCCTCAAGCGGGTGGAACCCTCAACCGCTTCGAGAAATATCTCACCGTTTGGGTGTTCCTCTGTATCATCGCCGGCATCGCCCTGGGGAAACTCTTTCCCAACATCGCCGGCCAACTCGACAGCCTCAGCGTCTATAACGTCTCGATTCCCATCGCCATCTGTCTCTTCTTCATGATGTATCCCATCATGGTGAAGATTGACTTCTCCCAAGCCGCCCAAGCCGCCAAATCCCCCAAACCCGTTCTGTTAACCCTTGGCATAAACTGGCTCATCAAACCCTTCACTATGGTGGTGATTTCCCAATTTTTCCTAGGCATTGTCTTCCGGCCCCTGATTGAAGGCACCGAGATGATTCGCGGTGCAGAAGTCTCCATCGCCAACTCCTACATCGCCGGAACTATCTTGCTGGGAATCGCCCCCTGTACCGCCATGGTCCTGATGTGGGGCTATCTCTCCTACAGTAACCAGGGCCATACCTTAGTGATGGTGGCGGTGAACTCCCTGGCCATGCTGTTTCTCTACGCACCCCTCGGGAAATGGTTGCTGGCGGCCAGCGATCTCACGGTTCCCTGGGAAACCATTGTCTTCTCGGTTCTCATTTATGTGGGTTTGCCCCTCATCGCTGGCTATTTCACGCGAACCTGGAGTTTACGCAACAAAGGCCGAGATTGGTTTGAGAATCACTTCCTGAAACGGCTTGGCCCCATTTCCATCATTGCCCTACTGGTGACTTTGATTCTCCTGTTCGCCTTTAAAGGAGAACTCATTGTCAACAATCCGCTGCATATCCTGCTGATTGCCGTACCGCTGTTTATTCAAACCAACCTGATTTTCTTGATCACCTATGTGGCGGCCTTGAAACTCAACCTTTCCTATGAAGACGCGGCCCCGGCGGCCTTGATTGGGGCCAGCAACCACTTTGAGGTTGCCATTGCCACCGCCGTGATGCTATTCGGCCTCAACTCCGGTGCCGCTTTAGCCACCGTCGTCGGCGTGTTGATCGAAGTGCCAGTCATGTTAATGCTGGTCAAATTCTGTCAACAAACCGCCAGTTGGTTCCCCCGAGAACTCGACAAAGCCACCCTGCGAGACCCCCGTTGTACTCGCAACTATTCTGTTGAACCCTAACCCCATTACCTATCAATTAGACAGATGAGTTAGGACGATAATTTTTCGACATAATAGATATGCTTCGTGTATCGCTAATATCGGAAATTTTTTGTCCTACTTCAATTGTCCGTTTTTTTTGCGATTTATCACGGCTCATAGTATGGAAAACTTCGATCGCCCTCCCAAAATCCTCTTCCTCTACGGGTCCCTACGAGAACGCTCCTATAGTCGTCTGCTTGCCGAAGAAGCGGCCCGAATTATCACGGACTTCGGGGCTGAGGTGCGCTTTTTTGACCCCCGAGAATTGCCGCTACGGGGTCAAGTTCCCGAAACCCATGCCAAAGTCCAAGAGTTGCGGGAGTTGAGTCAATGGTCTGAGGGACAAGTCTGGTCTTCCCCGGAGATGCACGGGAACGTCACAGGAATCTTAAAAAATCAGATTGACTGGATTCCCCTGAGTTTGGGGTCTGTCCGGCCCACCCAGGGGCGAACCTTGGCCCTGATGCAAGTCAGCGGCGGGTCTCAGTCATTTAACGCCCTCAACACCATGCGGATTTTGGGTCGTTGGATGCGGATGTTTACCATTCCCAATCAGTCCTCAGTGGCGAAAGCCTATCAGGAGTTCCATGAGGACGGAACCATGAAAGAGTCCAGTTACCGCGATCGCGTGGTGGACGTGATGGAGGAGTTATACAAATTCACCGTCCTGCTGCGAGATCACACTGAGTATCTTACAGACCGCTATAGCGAACGAAAAGCTCACGAACAGGCACAAGAACAGGCTAAACAACCCGTTTAATTAAGATTCCCATGAAAAAAGTCATGTTTGTCTGCAAACGCAACTCCTGCCGCTCTCAGATGGCGGAAGGATTCACCCGTCACCTAGGACAGGGCGTTGTGGAGGTTCACAGTTGCGGATTAGAAGCCTCCCGCGTCCATCCCACGGCCATTGAGGTGATGCAGGAGGCGGGGATTGATATCACGGGCCAAACCTCAGATCCGCTCAGTGACTTCAAGGCTGAGGACTATGATGCCGTTATCTCCCTCTGTGGCTGTGGGGTGAACTTACCCCCGGACTGGGTGAGTCAAGAAATCTTCGAGGATTGGCAACTCGATGACCCTGATGGACAGCCGCTGGAGACCTTTCGCCGGGTTCGGGATGAAGTGCGCGATCGCGTCAAAACCCTCATCAACACCCTAACCTAGACCCATCAGCAAAGGTCTTGCGCCTGTCTTGCATCCACTACTGGGGTTTAGAGCGGTATTTAGTCTCCGAACTGTTGCAAATACCGCTCTAGATCTTCTAGAACTTGAGTCAATTCCACCTCGGTGGTGAGGCGAATCCGCTCATCCCGGACGGTCAGCAGAATTTTAGCGGCAAACGGACTCGGCCAAATGTTGGGGTTGCAGAACACCTCCAGAAAAACCTCGCCCCGATGCTGATACTCCATCGGCTTCTGGGGAGTGGGACGTTTTGACCCCCCGGCCGGGCTGGACGCAACCGCTTTGAGTCGCGTGAGTAATTCCCGTAAGGCTCCTTGCAGCTCTTTGGCAGCATCCCCTGAAAAGCTCAGGGAAATAGATCCCTCACTGAAGTTGAGATTGAGTTGAGAATTGGACATCCCTTGATTCGGCTTCATTGTGCTCTATCATATTAGTCATCTACGGGGAAGTTTGCGTAACTGCTATAACTCAACGCTTTTTCAACTCAGCGGGCTTTATGCCAAAAAACTTTCCCGCTTATAGGGTCTTTGGTTGTGCGTTTGCCTCAATTCGTCCGATAATGGAGTTGATCAGGTTGTCGTACCGGTTTCGGTGTGGTGTCATTGGCGATCTTCTCCATGACTCGCCCGAACTCTCGTACAATTGGTTTGATTCAGGTTTAAGACAAGCAAGTGTGGTCATGGCTCCCGCCAAAATTCTGGTCGTTGATGACGATATCGCAGTTCGGAATTTAATCCACCGCTTCTTAAGTAAGCAGGAGGACTATGTCGTGGAAGCCGCCGAGGATGGCAAAACTGCCCTTGCCCTCTTTGAGCGACTGAACCCGAACTTGGTCATTCTCGATGTGAATTTGCCCGACACGACAGGCTATCAGCTCTGTCAGGAAATGCAAAGGCGCACGGGGGTTTATATTATGATGCTGACGAGTCGCAGTGACGAAGACGATGTTGTCCGTGGATTTGAGAAAGGGGCAGATGATTATCTCACCAAACCCTTCAGCTTAGCTGAGTTAGGGGCTAGGGTGGGAGCAGTGTTGAAACGTCAGCGCAGCGTCGCCCCAACGCCTCAAAATGGCATTGTTTTCGGAGATTTACTGATTGATCCAGGTAGCCGTGAGGTGACGTTGGGTAATGCCCCCATCCTTTTGACGGCCCTGGAGTTTGATTTGTTGCATTTCCTGGCCCGTAACCCCGGTCGGGTCTGGCGGCGCTCGGAATTGCTACAGGAGGTCTGGGATTACGACTATGTGGGGGATCAGCGGGTTGTGGATGTTCATATTGGGCAAATCCGCCGCAAAATTGAAGGGGATTCCAATCAACCCTCGATGATTCAGACGGTGCGCGGTGTGGGCTATAAGTTTGAGGCTCCCGTGAAGATTCAGGATAATGGGAGTTAGACCCCTTCGGGTTTGACCCTAACACGAGCACATCTATGTCTCCTTCTGCTCCTGATTCGGCTAATCCTGCCACTGAGAAAATTCTCTGGGTGGCCATTTGGGGGAATTTAGCCTTGGCGGGGTTAGGCCTGCTATTTGGTCTGGGGACGCGATCACATGTGATTCTCCTCGATGGGGTGTTATCGGGGCTAAATAGCTTGATTGCCGTTATGGCTCGACAGGTGAACCATCGCTTGGCTCAACCCCAGTCCGACCGACTTCCCTTTGCCGATGCTGCCCTAGAGCCTCTATTGGAGGTGTTGCGGGGGGCCGTCTCTGTTGTGGTGTATGGATTTGCTGGATTAGCTGCGATCGCCGCGTTAGGGAGTGGTGGCCGGACGGTGCGCGCTGCCTTTGCCGTTCTCTACGGTGCTGTGGTGGCCTTAGGTGGCATGATTCTGGCCAACTACCAGGGCAAACAAGTTCAAGACGATGCTGAACCGTCGTCCCCATCCCTCTCTCTAGGGGCTGTAGATGCCCGCCATTGGTTTATTGAAGGAACTATGGGGTTGGCAATTGCCCTAGTGTTTGGGGTGGTGTTTATGGCGGGGGATACGGATCAGGCCCAGGCCCTGTTGGCCTATGTCGATCCGTTATTTGTGCTGGGGGTGGTTTGGCTTTCAGTTCGTACCCCCTGGGGTTGGGCCAAACAGGGCTGGTTCGAGATGTTGGAACGCTCCGCCGATCGCCGCCTACAACAGCGCATCCGTAAACTACTCGATCGCCCCATCCGTCTAATTCCCCATGAAAGCGAGGTGCTACGGGTGGGCCGCTTTGGGCGGGTGATTTATATTCAGCTTTATCTGATTGTCTCCCCCCAAAACGAACTCACTCGCCAAGTGTTGGCTCACGATCGCATCCGTCAACTCATGTACGATCATCTCAACGAGGCATTGAGTGACGCCTTCGCCCTAGAGGTGGTCATTACCAGCGATCGTCGCTGGGCCGAGCGCGCCATTGGTGAGATCCAAAGTCCCCCCTAACCCCCTTGGGGATGTTGGTAACAGTTTGTTACAGTTAAGGCAACGTTTAAGTCAAAGTCAGACAAATCGCGTCACCGCGTTTGACTCGTCCTCCTGCGATCGTAGATTAAGGTTTTTATGCTCCGACTCGAAAACATCAAGAAAATTTATCCCGGTGGAATTGAAGTTCTCAAAAATGTCACCTGGGAGGTCAAACCCGGCGATCGAATTGGACTGGTAGGGGCCAACGGGGCCGGAAAATCCACCCAACTGCGGATTGTCGCCGGAGAAATCGAACCCACCGCCGGTGAAGTGGTGCGCCCCGCTAGCCTCAAAATCGCCTACCTCACCCAAGAATTTGAAGTTGAACCCAGCCGAACCGTCCGGGCGGAGTTTTGGACAGTGTTTGAGGAGGCTAATGCGGTTCAACATCAACTCCATGAGGTGACCGAAGCCATGGGAACCGCCGATCCCGAGGAACTCGAACAACTCATCCATGACCTCGATCGCCTACAACGCCAATTTGAAGGCCTCGATGGCTATAGCCTCGAAGCCCAAATCGAGAAGATTCTCCCGGAAGTTGGCTTCAACCCCAGCGACGGCGATCGCCTCGTCAGCGATTTTAGTGGCGGTTGGCAGATGCGCATGAGTTTAGGGAAAATCCTCCTCCAAGATCCCGACCTCCTCCTCCTCGACGAACCGACCAACCACCTAGATCTCGAAACCATCGAATGGCTAGAGACCTATCTCAAAGGCATTAACACCCCCATGGTGATTGTCTCCCACGATCGCCAATTCCTCGATCGCCTCTGCACCCAAATCGTCGAAACCGAGCGGGGCGTTTCCACCACCTACCTCGGCAACTACAGTGCCTACCTGCAACAGAAAGCCGAAAACCTCAACACCCTACAATCCACCTACGAGCGTCAACAAAAAGACATCGAGAAACAACAGGCATATATCGAGCGATTCCGCGCCAGTGCCACCCGTAGTACCCAAGCCAAAAGTCGGGAAAAACAACTCGATAAAGTCGAACGAATCGATGCTCCTGTGGGCCGGGTCAAAACCCTGAAGTTTCAGTTTCCCGAAGCTCCCCGCAGTGGTCGAGATGTGGTCACCATTGAGGACTTGAGCTATAGCTATGACGGGGAAGAGTTGCTGTTCCTCGGTGCCAACCTAGAAATTGAACGGGGCGATCGCATTGCCTTTCTCGGGCCCAACGGCTCGGGTAAATCAACCCTATTGCGTCTCATCATGGGCATTGAACAGCCCGTTGATGGCACCGTTAGCCTTGGCAAACATAATGTTATTCCCGGCTACTTTGAGCAGAACCAAGCCGAAGCCCTCGACCTCAATCGTAAAGTGATTGACATCATTCACGACGAGGTTCCCACGTGGAAAAACGAAGAAGTCCGCACCCTTCTCGGTCAATTCCTCTTTAGTGGAGAAACCGTTTTCAAACCCGTCTCCGCCCTCAGTGGCGGAGAAAAGGCGCGTCTGGCTCTAGCCAAAATGCTGCTGCGTCCGGTCAACCTCATGGTTTTAGATGAGCCGACCAATCACTTGGATATTCCGGCTAAAGAGATGCTGGAAAATGCCTTGATTGACTATAACGGAACCGTGCTCATTGTCTCCCACGATCGCTACTTCATCTCCCAAGTTGCCAACAAAATCGTCGAAGTTCACAACGGGGAACTGCTGATGTATAACGGCAATTATGACTATTACCTAGAGAAAAAAGAAGAAGCCCATCGTAAAGCAGACTTAGAAGCCAAGCGCTTGGAACAAGAGCGAAAAGAAAAAGCCAAGCGGGAGAAAAAGAAACAAAAGCAGCGGGAGAAAAAATTAGCTAAACTCAAATAAATCCTGAGAATCTCATCTCCAATGCCCCCCACTAACCCTAAGGCTAACTATTAAAAGAGTCTTGGGGTTGGCTTGTCTGTGAAGAGGAGGCGATCGCCAGCTCCCGACCCCCCACTATACGTCAGATGAGCTAGACTAAACGTAGCATTTTACTCACCGAGACTCGCCAACTATGACTCGTCAACGGACATTCCCTCGGCTTCGCCCCAGCTTCACCCGCAGCCCACGGTCTGACTCCTCCCCCAAACGGCCACTCACTCGCGTGAAAGCGATCGCAGCGACCTGGGCTATCCTGCAAGCCCTGATGGCGAGTCCCGTCATAGCCCAAGCCCAAAATAATGGCTTGTCCTACAGTGAGTTGCTCGAACGAGTCCGTAGTGGTCAAGTCGAACGAGTCGAACTTGATCCCGCGCGCCAAACCGCCCAGGTTCGTCTGCAAGGGGAAGATGACCTCCAAGAAGTTCAGATCTTTGAAGACAACCCCGATTTAATGACGTTACTCCGCAACAACCCCGACGTTGAAGTGGAGATCAACCCCACCCCAGATAACAGTTTCGCCGTTGGGATGTTGGGCCAGTTGATGATTATCTTCCTGCTCATCGGCGGCTTGATGCTGATTATTCGTCGCTCCAGCCAGTCCGGTAATAACGCCCTCAGTTTCGGCAAATCCCGCGCTCGCTTCCACATGGAATCGAAAACCGGCGTGGTGTTTGACGATGTGGCCGGGATTGAGGAAGCCAAAGAAGAACTCCAAGAAGTGGTCACCTTCCTCAAACAACCTGAAAAATTCACCGCCATTGGTGCTCGCATTCCCCGAGGCCTGTTATTGGTGGGCGCTCCTGGAACCGGTAAAACCCTTCTGGCGCGGGCAATTTCGGGAGAAGCCGGTGTGCCATTCTTCAGTATTTCTGGATCTGAGTTTGTCGAGATGTTTGTCGGGGTTGGGGCATCACGAGTGCGAGATCTCTTCCGCAAAGCCAAAGAAAATGCCCCCTGTCTCATCTTCATCGATGAAATTGATGCCGTAGGCCGACAACGGGGAACAGGGATTGGCGGCGGAAATGATGAACGCGAGCAAACCCTCAACCAACTTCTCACGGAGATGGATGGCTTTGAAGGCAATAGTGGCGTAATTGTCATTGCTGCCACCAACCGCCCCGATGTTCTAGATGCCGCCCTCTTGCGGCCCGGACGCTTTGACCGTCAGGTGAGTGTCAGCTTACCGACCTATAACGGACGACTGGGGATTTTGGAAGTTCACGCCCGCAACAAGAAACTGGCCGATGACATTTCCCTGGAGAAAATCGCCCGTCGCACCCCCGGATTCTCTGGGGCGGATTTAGCGAACTTACTCAACGAAGCAGCGATTCTCACGGCCCGTCGTCGTAAGCAGGCCATTGGGGAATCAGAGGTTGAGGATGCCATCGATCGCATTACCATCGGTCTGAAGTTACAACCTCTCCTCGATAGCAAGAAAAAGCGCATCATTGCCTACCATGAGGTGGGTCATGCCATATTGATGACCCTGCTCAAGAACTCCGATCCCCTCAACAAAGTCACCATTGTGCCACGGTCGGGTGGTGTGGGCGGGTTTGCCCAACAAACCTACAGTGAGGACATGGTCGATAGTGGCTTATACACCCGTGCCTGGCTCATTGACCGCATTATCATCACCATGGGAGGACGGGCTGCTGAACAGGTGGTATTTGGGGATGCCGAGGTGACCATTGGGGCGGGGAACGACCTGAAAGTGGTGTCCACCTTAGCTCGGGAAATGGTGACCCTCTATGGAATGTCAGATTTGGGGCCGGTAGCCTTGGAAAGTCCCAATAATCAGGTGTTCTTGGGACGGGAGTTGATGCCCAGTTCAGACCATTCCGAGGAAATGGCGACGCAGATTGACCGCCATGTGCGATCGCTGGCGCAACGCTGCTATGAGGAAGCCTGTCGGATTCTCCAAGAAAACCGTGTTCTCATGGATTCACTGGTAGAACTTTTGATTGAGCGAGAGGAGATCGACGGCGAGGAGTTCCGACGCATCGTCGCTGAACATGCGGAACTGCCCGAAACGGAATTGGCCACCACTGTTGAGCCGGTAGCCTCAATTTAAGGAATTTTACGACTCCCGCCCAGGCTAGGGCCGTCCTTTGTCGGCCCTTAACCTTTGTTGATTAGCGATCGCGGTGCATGGCCCGCAGGACTAGGGCCGGATCGACCCAGCGATCGCCATAGCGTAAGCCCCAATGCAAGTGAGGGCCCGTCGTGCGTCCACTCATGCCCACGCGCCCAATACGAGCAGCAGAGGGCACTGCTTGCCCCTCAGACACTTGTATTCCCCCTCGGCGATCGACCAGGGTCGGCCGACCTTGGATGGTCTGGACTTGTCCAGCCAAGTGACAATAGATATGTTCCCAATCCCCGGACTCAATCACCAGGCCCACGCCACAGCCTTGGTCGTTAATCACTTCTACTAGAGTTCCCCCCCACCAACTGCGGATATAACTTCCCTCAGGGGCAGCAATATCCAAGCCAGAATGGAACTCATAGCCGCGTCCTCCCGTGGGGGAGTTGCGGAAGCCAAAGGGAGAGGTATAGGCTTGGAAATTTTCCACCGGGAAGGAGGCCCCAGTCCAGCTTCCCGCTTCAATATTCAGGGCCATAGCTTGGGGCGATCGCCCATTCAGGAACACCACCAAGCAGAGAGTCATCATGGCAACTGCCACAAGGCGAGACGGCCAAGCCAGCCGTTGTAACGGTTTAAGGTCTAACGTCAGTTTCACAAGTTCCCCAGCATCGCCCATGACGATGTTTTACAGTGATTGAGAAAATTGTAGGGCGACCACAAAAGTAGGGCAACCACAAAAAACCCTCCCACCCCATTTCCTCCCCTCCCAGGAGGGGTGACCGAAGGGCGGGGTGGGTTCTCCCCTCCCAGGAGGGGTGCCCGAAGGGCGCCCACCCAAGAGGGGAGGGAGGAGGGGTGCCCGAAGGGCGGGGTGGGTTCTCCCCTCCCAGGAGGGGTGGCCCGAAGGGCGGGGTGGGTTCTCCCCTCCCAGGAGGGGTGCCCGAAGGGCGCCCACCCAAGAGGGGAGGGAGGAGGGGTGCCCGAAGGGCGGGGTGGGTTCTCCCCTCCCAGGAGGGGTGCCCGAAGGGCGGGGTGGGTTCTCCATGTCCTCATGTAGTTCTCCCCCATACCCCTCCCGTCTCCCCAACAAGTCCCACAAAAAAGCCCATGTCAGGGACACACAGGCCAAAGGAACAGCAAGTTAGTTCCAATTAACAGAAATGACTTAACGGAAACCCACAGCGGCTTGCCAGACAAACGCCAGTAAGAGGAAAAACAGGGGAATCAAGGGCAGAACATCCACTAAGGGATTGAAGATCTGATAGGCTTCCGGGAGTTTGGCTAAGAACAGAGCTGCGTCCATTGGGTTAAAATCCTTTTATCGCTCGAGTTTTCTCATAATTCAAACAAATATTAACATAAGGCGTTGAATTGACCCAAAATGTTAATTTAAGTTAAGCAAAATCCTCCAACTGGCCTTAGGGAGCCGGTTGCAGCCAGCCCGCAAATTCCTGCGCAAAACAGCCATCGAGGATAGACTGGCGAATCCGCTGCGTGAAGCGAATTAACTCCGTAATGTTGTGAATCGAGAGTAGGGTGTAGGCCAGGAGTTCCTGCGATCGCACCAAATGAGACAAATAAGCTCGCGAGAAATTCTGACAAGTATAACAGGGGCATTCCTCATCGAGGGGCGCATAATCCCGTCGAAAACGCGCATTTTTGAGATTCCAGCGTTCTCCCCGCACAAACGCCGCTCCATGTCGGCCCAAACGAGTAGGAATGACACAATCAAATAAATCAATCCCCGAGGCGATGGCCTGGGCCATTTCCCGATAAGTCCCCACCCCCATCAGGTAGCGAGGCTTATTCTCTGGAAGGAGGGGAGTGGTGGCCTTAACAATCGCCTCAATCAACTCCGGCGGTTCCCCCACACTCACCCCACCAATGGCATATCCTGGCAAGTCCAGCTTTTGCAAGGATGCAGCCGCTTGCGCTCGTAAATCCGGGTAAACCCCTCCCTGTACAATCCCAAACAGGGCTTGCCGTTGTGCCTGAGAACTCTTACGATGGTGGTCAATACAGCGTTTCAACCAGCGTTCAGTCCGTGCCGTGGCCAACTCCACTGCCTCGCGGCTTGCGGGGTAGGGGGGACATTCATCAAAGGCCATGATGACATCCGCCCCCAGAGCGTTTTGAATCTCAATCGAGCGTTCCGGGGTTAGATTAATCCGCGCCCCATCCCGAGGCGAGCGGAAGGTCACCCCCTCCTCTGTAATCGTGCGCATCTGGCTGAGGCTAAACACCTGAAAGCCTCCCGAGTCTGTGAGCATCGGGCCATCCCAGCCCATAAAACGATGTAGGCCGCCGGCTTCGGCCACAATATCTTCCCCCGGCTGTAAATGCAGATGGTAGGTATTGGCCAGAACCATTTGTGCCCCAGTTCCTCGGAGCTGGTGGGGGGTCACGGTTTTGACGTTGGCTAAGGTTCCCACAGGCATAAAACGTGGCGTTTCGACAATGCCGTGGGGCGTCTGGAACACCCCAGCTCTGGCTCCGGTGTCCGGGCAAGTGGCCTGGGTGTGATACTCAAAAAACTGGTTCAAGGGTCGGGGCTGCTTAACAAATCCAAGTTTGATATTGTATCATTAAGATGAGGCGTGCGGTCTCAACTTGAGATCGGGATACCACACCGGTGAAGCCTCAGTATCTGGGGACTAAACCCCAAGCTAGACTGATACGAGGGTGTTCCTCCCGCAGGAGCGGACTCTGTTCAAATCACACTTGAACCCACGGCTGCCCTTAGAGCATCGATTACGATGGAAATAGGGTATGTATGACTAAAAAAAGCGGCTCTGACTGATACGTGTGTACATCTGTTTCGATAACTGACTCGGAGTAGGGAGCATACTTGAGCCTACTACTGAGGTTCAAGGGGGCTACATAGAATATGGCTAAATCTAACGATCTGTATCTAGCTGAGCAGGAATTATATGATCACCTGCTTGATTTAGTAAAGGTCGAAGCGCCAGAACGGTTGCTCGAACGCTTTAGAACCCTGTTCGTCCAGGGTTCAGGATATCCCGATCCAGAAATTGCTTCAATCATCCAGACTATTGTCTCGTTGGATCAGGCTGAGGATGAGTTTAATAGTGTCCTCAACCGCTGCTGCCATATTCTCATCAACCATTGGCAGATGGAAACCAAGCACCAGCCGGCTATTCCTGAGTTGGTGAACCTCATTAGTACCTCGGGCGATCGCCGGATGCAATCCCGAGAGGCCCGCCGCATTCAGAACCTGCTGGCACAGTTCAAGAGCAGTGATGAATATATAACCCTTCAGCGGTTAGTTCAAGTAGTTGATCGCAGCAAAGACAGTGATCAACCCCCCGAACAGCAGCCCTTAGGAACTCTAATTGGTCGTTACCCCTATCTTTATTCTCACTCGTTGTTGAGAGATAGTAGTAGTTACGAGCATCAACAAACCGTTCAGAAACTACAGGCTCATCGGCAAAAGCAGTATGAAGTGCATTTGTCAAAATATGTTTCCTATAAAGTCAAACGGGCCCAACTCGCGCGACAAAATCCTAAATTGCTGAAAAATCCTCGCATTATTCAGCCGGTGCGAAACCCCACATTATTGGGCGATCGCGAACTCTACGTTGCGGTTAAACAGTTTTCTGGGCGAGCAGAGGGGCAATACACCTATAAAGACTTAGCCCAGACCTTCCGCACTCATACCAGCCAAACCCGCACCTATCGAGAGTTTAAAGAAGACTTATTTGAGTACCTCATTACCACGGTTGATGAAGACTATGGTAGGCGTTTGTTCTACGATAAGCTGTATCAGCACTTAATGAATACCCTGCCCCAATGTGACGACCAAAAACCGACAGATTTTTTAGTCGTTCGTACCTGTAGCCAACTCCTGAACTTCCTGGTGGTTGAGAGTCCCCAAAATCCCAACCACTATGTTCTCATCGACCTCCTCTCCAACATCGGCCCCACCTTTGTTATGGCCCTGTTGCTGAAAATTCTCTTAATTTGTCGTCGAGTACGTCCCTATCTAGAAAAACGGTTTTCCATTCTCTTTGACCATTACGATCAAAGTACCCGCGAAGCCGTCCGGTGGCTGATAGAATCCTTAGAAAATCTGCAAGTTGCCCTAAGTACAAACTTTGGTTCCGCCGATCTCTCAATGATCAGCCGTGCATCTTAAGGCTCACATAGGTAGGTTCGCAGGGGTTGATAGAATTGTTTGGGGAAACTCAAAATGGAGAGTCACCCTCTTGGGTTGCCCGGGGAACATATCTCTATCCACCGTTACCTGTTTTTACGTTTCTATCGCAACCGAAGAGTGCCCAACTGAGACCTTGAGGTGGCAGAAAATTCCCCACCTATTGCCTGTTGCCTGTTGCCTGTTGCCTATTGCCTATTGCCTATTGCCTTCTTGTCCCCCATTTTTTGTCCTATTTAGACCAACTTTTGCTACATGCCTAACCCCCGTTCTTCAAATTTTGAGCGTGAACTTGATGAAGCCATCTTTAGTTTTGCCGATATTCAATCAGAACTCAATTACAAACGGGCGAAAACGGCATTGCATGACCTTGTAGACCGGTTGGACCTCTCGGAGCGAGAACGGACTGGCTTAGAAGCCGAAATTGAAGGCTTAGAGAGCATGTTGGACAAGTTAGAGTCTGACGTGGTGCAGATTGCTGCCTTTGGCATGGTGGGCCGGGGGAAATCCTCTCTGTTAAATGCCTTGGTGGGACA
This sequence comes from Sodalinema gerasimenkoae IPPAS B-353, assembly GCF_009846485.1. GTDB lineage: Bacteria > Cyanobacteriota > Cyanobacteriia > Cyanobacteriales > Geitlerinemataceae > Sodalinema > Sodalinema gerasimenkoae. Next base: position 1,766,649 of record NZ_ML776472.1, read on the forward strand.
GCCAGTGTTTGAAACCGGGCCGCTGCATGGGGTGACGCGATCGCAGCAAAGTGTCGATTGGACCTTAACCCGCAGTGCCGTCGGCGAGGGAATCGATGATGTTTTACAAGTCTCCTTACCCACGGTGGGAACTGCCCGGGTGGAATTAGTCGATACTCCAGGATTAGATGAGGTTCACGGGCAAACTCGCGCGGAATTAGCCCATAAAATCGCTAAACGAGCCGATTTAATTCTCTTTGTGATTTCTGGGGATATCACCCAGGTTGAATACGATGCCCTCTCGGAGATTCGCGAGGCCGGGAAACCCCTGTTGTTGGTGTTTAACAAAATTGACCAATATCCCGATGCCGATCGCCAGGCGATTTATGATCAAGTCCGTAATGAGCGAGTGCGACAACTGCTGACGAGCGATCGCATTGTCATGGCCGCCGCCTCTCCCTTAACCCCGACGTTGGTAGAGAAGTCTGATGGACGTAAGGGGGTGGTGATGGAAGCTGGGAAACCCCAAGTTCAAGAATTGAAACTGAAAATCCTAGAGATTCTCCAGCGAGAGGGGAAATCTCTGGTGGCCCTCAACAGTATGCTCTATGCCGATGAGGTGAATGAGCAGGTGGTGCAGCGGAAGATGGAGATTCGCGATCGCCAAGCCAGTCGAATTATCTGGAATGGGGTCATGGCCAAGGCCCTGGCGATCGCCCTCAACCCCGTCACCGTCGTGGATATCCTCACCGCCGCCACCGTAGATGTGTTTCTGTTGATGTCCCTATCGCGACTGTACGGCATTCCCATGACGCAAACCGGGGCGATCGATTTGCTGCAAAAAATTGCCCTGAGTATGGGAGGAATTAGTGCCAGTGAATTGCTCGCCAATTTGGGCTTAAGTGGTCTGAAAAGTCTCTTAGGAGTCGCCACACCCGTGACTGGAGGAGTGGCCTTTGGGGGCTATGTCTCCGTAGCCATTACCCAGGCCAGTGTCGCGGGGGTGTCCACCTATGCGATCGGACAAGTCGCCAAAACCTATCTCGCCAACGGGGCATCCTGGGGACCAGAGGGGCCAAAAGTGGTCGTTCAGCAAATCCTTGATTCCCTGGATGAAACCTCAATTTTGAGTCAGATTAAAGATGAGCTTCAGCAAAAGTTAGTGGGATAACATGACAGACCCAGATAGTCGTTGGATACAGAGGTTCTCTAACTTCAAACGAACATTTTTGTTGTTAGAAAATGCTCTAAGTATTGAATCTCCGTCTTTAGTTGAACGAGCTGGATTAATTCAATTCTTTGAAATGGCATTTGAACTCGCCTGGAAACTTTTAAAAGACTATGAAGAAATGGAGGGGTTCACCGTTAAAACCCCTAGAGAGACCCTAAAGCAAGCCTTTCAAGCAGAAATAATCACCCAAGGTCAAGATTGGATTGAAGCCCTTCAAGACCGCAACTTGATGGCACACACGTACAATGAAAAAACAGCGATCGCAGTGGAACAGCGAATTCGTTACAAGTACTTTCCCCTCTTAAAAAATCTCCATGAAACCTTTGAAGCGAAATTAAACACACGCTAAACATGAGCTATGGACTCACAGACCAAGATTTAGATCATATCCGAGGGGCGATCGCCAAATTCCCAGAAATTGACCAAGTCCTATTATTTGGGTCTCGTGCAAAAGGTAACTACAAACCTGGGTCAGATGTTGACTTAGCCATTCAGGGTGAGTCCGTCACCCACTCCACAATTTTCCAGCTTGCTGATGTACTCAATGAAGACAGTCCCCTTCCCTACTTCTTCGATGTGATTGACTACACCAGCATTGACGAACCCAAATTAACCGAGCATATTAACCGCGTTGGCATCCCGATTTTTACTCGAACAACTCCTTAACCCGGAACCCAAACCGACACCGACCCCCCCTCACAGGAGAATTCCGCCCATCCCTCATCATTGGTCACCACCGGTTCTGTAATATGTTCCGTTAAATCAACATAGGTTGTATTGGCTTGCCCCACCTCCATAAACTTACGTCCTTCCTCACCATTACTCAAAATCACCGCCATTCCCCCAGGATGCTCCTCATCCCCCAACCGAGTCCAACCAATCGTATTTGGATGGTCAAGATAGTCATATTGGTCGCCATAGGCATAGGTTTTACGAGCCATGAGAAACTTATCAATCAACCATTGATGACTATCCAACCAAATCTCATACTCCTGACCATCAGGGGCAGAATCCTTGTAATGGGCCCCATAGTAATCGGCGACAAACACACAGGGGTAGCCATCCCGGCGTAACAAAATCAAGGCATAGGCCAAAGGCTTAAACCAACCCTCAACCACAGACTCCAACGACTGCAACGGTTGAGAGTCATGATTATCGACCAGGGTTACCGCCAACGCCGGTTGTTCCTTGACCAAACTATTATCAAAAATCTGCCGCAGGTCATACTCACTGCCCTGATTACTAGCATTACTGAAGTTGTAATGAAGGGGAGCATCAAACAACATCACATCCCCACCGGTCTCCTTGATAAAGTGATGTAAGGCATCAAGATTGCCCGACCAATACTCACCAACCGCAAACAAAGACCGGCCTGCGTGATAACGAACATGGCTTAGCCATTGGGGAAAAAAGACCGCTTCGACATGCTTGACTGCATCAAAGCGAAATCCATCAACTTGAGTTGTCTCCACATACCATTTTCCCCAATGTTTCAGTTCTTCCTGAACATCCGGCCGACTCATATCCAAGTCACAGCCCATTAAATAATCGAAGCTGCCCTTCTCCAAATCCACGCCGTCATCAAAGGTTTTCCCATCAAAGAGATAGACCACATCGGCATCGCTATCATAGGCGTTGTAATCTGCGGCGGTGAAGTGCCACCAATGCCATTCAAGTTCTGAATACTTTTTCTGACGGCCAGGAAAGGTGAAGTGTGTCCAGGCTTGAATCGTTTGGGCTTCACCGACCGCTTCATGGCGATTGTGGGGATTAAAGGGCGTGGCTTGAAACTCCTCTGTATGGTCTGCCCCCAGTTTATGGTTAAACACCACATCGGCATAGATATGAATACCAGCGGCTTGGGCAACTTGAATGGCCTTGATGTATTCATCCTTGGTTCCGTATTTGCTGCGGACCGAACCCTTTTGATCGAATTCCCCTAAATCGAATAAATCATAGACCCCATAGCCCACATCGTAGCCCCCTGCCGTGCCTTTATAGGCTGGAGGTAACCACAGAGCGGTAAATCCTGCATCAGCAAGGTCTTGGGCGTTGTCTACAACTTGGTTCCACAGGCTCCCATCAGCGGGGGTATACCAGTGGAAATACTGCATCATGACACCGTTGGCTTCAGACATAACACCCTGTATCTCCTAAAGAGGTTTAATTTTGGAAAAAGTGGAATAGACTATTCCGCATCGGGTGACGAATCCTGTGCCTGACGCTGTTGCCAGATGAGGCCAAGATAGCCTAGGACGGTTCCTGCGGCTAATCCGGTAAAGCCGCGATGGGAGATGGTCGCAAGTTCAGCCGTCGGGAAGGGTAACAGGAGACTAAATGCCCAAAGTCCTACCCCAATCCAGACCCCATTACGACGCAATAGGTAGCCCAGAAACCCCCCAGGAACGAGGGTAACGGCAAACAAAATCCAAGAGAGGAGATTCGCCACTGAGGTGCGTGTTCCAGCAATATCCACGATTGAAAATCCTCCCTTGATCGATTTACCTCTGATTGTATCTCAGGTTTTCCTAACTTTGAGGTGAACCACGTAGGGGCACGCCCTTGTGGCTGCCCGAGGACACAGCGGTAAAGTATTGGGGATCAGCTAGAAATGGTCCCAGTGAGGGGGGAACTAGCGTTGGCCATGGCTTGAATGGGAATTCGTCCGGCATGGTGGGCGAGTCGTCCAGCGATGACGGCCATGCCCATGGCTTGCCCCATGGCAACGGGGTTTTGGGCCAGGGCGATCGCCGAATTAATCAAAACCGCATCAGCCCCCAACTCCATGGAAAAAGCGGCTTCGCTCGGAGTGCCAATCCCCGCATCCACCACCACCGGAACCTTGGCATTTTCGACAATGATGCGGATATTCGCCGCCGTCTGAATCCCTTGCCCTGAACCAATCGGAGACCCGAGAGGCATCACCGTAGCACAGCCAACTTCTTCGAGGCGTTTGGCTAACATGGGGTCGGCATTGATATAGGGAAGAACCGCAAATCCTTCTTTAACCAACTGTTCAGCAGCTTCGAGAGTGCCGATAGGATCGGGGAGGAGATAGGTGGGATCGGGAATCACCTCTAGTTTGATGAAGTTATTATCCTCTTGTCCGAGGAGTTTGGCCATTTCCCGTCCCAGTCGGGCGACGCGGATGGCCTCGTCAGCGGTTTTACAGCCAGCGGTGTTGGGCAACATCCAGATTTTGGACCAGTCTAAGGCTTCGGCTAAGCCTTCATGGCCGGGGGCGTTGGTTTGCACCCGACGGACGGCGACTGTGACAATCTCACAGCCACTGGCGGCAATCGTACCGCGCATGGTTTCAAAATCATTATATTTACCACTTCCCGTCATCAGCCGGGAACGGAAAGACCGACCGGCAATTATTAAGGGATCAGCCTCGGGGGGGGTAAGTTGTACCGGCTGGGAAGGAGTTTCGCGGATGTTCGTCAGCATGGTCGAGTCAGGGAGGGGTGAAGACGGTTGGGGGCGATTCCAGGCGAAGGCCTTGAGGAGAGGATCTCGCTGGTTGTCGCAGATGAGATCGGCGGTGAGTTTGGCGGTGATGGGAGCCAGGAGAATGCCGTTGCGGTAATGACCGGTAGCCAGGGTGAGGTTGTCGCAGTAGCTATCTCCCAGAATCGGGAGTTCATCGGGGGTTCCGGGGCGAAATCCTGACCAGATTTCCTCCATGGGATAGTCTTGGAGGGCTGGATAGAGGCGGATGGCCCGGTCGAGGAGTGATCGCAGTCCCTCGGGGGTAGTTCCGGGGACAAATCCCACATCCTCTGAGGTGGCGCCGATGACAATTTGACCCTGGCTACGAGGGATAATGTAGGTGTTGGGGCCATACAGGACGCGCCGTAGGGGCAGTTCTCCGTTAACTCGTGGGGCCCGAACTGAGAACATTTGACCCTTAATGGGTTTGAGGGGTAGGGGGAGCAGTTGACTGGACCAAGATCCCGCCGCCAGAACGTAATGATCGGCCGTGAGTGGTCCGGCTTGGGTTTGTACGCTGCTGATACGAGTCCCCACTTGAGCGATCGCCTCGACGGTTAACCCTTCCTTTAAGGTAATCCCTAGGGCCTCGGCTGCACCGAGGAGCGATCGCATCAAGGCCCGATTATCCACCTGGGCATCTTCTGGATACCACCAGGCCCCCACCACATCGGCCCCCAACCCTGGTTGGTAATGCTGCAACGCCTGGGCATCAAGCCACAAGGAGGGGCCCGCCTCAGGGACTGGGGAAGTCCCGGGGGAGTCATACACCGGGGCCAGAATCCCACAGGGCCAATAGCCGGTGGCAAGTCCTGAGAGGCTTTCGAGTTTCTGAGTCCAGTCTCGATAGAGCGATCGCGACTGCAAACATAACTCCAACATGGGCCCCGGCGACAGGTTCTCGGCTTGGGGGGCTAACATCCCTCCCGCTGCCTGACTCGCGGCCTGTTTGATATCTCGACTAATCACGGTGACACGTGCCCCCCGTAACGTCAGTTCGACGGCAATGGATAAACCCATCACACCGCCACCAATAATTAAAATTTCACGGGTCATGATCTTGACTGGAAAGGATGAGAGGATTTACCAAAGGGCAGGAACGGGAGAGGATTCAGGGGTTGGGGTGGGAGTCGGGGTGGGAGTTGGGCTTGGGGTTGGCGTTGGGGTTGGCGTTGGGGTTGGCGTTGGGGTAGGAGTTGGGCTTGGCGTTGGCGACTCTCCCGCCGAGTTGGAGTTGGGGGAGGTGGGACTGAAGGGAACTGCCTCTGGGACAGTGTCTTGAGGGGAGGACTCCGCCGGAGACGTCGAGTCAGGGGGGACTTGGGCCTCGAGCAGCAAATAAAATATGGCGATCGCCAAGAGGATGCCCAAAACAATCTGAAAGATACGTTGCAAGATAGTTGAGAGACTACTACGGTTGACAATCAGGCGTCCAAACTGGGGTAGTTCCTTGGCCCCAGAAGCTATCAAACTTCGTCACCCGGACATCTCCGAGAACTTGGGTTTGACAGGCTAGACGCAGGGAACGCTGACCTTGATGGGGAGGAAGCGATCGCCGGGTGCGATCGCGCCAATTGGCATCAGAGACCTCTCCCTCAACCGCCACAGCACAGGTTCCACAGGACCCAATCCCCCGGCAATTAATCAAAGAGGCTTTGCCATTGTACAGAGCAATCCCCTGGCGCAGAAGCACACGACGCAGATTGGCACCGCGATCGCACTCAATGGTTTGTCCGGCAGCAAAAACAGTTGGCATAGGCGTCTATTGAGATAATGGCGTTCACCCGTTGGCTTCTATATCTTCTGTTGGCTTTATATATCCATTGTGACAACTTGGCGGCTCAATTACAGCATCAAGTTAAAATTTGAGAACGGTGAACGCAAAACTACCCAGAATTTCTTCCCAGCCATGACTGCCAAACGCCTCTCAATCTATGACACCACCTTGCGCGATGGCGCCCAATGTGAAGGACTATCCCTCTCCCTAGAGGACAAACTCCGCATTGCCCATCAACTCGATCGCCTTGGGGTTCCCTTTATTGAGGGCGGTTGGCCCGGCGCCAATCCCAAAGATGTCAAGTTTTTCTGGCAACTCAAAGAACAGCCCCTCACCCAAGCGGAAGTCGTGGCCTTTTGTTCAACTCGTCGTCCGGGACGCAACGCTGCCGACGATCCGATGCTGCAACCGATTTTAGCGGCGGGAACGCGCTGGATTACCCTCTTCGGCAAATCCTGGGATCTCCATGTCACCGAAGGCTTAAACACAAGCCTGGAGGAAAACCTGGCCATGATTCAGGACACCATCGAGTATTTCCGCAGCCAGGGACGACGGGTTATCTATGATGCTGAACATTGGTTTGACGGCTATAAACAAAATCCTGACTATGCCCTCAAAACCCTCAACGCCGCCGCCGAAGCTGGGGCAGAATGGTTGACCCTCTGTGACACCAATGGCGGAACCCTCCCCCATGAGGTGACCCAAATTGTCTCCGAGGTGATGGGGGAGATGGGCGACGCCGTTCCCCTGGGGATTCATACCCACAATGACAGTGAAATGGCGGTAGCTAACGCCGTAGCCGCTGTTTTGGGAGGGGCCACCATGGTCCAGGGAACCATCAACGGCTATGGCGAACGCTGTGGCAATGCCAATCTTTGCTCGGCGATCGCCAACCTACAGCTTAAATTGGGCTATCACTGTCTCGACGACGACCAACTCGCCCAACTGAGCGAAACCAGCCGCTTTGTCAGTGAAGTGGTGAACCTAGCCCCCAACGATCGCGCCGCTTTCGTCGGCCGTTCCGCCTTTGCCCATAAAGGGGGCATCCATGTCAGTGCCGTAGAGCGCAATCCCCTCACCTACGAGCATATTCGCCCCGAAGCTGTCGGCAATCAGCGGCGCATTGTCATCTCCGATCAGTCAGGACTGAGTAATGTTCTAGCCAAAGCCCGCAATTTTGGCATTGATCTCGACAAAAAAGACCCCGCCAGCCGCGAAATCCTCCATCGCCTCAAGGGACTCGAAAATGAAGGCTATCAGTTTGAAGCCGCCGAAGCCAGCTTTGACCTACTGGTGCGGGAGGCCTTAGGGCAACGGGAACGCTTCTTTGAGGTGAAAGGCTTTCAAGTTCACTGTACCCAAGCTGGGGGGAACGAAGACAGTAACTCCCTGGCCACCGTAAAAGTTAACGTCAATGGGCACGATAGCCTCCAAGCTGCCGAAGGGAATGGCCCCGTTTCTGCCCTGGATGCCGCCCTACGCAAAGCTCTTGTGGATCAATTCCCCGGCATTGCTGACTGTCATCTCGTTGACTATAAAGTCCGCATCCTAGACAGTCAATCGGGAACCTCCGCCAAAACTCGGGTGCTGCTCGAATCGACGAACGGTCATGATCGTTGGACAACCGTGGGAGTTTCCGCCAATATCATTGATGCCTCTTACCAGGCTGTAGTAGAAGGACTAGAATACGGCTTATTGCTGCAAAAAGGCGCAAAAAAAGTTATTCAGACCTTCTAAGCACCTAAAATGACCAGCTCACATCAGCCAATTGAGATTTAGAGAATTTTAGGCAACCTGTCGAAATCGGTATCCCCGAACTATAATGGGGGGAGGTGGCTCTGAAACCGCTGTTCACTCAGACACAGGGTGACCCCTGTTTCCGCCAATTTCTGCGATCGCCTTGATTTTTTGTTCCATAGGCTACATATTTTTGGTAGTCGCGATCGCACTATAATGGTTAAATGTGTGAACAGCCATTGGCTGCTTTTCGCGAAATTCAAAGTTCCTGTGTTTTAAGGTGTGAGGGAAGATGCGTAAACTAACATGGCAGATTCTGCTATTCAGCCCGCTACTAGCGGCATTCTGGGGGCTAAACGCTCCTGCTCAAGCTAAAGAAGCAACGGTTGACTCCGGTATCAGCCCCGTCAAGGCTGACCAACTGACCGATGCTGACTTTGGCAGCAAACAACTTTCCGTTGGCGATTTCATCGAAGCCAACGAAGGTCAAAGACTTCGCCAAGATAATGGCAACCAAGAGGTTGTCTCGCTCGACCAGGTGACCTCGGTCTCCCAGCTCAGCGACGTCCAACCGACAGACTGGGCATTCCAAGCCCTCCAGTCTCTCGTTGAACGCTATGGTTGTATCGCCGGTTACCCCGACGGGACGTTCCGTGGCAACAACTTCATGACTCGTTATGAATTTGCCGCCGGTCTGAACGCCTGTTTGGATCAAATCGTCGCCATCGTCGGTGGCGGTGATGAAATCGACCCCAGCGACTTAGCCACTATTCGCCGTCTGCAAGAAGAGTTCTCCGCTGAACTGGCAACTCTACGGGGCCGCGTGGATGGTCTGGAAGCTCGCGTCTCGGAACTCGAAGCTAACCAGTTCTCCACCACCACCAAACTAGAAGGGGAAGCGGTCTTCGCCATCGCGGATGCCTTCGGTGGTAGCAACGTCGGTGTCGATGACAACCAAACCGTCTTCCACAACCGGGTTCGTCTTGGGTTCGTCTCCAGCTTCAGCGGACGCGACCAACTCTGGACTCGTCTTGATTCCGGTAACGCGGCAACCTTCAACAACCTCGACCAAGGGGTCTTCACCCACAACTTCGACAACGGCGGTGGTGTTGACATCGGTTGGTTGGCGTACTACTTCCCCCTCGGCGACAACGTTCAGGTCTACCTGCCTGCGTCCGGTGGTCTCTGGCAAGACTTCGTCCCCACCATTAGCCCCTACTTAGAAGGCTACACCGGTGGTGAAAACGCCCTGACCAGCTTTGCTGAATCCAACCCCATCTACAAAATTGGGACGGATGCAACTGGTGTTGGTGTCAACGTTGACCTGACCGACAGCATCATGTTGTCTGCGGGTTACTTCGCCGCTGATGCGTTCAGCCCTAACCGCGCTGAGGGTCTATTCAATGGTAACTACTCCATCATGAGTCAGTTGACCTTTGATTCCGGTGACTTGCAAGTGGGCTTGACCTACAACCACGCCTTCTTCAATGCTTCGGGTACTGAAAACGGCATCTTCGGCCTTGGCCCTGGTACCACCCGTGGTGTGCAGCCCTTCGGCGATGCAGCCGCCCTCTACACCAACTCCTACGGTCTCTCCGCCGCTTACCAGCTTTCGGATAGCTTTGCCATCAACGCGTTTGGCGGTTACACCAACGCCAACTCCCGTGCCACTGGCAAAGATAGCGCGGACATCTGGTACTACGGTTTAGGTCTAGCCCTGCCTGACTTCGGTGGACAAGGCAACCTCCTCGGTTTAATGGCCGGTGTTGAACCCTACGTGGGTGGCTTCAATGAGAACAGCTCTCGTGGTGCCGGTGCTGATGACACCCCGGTTCACGTTGAAGCGTTCTACCGCTATCAGCTCAACGACAACATCTCCATTACCCCTGGACTCATCTGGTTGAGTGCTCCTCAAGGTAGCCGGAATGCTGACGATGCCTTCGTCGGTGTTCTTCGCACGACCTTCTCCTTCTAGGACACCCTCTAGGACAATGGTTTCAGGTCAGTCTTTGACTGGCTGACCCTCTGATTCATAAAACCCCACACTCGCTGTGGGGTTTTTGTCTTGTTGCTCCTAGAGGAGAGCTGGGGCGGCTTCATAGGCCTCTAAATCTAAGGTTGCCAGTTGGTGATAGGCCCCCTCAACGGCCCGTTGACCCCGGAGGAAGCCTGTGCTGGCGCCTGGACAGATTAGAGATAGAGTCTCTGGGGAAAAGCGATCGCGCAACTGGGCGACACTGCGCAACTGCCGCCGCCAGTGAAAGGTTTTCGCCGTGCGTAGGGGCACAACCTGTCCTTTGGGATTGGGCAATAGATGACGACCGGTAAATAAAATTCCTCCTTGTTGAGGGTAATAGAGACAGGCAGAACCGGGCGTATGTCCCGGAGTCCAAATTCCCTGAATCTGGGAAGAAATCTGAATCTCCTGTTGAAATGAGGTGACCTGGGCCTCTGGCAGCAGATAGGCTTCTTGTTCCTGGATAATGAGTTGACAACCGCTGCGTTTCTGAAACTGGGTGGCATTGCCAATACTGTCGCGATGGGTAATGAAGAGCGATCGCACCCCGCCCTGACGCTCTAAAAAGTCCTGAGTTTCGGGGGTAGATGGGGGAGTATCAATCAGGACGTTGCCATCTTTTTCTACAATAAGGTAGGCGGTTCCTCCCAGGGTGTCCCGATTGGGGGGAAACGCAAAAATATTCGCTCGGACAATGCGGGGTTCTTTAGACATACGTGATGACTTTTTGGTTACTGCTGATACTTGGACTGATTACCTACATTATCTTGCAGCGGAGCGTTGCCAACATCACGCGAACCCCGGTGTGGTTGTTGTGGTTGGTGATGATGACTCCTGCTGTGGTGCTGATTCTCTGGGCAGAAATGACCCCAGAAGAGGGGGCCGTTCCGGCTTGGGGGGCGATCGCCCTGATGACAGGCTGCTTTATCCTCTATCTCTGGCTACTCTACCGGGGACGCACCACCCCCGAGGAACAGCCCCGGCCAACGGTGACGGCCACAGAACTCTCCTCCTCTCTAAATAACCTCAAAGAACAATTGCGGCCCATCGCCCCTGGTGAGGAAACGCAACTACGAGACTGCTTTAACTGGTCGGTGTATGCGCTACATCAACTGGAATATCGACCCCAAGCCGTTATTTGCCGAGGACAACTGCGCACCAACCCTGATCGCGCCTATCGCACTATACGCGATAACATCCAAAAACAATTCGGCGATCGCTTCCTGGTGGTACTCCAAGAAGGGGAAAACCGCAAACCCCTATTTGTCCTCGCCCCCAACCCCAATCAACAAACCCAGACCACATCAGCTGATCCGACTGAACATCCGGCCATTGCCCTGGGACTGTTCCTGATTACCCTCTTCACCAGTACCACCGTCGGCGTCGAATTAGCTGGCATCGAGAGCGATCTCTGGCAAGCTGACCCGAGACTATTACTCGAAGGACTCCCCTATGCCTGCGCCCTGCTGGGGGTCTTAGGGATTCGTGAATTGGGGCGCTATGCGATCGCCCGCCGACATGAGCTAGAAACCAGTCTCCCCTACTTCATTCCCTTTCCCTTTTTCCTCGGAACCTTAGGGGCTTTTCTGCGGATTCGCTCCCCCATTCCCAACCGTAAAGTTCTCTTCGACACCAGCGTCGTCGGCCCCATCCTGACCTTTATCGTCAGTTTTCCCCTCCTACTGTGGGGACTCTCCCAATCCCAACTGGTTCCAGCCTCAGAAACCTCAGGCATCCTCAACTTTGAGGAACTCATCCCCACCTTTTCCCTCCTCCTATCGGTCTGTAGTGGAGTGTTACTACCCGGGTCCTTAGATCCATCCCAAGCCATTGAATTACAGCCCATTGCCATCGTCGGCTATCTCGGATTAATCTTAAGTGCTTTTACCTTGATGCCCATTGGCCGCCTAGATGGGGGACAAATGGTCCATGCAATGTTTGGACGACGTACGGCCCTCGCCATCGGGCAAATCAGCCGCGTCCTTATGCTCTTGCTGGCGATCTTGCATCCAGAACTCTTTGTATGGGCCTTGCTGTTGTTCCTGATTCCTCTACGGGACAGTCCTGCCCTCAACGATGTCAGCGAGTTGGACAATAAACGGGATGTCCTCGGCTTAGTCAGTCTGTTTCTGCTGGCATTTATCTTGCTTCCGGTGCCGCAGATGTTGACTCAGGCTTTATCGTAGAGAGAAGGCAAAAGAAGGCAGTAGGCAGTAGGCAGTAGGCAGTAGGCAATAGGGGGGAGAAGGAAAAAGAAGGCAACAGGCAACAGGCAATAGGGGGGCGTTTGTCTGGGGCGACAATGAATCTGTAATTAGTTTTGAGTGTGAATTATGCCGAACGTACGAGTGATTGGTGGTGGACTGGCGGGAACCGAAGCCGCTTGGCAGGTGGCCCAATGGGGGGTTCCTGTGGTTCTTCAGGAAATGCGCCCCCTGCGGCAGTCTCCCGCTCACCATTCTCAGGAACTGGCCGAACTCGTTTGTAGTAACTCCTTTGGGGCTAAAGCCAGCGATCGCGCCTCGGGATTGCTTCATGAGGAATTGCGCCGTTTGGGATCGGTGGTGATTGGCAAAGCCGATGAACATGATGTGCCAGCCGGTGGGGCCTTGGCCGTCGATCGCGGTGTGTTTAGCCGGGATTTAACTCAAACCTTGGCTCAGCATCCCCTGATTACCCTGGAACGGGAGGAAGTCCAGCGTATCCCTGACGATGAGATTGTTGTCCTGGCTACGGGGCCCCTCACCAGTGAAGCCCTGGCTGATGACCTACAACGGTTTACTGGCAGCCAATATATGAGTTTCTTCGATGCGGCAAGTCCCATTGTGGTGGGGGAGTCTATTAACACTGAGATTGCCTTTCGGGCCTCGCGCTATGACAAGGGGGATGCGGACTATTTCAACTGTCCCATGAACCAGGAGCAGTATCTCGCCTTCTGGCAGGCTCTGTGTGACGCTGAACAAGCTGAGGTGAAAGACTTTGAGCGGGAGACGGCTAAGTTTTTTGAAGGCTGTCTCCCCATCGAGGAAATGGCGAAACGGGGTGAGGACACCATGCGTTATGGCCCCCTGAAACCCGTGGGCATCCGTGATCCGCGATCGCCAGACCGGTTTTACGCGGTGGTTCAATTGCGCCAGGAAGACAAAGCCGGCCAACTCTGGAATATGGTGGGATTCCAAACCAACCTCCGTTGGGGAGAACAGAAACGGGTGTTTCGCCTGATTCCTGGCTTAGAAGAGGCAGAATTTGTCCGAATGGGGGTGATGCACCGTAATACCTTTATTAACTCCCCCGAGTTGCTTCAGCCAACCCTTCAGTTCCATAAACGTCCGACTTTGCTGGCTGCCGGGCAACTCATTGGCACTGAAGGCTATACCGCTGCTGCTGCTGGGGGGTGGTTGGCGGGCACCAATGCCGCTCGGGTAGCCTTGGGGTTAGAGCCGGTTTCTATGCCTAAAGACACAATGATGGGGTCCTTAATTGAGTTTGTTACCTCGGCCAGTCCCAAACATTTTCAACCTATGCCTCCCAACTTTGGCATTATCCCCAGTTTGGAGATGAGAATTCGTAATAAGCGCGATCGCTATGGCAAATATCGCGATCGCGCTCTGGAGAGCTTAACAACTTGGCAAAAACAACTACACCCTGCCGTAGTGTCGTGAACTTGGTAAAACCCTTAGTTTAAATCCCGGGCTGAGATAGCTCGGGATTATTTTTGTCAAGAGGGGATTTACCCGAATTTGTCAATGATCAAGATCTCTTAATTTTTGCTTTACAATCATACCCAGGGTAGATTATTTACGAAAAATTAAGAAATAGGATCGAAAATACAAACGTGATTGACAACTTCTCGGTTATGTCTACCCAACGCTGCCTTGTTCCACCTGTCGCCGATTTATTTTTCCAAGCCTGGTGTGCAGGGACTCTCGGGCCAGATGACCGTTCCCACGTCAGGGATGTCCTCCTAACAGACAGCATGAGCGAAGAAGAACGTCTCGCCATCGACCGTCTGATCCATTGTGTTCGCCGAGGCTGGCTCGTGATGCACCCACCATCGAGAGCCTAAGGCTAAGCCGTTGAGGTTCTCGGGGATCTAAAGAGAAACCCAGAAAACACTCAAGAGACCACAGCGTTTGATATGGTGTTGTCAAATATCTCCCTTGTAGTTTGCCCATCGTATGAACGTACACACGGTATCGACTCAACCCTTCCCAGACCAGAAGCCCGGAACATCAGGGCTTAGAAAGCAGGTTCCGGTGTTTCAACAGCGGCACTATCTTGAAAATTTTATCCAAGCCATCTTCAACAGCCTCGAAGACTATCAAGGTAAAACCCTTGTCCTCGGTGGCGATGGACGCTACTACAACCGCACTGCCATCCAAACCATCCTCAAAATGGCTGTGGCCAACGGCGTCGGCCGGGTTCTCGTGGGTCGGGGGGGCATCCTCTCGACCCCGGCTGCATCCTGCATTATTCGTAAAACCGGAGCCTTCGGAGGCATTATTCTTTCAGCCAGCCATAATCCTGGGGGACCCGAGGGAGACTTTGGCGTTAAATTTAATACTAGCAATGGCGGCCCCGCCCCAGAAAAAGTTACATCAGCTATTTTTGAAGCCAGCAAGACCCTTGAGGGGTATAACATCCTAGAAGCCCCGGATATTGACCTGGACACCCTGCTGATCACCCAACTCAACGAGACCACCGTTGAAGTGATTGATCCCGTCGCTGATTATGCGGATTTGATGCAGTCCCTCTTCGATTTTGACCGCATCCGCGACTTTCTCACCTCCGGGGACTTCCGTCTCTGTATGGACCCTCTCCATGCGGTGACCGGCCCCTACGCTCATCTGCTGCTAGAAGAGCGGTTGGGGGCAGCACCAGGAAGCGTGCAAAATGGAACTCCCCTTGAAGACTTTGGCGGGGGGCATCCAGACCCAAATTTAGTCTATGCCCATGACCTAGTGGAGCTAATGTTTGGGGACAATGCCCCCGACTTTGGGGCCGCCTCCGATGGGGACGGCGATCGCAATATGGTGTTAGGGCGCAAGTTTTTTGTGACTCCCAGTGATAGCCTGGCCGTTTTGGCCGCCAATGCCCACCTCGTCCCTGGATACAAAGAGGGCTTAGCTGGGGTGGCCCGCTCAATGCCCACCAGTGCCGCCGTCGATCGCGTCGCCGAGAAACTAGGCATCAACTGCTACGAAACCCCCACCGGTTGGAAATTCTTTGGCAACCTTCTCGATGCCGGACAGGCCACCCTCTGCGGTGAAGAGAGTTTCGGGACTGGGTCAGACCATGTGCGGGAAAAAGACGGCCTCTGGGCCATTCTGTTTTGGCTGAATATCCTGGCAGTGCGTGAGCAGTCCGTTGAAGAGATTGTGCGAGACCATTGGCAGACCTATGGACGCAACTACTACTCTCGCCATGATTACGAAGGCATCGACTCCGGTAATGCTGACCAACTGGTGGAAGGGCTGCGATCGCAACTGCAAAGCCTACCCGGCCAACGCCTGGGCAAGTACGAGGTCGACTATGCTGATGACTTCAGCTATACCGACCCCGTCGATGGCAGTGTCAGCAAAAACCAAGGCATCCGCATCGGCTTCACCGATGGCTCCCGCATTGTCTTCCGCCTCTCGGGGACCGGAACCCAAGGTGCCACCCTGCGGCTGTACCTAGAAAGCTACGAACCTGATTCGAGTCAACATGGTGCCGATCCTCAAGATGCCCTGGCCGAGTTTATTGCCATCGCTGAGGATGTGGCGCAGATTCGTCAGTATACTGGCATGAATACTCCCACCGTCATCACCTAACCCCCCCCAGTCCCATCTGAATCCCACCCCTAAGAACTATGCTCACACCCGCCAGAACCGTTGCAATTTTTCAGAGACAAACCGAACCCCAACGTTATAAAGCCGGAGAGGTGATTTTCAAGGAAGGGGAACCCGGAGAGACCATGTTTGGGATTATCGAGGGGGCCGTTGACCTCGTCGTGGACGGTCAAGTGGTAGAAACCATTGATACTGGGGATGTTTTCGGTGAAGGGTCCCTCGTCCGTGATAAGGGCACCCGAGCCTCAACAGCCGTGGCGAAAACCAATTGTACCCTCGCTGTCATGGACTTACAGAAATTTCTGTTTGCTGTCCAGGAGACCCCTATGTTTGCCCTAGAGATTATGTATAGCCTGTCTCAACGGTTGCGGCATTTCAAACACCCCAATTCCTAAATATCCCATTGTGATCCGCCCCACGCAGGCGGTCTCCTGTCTAGGGCGGATCACCGTTCCCGAACTTTAGGTTAGACCCTGCGACGTTCGGGATTTTTCTCGCGGAACAACTGGCTTACAGCTCCCGTCAGCGGAACCAGACCCCAATAATCCTGAATGGATAGCCATTTTTGAGTATTAGCGTGGAAGACACTAGATCGATTAGTATTGCCTTACCAGTGGCCAAATACCTCTGGCGGCATCAACGAGACTATGATCCAATTCGGTTCATGTCTTAAGGTGTGTATAGATTACTCGATTAGATTGAATTGACAGGAGCGATGACTGAAGTCTTCCGCGTCGGCGAGCAAGTAATTACAGAAGCAGAAATCCCGCAACTGCTCAAGCGTTATCAGCTACTGCCACAATTTTTGCAGGGGCTAGTCATTGATCAGGCGATCGCCGAGTTCACCTGTCCTGACGAGGAGCGACAAGCTGCCGTCCAAAAATTCTGTAAGCAAAACCAGTTGACCTCTCCGGAGATCCAACAGGCATGGCTGAAAGCCAATGGTATGACCCTCGAAGAGCTAGAAGCCCTCGCCATACGACCCATATTATTACAAAACTTTAAGGAAAAAACCTGGGGGCCAAAGGTGCGATCGCACTTTATGACCCGTAAAGCCAGCTTAGATCAAGTGGTCTATTCCCTCATCCGCACCCAAGATGAAGGATTAGCCCAAGAACTGTACTATCGCGTTAATGAAGGGGAACAAACCTTTGAAGATTGTGCCCGCGACTATTCCCAGGGCCCCGAGGCTCGAACGGGCGGCAAACTCGGCCCGGTCTCCCTCAACCGCCCTCACCCCGCCATTGGCAAACTCCTCTCTGTAAGCCAACCCGGACAACTTTGGCCCCCTCGTCCTCTGGCAGAATGGTTTATCATTGTTCGCCTAGATGAGTTTCACCCGGCTCAGCTTGATGCGGCCATGCATCAGCGGATGTTAGATGAACTTTATGTCAACTGGCTTCAACAAGAAGTTCAAAGCATCGCCGCCGATTACTTCAAACGCATGTCTTCACCCCCAGCGTCCGTATGACTCAGACTACCTCCCAACCCCAAATTTCCGATTTTCTGGCTCAAACCGCCCCCTTTGACCGCTTGAAACCAGAAACCCGGCAGCAATTGGCAGCAAAAGCTCAGCTGCTGCGCTATCGCATCGGTCAAGCACTGTTAGTGCGGGAGAAGATGCCCGCCCAAATTTCGATCATTTATCAAGGACAAGTGCGGGTTCTCGGCTATGACAGCCGCAATGGTCATTCCACCAGTTTGCGCTTAGTGGGTCCCGGAGAGGTCCTCGGCTGGATTAGTGTGGTGCGCGATCTTCCCTGTGAAACCGCAATGGCCTCAAGTGAGACCATTTGTGTCAGCATCAATGTCAACGACTTTCGTGAGTGTCTGCGGCAAGAAAAAGACTTTAACCGGGCCGTGCGGGAGCATCCGAGCCTGATAGAGGTCTTTGAACTCAGTAGCGCCGAACTACAACGGCGAGCTGATGCGACGGCTGATCTCAAAACCCTGTGCTATGACCTCTGGTCTGAGGCCCAAATCGTTGATATCCCCAAAGGGGAACACGTCGATCCAACCCGCTTAGATTCTAATCTCCTCTGGTGTGTCAGTCGTGGAGAACTGCCCGATGCCAAAGTGGGCGATCGCCTCTATCCAGGCCGCTACAAACCCATGCGGCTCGACAGCTCCTTACGCCTTGTTGGGGTACCTTGGAGTGCGAAGGTCGCTCAAGCTGTTTCCTCTACTCAACTCCCTCAAGCCACTGAGCCAGGTACAGACAGCCAAACCGAACCCGATGGCTCACAGGAGTCCCCTAATGGCTCCCCCAACGGTAATGGCAGAACCCTCGTTCCCAGTAGCAGTAGCTCCCTAGCCAATGTCCCGGAAGCCCCACCACGACCGCCAGATCCCCCGCGAGATCCCTTAGCTCCCCCACCGCGCTACCCTCATATTCGCGGCAGTGGCCCCATCGGCTCTCCCCTGGCTTGCTTCCATATGCTCTGCAAGTATATGCGGATTAACTTCCGTAAGGATGCCATCCGTAAATTGCTCGAACAGCAGTTAAAAAGCAAGGGGGCCGTCTCGCTTTATGGCTGTGGCACCATCATGCCCACCCTAGGAGTACAAGCTCAACTAGCTCGCATTCCTAAAACGTCCCTGGGACGGCTGCAAGCACCGGGGATGATGAAATGGGAGGATAGCTATGCCGTCCTCTATAGCATTAGCGAGAAGGAAATCGTCCTAGCCGTGCCCGAAATGGGCGTCCTCCATCGTACCCCCGCCCAAGTGGCGGAAATGGTGGAGGGGGATGTGGCCGAGGTTGTCTTAGTACAACCCCCCTCCGGCGACCAGTCCGAGAAATTCAGCATGTGGTGGTTCCTCCCCTCCATGCTGCGCTATAAAAAAGTCCTGATTGAGGTCTTTATCGCCTCCTTCTTTGTCCAGTTGTTTGGACTAGCTAACCCACTGCTGACCCAGGTCATCATTGACAAAGTCCTAGGTCAACGCAGTATTGAAACCCTAAACATTTTAGGGGTCTTCATGATTGGGGTGGCGTTGTTTGAGGCGCTACTGACCAGTTTACGAACCTATCTGTTTGTTGATACCACCAACCGTATTGACCTGAACCTCGGTTCAGAGGTAATTGACCACCTATTCAGGCTTCCCCTCGGCTATTTCGATAAACGCCGGGTGGGGGATATCGCCGGACGGGTGAATGAGTTGGCCAACATTCGTCAGTTCGTTACCGGAACCGCCCTAACGGTAGTACTCGATGCGGTGTTCTCGGTGATTTATATCGCTGTGATGGTGACCTACAGTTGGCTGCTAACCCTGGTGTCCTTGGTCACGGTTCCCTTCTTCACCGCTTTGATTATCTTCGTTTCCCCGATTGTGCGGCGACTGCTGCTGAAACGGGCAGAACGCTACGCTGATGCTCAATCCTATCTCGTCGAAACCCTGAACGGGATGCAGACGGTGAAGGCACAAAACATTGAGTTAACCTCTCGCTGGAACTGGTACGAACGCTATGCTCGCTATATGAATGCGGGCTTCCGAACCATTTTGACGAACACTGCCGCCAGTTCCGTGGCAGGCTTCTTGAATAAACTCTCCTCCCTGTTGCTGTTGTGGGTAGGGGCTTATTTGGTAATTAACCAGGAACTAACCCTCGGTCAGCTCATCGCCTTCCGGATTATTTCCGGGAACGTGACCGGGTCACTGCTGCGGTTTGTCCAGGTTTGGCAGAGCTTCCAGGAAGTGGGGATGTCCATCGAGCGTCTGCGGGATATTCTCAACTCCCAGCCTGAGAGCAACGACAGCGATCGCCTTAACATTCCCCTGCCAAATATCGAAGGACACGTTAAATTTGAAGATGTCTGCTTCCGCTTCGTTCCTACGGGCGCATTAAATGTTGCCAATGTCAATATTGACTTTCCCGCTGGGTCCTTTGTGGGCATTGTCGGACAAAGTGGATCGGGTAAGAGTACCCTAATGAAGCTGCTACAGCGGCTTTATCCCCCAGAAACCGGACGGATTCATATTGATGGCTATGACATCAATAAGGTGGAACTCTATTCTCTGCGCCGTCAGGTGGGAGTGGTGCTGCAAGATACCCTCTTGTTTAACAACACCATTAAGGCCAACATTGCTCTCAATAACCCCGAGGCGACCGATGAGGAGATTATCAACGCCGCGAAAGTAGCAGTCGCCCACGACTTCGTCATGACCCTACCCCAGGGCTATAACACCATTGTGGGGGAACGGGGGTCAGCCCTCTCTGGGGGACAACGACAACGGATTGCGATCGCCCGGACGGTGCTACAAAAGCCCAACTTGTTGATTCTCGATGAAGCCACCAGTGCCCTGGACTACAACCTCGAAAGTCTGGTTTGTCAAAATCTAGTAGAAGAGTTCCGAGGGCGCACGGTGTTCTTTATTACCCACCGCTTACCCACCGTACAGGGGGCAGACTGTATCTTGATGATGGACAACGCCGCCCTGGTGGAACAGGGAACCCATGAGGAGTTGATGGCACTTAAAGGGCGCTACTACTGTCTATATGAACAGCAACAGTCTCAGTTGTAAGTGGAAGTCCGTCATGTTAACGTCTGTCATGCCGAGGATGGGGCACTGCTGATCTGTCGAAGCCAAGGGAAACGCCATGAATATCGAACGAATTGAGTCTATCCAGGAACAACCGGTCATCCTAGAACAGCCCGCCTTTTGGACAAGGGCCCTGATTTGGTTGATTGTCGCTATCACCACCTCCGGCGTGGTTTGGGCCTCGTTGGCCAAAATGGATCAGTCCATCCCGGCTCAGGGAAAATTGGAACCCGAAGGTTCGCTGCGGGAAGTGAAAGTCCCCAGCGGTGGTATGGTACGCGAAGTCCATGTGGCCGGGGGCGATCGCGTCAATGAAGGCGACTTGCTGGTCACGTTAGACTCAACGGTGTCTCGGGCTTCGGTGGAATCTCTACGAGAGGCCCGAGATCAACGACGCAGTGAGGCGCGGGCCTTCCAAGCTCAAGCAGAAGGTTTAGATCTCGGTGTCCTCGATGGAGTGGGTGAGTTCGATCGCACCCAAATTCAGCGGGTTCAGGCCCGCCGTGCGGAATTGGCCTCCCAAGAAGATGCCACCAATAGCCAAATTCGCCAATTCGAGTCTCAACTAACTCAAACTCAAGGCCAGATTATTGCCCTGGATGCCCAGATTTCCAGTCTGCAAAATCGCCTGCGGATTGCTGAAGATGGACGTAACTCCGATCTCCAACAGTTAGCGACGGCTGAAGACCGCCTGCGGGAGTCGCGACAACGTTTAGAACGCTCGCGCTCAGTCTTAGAAGAAGACCGCAATATTCTGGCGGATTTAGAGCCACTCCTCGAAGATGGGGGAATTGCTCGTCTGCAAGTCACCCGCCAACGCCAGCAGGTGATGAACCGGGAACAGGAAGTTTCCAGCGCCCAGGATGATATCTTGGCCCGACAGTCCCAAATTACTCAGATTCGGGATACCCAGCGGCAACGGGAGTCGGAGATTGAAGGCTTACAATCGGATTTATTAGCCCGACGAGCGGAACAGGATCGCCTTCGCGGAGAGTTAGACCGCCTGCGGGAAGGGATCAATGAAGCGCAGGCCCGCTTGCGGACAGTTCGAGCTAGCTCGGAACGGGAGGCGTATCAAGCCATTTCCGAAAATCAACGGCAAGACACCCAGTTAACCAGTCAGTTAGCCGCCGCTGAACAGGAGTTGCGCTTTACGGAGTTGCGATCGCCCATTGATGGGGTCGTCTTTGAAGTCTTGCCAAACTTCGGTCAAAACGAAGAAACGGGCAGTTCTGGCTTTGTCCTCAACACCACGGAACCAGTGATCACCATCGTTCCTAACACCCGACTGATTGCCAACGTCTTTGTTACCAACAACGATATTGGCTTCATCACCACCGGCATGGAAGTTGAAGTTCAGATTAACGCCTTCCCCGCCATGGAATTTGGTACGATTCCTGGAACCCTAACCTCCATTGGCCAGGATGTCTTGGAACCGGATCAAAACCGTCCTTTCTATGCCTTCCCCGTCACCATTGAGTTGGAAGACCAACATTTTGACCTGCCCAACTCCGATATGCGAGTTCCCCTGCAATCGGGGATGGCGGTAGAAGCCAGCATCAAAGTTCGTGAGCGGACGGTGATGAGCTTGTTCCTCGATCGCTTTACCGGAAGTGCCCGTACCCTAGAACATCTACGCTAAGGTGTGGTGGAAACGTCTGGGGAACTCTCCAGGAACAACTTGGCTGCTTTGGGGGGCGATCGCCCTAGTGCTATTTAAGCTCTGGGCGATCGCTCACTTGCCCATTCACGCCTCCCTCGCCTACCACGACAACCTCCGCTACATCATTCGTGCCACCCAGCTCCTCCAGGGGGATGTTCCCTACGACGGTCTCGTCTTGGCCCGTCAGCCAGGATACCCCGCCTTCATTGTCGCCAGTTACTATCTGGGGATGCCCCTACGGCTCTCTCAAGAACTACTCTATCTAGCAGCCGGTGTGTTTCTCGGGGTCAGCCTTCAGCGTTGGCTCAAAGCCCCTGCCCTAACGTTTCTTTTCCTGGCGCTCTACAGTCTGGCTCCCTTCTCCTACCACTGGAACCGGCAAACCCTCCAGGAAGTCATTTACCTTCCCCTCACTGCCGTCTTCTTAGGAGGCTGTCTCAATCTCCTCCAAGACCGTCATCGCCCCCGGGTATTTCTGCTCCATTCCCTACTTATCGGTCTCGTTTTAGCGATTTTTTGGAACACGCGACCTGAAGGGGTCTGGATACTGCCTACATTAAGCCTCTGCTACCTCTATATCGCCCAAGAACAAGGGATTTTTCGCTCTCGACCCCGTTTCGTTCATTTTGCGGCGGGACCCCTGCTGAGCCTCGCTCCAGTGATTTTCGTGACCTCAGCCCTAGCCTGGAGTAACTACCTCAACTACGGACTGTATCACACCTATGATCTGAAAACTCCCGGACTCACCGCCGCCTATAGCAGTTTACAGCGGGTCTCTCCCGGGCGTCAGCGCCCACAAATTGCCGTTCCCGAAGCCACGCGGCGAGAGATTTATGCCGTCAGTCCCAGTTTTCGCCGCCTAAAACCTGACCTGGAAATTTCCCCTGACGAAGGCTGGCGAGCCGCCTCCTGTGGCCTAGATGTCTGTGAGGATTATGTCGCAGGGATTTTTTATTGGGCCCTACGAGATGCCGTCGATGCCCAAGGATTCTATGAATCCGTGGCGGACACCGAGGACTTTTACTGGCAAATCGCCCAGGAAGTGAATGGGGCCTGTGAACGGGGCTGGTTAGACTGTCAACCCCAGAGACGGGCCAGTTTCATTCCCAGCTTATCTCGGGATCTCATCCAGCCCTGGTTGATGAGTACTCTACGCTTAGGCCATCAACTCACCCGCAGTTCCCTCGTCCTACGGCTCGATTCTGGCCTAGAAGATATCGAGTTACGAGAGCGCTATTATCAGCAAATCACCCGAGAAGCGGCAGATTTTTTCCAAGCCCGTTCTCAACCCCTCAATCAAGTCAAAGATGTCTTAATTCGCGGCATATCCCATCTATATCAAGTCCTATTTCCCATTTGTTTGGGCTTAGGACTTCTCGGCTGGATCTGGAGTTTCACCCATCCATCCCCTAAGCTGCTCATTCTGGCGGCAATCCTGCTATTGTGTATTCTCGTGCGCCTGCTGCTGGTGGCCTATATTGATGTGACCAGTTGGCCCGTGGGAGCGGGTGATCGCTATCTACGCCCCCTATTACCGGCCCTATGGCTGTTGATGGTGATGGGGATACAGGCTGGACTCCAACGTTGGCGACACAGGCAACCCCCAGCCTCTGAACCCGTTTCAACCTAAGCGGAATGGCAAGACTATCCTGATGAAACCCATTTCAATTACAATCCACCCTGAGCGTATCATTCAGATTGCCTGTGGCCTCGTCACACTCTATCTCTTCTTCGCCTTTCTCCCCCTTCCTCGCCCCATTGGCATTGGCTTAGATCCTTCCTGGAAATATGGCATCAGTCAACTCGCTGAAAATAACGTCATTTTCGGCAAAGATATTATCTTTACCTATGGAGCCTTTGGCTATTTAGTTCGCGGTGCCGTCCTAGAGAGCAACTTTTGGGATATCTTTATCTTCAAAACTCTGGTTCATGGACTCTTATTTGCCGTCACCATCTGGCGAATGATTAAATCCAAAACGGCCCTCGAACAACTGGCGATCGCCATCAGTGTCAGTTTTCCCTATTTTATCTCCGACTTTTACGAAGCTCTACAAACCGAATATCAAACCCTTTATATTATTGTTATCCTGCTCTCATTTCGAGAAATTTGGCAGGGCAAGCACGCCCACTACTGGGCGATCGGTATCGGTGCCGTGGGAGGATTCTTGCTCCATAGTAAAGTCTCCATGGGCCTACAAGCCTCCGCCTCGCTATTTATCTTTTTCGCCATTCAAGTCTTACTGGGATTCCGCAGTCGCCTGGGGATTCGTAAAAATATCCTACTCCTGTTGGACTCGCAACTCGCAACTGCCAGCACCGCCTTTCTCTTCCTACGAGTGGAGACCCTAAACAACTGGTTCAGCCTGCTAATTTCCCTAATTTTCTCGGTCTTGGTCGGCGTGGCCATGGTTCCCAAACTCCTCAAAACTCATCCCCACCTAACTCCCATTTGCCAATTCACCCCTCGGATTCTCTACGGAGTGAGTTTAACGGCCATTATTCTCCTCTCATCCCCCTCCCTTCTCGACTACCTTCAGGGCTACTCCCATATTACCGCTGGCTATTCCGGGGGCATGAGTTACATCGGCTCATCTACTGAATTAGCCTTTGTCTTCCTAGAACTCCTGGGACTCCTGTGGCTACTGTTCCTCGTTGCTAAAGATGGCAATCCCAGCTTCTCAGCGGCCATGGTGCTGCTGATTCTATTGACCTTTAAACATGGCTTTGTCCGTCAGGGGGCCCATGGCTTACGCTTTGTCTTCAGTATGCCCCTGATTGTTGCCCTCTGTACCCTCCAGATTCGTCCCGGATTTTGGCAAAAGTTCGCCTATGGCGTCCATCTGTATAGTCTAATTCTCTGTCTAGGGTTCCACCACTACTACACCAACTTCTTCTCCGACTACTATCACACCAACCTAGTCCGTCCCCTCACCCCGGCCATTGTCGCCGAGAAATTCAGCTATTTCTGGAATCCCTCCAGCCTCAAGGCCGACTTACTGGCCCAAAGTGAGGAAAACTTACAAGCCGTCACCCTCCCTCCAGAGGTGCGGGAGGTGATTGGTTCGCGGTCTGTTGATATTATTCCCCGAGAAACCTCCATGGTGGCGGCCAATGGACTTAACTGGCAACCCCGTCCCGTGTTTCAATCCCAGGCAGCCTATACCCCCTATCTGGACAACGCGAACCGAGATAGCCTCGCCAACGAACCTCGGGATATTCTCTTATATAACTTCCATACCGTGGATGCCCGACATCCCTTTTTCGATGCCCCAGCCACTGCCTTTCACTATATCTGTCACTATGGCATTTCCCCTCAAGTCCCTCAGTTGGTGCAATTGCCGGCCTTACCCAATTTGATGCTCTTAGAACCTCTCTCCCAGTCCCGTTGTGGCCAAGAACAGGGACAGCGGGAGTTATCAGTGGTCTGGGATGATTTTGCTCAGATTACGCCTGAGGATGGGGAGTTGGTACGAGCCTCGATTGAGATTGAACATTCGTTTTGGGGACGGCTGGCTAAATCCCTGTTCCGAGTTCCCCCGGTTTACATCACCGTTCGCGATTTGGCGGGAGAGGAACGCACCTATCGCATTTTGGTGGCCAATGCCGAGGGAGGCGTTTGGCTGAGTCATCTTCCCCGACATGATGGGGAGGCGTTTGAGTTATTTCAGGGACAGTTACCCCCGCGAACCTATAGTTTTAAGTTCTCAACCTTAAATCCGGGGTTGTTCCAGCCGAGGATTCGCGTCACCTTGACGGGATATGGGTTAGGTGAGTTTCAGGAACGGGCAGCCAGACGTGGGGAAATTTCTAATGCGGGGAATTAGTCGAGTTCACCGGTATTTGGGGACGCGGCTGCTGTGGGATGCGGCCTGGGTGGCGTTGGCCTTGTTTATCTGTAGTAGTCTCCGTCATGGCTTATTCAAGTCAACGGCTATGGATTTAGGTTTTTTTGACCAAGCCCTCTATTTAATCAGTCGCGGCCAAACTCCGATTATTTCCTTTTGGGGTCATCATGTCTTGGGGGGTCACGGGGATTATAGTCTCTATCTCTTGGCGGGGTTCTATCACCTGTGGCCCGATGTCCATTGGTTATTGGCAATTCAGGCCCTGGCGTTGGCCTTGGGGGGGGTGATGGTGGCGGCATTGGCCCGTCAGCAGGGGATTCATCCAACCACCGCTCGCGGGTTGGCCCTGGCATTTTGGTGTTATCCCTTGGTGTTTAATGTCAATTTGTTTGACTTTCACCCGGAGGTGATGGCGGTTCCGACCCTGTTGGCGGCGATTTGGTTGGCCCGTAGAGGGGGGACGCTGTTGGGGTTTACGGGGTTGTTGCTGTTTGTCTTAGGCTGTAAGGCGGTGTTGTCCCTGACGGTGGCGGCCATGGGACTTTGGTTACTGCTGTTTGAGAAACGCCCTCGCTATGGGGGGGCGGCCTTGGGGTTGGGCAGTGTCTGGTTTGTGCTGGTGACTCAGGTGGTGATTCCTCGCTTTCGGCCGGATGGGGTGGAGGCCCTGTTTCGCTATGACTATTTGGGAGGGTCTTTGGGGGAGATTCTGCTGAATTTAGTGAGACAACCGCAGTTGTTTTGGGGGAAGTTGTTTTCAGGAGAGAGTTTTGTCTATGTGGGATTGGTTTTGTTGCCGATTGTCTGGGGACTCTCGTGGCGGCAGTTGGCCCCGTTTTTGGGGCTATTACCCACCTTGGGCTTAAATCTGTTGGCGGAACATCCTCTGCAACGGACGCTGGAACATCAATATGGGGTACCGCTGTTGCCGTTTTTGTTTGTGGCGGTGGTGGATACTCTGGCGGCGAAGGGAGGATTATGGCGGCGGTTGGGGAATCGCGGCATGATGATCTGGTCGTTGACGGCCCTGTTGGTTTTGGGGAATCCTAATAAGTTGTTACGGGGGTTTGAGGGGTTGGAGACTTGGCACGCAACGCGGGAGGCGATCGCCCTGGTTCCGGCGGAGGCGGCAGTGTTGACGGATAATTACCTGGCCCCCCATTTAACGCATCGGCAAACGCTGTTGTTGTTGGGCCATCCGAGTCCCCTACCGATTGATTTGGAACGACCGGAGTATGTGGTTCTCAATAGTCGCTATCCCTGGAGGGCAACGGAGGAGTTGGCGAGGGGGTTGGTTCTCCATTTTTTGCAAGATCCTCAGTTTGAGGTTCAGTATCAGCGATATGAGGTGTTTGTGTTTAGGAGAAGGCAGTAGGCAGTAGGCAGTAGGCAGTAGAATTATTAATTCGTTTGATGATGACGATTGGGTTTGGGTTGGTCGGTGGGAAGATCAAAGGTAAAGGTTGTGCCTTGTCCGACTTTACTCTCTACGGAGAGTGTGCCTCCCATCATTTGGGCAAACTGGGAGGCGATCGCCAATCCTAGACCGGTTCCTCCATGTTCACGGGTACTGGAGGAGTCGGCTTGGGCAAAGGGTTGAAAGATACGTTGATGAAATTCGTCGGGAATGCCGATGCCGGTATCGGAGACGATGAAACGAACAATATTATTTTTGCGGGTGATAATAAACTGAATTCTTCCAGAGGTGGTGAATTTGGCGGCGTTACTCAGAAGATTGAGGAGGATTTGACGTACCCGTTGGGCATCACCGTAAACGCAACCTGGGGAGTTTTTATAAATAATTTCTAAGTTATTCTGGTTGGCTGTGATTAAGACATCCACCTTAGAGACTAGAGTGTCAATTAATCCTTCGACATCAAATACGTCATAATTTAAATTGATACGACCGGCTTCAATTTTTGAAATATCTAAAATATCACCAATAATTGAGAGAAGATGTCGTCCTGAACTGTGAATGCGACGGATATCTTGAAGCATATCCGGATTATCTAGATCGTCAACTTCTTCTTCTAACAGTTCACTGTAGCCAATGATGGCATTGAGGGGAGTGCGCAGTTCATGGCTCATATTAGCCAAAAACGTACTTTTGGCACGATTGGCGGCTTCTGCGGCTTCTTTCGCTTCTTTCAATTCAGACCAGCGTTGTAGTTCGGTAATATCTTGCAGGGTTCCGATCGCATAATTCTCGGTAATCTCCGCTCGCTCGCGAACCCAACGCTCGGCTCCATCACGGCGTAGAATCCGATAGTCTAAGGAGAAGGGCTTTTGCTCGGCTAAGAGGGCTTGGTAGGCTTTGGCGACGCGGAGTTTATCGTTGGGATGGAGGAATGATTCTAAAAAATCGCGGTTGGGATGGTGGGGCAGTGTACAGCCGAAAATGTCTGATATCTCTTTTGACCAATGGCTTTTCCCGTGGCTGAGATCTAAGTCCCAGTTTCCCAGTTGGGTAATCCGCTGGGCGTTTTGTAGACGCGCTTGGCTCCGTTTAAAGGAGGCTTCCGCTCGTCGTTGGGCGGCCAAAGCTGTAGCTAGGATGAGGGAGGCAATCGAAACAACTGCAATAAAGGCTTGTAGGGATAAGACGGCTTGGGTCAGGGTTCGCGCTTGGATGAAAAAGGGCCCACTATTGCGGAGAATGCCCCAGACGGCCATGGCCGCGATGATGGCGTTAATGGAGACGGTTCCTCGTTTGCCAAAGCGCAGGGCCGTCCACATAAGGATGGGAAAGGGCAGATATTCTAGGGGAACTTCGTAACTATGGGCCCGACTGCGAGAACAAAAGACAAACCAACCAATGCCGACGGAGGCGATGAGGAGTCCGAGGATTTCGAGGTAGCGTTGGAGCGATCGCTCCCGCAGTTCGTCTCGGGGCAAGTCATAGCGGCGATCGCACAGGGCCAAGCAGAAGGGGGTCACTGTGGCGATACCGCTGATTTTGCTCATGGTGACAAGCGCCCAGGTTACAGCGAAGGAGGAATCGGCGAGAGTATCGGGGCGCAGATACTGTAAGATGGCGGCTTCGATGGGGCTACTGACGACGGCGCCGACGATGCAACCAAACAGCAGTAGCAAGGCGACATCCTTCAGGCGTTCTAAGGAAGAGAGAAAGTGCGATCGCCGTAGCAAGAACGTCCCTAAGCCAACTTGTAAGCTTTGGGCGATCGCCCAGAACAGACTCAGCAGCAGTGACATTCCTTGAAGATAGGGCCCCAGGAATGCCCCCAACAGCACGCCGATTCCCAGTCGCGGTCCTCCTAACAGTAATGCAGCGAGTCCGAAGCCTGGCGGAACTCCGATCAGGGCAATTTGTAGGTCTGTTAAGGCGATCGCCCTAATGACCCAATATAAGAAAATATATAAACTGACCAGGGCTAGGATCCGGCAGGTCAGGTTCTTTTGCAGTCTTTTGAGTCGGTTCAAGGCAAAGACCATCCTCATTGGTCTGACATGGGTTTTAAGCTTGATAACAGTAGCCGACAGAACCTGAGTCTATCTGAATCACCCATGGGAGGGGGTGGAAGCACTCGGGCTAAGGACAAGTTGCGACGGGGTAGCGAGATTCGTCTCAGCTTCAATGCCTTCATTCTAAATACTATCGTTTTTCTCTTCAGTCGGAAGGGTTTTACAGCCTTTTGCTCAGAATTACAGGGTTGATGGCTAGAACGCCTGGAGCAATGAGGACTGTTAGGACTAGAGTTTAGGACACCGATTCCGGGAGCAATTGCTCTCATGCACCGTTCTCATGGATTGACGAAGCCTTTGAGCTTGTTGCAATTTTGCAAAGCTAGTTATAATGAAAAACACTTTTCTCACATTCTTGGTTAGTTTTTAATTGTAAAGAATCATGAAGGATCGTTATCTACCCTATGGTGCCATTACTCTTCTAAGTTTCAGTCTCTGTCTTCTCGGCTTTTTAATCACCCCTAATTCTCCTCATCTTGGGGCATTGATGGGACTCTTGGTGGGTGGCTCGTTAGGGATTTTACTGTTGCAAGTAACCCGATTTGACACTAAATCTGGATTAGACCAACAACAAAGCTACAACCGTCGAGATGAGGGTAAATCAACACCTCAGCTAACATCTCTATCTGAACACGTTAGGCAGCTAGAGCAGCAACATCAACATGAGATTGATGAACTCAAAGAACAGCTTAATGCTGTTCAGAGGCAAAAAAATCAGTTCAGGGACGAAATACGTCGAGTCAATCAGCAATTAGATATTGTCTTCAAAAAAATTAATAAATCTGGAACTCAAGTAACGGTTGAAACACCAGATATTTCGCTTCAGAATGTCTCTAGTAATCAGTCTTCTCCCCAAATTATTCAGTGGCTGGGGTCGCACCAGGTTGAACTTATCACTTCCTATACAGGACATAATGCGGATACGATTCTTGACCAAACAGCATTTTTTATGGGGGCTAATTATCCCTTATTGTGCGATGTGCTTCATAAAATCCGTCAGAGCTTATCCTGTAATCATTTTGGATTTCAGGTCAACTTAACCGATGAAGGCGAACAAAAGATAACGGCAGTAACAAATTTAGGTACTAAATTAAAAAGCATAGGTTTTCTAAGCTA
Organism: Sodalinema gerasimenkoae IPPAS B-353; assembly: GCF_009846485.1. Lineage (GTDB taxonomy): Bacteria > Cyanobacteriota > Cyanobacteriia > Cyanobacteriales > Geitlerinemataceae > Sodalinema > Sodalinema gerasimenkoae. The sequence goes on from NZ_ML776472.1 coordinate 1,797,365, forward strand.
CAAATATCAACGGCATAGTGGGCAGAAAATTGCCCATATTCGAACGCTTGACAGTAATGGAACTCAATTTTTGACCGGAGAATGGCTAGAGCGCTATGTTTATCAAGTTATAACAGGAATTTTTGAAGAAAAAGATTTGGATTATGAAGCCTTAATGAATGCCGTTATCAAGCGTGACGATGGGAGTCAAGCTGAAATTGATCTATTATGTTTCGTCAAGGAAAAACCTCTATGGATTGAATGCAAAGTGGCCAACTGTGAAGAATCGATTGCGCGCTATTCACGATTTGCCCGGCTTTTTAACCTAACGCCACAACAAATGTTTCTGATTGTTTTGGATTTACCGCCAAATCAAGCTCAAACATTAACAGATATTCATCATGTTCAGGTTCTAACCCCAGATGAAGTTCCAGATGCCATCGAGAACACGTTACAGGTGTTTGATGGGGGTGAGCCTTTACCGCGAGCCATCTCGTCTGTAGTTGCCCCTGCATCCAATTCAGTGACTAACCAGTCGGAGATACCGTATAAATTGACTACCCAAAGGCAACTTCAGTCGTTCTTTATTGCCACTGGATTAAGACCGCTGCCTGAAGACCGACAAACATTAATTAAAAAGTTAATTGAGCGAGTTTCATCTCAAGCCAAACCCGAGACAATGCCTAAAATCAAAATGGGTTTATATGCTGATTTGAATCAAGAAGTTTCCAAATCTAAAATTTCTGAATTTTTGAGGACATGCTTAAAAAGTGGCTGTTTCTTGAATCAAGACAATCAGATTATTCGGGAATTTCAAACCCCGGTGTCTCATCTAATTTCTCAAAATTACCAAGACTTGGAAAACAAATGCGTTGAAGGAATCGCATTTCGGGTGCTAACTCAGGATGCCAATTATTTTAAATCGGCAGATCGGTGTAGTCATTTTCAAGCCTTGGTTGGTGCAGCGCCGCCAGATGCCAGCCGTCTTGCCGCGCTGGAGGAAGAAATCAACGGTTCAGCCTAGGGGTTGATTGCACCGTCCCAGCTCCCATCTGAGCGAAAACCTCCTACTATAGAATAAAGACTTCTAAGGCCTCGTTTTATCTGTTTCAATCGTAGTCTCGATGGATGACAATCCTCTCTACTTCCGCGCTCCTCGTGTCCCCCTCTGGCGACGGGGCTGTGCCTTTGGCTTCGATAGTGCGATCTCCTGGATCTTGGCCACCTTGATTGCTGGGCCAACCGTAGGACCGCGATTGCTCGTGTTTGCCCTGAGTTGGTTCTCGATGCGGGTGATTGTGCCGAGTTCCTATTTTGGTCAAAGTCCTGGACGCTGGGCCTTTGATATGCGGGTGGTGAGCGATCGCGACAATCGCACTCCCCTCTGGCAAGACCTCGCCAAACGAGAAGGGATCTCGGGACTCGCTGTGTTTCTGGCCCTATTGGGATTTTTCAATCTGGGAACCCGCAATGCCTTCTATTTGATTCTGCTGCTACCCCTGGGGGTGGATGTGGGAGTGGCCTGGTTTGATCCAGTTGACCCCTCCGCCTTCCATGATCGTGTCAGCCAAACCCGCGTCGTGGCAACCCGTCGCGGCTATTCCCTGGATCTAAAAGTCAAAAAATGGGTTGCTCTAATCAGCAGAAATGTGAAACAATAGTTGATCGTGTCTGAATTTCTCAAAATTCGGATATCTTCAGATCCAACAGCGAGTATAACCAACCGAGTACAACTATGGCTAAGGGCGTTCGCATTGTTGTGACCCTCGAATGTACCGAGTGTCGCACCAACCCTGACAAGCGGTCTAACGGCGTGTCCCGGTACACGACCCAGAAAAACCGCCGCAACACCACTGGACGGATGGAACTCAAGAAGTTCTGCACCCATTGCAACAAACATACCGTTCACAAAGAAACCAAATAACACCTCAGATGTCCTCTGGGTGTTGTGTCCATCGTCAATTGCCTTGTTATAGGAGTAACCAAAATTCATGGCAGGATTTTATCGTCGTCGTATCTCCCCGATTAAGCCGGGAGATCCCATTGACTACAAGGATGTAGAGCTACTGCGTAAGTTCATCACCGAGCGGGGGAAAATCTTACCGCGCCGGATCACAGGCTTAACCTCTCGTCAACAGCGAGACCTGACGAAGGCCATTAAACGCGCTAGAATATTGGCACTGTTACCCTTCCTAAACCGAGAAGGCTAAGGTCAATCCGACAAGATTCGGTTGAACGTAATCCGCAACCAGAATGTCACCAAAAGCTGAAACGACCGACACTCTCCCCACTCGGAAGTGTCGGCTATCAGTAGTTCGTTACCTCGGGATGGGGTAAGCCGACCAAGCGCCAAGGCGTTCGATGTAAGAGAGTTTAAGGGCTGGTGGAGAAAGGAAATCTTATCGAATTTCGATTACAGGGTGAGCGGCGGCTAGCCGTTCTAGACCGTCCAGAAGGTAAGAAAAACTGGGTGGTCATTGATGAGCAAGGCCAAACTCGAACCCTATCGCCCAAACAGATGTCCTATTGCCTCGATGGGCAATCATACCAGCCCTCAGACTTGAGTCCGTTTCAGGCTGAAGTCGGCATCTACCTCGATCCGTCGAGCTTAGAGGTGGCCTGGGAACTGCTCTCGGAAGATGGAGAGTCTGTCGCCCCTGAGGACTTGGCTCTGTTGCTGTTTAGTGACTCCAGCCCTGCCCAATGTTATGCGGCTCATCGGCTCCTGTCCGAGGACAAAATTTATTTCAAACAGAAGGGCGATCGCTACGAACCTCGCCCCGCAACTCAAGTTGCAGAACTCAAGCATCAACTTGAAGCTGAGGCTCAGCGTCAGCAGGCCTGGGAAACTTTCTTAGAACGAATCCAAGAGGCTCTAACGGGAACTACGGTGGATTGGGATGGGGGCGATCGCCCTCACCTAGAGGCTCTAGAACGCTATGCCACCCTAGGCGACGAGGCTCCTGGACGGAGTGCCGCTCATGAGGTCCTCAGCGCCCTCAATCGCCCCTTGAGCCATCAGGGGGCCTTTGCATTGCTGGTGGAGCTAGGGCTATGGAGTCCCCATGAAAACCTATTTTTGCGGCGCACTCAGATTCCTACTCACTTCTCTAGTAAGGTTCTCGACGTGGCCCAACGCTGTTTAACCAACTGTCCACCGGATACGGAGCCGAACCGCCTGGACTTAACTCACCTGAAGGTCTACACCATTGACGATGCCAGCACCCAAGAAATTGATGATGGCCTGAGTCTGGAATTTCTCGACGGCGATCGCCAACGAATCTGGGTTCACATTGCCGATCCCACCCGTTGGCTCACCCCCGGCGATGAACTGGACTTAGAAGCCCGCCGCCGCTGCACCACCGTCTATCTACCCACGGGGATGACCCCCATGTTGCCCCCAGAACTGGCCACGGGTCCCATGAGCCTCAATTCTGGGCAAACCTGTTGCGCCCTCAGCTTTAGCATTATCCTCAACCCCGACGGGAGCGTTGAGGAGTTCAGCATCCATCCCAGCCTTGTCAAACCCACCTACCGGCTCACCTACGATGACGTCGATGAAATGCTGGAGTTGGGAGTGCGCGCTGAACCAGAAATTATCGCCATTGCCGATTGGGCCAAAACTCGTCATCGCTGGCGACAGTCTCAGGGATCGATTTTTATCGATATGCCAGAATCAGCCATCAAGGTCAACGGTAATGAAGTCACGATTCAGGTCTTAGATAACTCCGCCTCCCGTCAGTTGGTGGCCGAAATGATGATCCTCGCCGGAGAAGTGGCTGCCCGCTACGCACAAGAACATAATCTGGCCATTCCCTTCCGCCACCAATCTCAGCCAGAACTGCCCCCAGAAGAGGAGTTAATGCAACTCCCCGCTGGCCCCGTTCGCGCCTGTGCGATTCGCAAATGTATGCCCCGTAGCGAAATGAGCGTTTTCCCCAATCGCCATGCCAGTCTGGGCTTAGATACCTATACTCAGGTCACCTCCCCCATCCGCCGCTATACGGATTTACTCACCCACTTTCAACTGAAAGCCCATCTGCGAGGGGACACTCAACCCTTCTCCAGTGAGCAGGTGCAGCAGCTGATGATGAGTGTTATGGTGTCAGCTAAAGAGGCGGTTTTGGTGGAACGACAAACCTGTCGCTATTGGGCCATTGAATATCTGCGCCGTCATGGTGAGGAAACCTGGCAAGCTCTGATGTTACGCTGGATTCGCCCTGATGATAACCTCGGGTCTCTGCTCCTCGAAGAAATTGGCATTGAATTTGTCTGGCGTTTCCCCCGTCCGATGGAACTCGGAGAGCGGTTCCGGGTTCGTGTGACCTATGCTGACCCACGAGAGGATAGTATTCAATTCCAAGAGGTGGTAGCGAATCCGGCCCAGGTGTAACAGGGGTTAACCCCTCCTTGCCAGCGTTTCAGAGACTTTTGTGAAATAGCACGATCCGGTTGCGTCCATTCTGCTTGGCACGATAGAGGGCCATGTCAGCTTGGTTGATCAACACATTGGGTTTCAGTTGGGTGTGGGGGGTAATCGTGGCGACTCCCAAACTCATGCTAATGAGATTGCCAATAGGTGACGCGTCATGTTTAATGTTCAGTTGGCGAATCCGCTGGCGAATCTCTTGGGCAATGTACATCGCGCCAATGGAGTCTGTATCGGGGAGAATCACGGCAATTTCTTCGCCACCGTAGCGGGCCGCTAAGTCACTGGCTCGTTTGGCACAGCTATGACAGGCTTGGCAGACCTTTTGTAAACACTCATCTCCGGCTTGATGGCCGTAGGTGTCGTTGTAGCGTTTGAAGTAATCAATATCCCCCAAAATGAGGGAAAAGGGCTTTTGATCTCGGATCAGCCGTTGCCACTCCCGCTCTAAGGTCATGTCAAAGCGCCGCCGATTGGCAATTCCCGTTAAGCCATCGACACTGGCGAGTTGTTCGAGTTCTTTGTTGGCTAGGGCTAATCTCTCGTTTAACTCTTGTACGTCCTGATTACGCGCCCGTAACTCCACCTCAATGGCATCGGCGTGTTCGGTGATGTTCTCGACCATAATTTCAAGATCGAGTTTTTCACGCTGTAAGATCTCTAGTTCCAGACGGAGCTTGGCAAGTTCTTGGCGCAGATGCTCTGGTGATGTTTCCGATTCCACGGTTGCAAAAGGCTACAGGTTAACGTTCACAGACAGGTACTGAGACGATTCGGTCGTCTTGAGTCTTCTCAAATCAATGGTTTGCACCCTTTGCCGTTGAGTGAGTCAATCTCAAGATACCGCAAAGCTATACCCTTTGCTAGGGCGCTGTCGAAGAGCTGCCCTCGATTGTGAGAGCGAATCTGAGTTTTCGGTAAACAACTGTAAATAATCTCCTCAAAGCCTGATAGACAACAGAGCGATCGCCCAAAGTAGCCCTAAACTTCCCGGTTTGGTGTAAAGCTTTGTTAAGATTTGTCAACTGAGTTTCCACCAGGGACATACAATGGGTTGGGGTTAAAGACTGACGATGCGATCGCCCGGCTCTGTCGTGCGTCAGCCCACAACAATCATTTAATCCAAACGTTTGATATAACGTTATCGCTAACGGAGATCCTAGGGAGCGCCCAATGTTAAAAAAGCTTTTGAAATCCAAAAAACCGAGTTATTTCTTAGAAATTGATGACTCATCGGGGAAAAGCAACGGCAAAGCCTCGGCGAAGTCTTCTGAACCGGCTAAGACCGAAGCGAAGCCAGTAGCCGCCAAGACTAAACCGGATGCGAAAGCACCTGAAGTCCCCAAAGCCAACAAAGCTGAGGCTCCTAAAGCTAAGAAGGCTGAGGCTCCTAAGGCTCAAACTCAGGTTCCGACCCCGAGTCAACCGGCTAAACCCCAGCCAGCCGCGAAACAGCGCAAAGAGTTTGCAACCCGCTATCTGATGCCGAACGGCCCCACGCCTCGTCGTCGTCCGGGTGCCAATATGAAGTCGTTTCTGGATATGGCTAAAGATCCCGGTCTCCGCCGCTAGGATGCGTTGAGAGTCATGGTGAATCAGGAATTCCGGGGGTATGTCGATGATGATGTATCTCCGGAATTTTCTTTGGGGAACCCACCTTGACCCTCTCCGGTGGAGTGGAACCCACCCCTAGCCCCTCCCTGGGAGTGGAACCCACCCCTAGCCCCTCCCTGGGAGGGGATGTTTGCCAACCTTAGGAGCAAAAACGGCCAAAAAAAAGAAGGGAGAGCCGTAGCCCTCCCCGCCATCAGGGTGCATCTATACCATAGTTTAACTGATTTAGGGTGAGGGGTCAAGCCCCCCATTCTAAATTTCTCCCTAAAGTCCCCAGGATAGGGACAACTAGCCCCTAGTTTCCTTTGAGTTTGGGAGCGAGCAGTTTGTTGGTGAGTTTGGGGTCAGCCCGTCCGCTGGTGAGTTTCATCACCTGTCCCACAAAAAAGCCCTGGAGTTTCGTTTTGCCAGCTCGGTACTGCTCCACCTTGTCCGGGTTCGCCGCGAGCAGGTCATCGATAATCCGCTCCAATTCTCCCTGGTCGGAAATTTGGGTCATTCCCTTCGACTCGACTAAGGCTTTCGCAGAGCCTCCCTTCTCCAACAACTCCGGCAAAATTTCTTTGGCAATTTTGCCACTGATGGTTCCCTGCTCAATCAAGCTAATGAGTTCGGCTAGAATCGCTGGAGTCAGAGCAATCTCCGTAATCTTGAGTTTGCCCTCATTGATATACCCGGTGATATCTCCCATCACCCAGTTGGCCGCCAGTTTGGACGGGGCCCCCGCCGCTACCACAGACTCGAAATACTCGGCCACATCTCGCTCTTCTGTCAGAACGCGGGTGTCATAGGCAGATAGGCCCAGAGTATCTTCGTAATAATGACGTTTTTGGGCTGGAAGTTGGGGGAGTTCCCCTTTCCAGGCCTCCCGCTGCTCTACGGAGACCTCAATGGGACATAAATCGGGTTCGGGGAAGTAGCGATAGTCGCTAGAGCCTTCCTTCACCCGCATACTGATGGTCTGTTGGCTGTTTTCCTCCCAGAGACGGGTTTCTTGGACAATCGGCTCACCGGAGTTTAGGCATTCAATCTGACGCTCAATCTCAAAGTCGATCGCCTTTTGAATGGCACTAAAGGAGTTCATGTTTTTAATTTCCACCTTCGTCCCAAACTCCGCTTGGCCAACGGGACGAATGGAAATATTCACATCACAGCGTAAGGAGCCTTCTTGCATATTGCCATCACTGACCCCGAGATAGCGCACAATGCGCCGCAGTTCTTGGCCATACTCCGCCGCTTCCTTACCTGAGCGAATATCGGGTTCTGAGACAATCTCCATTAGGGGAACACCGGCCCGGTTATAGTCCACCAGAGAGTAGGCCGATCCTGAGAGGCGATCGCTGCCCGCATGAACCAGTTTGCCGGCATCTTCTTCCATGTGCAGGCGAGTGATACCAATGCGCTTGCGATAGGGATTGCCGTCATCGTCAATTAGCTCAATTTCTAGCCAGCCATGCTCAGCAATGGGCAAGTCATATTGAGAAATTTGATAGTTCTTGGGCAGATCAGGATAGAAATACTGCTTGCGGTCAAACTTACTATAGGGGGCAATCTGACAGTTGAGGGCCAGACCCGTCTTAACGGAGTATTCCAAGACTTTCTCATTCAGAACCGGCAGCACCCCCGGAAGTCCTAGACAGATGGGATCGATATGAGTATTCGGCTGGGCACCAAAGGCGGTGGAGGACTGGGAAAAAATCTTGGTCTTCGTGGCAAGCTGACAGTGGGTTTCTAACCCGATCACAGCTTCATACTGCGTTTTCGTGGGGGCAGCGATGGTCATAGGGGTATCGAGGATTCGGGTACGAGTGAGAGGACTTTCTTGTGAGTCCCATTCTAGCGTAGCGACCCGGGCCGGGAAAGCCAAATCCCCGCTTATGGGTGTCTGGAGATAAACCTAACTTCAGGGAGAGGCCAGAGGAGGGAGGGGGAGACTAGACCGTTGACGGACATGGTAAAATTACAGGGGTCAGTGACTGATTAAGTCGACCCGTTTAGCCTGAATTTTTGAGTTGACGGACATGGTAAAATTACAGGGGTCAGTGACTGATTAAGTCGACCCGTTTAGCCTGAATTTTTGCGATGCCGACGGTAAACGCCACCCAATTTCCTTTTTTCCCTTTATGAACGAGATGACCCCCAACCAGATGAGATGCCGACGGTAAACGCCACCCAATTTCCTTTTTTCCCTTTATGAACGAGATGACCCCCAACCAGATGCGAGAACGCCTTGGCAACATCGACCAAATTCGCGATATCTTGTTTGGCGATCGCTCTCGTGAATATGACCGTCGCTTCAACCAACTCGAGTCTGAGATAACCACCCTACGGCGGCAAATGACCGAACAGATGGAAAGCCTGCGGACGGTGTTGGTGACTGACTTGAGAACCGCTGTTGATGCCGTTGAGAAGAAGCTTCAGTATGTCAGTGCGTCCTTAGACGAAGACTCAGAAGATTTCCGAAATCAACTGCGCACTGTCGAGAGTCGGCTTTCGAGTAACTTTGTGGTGGCAGAAAAAAGCCTCAAAGGACAAGTGCGAAATCTACAAGGGGAACTCTCGGAAACCCGGACGCGCCTCGATGGGGAACTGGCCGAGTTGCGATCGCAGATCCTAGAAGAACTCCAGCGCAAATCACAACAGCTTGAAGGAGAAAAACTCTCCCGCACAGACTTAGCGGACATCCTCTTTGATGTCTGTATGCAGGTCAAGGGAAAAGAGGCCCAAACCCAGGAGGCGCAAAACGCCAACCCAGAACGATTGATCCTGCCCGAGCGCCAGAACGAGTATCAAGAACCCGATTATCAGGAAGACCCCATCCCCGACTCCCAGGGTCATTAACTCCCATGACCTCTCCTCATTCAGAAGCCCCCAACTCTAACCAAGAGGCGCTGAGTGACCTCGAAGCTCTCAGCGCCTTACAGGAGCTTCTGAGTGAGTTGACCCAGGGGTCATCGTCCCCGGATGGTGAGTCATCGGCTACCCCAACGGCAGATCCGGCCCCGGCGGCCGATGCGGTGACTCCAGAGGCTCACCGCTTAGAGAATTTAGCCACTCCCGAGGAATCCCCATTACCTCGACAGATCCCCAGCGCCTCCCCAGCGCCCCCGCCATCACCCCCGCCATCACCCCCCACCGCCCAACCCTCTCGTCCTAAACGCTTGGGGGGAAGATTTTCCTCCCCTGGCCCCACTCCAGCCTCACCCCTAAGCTCCATTTCCAACCCAGAGTTGCGTCAACTGCAAGCCCAAGTCGATGACTTGCAGCAGCAACTGGATCGGGCCACAGATTCCATGGGGCCCCTGATGCCCGTCATTCAGGAAATTCTCAGTAGTTTGTCCCCCGTCGAACTCAGGAATGAGGTCATTCAGTCCCTGGTGCCTGAGATTGATCGGGTAATTCGCCAGCGATCGCAACAAAACCCCCATGCGATGCAAGAGGCCTTTGCTGAGATTCTACCGGGGGCCATCGCTTCGGAAATTCAGCGTAACCCCAAACAGATCGCCAACGCCATTGGCCCGGAAATGGGGGCAGCCATCCACCGCCAGATTCAACTGGACCGCAATGCCATCCGCGATGCCCTGGCCCCAGAAATTGGGCGCTTTATCAAGGCTCAAATTGAACTAGAACGGGACTCGATGGTGGATGCCCTCTATCCGGTGATTGGTAATACCATCGCCAAGTATATGACCGAGGCGGTGCGGGATATTAATCAAAAAGTTGAGAATACCCTGAGTTTTGAAGGGGTACGGCGCAAGGTTCGGGCGCGATTACAAGGCGTCTCAGAGGCGGAGTTGATTTTACGGGAGTCGTTCCCCTTCAATGTCAGAGCTGCTTTTTTGATTCATAAGCATTCCGGCTTAGTGATGTGCGAAGCTCAAGTCTCTGAATCAGAACAGCTAGAGTCGGACATGATTGGGGGAATGCTGACCGCAATTCGTAGTTTTGCGGCGGATTGTATTGTGACCCCCGGTGGCACGTCCGAACTGCAAGAAATTGAGTATGAAACCTTCAACTTAGTGATGGAAGTTGCGGGCTACTGTTATATTGCGGTGGTCGCGGAAGGGGAAATGCCGAAATCCTTTGTCAATAATCTCCGCAATACCCTGGGCTATATTGTGCAGAAATCGGGGGATACCATTGAAAATTACGATGGAGACCCGGAGACAATTCCCCCTCTGGTGGAAAATCGCCTGCAAATGCTAGTCGAGTCGGCCAACTTCCGGGAAACTGAAGAAACTCGGCGCAATCGACCCCCCATTTTGTTGGGGATATTAGGGCTGTTGTTATTAGGATTCGGGGTTTGGGGGGGCTTTCGCATCTGGCAGGGACGGGTTTTGGCCCAGGCGCGGCAGGTGTTGCGATCGCAGCCCTCGTTGGCCGTCTATCGCCTCAATGCCAATATGAATTGGCGTACGTTAGTCTTATCAGGGGAAGTGCCCAGCGAAAGTTTGCGATCGCAAGCAGAAGAGGCAGTTCAGGGCGTTTTACCTCAGCGATCTTTGGACAATCGCATTTTAGCGGTGCAAGTTCCCCCAACTCCAGAACTGACAGCGGCCGAGTTTGAGCGCACCCTGGCGGCGTTGAATAGTCTTGATGAGGTCTCCTTGGAGGGTGAGATTCACGGAAGCGAGGTGCGTCTCTGGGGAGAGTTACCGAATCAGAACCGGGCCCAGGCGGTGACTCGGGCCTTTGAGGGGATTCCTGGTGTAACCACGGTGACTCATACTGCCGGCCGGCCCAGTTCCCCCCTAGCCGAACGGATTTATTTTGATTCAGGTGCAACTGCCATTACGGAGCCGGAGCAACAGCAGATTCTTGAGGCCTTGGCCGAGGTATTGTTAGAGTCTCCCGAGATTCGCTTGCGCGTGGTAGGTCATACGGACAGCATTGGTTCTCCGCTATTGAATCAAGAAATTGCTCAAGACCGATCACAGTCCGTCCAAGAGTTTTTGATTGAACGGGGAATTTCTGCAGACCGGATAGAGATTCAGGGATCGATTGATCCTCCTCCAGATCTTGAAGATCCAACAAATGATGCCTTAAGTCGCACGGTTCGCTGGGAAGTTTTGTAAAAGTTGGACTATCACCGCTACAATCATCTTTGCATCGTTAGCAATTATCCTTAGGATAAGGCCTTAGGGGCATTGGTTCTGTTTTGTGAACATTTCTGAGCTTAAGTTGAGATTAAATCTTCATTACGTTGATCATATGACAATTATTTCTAAAAAAATCTGTACTATCGGAGATTTTAGTGTTGGCAAAACCAGCTTAATTCGTCGTTTTGTCGAAGGAAAGTTTAGCGATCGCTATTTATCCACGGTTGGGGTCAAGATTTCTCGGAAACCGCTTGAGATCACCAATGATGCTGGGGAGAATAAATCGGTTCAGCTTCTGATTTGGGACTTGGAGGGACATACCAAATTTAAGTCTATTGCCCCAAGTTACCTACAAGGGTCGTCGGGAGCTTTGTTTGTGGCCGATGTGACCCGCCTAGAGACCATTGAACGGTTGAGTGAGCATTTAGATTTGTTTTTCTCGGTGAATCCCAAGGGACTGGCGATCGCCGCCTTAAATAAATCTGACTTACTAGAGAAGGACAAGTTGAACTACCTACAGGACAAGCTCAACACAGAACAGGGCGATCGCCTCACCTCCATCTATTTGACCTCCGCCAAAACCGGGGACAATGTGGAAACGATTTTTTCCCAAATGGCGACATTGCTCATTTAACTTCAGTCATTCCCCACTGAACGTTACCAGTCCCCCAGCCAGTACGCCATGATTGTAATTTTCCTGTCTCCTCAGCCACCCGGTTTCCTCAACCCTACGATGCAGCTATCGTGAATCAGATGGGTTACCACAAGCTCAATAAACCTGGCAGAATAGAGCTAGCCCTAGAGCGATGACTGAGAAACTGCCCAGATTGAATCAGTTCCGGCAATTACTAAACCTCAAGCAAATTCGGAATGCACGATCTACTGGCCCAACACTCGTTGCAAATCCTGGTGATCGAAGATGATGCCACGACTCGCTTACTGCTCAAACGGACCTTAGACAAGGAGGGGTACAATGTCACCCTGGCTGAAGATGGGGTGCAGGGGATGGATAAGGCCCTGGCCATTTCTCCGGCCCTGATTATCAGCGATTGGGTCATGCCGGAACTCGATGGCATGGAACTCTGCCGCCGGGTGCGATCGCATCCTGACTTATCTGGGGTGTTTGTGATTCTCCTGTCATCTCGTGAAACGGTGGCAGATCGTGTTGAGGGCCTCGATGCTGGGGCCGATGAATTTCTCTCGAAACCCATTGATCCCAATGAACTCAGAGCCAGAGTACGCGCCGGATTACGGCAATATCAACTCAATCACCAACTGAAAGCCGCCAACTATGATTTAATGCTGACCCTGCAACAACTCAAGCAGGCCCAGGCACAACTGATTCAAAGTGAAAAAATGTCCAGTTTGGGGCAAATGGTGGCAGGAATTGCTCATGAGATCAATAATCCCATCAACTTTATTGAAGGTAATTTATCCTTTGCCCAGGACTATATTCAAGATTTACTGAATATCATTCATCTCTATCAACAATACTTTCCTGATGTCCCTGAAGACCTGGGGATGTTGTTGGAAGATACGGATATTGACTTTTTAAGAGAAGACTCTAAACAACTCATCGATTCAATGCGAGTCGGGGCGGCAAGAATCCATCAGATTATCAATCACTTACGGAACTTTTCCCGTCTGGATGAAGCCGATATGAAGCGGGTGGATATCCATGACGGAATCAACAGCACGCTTATCATGCTGCAAAACCGTTTTAGAACCGGTAGTGGTGTGGAAATTGAGGTCTATAAACACTATGGAGACCTACCCAAAATTGATTGCTATCCAGGTCAACTCAACCAAGTGTTTTTAAATATCCTTCACAATGCCATTTACTTTCTACAAGAATATGTTAAAAGTGGCGATTTAAAAAATCCGAAGATCGAGATATCCACTCGATGTATTGAAGAAAAAGAGACCGTAGAAATTATTATTTGGAATAATGGTTTAAGTATTCCTGAGATGTTAATCTCGAAAGTGTTTGACCCCTTCTTTACCACAAAACCCGTCGGACAAGGAACGGGAATGGGCCTGTCAATCTGTTATCAAATTATTGTGGAACGCCACCGGGGGCATATTCATTGTTTTACACCCCCGGATGGCGGGACCGGCTTTGCGATCGAGATTCCACGACAACAGCCTGAACAGAATCCTTAACCTAGAGAAACGAGGCACTTCCCCTGGAGCCTTCCCTGGCAGAGCCAAGGAAGGGGGGCCAGAGGAAGATGCTTCTTACTGCTGGGGTTGGGGGAAGGTGAAGTTACGCTGTTGCTGAAGCACCTCTCGCGCATCCCGACCAGGGGTATAGGTGTACCCGAAGTTATTGGGATCGGAATCGTTGAGGATGTTGGGGGTTAACAGAACCACCACCTCTTGACGTTCATTGGTGCGGTTCGTACTGCGGAACAGCGACCCCAATAAGGGAATATCTCCCAAAATGGGGACCTTACTAACTGTAGTGCGATCGGTATCTTGGATGATTCCCGATAGGATCAGGGTTTGACCATCTCGCAAGCGAATCCGTCCCGAGGATACAGACCGCTCTTGAACCAGGGTAACAAACTGACCATTCCCGAGGTTTTCTTGACCGACTGGCGCTGTCACACTGGGGTTAACCCGTAACGAGACAAAGCCGTTATCGTCAATGCGATCGACCTGGACACTCAATTGCAAGCCCACATCGCGCAAGTTAACGTCGCGAGTTTCCCGTTGTCCCGAGGGCGTATCTGTGAAGTCCACCGTCACATCCTGAACAACCTGATTAGTCAGATTCACATTAGCAGTCTGCCCCTCCTGAATCACTAAGGTTGGGTCTGTGAGAATTTTGGCGTTACCACTAATGACTTGTGCCTGAAGCTGTGCTAGGAAGCGGGTTGGGAATTGGAATAGGTCGGCAATACTTTGCGTAACGGAACCACGAGTTCCTAAGTTTGTGGTGGCTTGAGTTTCAAACTGCCCGGTAAAGCGTTCCTCAAAAATGGGATTGCCTTCACCATCATTACCAACAAAGACTTCTTCAAAGATAGGGGTAAGTCTCTCGGTAATGACAGTATCTGTTGCTCGCTCAAGTTCTGTAATCCCAACTCCAAAGGGATCCTCACGGGAAATTCCAGGACGTGCCCGTTCAAATAATCCTGGAGGTGCCGGGCGCCGCTCAATAGTTCCATCGGAACGAACAACTACAATATCTGGAATCGTCCCATCGACAGAAATTTGCTCGGACAAGTCTAAAAAGGTCTGAGACCCACTCAAAGGATTTTGAATCACGGGAGGAGATGTGACACCATCTCGGGTGGTAGTACTACTTGGGGGATTCCCACCACCAAAGATGACCGTTGCGGCTCCCCCATCACTGGAGACAAAGGTATCGCCGATACCAAAGGAGAAACTGGCGTTGAAGTTATCTTGGTTACTCAGAGAAATATCAACAATCTTGACGTTAACCGCAACCTGACGACGACGGGTTTCAAGTTGAGTCAACAGTTGGGTTGCCATGTCCACTTTGCGGGGGTCTCCCACCAGGGTTAACTCCGTACCGGGACCATCTGCTGATTGTTGTCGCTGTCCGATGGAGACCAAAACACCTCGTAAGGGCAAAGCTGCATGACCTTGATAGGGCTGATCGCGGCGATCTGCTGCAATTAGCTCGACTTGAGTCGTCGTGCTGGTGGTGGTGATAGGAGCTGTCCCTTCCCCAAGGGACTGAGCTTGAATCTGTTGCTGCACACTGACTTCATTGATTTCTGCCCCTTGAGAGACTAGAAAGTTGCGGGCATCAATGAGGGTCAGTTGATTCAAACGAACGGTGCGGCTGATAATGGGGCGCGCCGAGTCAGGGAGACGTTCACCAACGACGATGGTGTTGCCTTCTCGGTTGGCGTCTAAACCGCTCAGACGGAGAACATTGTTGAAGACATCCTGAACCGCCTCATCCTCGATATCAAGGGAGATGGTACGCCGTCCATTGCCGTTATCGTTGTCACTAGCAACGTAAGCCAGGTTTAACCCAGCGGCACGAGCGAGTAGAGACAACACTTCTTCAACTGGGGCCTCTCGCAGGACCAATCGGGGAACCCGTTGAGCTGTCCCTAGGCTAATACTGTAGCTGGAGGTATCGACGGAAGAGACGGAAATATCGCCCACTGGAGGTGCGACGGCCCGAGGCTGGAAGGGAGGCGCCGGGTTGACGCGAGTAGGGGCATCAATGCGAACACCATCAATTTCAACCCCAGGGTTGGGAACGAGAACGTCAGGACTGCCTGGTCGTTGTTGGGCTTGTTGCTGTTGTTGAGCCTGTTGCTGTTGTTGGGCGACGTTGCTTTGTCTTTGGGGGTCGCCATTGATGCCTGGAGGTGGTGAGGCGGCGGTTGTGGGAGCATCGGCGGCCCTGCGGTAGTTGAGGGCAATGCCTCGGCTGACTTCTTGGACAATTTCTCCCTCGGGGGCGCTGTTTCCAGCACCGGTGACGATGACACGGGTACTGTTGGCATCGAGGGGGGTCACGACGAGAGAGGCGATGCCGGGGACCGGGTTGTTCTGACTGTACTCTTGACCTTGGGGCAGTCGTAGTTTGGTATTAACGAGGTCGGCGACCATGGAATTGCCACGCCGAACCAGGAAAATCTGGGGGCGATCGCCGCCAGCCGTCTCCATCATTAACATTACCCCAGAGGGGGTTTCACGCAGCTCAATTCCGGTCACCTCCGTGGGCGTAGCCAATGTGGAGGCCGGGGCTGCCAGAACAACGGCTGCTCCGAGGCACAATCCGCCGAGTCCGAGATAATGTTTCACCGCTCTCTCCTTTTAATAATTAATAGTTAACAATTAACAGTTAATATCTGTTAACTATCAATCCACCAGTATCAACGACCAATTATGGCCGCTCAACTGCTAACTGTCAACTGTTTAGGCGTGATGCGTCCCGGTCGAGTTCTAGGGCTTTCCTCGACCCCCTGATTAGCTTTCCTCTTCCTCAGCCTCATCAGACTGAAGTCGTTGTCGTAACTCTTCCTGAGATAGGGGCAATAAAGCCTCTAACCTAAAGGACGTTGTGATTTTTGCTTCAGGCTGGCAATTCGCCAGTAAGCCATTGTCATCATAGATGAAAGTGGGTGTCTCTTGCTGGGATCGGAACTCGCGCACGACCAGTAAAGGCTGAAGTTGCTCTAGTTGCTCCAAAACCGTCCGGGTTTGGGCGAAGTTGCCCTTCATCTGAACCGCATAGGTCTGCCGTTTTAGCTGTTCATTCGCCTGACGACCAAACGAGCTATCTGTGACTAACTCGTAGCCATCAGGGGTCACGGAAGCAGCGTTAGTCTGTCCCCGACTTCCTCCTCCTGGAAATACCGGTGTAAATTCCTGTAAACTCACTTCAGTAAAAAAGCCGTTGACTCGCTCGTTAACATTTGTAAAGTCTTCGAGGAGTCCAGCTGGACAACCTTGAGCCACTAGACGACTGCGAATTTCATCAGTACTGAGGTTGGCGTTGCGCTGATTTACTTGTTGGTTAATATCCAATAGTAGAGTTTCCAGGCTATCCGGGCTGGCAAACATAGATAAAACATCTTCCTGAAGTTCTTGCACTTCATCCCGTTCAACCTCTGCTCGCTGAATTTGTGCTTGAATATTCCCTTGAGCGTCGATTTGCGTTTCCTTCTCGGCAATTTCGACCTGGAGTTCCTGTCGCTGTCCCATCAGGGGTTGGACAAACTGATACGCCAGCCAAATACCTCCTCCAACACCTAGAACGGCGAGGAGAACGCCCAAAATCGGGGGAGAAATGGTGACGCCCATAAAGACGATCCCATTGGCATCTTCCTCTTCACCCGGAATAAAATCGTTGTCGTAGGCCATGAGTCTAAATTACCCCTCTGCGTTGAAGTTCTTGGATGCGGTTGACTAAGCCCAATGCTCCTTTACGCTGAAGCTCTTGCAAGATATCCGTCGCAGGAACCTCACGGACTTGGGTTTGGATGGTAAAGGCGACCACGGGTGCCAAAGCCAAGCGACTGCGGCTCTCGCTGAAGGTGATACTCTGAGCGCGATAGTCTTCAAGCTCCGCCTCGACTAGATGGGTACCCGAGGACATGTAAAGGTTGGACTCCTTGAGTAACAGCACAAAGTCATTGACGTCATTAAAAGACTGAGCAATGCCTTCAATGGTGACCACCGATGGAGGACGACCGGATTCAGTCCGCTGGGGAGGTGGACCGTCGCGAGGCGGTTCATTGGTTTGCTGCACGTTTTGGATACGAACCCCAAGGGGAGTGCGATCGCGCAAGTCTTGCAGCAATGCTGACCAAGGAGAAATATAGTTAAACACCCCAGCTAGAGCATCGGTTTGTGTCCGGATTTGCTGGACTTCCTCTTGAATTAGCCTTAAACGATCCTCTTGTCGTTGATAGTTTCCTAACTCCTGATCGAGTTCATCCCGCTCAGCTTGCAAGCGGGGGATTTCAACCTGAGATAGATAAGCCCAGCCCCCAACCACTAACGCTAGGAAGGCCAAGGCAACCCCTCCACCCGCGATGATCGGCATATTCCCCGAGCTATCTCGTCGTTGTCGGCTCGGTTTCGCTTTGACCGACTCCGGACGATACTCAGGGCGATCATTGAGGAAATTAATTTCGATGTTGTACATGATGTTAGACCTCCCGTAGTCCCAGACCTAAGACAACCCCTAGTCCGGGACGTTGGACGAGGGGAACTTCTTCTTCGCTCATCTCTAATCCTAACGCAGCCACCGGATCAAGTTGGCTGGTTGGAATACTCAGCCGCTGCATGAAAAACTCATCGAGTTGACCCACCGAACTGCCAGGCCCCACCAAAAACAGTTGAGCCACCTCCATCACATCACTTTGATTTAGATAAAAGTCAATGGAACGACGCACCTCATCGGCGAGTTCTCCGAGAACTTTCATCATGGCACTGGTTCCGGGATTATTGCCGCCCATAGTCCCCATAGTCATACTATCACCCGTGTTTACAGGCAAGGTCATTCCCTGTAGGAGTTCTGTATTCCGGGATGGGGGTAAATTCATGGCTTCCGAGAGAGCACTTTGGATTTGGAAGCTGCCGATCCCGATGGTACGGGAAAACTGCGGCACGCCATCGACAATCACAGAAATTTCAGTGCTGTCGAATTGTAGGTCAGCGGTGACGACCACTTCCGAGGATGTGAATTGCTGGAGCTGATCCTGTAGACAGCGTAGCACTGAAAAACTGCTAACCTCCATCACGTCTAAGCTCAATCCCGCTTCCTGAAAGACACTAATGTAACTGTCAACGACTTCTTTACGGGTGGCCACAAACAGGAGTTGGTTTTTCTCTACCCCATCTTCATCCACGAAGGAGCCGAGTTTTTGGAAGTCCACATCGGCTTCTTCCCGAGGGAAGGGCAGATAGAGTCCCGCTTCTTGGTTCACATAATCCCGCAGTTGACTTTCGTCATCGAGTTCTACGGGAACGGGAATCAAGCGCACGATCGCCTCGCGACTGGGAATCGCCGTGGCAATATGTTTCGGATTGAGTTTATGCTCATTCAAGATGGCTTCAATCAGTTCTGACATGCTGGGCAAGTCAATGATTTGCCCCTCCTCCATCACTCCTTCGGGGACTTCCTCGGAGATGAAGTGTAAAATCTTATAGCCCTGACGCTGTTTACTCAGTTGCATCACATTGATGCGATCGGGAGACAGTTCAATCCCGATGCCGTTTTTGGCCTTGGAGAAGATGTTTTTTAGGAAGTTTAAGTTAGCCACTGGATTCAGTTCACCGGTTCATGGGGGCGACGAGAGGGAGATCACCGATTGTCAATTGCTAGTCGTTTATTAACAATGGGCGCACACCGTTGCTCCATTCTATCTGCTCGACTTCTCCCTGTTGAACTCACCCGAGCCAGGCAAGCCGCCAGAGACTCAACGGAAGCTCTATATCCCCTATTGCAACCAACCATCCTATGACTCAATTTGTAAAACGGCCAATGGCGAGCCGCCTAAGCCGCAGGACAGCGAAGACGATGCGCTTAAAATTAGGCTTAGTGCTAGCCCCCCTCATCCTGGGGTTGTTCAGTTGTGGCAGTCCGCGAACGATTCGGGATGAAAACACGGTGGAGTTCTGGACGATGCAGCTCCAGCCTACATTCAACCCCTATTTTAACGAGTTAATCGCCGAGTTTGAGGAGGAATATCCCCAGCAGCAGGTGCGCTGGATTGACATTCCTTGGGCGGCGATGGAGGCGCGGATTGTCACCTCCGTTTCTGCTCAAACTGCGCCAGATTTGGTTAACCTCAATCCCCGCTTTGCGGCTCTGTTGGCGGGACGCAATGCCTGGTTAGACTTAGATGAGTACATCTCCGAGGAGGTCCGATCGCAGTATCTCGAAGCCATTTGGGATGCCAGCCGCTTTGACGGAACCAGTTTTGGCATTCCCTGGTATCTCACCACCCGCATCACCATCTACAACCAAGAGATCTTCCAAGAAGCCGGTATTGACTCCCCCCCGCAAACCTACGAAGAACTGGCCCAAGTGGCCCAACAGGTGCGGGAAGAAACGGGCAAATACGCCTTTTTTGTCACCTTTTCCCCCAACGATTCCGGAGAAGTCTTAGAATCCCTCGTGCAGATGGGGGTAGAACTCCTCAACGAGGATGGAAGCGCCGCCTTTAACTCCCCGGAAGGGGTGGCCGCCTTTGACTATTGGCGAGAACTCTATCAAGAGGGCTGGTTACCGCGAGACGTGTTAACCCAGGGCCATCAGCGGGCCATTGAACTGTATCAAGGGGGAGAACTGGCCCTGGTGACGACGGGCCCGCAATTCTTCCAAACCATCGCCAACAATGCCCCCGATATTGCCGCCGTTTCCCAACCGGCCCCCCAAATTAGTGGAGACACGGGCAAAATTGCCGTGGCGGTGATGAACCTGTTAATTCCCCGAGACACCGTCAACCCCGAAGGGGCGATCGCCTTTGCCCTCTTTCTCACCAATCCCGAGAATCAACTTGCCTTCTCCCAAGTCGCCAACACCCTCCCTTCCACCCAAGACACTCTAGAACATGAGTATTTTCAAACCGGAGGAGATAACGCCACCCCCATGGATGAGGCCCGAGTCATCAGTGCCCAACAGTTAGAGCGGGCAGAAGTGCTAGTCCCTCCCCGCTCTAATGTCAATCAGTTGCAGGCAATTCTTTACGATAATTTACAGGCGACTCTGTTAGGGGAAAAAACCGTCGAGGAGGCCTTAGCCGACGCAGAGGAGGAGTGGAATGCGATCGCCCTCCCCTAACATCAACTAGCCCCGCTCATCCTCAGAAACATCCTGGGGGAACTGCCCCGATTGGGCCACCAGTCGGGGAAACAGCAGCAGAAAATAGCCCATCCAGGCCCCCAGGGGAATGGCCACTAACCCCGTGAGCCAGAGGCGCTGAAACAATAGCCAACTCGCTCCAATCAAGCCCAGCCCCGTCAGCAGAATTGACCAAGGCTGACACCACCAGGGTTTATAGTGCCAAACATTCAAACTCGGAGGGCGATCGCTCATAAGACTCAGGAACCTATCAACAGTGAGGGGTTTGCTTGAATGGGCTATACTAGCAAACTGACCCAAAAACAGTTTTGTCCCTTCTCAGGCCTCAGCGCAGTCAGACTTAGCGCCAGTGATGGCCAGGGACTTGGAGCTTGCACCAGACATAGGAGAGATTTTAGCAATGGCGGTTGCAGTTGACCAGCTACTCACGCCAGACATTTCCCGTCCAGCTCGTTATCTGGGAAATGAACTCGGGGCCGTGCGTAAATCCTGGCAGGATGCCGAGGTGCGCTGGGTATTGACCTATCCAGAAGTTTACGAAGTCGGCGCCTCGAACCTGGGGCATATCATCCTCTACAGCATTCTCAACGCCCAACCGCGCCAACTGTGCGATCGCGCCTACCTCCCGGCCATGGACTTAATCGAGAAGTTGCGGGAAACCCAAACCCCCCTGTTTGCCGTAGAAGCCCATCGCCCCCTGACGGACTTTGATATCCTCGGCTTTAGCCTCAGCTACGAACTCGGGGCCACCAATATCCTGGAAATGCTGACCCTAGCCGGGATTCCCCTCACCTGGACAGAACGTCTCCAGCGTGGCCAACAAGACCCTCTCATCTTCGCCGGCGGCCAAACCGCCACCTCCAACCCCGAACCCTACGCTGAGTTTCTCGACTTTGTGGCCCTCGGTGATGGCGAAGAACTCCTACCCGAAATTGGCCTCGTCATCGAAGAAGGGAAACGGGCCGGCTTAAGTCGTCAAGAGTTATTACTTGACCTGGCACAAGTTCCCGGAGTCTATGTCCCCATGTTCTACGACATGGCCGACGATGGCTCCGTGCGCCCCAATCATCCCCAGGTTCCCGAGCGGGTGTTACGACGGGTAGCCCCCCCCATGCCCGCCTATTCCATTGGCTTAGTTCCCTATATTGAAACCGTCCACGATCGCCTCACCGTGGAAATTCGCCGAGGCTGCACCCGAGGCTGTCGCTTCTGTCAACCGGGAATGCTGACCCGGCCCGCCCGAGATGTCAACCCAGAACAGGTAGTGGATACCATCGAAAAGGGGATGCGGGCCACGGGCTACAACGAATTTTCCCTCCTCTCCCTCAGTTGTTCCGATTATCTGTCCCTCCCTGCTGTGGGCATGGAAGTCAAGAATCGTTTACAAAACGATAACATTTCCCTCTCCCTACCCAGTCAGCGAGTCGATCGCTTTGATGAAAACATCGCCAACATCATCGGGGGAACCCGGCAATCGGGGTTAACCTTCGCCCCAGAAGCAGGAACCCAACGGATGCGGGATATCATCAACAAGGGACTCACCAATGAAGAACTATTACGGGGGGTGAAAACTGCCTACGAACAGGGTTGGGATAAAGTCAAGCTCTATTTCATGATTGGGCTTCCCGGCGAAACCGATGCCGACGTGATTGGCATTGCCGAAACCGTGCGTTGGCTGCAACAGGAATGCCGCAGTCAGAAACGGCGACGCTTTCACATCAACTTAACCATTTCCAACTTCACCCCCAAACCCCATACTCCCTTCCAATGGCATAGCGTCTCCACTAGCGAGTTTCTCCGGAAACAAGACCTGTTGCGGCAAGAATTTAAGCGGATGCGGGGGGTAAAAGCCAACTTTACCGATGTCCGCATCTCCGCTATGGAGGACTTTGTCGGCCGGGGCGATCGCCGTCTGGCCCCCGTGATTCGTCGCGCCTGGGAACTTGGGGCGGGGATGGATGCCTGGTGGGAAAGCCTCGATCGCGCCTATCAAGCCTGGGAGACGGCGATCGACGAATCGGGTTTAACCTGGAAATACCGACAAGTCGAGTCCGGGGAATGGAATCTCTTTAAAGATGATCAGGGCAATATCGATGGCGATCAATCCCTCGATGCCCCCCTCCCCTGGGACTACCTCAACACCGGTATCGATAAAAACTGGCTCAAACAAGACCTACAACGGGCCCTCGAAGCCGCCACCGTCCCCGACTGTGCCTATGAAGGCTGCTCCCACTGTGGCGTTTGTACCCCCGACTTCGGCCATAACATCGTCGAAACCCCACCGCCGATTCCCCACTTTGTGGGACATTTCAAACCCAACACCCACCGAGAACAGCGGTTACGGGTGCGCCTGGGCAAACTCGGAGACATGGCCCTGATTGGCCATTTAGACTTCGCCCGTCTGCTCGATCGCGCCGTGCGTCGGGCTGCCCTCCCCATCTCCTTCAGCGGTGGCTATCATCCCAGTCCTCGAATTTCCCCCGCCAACGCCCTACAACTCGGGGCCACCAGTAGCGGCGAAGTGGTGGAATTTGACCTCACCGAAGTCTTAGACGACGCAGAATTTCAACAGCGGCTTCAGGAGCAACTGCCCCCTGATATGCCCATTTACGACGTGCAAACCGTTCCCGTCAAAGGCTTAGCCGCTACCCGAGTTCTCGAACGCGCCCAATATCAGCTGAGCCTCCGCTGTGAGAACGCCTCCTGGGCCGACTGGGTGGCAGCCGTTCTCGAATCCGACGAACTCTGGAGCGAACATCGCAGCAAATCTGGAAAAACTCGGGCCATTAATCTCAGAGAGCGACTGTTTGCCCTAGACTATATAGACTCACCCCATTCCGAGCCGGCGATCGTCACCTACGAGGGGAGTTGTCGCAATGATGGGACCCTGTTACGACCGGCCCAAGTGGTGGAAATGCTCGAAGCCGTCTCCGGTGCTGAGATTGCCTTAGAGCATGTGCATCGTCAACAGCTGATCCTACGCCCGGAAACCCCCTAAAGATAGGTGTATGGAGTGAGATGGTCCCCTAAACTAAAGCCACTGAAAAACGTGATATAGTGGGGGGTAAAGTACAAATTCGTACTCAAACAATCGCATCGGGTTTGTCAGACCCAATACCCCCAATTTAGACCGTTGGGGGATGCGAGTTAAACATGTGCGAACGATAACAACCCGTAGGTGTAAACAAGATGGGCGGTTCTGACTGGGATGGTTAGCCTGGCTAGCTCCCGTCGGTGCGGTCTGCGGTCAGCGTTAACGGCAAGCGGTCGAAACGCCGTCAGAGGTCGATGTCAGAGGATGCGGCTGTCCCTCACTGCGATCGTTACGCGCTCAGGCTAAAGACCATTGCCCCAACGTCGTTGGTGATACTCAGGTGGTTTGCCGGTACAGATGTTCCCCACTCTAGTCTTTTCCCAAACGTCCAAGTTAGACGCTGAGCCGGTAGGCTCGAGTTTTTCCTATCCTGTACGGAAGCAGATCGAACCTGCGGAATGGCCAGCAATGCTAATGATGTGGCACAACTTGACCGTCATCGCATGACCGATGCCATTGTGGTTCGGGAATAACTTGATATTCCCCGCCTCAGGGCTTCATTCATGTGAATCTAGCGGAGGATCGCCCCACCCCTTTAACCTCCAGAACTCTAAAAAAATTTGAGGAAATTGAATGCCCAAGCAAATTATTATCGCCGAGCAGCATCGAATTGCTGCTGTCTTTTCTGAAGATCAAATCCAGGAGCTGGTGGTTGCCACTGGAACCCATCAGGTCAGCGATGTCTATGTGGGAACCGTCGAGAACGTGATTCCTGGCATTGACGCCGCCTTCGTCAACATTGGAGATCCTGAGCGGAACGGCTTTATGCACGTCACCGACTTAGGACCCCTGCGACTCAAACGCTCCTCCAGTGCCATCACCGAACTGCTGACCCCCAAACAGAAGGTTCTCGTGCAGGTGATGAAAGAACCCACGGGGAATAAAGGGCCCCGTTTGACGGGGAATATTACCCTTCCCGGTCGCTATTTGGTCCTAATGCCCTTTGGTAAAGGCGTCCATCTGTCTCGACGCATCGTCAGTGAGTCTCAACGCAATACGTTGCGGGCCTTGGCAATTTTGGTTAAACCCGCCGGGATGGGGTTACTGGTGCGCACAGAAGCCGAGGGAGTCGGGGAAGATGCCATTATTGAGGACTTGGAAGTTCTGCAAAAACAATGGGAGGTGATTCTCGAAGAGTACAACACGACTCGGGAACCGACGCTGCTCAACCGGGATGATGATTTTATTCAACGGGTGTTGCGGGATATGTACAACACCGATGTGAACCGGATTGTGGTGGACTCTCCGAGTGGGCTAAAACGGGTTAAGCAAAACATCGCCAATTGGAATGATGGTAAAAATCTCTCGGTGTCCATTGACCATCACACGGAATCCCAGCCGATTTTAGAGTAT
Source organism: Sodalinema gerasimenkoae IPPAS B-353 (assembly GCF_009846485.1). Lineage (GTDB taxonomy): Bacteria > Cyanobacteriota > Cyanobacteriia > Cyanobacteriales > Geitlerinemataceae > Sodalinema > Sodalinema gerasimenkoae. The sequence continues at coordinate 1,822,243 of NZ_ML776472.1, forward strand.
TTCCGGGTCAACGCTGCGATTCGTGAAGCCTTGAAACCTCGGGTGGATTTGCCCTCAGGGGGCTATATCATCATTGAACCCACGGAAGCCTTAACGGTGGTGGATGTAAACTCCGGCTCCTTTACTCGGTCGGCCACCTCTCGGGAAACGGTGTTATGGACCAACTGTGAGGCTGCCGTTGAGATTGCCCGACAACTGCGCCTGCGGAACATTGCCGGGGTGATCGTGATTGATTTCATTGACATGGACTCCCGCCACGATAAGTTAAAGGTGTTGGAGCAGTTCAATACGGAGTTAGCCGCTGATAAGGCCCGGCCTCAGATTGCTCAATTGTCGGAGTTGGGCTTAGTGGAGTTAACCCGCAAGCGCCAAGGGCAAAATATTTATGAGTTGTTTAGTGAACCCTGCCCGAGTTGTACGGGGTTGGGACATTTGGCTAAGCTTCCCGGTGAAGAAACGGTGCGCACCGTTGAGGTGAGCCGCAGTGGTAGCGTTGAGACGAGCAAAGGACAGGCATCTCAAAGCACCTCATCGCCTCGCAATGGGGATACTCCTTCCCCTCGCTTACGGGATAGTGCCCCGAGATTGCGCGATCGCAGTCCCAGTACGGTGGACTCTGCCTCGGATACTCTCTCGGAGAATGAGGGAGATACGCCAGAAATCGATCTGATTCATCACCCGAGTTACCAAGAAATGGGGGATGGAACCACTCGCCGCCGCCGCCGCCGCCGCTTTACCAGTCCTGATATCAAAGCTCATGCGGAGGAAACGGCCAAGTCCAACGCCAGCCGTAATGACTCGGCGGAGGAGTCTCGGCGCGATCGCCCCACGGTGGAGCCAGCCAACGACAGCACCCCAGAGCCTGAGGTGGAGGCTGAGGAGGAAAAATCTCGCAGTCGCAGCAGTTCTCGGGAGAGCAAAACTGAGGACACCCCTGAAGTGATTACCGTGGAGATGACTCCCGAGGAACAGGAAGTCTATGCCATGATGGGGATTTCTCCCTGCGTCAAGTTGGGCAAGTTTCCCAAAAATCCCAAGTCAGCTACCATCCATGTAGTCAGTCCCGGCGAAGACCAGGGCAATCTGGAGGTACGGTCGTTAGATAAAGGCACGCCGGTAAAGTCCTCGTCGCCTACGGAGACGGCTGAGATGGTCTCAGAACAGCCATCAACTCGGGGAACAGCGACGGCAACGGTGACCGAGTCTAGTGAGACTGCTGAGGCATCTAAGACGGACCGCGAAGACTCTCCCGAGGCCAGTCCCTCCGGGCGTAAGGGTCGCACCACTCGCCGCCGTCGCCGCCGCTCCTCGGCCAGTTCTGACTCGTGACCTTATTTGACCTAACCCCCCGCCCTCGCTCCTCCTGGGAGCGGGTGGCTGGGGTGGATGAAGTGGGACGCGGGGCCCTATTTGGCCCCGTGGTGGCGGCCGCGGTGTTGTTGACCCCTGATCAAGGCCAAACCCTGCAAGAGATGGGAGTCAAGGACAGTAAGCAACTGCGGCCGAAACAGCGGCAGGCTCTAAGCCAAGAGATTCGGGCGATCGCCCTGGATGTTCAGGTGGCTCAAGCAACGGTGGCTGAGATTGACCAGTTGAATATCCTCAATGCCAGTTTGTTGGCTATGAAACGGGCGATTTTGGCCCTAACGACGGTTCCTGACGGCTGTTTAATTGATGGGAACCGCCCCATTCCTGAGTTAACGCTGCCCCAAGAGACTTTAGTGGGGGGCGATCGCCGTGAGATGGCGATCGCCGCTGCGAGTATTGTGGCCAAAGTCTGGCGCGACGCGGCGATTTTAGACTTGGCCTCAACCTATCCCCACTATGATTTAGCAGCCAACAAAGGCTACGGAACCGCCAAACACCGTCAAGCCTTAGAGGAATTTGGCCTGTCCCCTCACCATCGCCGCTCGTTTGCCCCCTGTCGCACCGTCCTAGAGGCCTCTAAACGGCAACTTGAACTTTTGACTAATACCGTTCCAAAAGGCGATTGAGGAGTTCTACATTATTCTCAAACACCTGGAGGCGAATAAAATTTGGGTCTGTCGGCCGCCAGACCACTTGATAGGTGTAATTGGCGTTGTACCAGCGATAGACACGGCGATCATTAGTCCCAGCAAACTCCACATCCCGCAGTTGGAGGTAGTCGCGACTACCTCGGGCCTGACCCCGATAGTAATACTGACCGCGATCCATAAATAGGGAGACATCCCATTGACTATCTCGAAAACTTCCCAGGGGTCGTGCTTGGGCGATCGCCGGACGTTGGGCGACCACCTCGACAATTCCAGGAACCGCCAATCCCAGCATCCCAGCCAGAGCAAGAGTATCCAGCCTCATGGTTTCACCTCAAGAGGTAAATGATAATCCCACTATAGCCGAGATTTTTCCCAGTCTTTTCGAGAGACTGTAGCAACGGCTACAGTCGAGAGGAACAGTTCCGCCAATGCTAGGAACATAAGAGCATTAAGGTGCAGGAGAGGCGTCTGTGAAGCTAGAGACCTACGACCCCACAGGATATTACGACGAACTGTTTGCTAGCAAAGGAGAACCTAGAGCCTCCGCCAAACCGCTCATTGACTGGATCAATACGCTACAGCCAGGAGATTTGCGGCGATCCCAAGAAGCGGCCCAGATTGCCCTGTTCAAACTCGGAGTCACCTTCAACGTCTACAGCGACAACGAAGGCATCGAGAAAGTCTTCCCCTTCGACATTATCCCCCGTATCATCTCCGCCCAAGACTGGAAAGCCCTAGAACCGGGTCTGCGACAGCGGATTACTGCCCTGAATCTCTTTCTCGATGACATTTACAACGAGCAACGGATTCTCAATGACGGTGTGGTTCCGCGCCATATCATCGAATCGGCCCCCGGATTCCTCAAACCCTGCATGGGACTCAAGCCTCCAGGAGGCGTCTGGTGTCATATTACCGGCACCGACCTGGTGCGCGATCGCGATGGCCAATGGTATGTCCTCGAAGATAACCTACGGGTTCCCTCGGGCATCTCCTACGTCCTCGAAAACCGTCGCGTTCTCAAAAGCACCTTTCCCAGTGTCTTCCAAACCATGGCGGTGCAAGCCATTGACGACTATCCCAGTCATCTCCTAGAAACCCTGCTTTCCCTGGCCCCCGACCAACTCCCCAACCCCACCGTGGCGGTACTCACCCCCGGAATCTATAACTCCGCCTACTACGAACATTCCTTCCTGGCCCAACAAATGGGCGTCGAACTCATCGAAGGACGAGATTTAGTCGTTCTCGATGGCTACCTACAAATGCGGACCACCAAAGGTCCCCGCCGTGTCGATGTGGTCTACCGCCGTCTCGATGACATTTTCCTCGACCCCACCGCCTTCAATCCTGACTCTCTCCTAGGGGTTCCCGGACTCATGGACGTGTATCGGGCTGGACGTGTGGCCCTAGCCAACGCCCCAGGAACTGGCGTCGCCGATGATAAGGTGGTCTATGCCTTCGTCCCCGAGATGATTCGCTACTATCTCGGCGAAGACCCCATCTTACCCAACGTTCCTACCTATCTCTGTTGGCGAGACAAAGACCGAGACCATGTCTTACAAAACTTAGAGACGTTAGTCGTGAAGTCCGCTAACGAAGCAGGGGGCTATGGAATGCTCGTGGGTAGCCAATCCACGGCCGCCGAACGAGCCGAGTTTGCCGAAAAAATCCAAGCCCGGCCCCGTAACTATATTGCCCAACCCATTCTCTGTTTATCCCAGGTTCCGACCCTAGTGGGTGAAGGGAATGAGATTGCTGGCCGCCATGTGGACTTACGACCCTATATCCTACATCGCGGTGATGAGGTCTATGTTCATCCTGGCGGACTCACCCGCGTGGCCCTGAAAGAAGGCTCTTTGGTGGTCAACTCCTCTCAGGGGGGAGGGGCCAAAGATACTTGGGTCTTGACGGACTAAGGCGAAACCGTTGCTCTAGATATTGTATAGGGGTAAAGGTTTTTGAAAGGCTTATATTGGTAGTTGGATGAGGTTTAAGAAATGCTGAGTCGTGTTGCAAATTCAATTTATTGGCTGAATCGCTATATTGAACGGGCTGAAAATGTGGCTCGTTTTATTGATGTCAACTTAAATTTGATGTTGGATTTGCCTTCAGGGGTGAGTCAGCAGTGGAAACCCTTGGTGGTGACCACGGGAGATATCAAATTTTTTGAAGATCGCTATGGGGAAGCTACGGCTGAAAATGTGATTCAGTTTCTCACCTTTGATTTGGAGTATCCCAACTCGATTTTGTCCTGCTTGCGATTCGCTCGGGAAAATGCTCGCTCGATTCGGGAAATTATTTCTTCGGAAATGTGGGAAGAGGTCAATACCTTCTATCACATGGTGCAAGAGGCGGCCGTCAATAATGGCCATCACAATGTCAGTAACCTCTTTCAACAGTTGTTTTTTCATGTCAAGTTTGCCAGTCATCGCTTTGCTGGGGTGATGGATGCCACCATGAGCCATAATGAGGGCTGGCATTTTGGTCAGTTGGGACGTTTGATTGAGCGCGCCGATAAAAAAGCCCGCATTTTGGATGTTAAATACTATATTCTTTTGCCCTCCGCTCAGTTGGTGGGGACACCATTAGACCAAATTCAATGGATTGCCCTATTAAAATCCGCCAGTGCGTATGAAATGTACCGGAAATATCAACATCGGATTATTCCGGCGAGTGTGGCTGAGTTTATGATTCTCAATCGTGAGTTTCCCCGCTCCATTAGTTTTTGTGTGCAAGAAGCAGAGCGGTGTTTACATCAAATTACGGGAACGCCGGTGGGAACCTGGTGCAATGGTGCGGAACGCTCTCTAGGGCAACTCTGTGCTAAGTTGGGTTATATCACCATTCAAGATATCATTGACAATGGACTGCATGAGTTTTTGGACGGGTTTCAAAAAGAGTTAAATGCAGTCGATGACCAAATTTCCGCGACCTTCTTCAGCTTGTCGCCCTTAGTGTCTGAGCTTCCCATGAACCGACAAGTTCAAACCTTAACGTGGTAGGTTGGCGACGAGAAAACCTGAGCGAACAATCTGCCATGATGCTTCTGTGTTGTAGCGGATTGCCCTTTATATTATCTCTACATGAGCCAATTTAACATTGATCACCTCACCACGTATTGCTATAACCAGCCTGTATTTCTGAAATCCCATGTTTGTCGCCTATATCCTCATAGTCAGGGTTACCAACGGCTGCTGAGCTATCAATTGGACGTTACGCCGAATCCCCTGGGGCGATCGCAGGGGGTGGATCTCGATGGGAATACGGTCATCAAACTCTGGTTTGAACAACCAACCCAACAACTGCAAATCCGCTCTCAGGCCCAGGTTGAAACCCTACAAACGAATCCCTTTGAGTATCTGCTCGATGATGGCGGGGAGCGACTGCCGATTGATTATCCGAGTTCTCTGCGATCGCAGCTTCTCCCCTATCTGAATCCTCCCGTAATTCTGCCTCAGGGAGGAGATCCGGTGGCCGTTGAGTTAGCTGAAGAACTGTTACATTTAACCGACTATCAAACCCTTCGCTTCCTCAACGATCTCAATCAACGGATTTATAGCCAATGTAATTACGTCACCCGTCTCGAAGGAGACCCCCAGACCCCCGGCATTACCTGGCGGACAAAACGAGGCTCCTGTCGTGATGTCACGGTCTTATTTGCCGCCGTCTGTCGCGCCGTGGGCTTGGCTGCTCGCTTTGTGAGTGGCTATCAAGAGGGGGACCCAGATCAGCAGGAGTATGACCTCCATGCTTGGGTTGAAGTCTATTTACCCGGTGCCGGTTGGCGTGGCTATGATCCCACCCATGGTCTGGCCGTCGCCGATGGCCATATTAGTATCGCCGCCAGTCCCTACCCTCGCTCTGCTGCCCCCGTCCAGGGGAGCGTCACCCCCATTCAACCCCTTTGGGAGAGTGGCAAACCCCTAGAAACCAGCTTAGAGACGCGAATCCACATCGAGGGCTGCCGTTAACAGGGGAACCAACGCCAGTTCCGCAAATCATGACGGACGGCGGACCAATAGCGACGGGGGAATTGGCGGTAGTCCAGGTGACTCTCGTACAAGACTTGTTCGATGCGACTGTAGCGGTGTAATGACCAGTAACGCAGCAGTTGCCAGGAGGGGTGGAGGTCTTCTGCCTGTAAAAAAGGTTCAGCGTTCTTGATCAGAGTCGGCAGATAGTCATCGAGCCAAAAGTCCATCAGATCACGATATTGGGGCTGGTTCACCGCCGTTCCTTCTAGAAATTGCGATCGCTCCAAACCAAACTCCTCCAACACCGTCTGAGGGAAATAACAGAACCCCTGCTGAGCATCCTCCGCTAAGTCCCGTAACTGGTTATAAAACTGATCCAAAATCCCAAAATGCCGCACCGCCTCAAACTGGTGGGAATCTAACAGGGGAAAAATTTGAAAGAAATTCCCGGCAAAGCCATTATACAGAGCCTCTAATTCCGGGAGGTCAGCGAGGCAAAGATCATGACAGTGGTAGCGAGCGCTAGCCTGAATATAGCCGTCCCAAGCCCGAATCCGCACCGAATCGACTTCCCCCTCAAACCAACGCTGTTGGATGGCACTTAACCAGGTTCCCCAGCAGTCTTGAGGGTCAATGACCTGCTGATCACGCAACCGTTGCCAACTATGGCAGAATGCGGCAAAGCGGCAACCGGGACCGCCGAGGAGATCATTTTCCGCCAGGCGATCGACCCAACGAATCCAACGGACTCGTTCCAGCCAATGGTGTCGCCAGGGATGATCTAGGGTTAAAATCCAAGCGGCATTATCATCATCCTTAAGAGCATCACTCGGGAGAGCTTGGAACTCAGATGACCCCACGAACGGTGCGATGCTGGCGGGCAATGGGCGTTGCCACACCTGAATTTTAGAGTCAAGATACACCGGAGTTAACCTCTGTTAAGATATGGAGCCGGAGAGTCGAGACCAAAATCTCGAAATTTCCATGGCAGAACCTGAACTGGCAGAACATGAGACGATAGATCTAGGTTCGGCCGTTTATCATCCTCAAAGCCCTGGAATTAAATTACTGCCTCACAGCTCATTTCTTGCGGGAAATTGTCATAGATTGAGTACAGTGATCTTGGACATGGGAACACTCCCCGTCATTCAAGCAAACTTAGGGCATCTTGGGAAGATGTACTTCACTCCTAGTTGGTCAGCCTCTACAGTCTCAGAATATCTCTATAGGTGCTCTGGATTGCCACTGTACTCACTGACCTGAACCGTAGTTCCTAGAGCTGCTAGTGGTCTAGGGGTTGACCTTAGACCGGGTAAATTAGGATGCTCAAGATGATAATCTCACAGGTCCCCCTCACCAAGCTGTTACCCCTGTAAGCGCTCAGGAACGTTATGTCTCTCGAACGTGAAAATGATCAACTACGCCGTCGCCTCGCAGAACTCGAACAAGAATTACAGGAGTGGAGGCGTTCGGAGGCCCAAATGGGGTCAATAACCCAGGAGTTAACTGGCTCGGTTTTCTCAAATTCACGTGACCCCCAGTTAATCCGAGAGGATGACCGCTTTTGTCTCGATAGTCAACTGTTCCGTACCTATGTTGAGGCGGCAAATGACATGGTCTATGCCGTCGATTTACAAGGACAGTTGACCTTTATCAACCCCTATGGGGAACGGTTACTCGGCTGTCCACCCCAAGGCTGGCGTGGCAAAACCTATTTAGAGTTTGTTGCTCCTTTATATCGAGATGTAACGGCTCAAGCATTTGAGCGACTGTTAACCTGTGGGGAGCTGAAAGATTTTGAGTTTCAGGTTCAAACCAGCCGTGGGACTTATTTAGATTTAGAGGTTAATGGTCGCCTGTTGTATCGCCAGGGGGTGTTAGTCGGGGGGTTAGGCATTGCTCGTGACATCACCGAGCGCAAACAGGTTCAACGCCAGTTACAAATGTTTATGAAGGCGGTGGATTCTGCCTATGACAGTACCACGATTGTCACCCCAGACGGGACAATTGTTTATGTCAATACGGCCACGGCTCGGATGTTTGGCTATGAGCGAGGGCAGTTGATGGGTCAGCGAAATGCTTTGTTTTATCCCGAGGATGCTGTTATCTCCATGGAGTGGTTGCTCGAACAAGTTTTCGCCAATGAGCAACTGGGGTGGAGTGGTGAGGTAACCTGTCGACGGGCCACTGGTGAGTGTTTTCCGGCGCTGATTTCTGTGGGTGTGATGCTGCGGGAGGAGAGAGTCACGACGGCTGATGAAACAAGTTTGACCCCAGTCAACGTGGATCGAATCTTAATTACCTGCCGAGACATTACGGAGCAAAAAAACAATCAGGCGAAGTTAGCTGCTACGAACTTAGAGCTAGAACGAGCGAGCCGTTTAAAATCGGTATTTTTAGCTAATATGTCCCATGAGCTGCGAACTCCGTTGACTTCGATTTTAGGGTTTTCTAATCTTTTACTTCAAGAAATATTTGGAACTCTCAATGCAAAGCAAAATCTCTATTTAGGGCGAATCCATGAGAGTGGGGAGCATTTATTGAGGTTGATTAGTGATGTCTTAGATCTGTCTAAGGTTGAGGCTGGGAAGATTGAGCTAATGCTTCATTCTCTGACGGCGACGCAGGTCTGTGGTGAGGCGATCGCCCTCATGAGTGAGCAGGCTCGCCTGAAACAGATTTCCCTCACCCTCAAGGTGGAGAGTCCCGAGATACGGGTGATGGCCGATGAGTTGCGGCTGCGGCAGATGCTGTTGAACTTATTGTCAAATGCCATTAAGTTTTCTGAGTCGGGGACAGAGGTTCAGCTCAAGGTTGAACAGGATACCACCTATGTTTACTTACGAGTTTGTGATCAGGGGATTGGCATCCCCGAACCGCAGCAAGCTTTGTTATTCCAGCCCTTTCAACAGTTGGATAGTTCCCTGGCCCGTCATCATGAAGGAACAGGATTAGGGTTAGCCCTCACTCGTAAGTTGGCCGAACTGCATGGGGGAACTGTGACCTGTTATTCGACTCCAGGACAGGGAAGCCAGTTTACGATTATGTTACCTCAGCAAGCTCGGCGTCCTAGCCCCCCGACGGAGAGCCACCCGCCCAGTCAAGCTCTGGACAACTCGCCTCAGGGGAGGTCATGGTCTGTGCTACTGGTAGAAGATCATCAACCCAATGCCCTATTATTAACGGATATTTTGGAGTTTTGGGGCTACCGCGTAACTCATGTCAACGATGCTTATGAAGCTCTGGCTTGGTTACAAGAGCATCGTCCTGATGTCATGCTCGTGGATATTCATTTACCCGAATTAGACGGGTTACAACTCACCCAAGACGTACGTCGGATCTTCGCTGAACCGAGAATTCCGATCATTGCCATTACCGCCCTAGCGATGCCGGGCGATCGCCAACGCTGTTTAGACGCCGGCTGTGACGACTATCTCACCAAACCTGTCAGTTGCGATCGCCTGGCCGAATTACTGCAAAAATACCTCAGCGGAACCTCGGACTCCTCGGAAACCGTTGACTCACCCTAGATCCATCTGTTGATCCATCCTTCGGGCGATCGCCAGAGTCCAATCTGATTTATTATAGAGCGGCGGGTTGGGAACTGTGTCATCTTCACCCAGTCACCACCCCTCAGTTTTTGAATCTAGGCAATTTCATGACGTGTTTAAACGGTCTTCTGGCGTTTCAGTTTGCCTCGCCAGGCCCGGTTTTGTTCGAGTTAGGCCCACTCAGCATCCGTTGGTATGGGTTTCTCATCGCCAGTGCCGTGCTGCTGGGGGTGACTTTGGCTCAATTTCTGGCTCCCAAACGGGGACTTAACCCGGACTTAATTGGAGACTTTGCCATTTGGGGATTGCTCGGAGCCATCCCCATGGCCCGTCTGTACTATGTTTTATTTCAATGGCAGGCCTACGCCGATCGCCCGGCTCAAGTGTTTGCCATTTGGCGAGGAGGGATTGCCATTCACGGCGCGATTATCGGAGGAGTTCTTGCTGGCGTGCTGTTTGCCCGCCGACAGCGTATCTCCTTTTGGCAACTCTTTGATATCATTACCCCGTCGATTATTCTCGGCCAGGCCATTGGACGTTGGGGCAACTTTTTTAACTCAGAGGCATTTGGCCGTCCCACAGATCTGCCCTGGAAGCTTTACATCCCGCAGGCAATGCGTCCAGCTCAATATATGCAAGAGGCCTACTTTCATCCCACATTTCTTTATGAATCCTTGTGGAACCTCCTGATTTTTGCTCTCTTGCTCTGGCTATTTTTCCAAGGACAACGGGGTAAACTTCTCTTGAAGCCTGGAACCTTGTTTCTCAGTTATGCGATCGCCTATAGTCTCGGTCGTTTAGCCATTGAAGGACTGCGCATTGATAGTCTGATGCTTGGACCGGTGCGTGTGGCTCAATTGGTGAGTTTTGGCGGCATTCTCCTGGGAGTCGTTGGTTTACTCTGGCTTTATGTTTTAGGACGCTCCCTACCCGATGTCATTGCTGAGAATGAATCGAGAGCCTCTTAGGTCTAGAGGAATCCTGGCAAATCATTTGCTAATTTAAGCATGACCTTAACCTTATCTTCACCTAGTATCTATAGAATCTATTCTGGCGACGACTGTGCGATCGCCAACCATTGGTTAAATCAAAAGAGAGAGTCGATTACGTTATGGTTTTCAAGGGACGTATTTTCCTCGGCGCAATTGCTGCGCTGACCGCTGGACTGACAGCTTGTGGTCCTGGGGAACCCCCCGATCCTCAACAGGCGGCTGGAGGACGCGGTGGACGGGTTTCCATCAGTGGTGCTGGAGCAACCTTCCCGGCCCCTTTATTTCAACGTTGGTTTGACACCTACAATCGGCAAGTAGACTCCAATGTCCAAGTCAGCTACCAATCCGTTGGTAGTGGTGCAGGATTGGAACAGTACATCAATGGAACCGTAGATTTCGGTGCCAGTGAGGCCCCCATCCAGGGCGATCGCCTGGCATCGTTCCAAGCTGCTTATCCTTACGAGCCGCTACAATTGCCCTTGGTTGGGGGATATGTTGTCTTTGCCTACAACCTCCCTGGCGTCGATGAAGAATTGCGGTTCTCTCGGGAAACCTATTGCGGCATGGTTGGCGGCACTATCACCAACTGGAATGATCCCGCCATTGCCGAGGACAACCCAGGTGTTGATTTTCCGGATCTGCCCGTGACTTGGGTTCACCGTTCCGACGGTTCAGGAACCACCTTTGTCTTCACCAACCATATGGACACCATTTGCCCAGATTGGCCCGCCGGTGCTGGAACATCCGTAGATTGGCCCGTAGGGATTGGGGGGCAAGGCAATGAGGGAGTCGCCGCCAGCATTGTTCAAAATGAAGGCGCATTTGGCTATGTCTCCTATGCCTTTGCCCAGCTCAACGAAATTCCTGTCGCCCGGATTGAAAATGCCGCCGGGAACTTCCCCGATCCCCTCCCCGCCAATGCCTCGTTGGCCTTTGAAGGGGAAGAGGTTCCCGAGGACTTTGCGCTTCTCGTTCCCGACCCTCAACATCCTGACGCTTACCCTATCTCCGGACTGGTTTGGGTCTTGGTTTATCGTGAGTATGACGATGCCGAAAAATGGGAAACCTTGAAAGAGGTCTTTGAATGGACCATTGGCCCCGAAGGACAAGCCATTACCGAAGAACTTTTCTATGTTCCCATGCCCGATAGCCTGACCGATCGCATCCGAGAAGAACTCGATGCGGTGACTGCCGGATAACCGCTACCGTTACTCCCCCCCTAACCGACGTGGCTTAGGGGGCAGCGTTCTGATTAACCTGTTTGCCCGTCCCGTTAACACCACTATGACTTCAGGAACCGACCGTGATTTCGCCAGTTCTGGCAAATCCCTTGATATTTATAAGCGTGCCTCTACAGCCAGGATTCTCGATTTAGGCTTCTGGGGACTTACCCTAAGCCTAGCCCTTGGCGGTGGTGCCGTCCTGATTTGGATTATTTTGCAAACGGCGATCGCCGGCTGGCCAGCCATGCAGCTATTCGGGCTGCGTTTCCTCATCACCGCCAGTTGGGACCCCGTCAACAACATCTACGGCGTTCTACCGCAAATTTATGGAACCCTAGTCACCACCGCAATTGCCTTAATTGTGGCGATTCCCGTCGGAATTGGCACCGCCGTATTCCTCACGGAAGATTTTGTCCCCAAATTCATCCGCACCCCCATCGCCTTTGCCATTGAGTTGATTGTGGCCATTCCCAGTGTTGTTCTGGGAATTTGGGGGATTTTTGTGCTGATTCCTACATTACGTCCCTTCTTCCGTTTCCTAAACAGTTCTCTAGGCTGGCTGCCCTTTTTTGGCGGTGGTGCCCCCCGAGGCAACAACCTCTTCCTCGTCGGGCTAGTCTTGGCCCTGATGATTACTCCCGTGATTGCATCCCTAACCCGAAGTACCTTTGAAGTCCTTCCCAGCGAACTGCGTCAAGGTTCCTTAGCCCTTGGGGCAACCCGCTGGGAAACCATTGTCCGGGTGATGATTCCGGCTGGACTGTCGGGAATTATCAGTTCCATCATGTTAGCGATGGGTCGAGCGATGGGAGAAACCATGGTCGCCGCCATGCTCGTCGGCAATGCCAACCGAATTAACGCCTCAATTCTGCAACCGGGGTCAACCATCACCGGGTTAATTGCCTCCCAGTTTGGAGAAGCGGGACGCACTCAAGTAGCTGCTCTCATGTATGCCGGGGTCGTCTTGATGATTTTATCCCTGTTGGTCAACATCTTTGCCGAACTCATCATCCGCCGCTATCAAAACATTGAGCGTTAGACGGCTCACCCAATTGGCCTATTCATTGCTGAAATCGACTACCTAGAAACATCATTCAAACATCTTATGGGCAGTATTCCAGACACAACCAATGATCCATCCTTTGAGGTCCCAGATTTAACCTCGAAGGCCATCAGTGGTAACCGCGCTATCTTCGGTAAGGTCTTAACCGTGATCAGCGGGATTTGTGTGGCTTTGCTGATTGTGCCACTGTCACTGTTACTGATTAATATCTTTGATAAGGGTCTGTCTCGCATGACCCCAGAACTGTTTACAGAACTGCCCCCACCCCCAGGCTTAACGGAAGGGGGAATTGGTCATGCAATTATCGGGAGTGTGATGACCTTGGCCATTGGGGCGGCCGTGAGTTTCCCCTTTGGGGTGTTAGCGGCCATCTATTTGGCAGAATTTGGTCGGGGAACCCGGATTGCTTACCTCGTCAAGTTTTCTGCCAACGTACTTACAGGGGTTCCGGCTATCCTCTGTGGACTATTTGCCTACAGCGTGGTGGTGATTCCCCTGGGCTACTTTTCGGCGTTTTCAGGGGGAATTGCCCTAGGGGTATTGATGTTGCCGATTGTGATTCGCTCTACGGAGGAATCCCTGTTACTCGTTCCCCTTGAAATGCGACAGGCGGCGATTGGGATTGGAGCCACGCGCTTCCAAACGATTATGAAAATTACCCTCCCGGCGGCATTACCGGCGATTGTCACTGGGTTAGTATTGGCATTAGCACGGGCGGCGGGGGAAGCGGCACCTCTGTTATTTACTGCCTTTAACAATAGTTTCTGGTCCACTGACCCAAGAGGCCCAATTGCTACGCTACCAGTGTTGATTTATTTCTTTTCCATTATTCCCTACAAGGCACAGCAAGAATTGGCTTGGGCCGCTGCCTTAGTCTTGATTGTGATTGTCTTGATTAGTAGTTTGCTCGGTCGGATGTTTATCCGCTCCAGGCGCATTTAGGGGATTGGCATACCCGATGTTGACTGGGCCGTTAAGCGATTCGCTGATGTCCTTTTTATCTAACATTGCACAATAGATTGTTGTTTTTTTGAGGTTTTTACCCATGGTTTCTGATTCTTCTTACCAGTCTCAATCGTTTCAGGATTCAGCGATGATGTCTCCTGAAGCTGCCCTAAAAACTGAAAATCTTCATGTTTTTTATGGCGATAACTTAGCGGTTCGGGAGGTTAGCCTAAAAATCCCCAAAAACCGTGTTGTTGCCTTTATTGGCCCCTCTGGCTGCGGGAAAAGTACAGTGCTGCGCTGCTTCAACCGCATGAATGATTTGATTGCAGGGGCGCGGGTAGAAGGGAAGATTACCTTCTATGATGTGGATTTATATAGCAAATCCGTTGACCCAGTATCGGTGCGGCGGCGCATCGGGATGGTCTTCCAGAAACCCAACCCATTCCCCAAATCGATTTTTGAGAACATTGCTTTTGGGGCCCGCATTAATGGCTATAAGGGGGATCTCGATGAACTCGTCGAACGCTCCTTACGGAAAGCGGCGATTTGGGATGAGGTGAAGGATAAACTCAAAGAGAGTGGTTTGGCCCTGTCTGGGGGACAACAGCAACGGCTCTGTATTGCCCGGGCGATCGCCCTCTCGCCGGATGTGATTCTCATGGATGAACCCTGCTCAGCCTTAGACCCCATCTCGACGATGCGGGTTGAGGAACTCATCCATGAACTAAAGCAGCAATACACGATTGTCATCGTCACCCACAATATGCACCAGGCCTCACGGGTGTCAGATTTGACGGCGTTCTACAATGCCGAAGCCACTCAGAAGGGTACGAAGGTCGGGTATTTGGTGGAATATGATGAAACCACTAAAATCTTCCACAATCCAGCTCGTCAGGAGACCCAGGACTATGTGAGTGGTCGCTTCGGTTAATCCCTCGGCGAATCATCCTGTCAACTTCATTCTGGTCGGGGCGAACAATGTTTCGCCCCTAGGCCTGTTGGCCCCTTATTTCTGGTTTTGGGAACTCAGGAGAGGGAAGTAGTGACCAACGGGGCCCTGTCCTTCCCCAATGGCCAAGGCGTGGTGTAAGGCTTGGGTGAGATAGAGTTTAGCCTGTTTGGTGGCGTCGAGGGGACTGAGTTCTAGGGCAAGATTGGCAGTCATGGCAGCGGAGATGGTGCAGCCGGTTCCGTGGGTGTGATGGGTTCCGACGGTTTCAGTACTGAGCACTTCGAGGGTATCGCCGTCGAACCAGACATCAACGCCACAGAGTTTTCCCCGCATTCCGCCTCCTTTGATTAAGACTGCCTGACTACCCAGTTTGAAGATGACTTCGGCGGCGGCTTTCATGTCGTCGAGGGTATGAATCTCGTTTTGGGCCAAGATTTGGGCTTCGTAGCGATTGGGGGTGAGGATGGCAGCTTGAGGAATCAGGCGATCGCGCAGGGTGGCGATCGCCGCGTCGTCAATCAGACAGACACCCGTGCGAGACACCATCACCGGGTCCACCACCAGGCGATCGCAGTTAATCGTCTCCAACCGCTCGGCCACCACCGCCATAATCTCAGCATTGAGCAGCATCCCGGTTTTGATGGCATCTGCGCCAATATCACTGACAACCGCATCAATCTGTGCGAGGACACTTTCGGGTGGTAAGGCATCCACCCGCGTCACGCTGAGGGTATTTTGAGCGGTAATACAGGTCAGGGCACTGGTTCCATGGACACAGTGAAAGGCAAAGGTTCGCAAATCTGCCTGAATCCCGGCCCCACCCCCGCTATCAGAACCAGCGATGGTTAGGGCCACCGGAATCTTAGCCGAGGGTTGGGCTACTCTCGGAGGCTGTGCCATGCCCTATTCCCGTCCCCGCCGTCGTTGCAGGAATTCAGGAATATCGAGGCCCACCCCAAAACGAGGAGGCGGTGATCCCACCGGGTCTCGGGGAGCGGGGGGAATATAATCACTCGATCGCGTGGGTTCCGGGGTTTGGGCAACACGATTGGCATCATAGCCCTGACTTTGTCCAGAGAATCCGGTGGCGATGACGGTCATTTTCACTTCTCCCTGCATCCGTTCATCCAAAACGGCCCCAAAGATAATGTTGGCATTGGGGTCGACCACCTCATAGATGGTTTCTGCCGCTGCGGTGACTTCATGCAGGGTTAAATCCATCCCCCCAGTGATATTAAAGACCACCCCTTGGGCCCCCTCAATGGAGGCTTCGAGTAAGGGGGAGGAAATGGCCGCCGCAGCGGCTTCTCGGGCGCGAGACTTACCGGACCCTTGGCCAATCCCCATCATGGCTGACCCCGCGTCGGCCATCACCGCACGAATATCGGCAAAGTCCACATTCACCAAGCCGGGGATGGTAATAATATCTGAAATCCCCTGAACCCCCTGACGCAGAATTTCATCGGCATAGCGGAAGGCTTCTTGTACTGGGGTTTGTTCTGGAATCACCGCCAACAACTTGTCATTGGGGATTACGATCAGGGTATCGACCCGGCTTTGTAGAGCTTCAATCCCTTGTTTGGCCTGTTCAGAACGGCGACGGCCTTCAAACAAGAAGGGACGGGTGACAATCCCCACCGTCAACGCGCCGGCCTCTTTCGCCAACTCAGCCACAATCGGTGCGGCTCCAGTGCCTGTTCCGCCTCCCATTCCCGCTGTAATAAAGACCAAATCGGCCCCTTCAAGGGCGGCCATGAGTTCATCGCGGCATTCCTCAGCCGCTTTCTGGCCAATGGCAGGATTACCGCCTGCACCAAGGCCTCGGGTAATTTTTTGCCCAATCTGCATCCGTTTGGCGGAGGTGGCATGAACCAACGACTGAGCGTCAGTATTCACGGTCCAAAACTCGATCCCCGACAGTTCCGAGGCAATCATCCGGTTGACAGCATTGCCGCCGCCACCGCCAACGCCGATGACCTTGATTTTTGCCTCACTGCTTGGCTGAATTGAGGCGGGAGTGGGGGTTTCCTGGGGGACTCGTCGGTCTTCAGAACGCTCTCCATACAAGCCCGCGTTGCCGAAGGGGTTAGGGTTATCTGCGGCGACTGGAAAATTCGATTGCCCCTCAGAAGGGGGGGTTGGATGCGACGCGAGTTGACTGTTTGAGGTCATTGGAATCGAGCGAAATCGGTTAACAAGAAGTTTCGAGGTTCGGCAACTGAAACGTCAACAGTACGGTGCAAAGATAGGTTTGGCGATCGCGGCTCGGGCACGTTAGAGCTTGGGGTTAGCTTCCCTAGAGTAGGGGAACCACAAGGATACACGATCAGCAGTAGACACACCGACATCGTCAGGATGGGTTATCCAGGGCTAGAGAGAATCCGTCTGAAGTTTAACATTTTTCGGCGGCTGCCTCCCTAGTTTGGACTTAGAAATCTCTAGGCAACGACGTGACCGCTTCAAGACTTCAGGATCGAAACCCTACGATTGACGGCGTCGCCCCATGAAGGAGATAAACAACGCCGACTCGACCGGAGAATAACCCATCATACCAACAACTGGCAAGGCCATCCAATTACTCACTATTCAATTACTCGATGCTGATTGACTCGGGCCGGGGGCGCGTTTCTGCAAATGGGGAGACTCGGGATTTTGTAGGTCGATATACTCCAGCTCGTTCATCTCAATCTCTTGGGGGAGATTCCGCAGGCGATCGAGCGCTTGTAGTTGTTCAGAGAAGCGATCGCCCAAACTTCCCAGGTGAACCGGAACCGACCCTAGTTCCTGCGTCTGTAGCATCACCCGGCTGGGATCGCGCCAGTCAATTTCGGTCACCTTCACCGGACTCGCCTTCAACGTGGCATAGACGTCGGGCCAGGACTGTTCGTAAACCTGTCTGGCTCCGCGAACTCGCAGGGGAGGAAGCACGGGCAATTGCTGCAACAAATTATGAGCTTCGGGGGGAACCCAAAGCCCCTCAGCGTCAAGGAGTCCTACTTGTTCTTGAGAGACTCCCTGAGGATTGGTTTTTGGCGGGAGTACGGCCACGGCGACTAGGGAGCGTTCCTGAACCTGGATAATCAGTCGTGGGGGCAATACTTGGCGTTTGACCTGGGCTGTGGCCAGGGGCAGGCTGTTTTCTAAGCTATGGGAAATGGCTTGAGGATTCAGTTGCACCAAGGCTTCTGGATAGGACAGGGGTAATTGTTCACGGACTAAGGCATCTGGCAGCCATTGATTGCCGGAGATATGGACATCTTCGGGACTCTGAATGACCCAATTGGGGTGAGAGAGCAACCAAAGAGAACTGGCGGCGGCACTGCCGACAATGAGCAGTCTCCAGAGCATTCCTACTCGTCGGCGTTGTCGGCGGGTGCGAAGACGGCGGCGGCGTTGTTGGAGAATGTGAGGGGGAAGGGGGGTCATGGGGGGGGAAGGGAACAGGGAACAGGGAACAGGGAACAGGGAACAGGGAACAGGGAACAGGGAACAGGGAACAGAAATAACGTAGGGGCGCGCCCTTGTGGATGCCCTAGGCAGTAGGGGCGCGCCCTTGTGGTCGCCCTAGGCAGTAGGGGGGAAGAAGGCAAGAAAGAGGGGGTTAGGGGGTTAGGTGGGGGCTGAGTTGATGGGCGGTTTGGGTGAGTTGGCTGAGTCCTTGGAGGGAGCCTCGGATTAGGTTTATAGCGGCGGCTGGTTGCTTCAGGAAGGCGTGGGTTAGGGCGAGGGGTTTTAATTTGCCATTTGGGGCGATCGCCTTGGAGATATCGGGTAAATCTTGGCGGCAGTCGTCGCTGATGACTCGGATCATGGCGGCTTGGGGGAAGGCTTGCCAAATGGCCCAGCCCTCCATTTCGACGACGGCGGCGCCGCTGGTTTGTGCCAGGTCCTGTTTCTGTTGAGCCAGATGGAGAATGCGATCGCTGCTGTAGGCGCTGTATTGGGGCAGGGGCTGACCTTGGCTTTGATAGAGATGGTGCAGTTGCTCAAGCAGAGGGCCATCGGCGGCTTGGGATTCTCCCTGGGGACTCAGACAGCGATCGCACAAGACCACATCCCCCGGATGCAGTTGGGGAATCAGACTCCCGCCTAAACCCATCACTAAGACTCGCTGGGCACAACGATAGGGCTGTTGCGATCGCCATCTCCTTAACGTTGCCTCCACGGCGGTTAAGCCAGCGGGAATGGCCACAATGGGGATGGGCAACTCGGCCCTCTTGACGGCCTGGTACTCGGGGCCTTGGGGGACAAAAATTAGATCAAGGGATAACGTCATCGTTTTTTCTTCATGATTCCCTGAAAAAAACCAGATTTCCTGACATTTTAAGGGAAGATTCAAAACTCGGGGCAATTTCCTGAAAGGTTCAAGTTGACTCCAACCCTTTGGGGTTAATCCAGTTCAAAGGAATGGTCGAACAGTCCTGTAGAATTAAAGACTATCTTCTTGTTCAACCCTTCTGATTGCTAAAGGTTCTTATATCGTGGTCACGCAACGGTCTAATTCAACTCCCTACGACGCCAAAACTCAGGACATTGCCCGAGAACTTTTGGCAGCTACCCGCGAAGCTGGGGGATTTTTCGCCAAAGTCCGCGAACAAATGCGCTGGGATGATAAATTGCTCGATTGGGCCATGAGTAATCCTGGTTTACGGGTGCAACTGTTCCGTTTCATTGACTGTTTGCCCGCTTTACGGAGTAAGGCAGAAATTGCTCGTCACTTGCAAGAATATCTAACGACGGAGGAAGTGGAATTACCCGAGGCCCTCAAAAAGCTGATTGGCTTTAGTGGGACGGACTCCATGGCCGGGCAGATGGCAGCGACCACAGTGGCTACAGGGGTAGAAACCTTAGCGTACAAGTATATTTCCGGGGAAACGCTCCCCAAAGTTATTGAAACCGTTAAACGGCTCCGCAAGGATAAGTTGGCCTTCACCATTGACTTACTTGGGGAAGCCGTCATCACAGAACAAGAAGCGCAACAGTATTTTGACCGTTATCGCGAGTTAATGACGGAATTGGCGACGGCGGCGCAAGATTGGCGAGCGGTTCCGCAAATTGATGAGGCGGAGGGGGAAGCGTTGCCTCGGGCCCAGGTGTCGGTGAAGTTGACGGCGTTTTATTCTCAGTTTGATGCCCTCGATGCCCAGGGAAGTGAAAATCGGGTGAGCGATCGCGTGCGGGAGATTTTGCGCCATAGTCAGGCCACCGGGGCGGCGGTTCACTTTGACATGGAGCAATATGAGTATAAGGATCTGATTCTCTCGATTCTCAAGAAAATTCTCTTGGAACCGGAGTTTCGCGATCGCAGTGATATCGGCGTGACGCTACAGGCCTATCTGCGGGAGTCGGAAGCGGATTTACAGGGACTGATTGACTGGGCCAAGGAACGAGGAACCCCCGTCACGGTGCGGTTGGTGAAAGGGGCCTATTGGGATCGTGAGACGATTCGGGCCCAACAACATGACTGGCCGCAACCGGTGTACAACGACAAGGCGGCAACGGATGTCAACTTTGAACGGCTGACACGGCTGTTGTTGGAACATCACGAGTATTTGTATGCCGCCATTGGCAGTCATAACGTGCGATCGCAGGCCCTGGCCTGTGCGATCGCCGAAACCCTCAACATCCCCCCCCGTCGACTGGAGATGCAGGTTCTCTATGGCATGGGCGATAAGTTAGCCAAAGCCCTGGCCAAGCGCGGCCACCGGGTGCGGGTTTATTGTCCCTACGGGGAATTATTACCGGGGATGTCCTATCTCATTCGGCGGCTGTTGGAAAACACCGCCAATAGTTCCTTCCTGCGGCAAAATCTGGAAAATCGCCCTATTGAGGAGTTAATCGCCCCACCGCAACTCGATCCCCAGAAGCCGGAGTTTGCCCCCCAGAGTTTACCCTTTGCCAATGCCCCGGATTCTGACTACGCTCAAGGGGAGATTCGCGATCGCGCCTGGCAGACGGTATCTAACGTACGGCAACAGTTAGGGCAATCCTATCAACCCTGGATTAATGGGGAGTTTGTCTCCACCCAAGGGACGGCGCAATCCCTGAATCCCTCGAATCCTGACGAGGTGGTGGGAACTGTGGGTTTAATTTCTATTGAACAAGCCGATGAGGCGGTGGCGACAGCCAAAGCAGCGTTTTCCGCTTGGCGACAAACCCCAGTGGCGGAACGGGCCGGGATTTTACGCAAGGCGGCGGAGTTGATGGAACAGCGTCGTCATGAACTGAACGCCTGGATGGTGTTGGAGGTGGGCAAACCGCTACGGGAATGTGATGGGGAAGTCTCGGAGGCGATCGATTTTTGTCGCTACTACGCCTCGGAGATGGAACGGCTGCAAGGGGAGACGGCCTACGATATCCCCGGTGAAACCAATCGCTATCACTATCAGCCTCGGGGCATTAGTTTGATTATTTCTCCCTGGAATTTCCCCCTGGCCATTCCGACGGGGATGACGGTAGCCTCGTTGGTGGCGGGAAATTGTACTCTCTTGAAGCCGGCGGAAGTCTCTAGTGTGATTGCGGCCCAGTTGGCGCAGATTCTGATTGAGGCGGGGATTCCTAAGGGAGTGTTCCAGTTTATCCCTGGCAAGGGATCGACGGTGGGGGCCCATTTGGTGAAACATCCTGATGTCCAAATGATTACCTTTACGGGATCTCAGGAAGTCGGCTGTCAGATTTACCGGGATGCGGCCCTGCTACAACCGGGGCAAAAACACCTCAAACGGGTGATTGCTGAGATGGGGGGCAAGAATGGCATCATCATTGATGAGAGTGCCGATCTCGATCAGGCGGTGGCTGGGGTGGTTCAGTCGGCGTTTGGCTATAGTGGCCAAAAATGTTCGGCCTGTTCTCGGGTGATTGTTCTCGAGTCGGTGTATGAGACGTTTGTGGAACGGCTGACGGAGGCGGTGCGATCGCTGAATGTGGGGGATGCGTCGAAGCCGGGAACTCAGGTGGGACCGGTAATTGATGCCAAGGCCCAGCAGCGGATTCGGGAGTATATTGCCCAAGGGAAGCAGGAAGGAACGGTGGCGGTGGAGTTGGCCTCGCCGGAACCGGGTTATTTTGTGGGGCCGATTGTGATTACGGAGGTGGCCCCGGAGGCAACGATTGCCCAGGAGGAGATTTTTGGCCCCGTGTTGGCGGTGTTGAAGGTGGCGGACTTTGATGAGGCGTTGAGGGTTGCCAATGACACGAATTACGCCCTAACTGGGGGGATTTATTCCCGGACTCCGTCTCATATTGACCGGGCTATGGCGGAGTTTGAGGTGGGGAATCTCTATGTGAATCGGGGGATTACCGGGGCGATTGTCTCTCGTCAACCCTTTGGTGGCTTTAAGTTGTCTGGGGTGGGGTCGAAGGCCGGTGGCCCCGATTATCTCCTGCAATTCCTAGAACCTCGCACGATTACGGAGAATATCCAGCGGCATGGCTTTGCTCCTATCGAGGGGGCGGAGTAGTCTGATTTGGGGCGCATTATCATTAACTGCGCCCCGACACCCTCTCTCTGTTACAAAAAATTAAAGTAATTCACAAAAGTTAACATACAGCTCAGAGCGGCTGTGAGGCTGAATCTGCGTCTTTTTGGGGCTTCTTTAGGGGGGGGAGGAGGGCGATCGCCTCAGTTCCCTAGCGCATTTCTTAAAAAATTATGAGAAAAATATGCTAACTTTTGTTATGCTTTAGATAAGCAACAACAATACGCAGAGCTGGGGAAAGCTATATTATGACCGGATTTATTCGCGGACTCTTCGGACGCAAAAAGCAGAAAGAACAGAATACCATTAAGCAACAACAGCCGAGCCAGGCGTATTTCCTGGACAACGACGCGGCTAAAACCTACGGTGACATCGACTTCATGCGAACCTCGAAACAGGTGCGTCGCACGTTTCCCAAGGGACAGAAAGATTTCAATCTTGGCGATACGGAACGTTACATTGATGTCTCGTCGATGGAAGAACGTAAGTTTGGCAATAGCCAACCGACTCCCAGTGTGGGAAATACTCCTGGTGCCAGCATGAATGCCAACAGCAGCACCAACACGAGTAACAGTAGCAATCTCGGTGAGTCTTTTGAGCGTCGTAACGTCCGTACTGACACCAGTATGGATATGTTCCGTAACATGGCCAAGGACGTTAAACGTCGCTAGGTCCGTTGATATGGGGTCTGAATGATCCCCCCGGATACCTCCCGTTGTCTGAGATGACGGGAGGTTTTTTGTCTAGGAAAGATTAATGATCAAGGCTGTCTAAACTGAGGGGAACTAGACTTCCTTGCCCGGTGAGGCCGAAGAGCATGGATTCTTTGGGGGCGATGAGTTTTCCGGTGAGGACGCAGCGTTCTTGTTTTTGGGCGATCGCCGGTAGACTGGCGCGAATGTCGGCTTTGCTAAATTCGGGTTTATAGTCGCCGGATTGGTATTGAACGTAATTCCAGAGGATATCGCGAACTAGGGCTTGATAGCCTTGGGAACCGGAGAGTTGTTTAAGTCTATCTTTGAGACTTCGTTCGAGGCGAATGCTAGTCACTTGCATCTGACTGGTTGACATGGGTGAGGGAGTCTGAGTGGGCATGAGCTTAACCTCTGGAATCAGTGGACAAGATTTGTACTATTAGTGTAGTATGCAAGAAGGCGTATTTGAAGCGCCTACCGTTTTACCTGTTACACCGTGAACTATCATTTTCTGCCAGTTTCAGTGAATTTTTGGTCTGCCGACCGTCCAGGGACGGCCGGAGTCAATCTTGCGCCTGACAACTGGTTCTCAGGTTTTGAGGTGATAGGGCGCGGGTGGTGTGGAATCATAACGCGGATAGTCCCGGCTTTGGGGCGACTCGGTTAGACGCTTGCTTTGAATAAGCGCAACCATCCGCTCTTTTCCGGACTTCAAGATTCTCACCCCCGCTTCGATTGGTTTCTGAAGCGGGGGTTTTGCATAGGGAGGTTTATTGTGACCGGCATACGCAATGTTTTGAGTGAGTCGGTAGTTGTGTTTTCTCAGAACTATCTGCCGATTAGTCGGATTAATGTACGACGGGCGGTGGTGTTACTGCTGGCGGGCAAAGCGGAACCGTTGCAAATTACGAGTGATGCGAGTTTCTGGCAGGTGCGATCGCCCTCGATGGTGTTGGAGGTTCCTGAGCATATTCGTATGAAGTTCACGGGAACTGAGCGCATTTGGAAGGTGCCTCGGGTGAGTCGTCGGGAGGTACTACGGCGAGATCATCACACCTGTCAGTATTGTGGCAGTCGCAAGAATCTGACGCTGGATCATGTGATTCCTAAGTCTAAGGGGGGAACTCATACTTGGGATAATGTGGTGACGGCTTGTAGTAGTTGTAATTCCCGCAAGGGCGATCGCACTCCTCAGCAAGCGGGGATGCCGTTACGCAGTCAGCCGAAACCACCGATGCACCCCAGTGTGGCCTTCGCCGAACAGTTCTGGAAAGAGCATCAGTTTGAGGTGGGAGCGGATTATTAGGGCGATCGCTCAGATGATCTGTGCTTTGTCTGATGGGGTGGGTTGCTGGGAGTTGAGACACTCGGTTTCTGCCAGAAACCGGGTGTCTGGGTGAATCGGACGGTTCACGTGATTAATCCATAATTCAGGATTAATTAGTCACTATTTTTCTCAGGAAACTTTAACTTAACTTGAATTTTCATATTGGTTTCAGCCGACCCTTCTGTAACCATAGGAACTCCGGTTTTTCCCGCAAATTTCAAGGCAAATTCCAGGTTGATTTCTGCTACTTCTGCCCCGCCTAAATTGCGGAACGCTCGAAGGGCTAATCCAGCCGAACCGCGCAGGGTTTGAATAGCTTGTTCGGCGCGTCGTTTAGCCTGTTTTTTTGCTTCTTCATCGATGGGAATATCGCCGAATCCTCGACTGGGGCGATCGCCCGAAGGTTGTTTCTCTTGCAGGTTTTCTTGTAGGCGATCGGGATCAACAAGATCAGCATCCTGAGACTGGACATAGATGGTGTAGGGGTTGTTTTGCTCATCCTCGTAGATCAACATCTGTAGGGGAAGTTCATTCGCCATGGCTGAGTTCTGATGAATTTATAGCATTATTCCCCCATCATCTTATAAACTGGATCTGCCTGCAATGGACTGACTGCAACGCGATATGCCCCAACGCCATGCCCTCGTTATCGGAATTTCACAGTATCGACAGACCTATTGGCGAAATTTAGTAAATGCTTGCCGTGATGCTGAGAAAGTCGCCCAATATCTGGAAAAATATGGAGGGTACGAGGTCACCAGGGTTCCTAGTCAATATATTCGCCCAGGTAGTGGTGAGCCAGGATTTTATCAGGTTGTTGATCGTGATTGTGAATTTGAGAATTTAGTGCAGGAAATTCGTGATTTTCTGATAAATACAGATTCGAGTTATGAACTATTGATTTATTTTGGGGGGCATGGATTCTTAGCGTCTAGAATTGTGAGTGGCCAAACAGTCGGGTATCTAGCTGCATCCAATAGTGACGATAAAGGACAAAATGCCATACCTTTAGATGATTTTAATTGTTTGCTGGTTGAGCGGTTACGACGTTCAACCACAAAATTGGTCGTTCTATTGGACTGTTGTTATGCGGGATCTGTGGTTGAAGGAACCATAGAGAGACAGAGTCTTCAGATGATTATGACTCTCCCATCTCAGTACCCAAATTTTGGAATTTTAGCGTCCTGTCGTCGGACTCAATTAGCCTACGAATCTGATGTGAGTGGCCATGGTTTATTCACTGAAGCAATCTTGACGGCAATGAATGAGTATTATGCTAAAGCCAAAGTTTTAACGTTTGCGGGATTAGTTCACGAAGTGGGACTTGCCCTAAGAGGAACAGGTCAAGAAGCAGCAGACTCCTCCTCTCAAGGCGCAGCGATCGATATCGTCAATAATTTTCCTGTCAATCCGAGAAGTAAAAATAACTTTATCAACATACTAGGTCGGTTGAATTATGCACAACAAAAACGGAAATTTCAAGTTTTTTTAGACGATGCTAATCCTAGAATTGGGGCATTTTGGCTTAGAGGAGAACGGGATAGCGCACAAAAATGGTTACTTTCACAACTTTGGGTTCAAAACGTTCCCAACTCTACCAAAGCGATTAAAAAGACGCTGACGATGACGACACGGCAAGATACGGAACGGATTTTAGAAAAATTGGCAAGATGGCTAGAGGTTGAAGCAACTCCAGAAGCCTTGATTGAGAGAATTCTGGAAAACTGTAAAACTGGAGAAACCGTTGCTCTTGTCTTGTATCAGGTGGAATATTTGGACAATGAAACCTTGGAAGAACTAATTGATACCTTTTGGAATCCTTTGGTCAATGCCGCTCAAAAAACTTACCAAAATCATTCATTAGATAATCCTTTACTTTTGTTTATGGTGGACTTAGGAAAAAAGGGCGATCGCCCCTGTCCACTTAATCATTCCTCAGATTATGACCCTGAACATCCTGAGCAGTTTGTGGAATTAGTGACTCAGAGGTTTCAAGCCCGAGATTTTCGCTGGTTAACCGACCACGAAACTGAATTATATCCTTTCTTGAAAAATGGATCACTTGAAGCCATTAAAAAAGATATGATTGACTATAATCAAAAACCCAATACAAAACCTGAAGAAGTTTTCACAGAACTCTGTGATCACTTTGGACTAGATTGGTATTCAGATATTGCCCGTCAGTTTCTTGCTGGTTAATACACTCACTTAAAAAAAATGACGACTCCACCTCTCGAATATCTTGGACAACCCCAGTACCAACCTCAACCCAATCGCCGAAAACGGATCTTTCCCTATCTTCCCAATGCTGATTTAGTCCAAGCCGTTAATCTGGCGATCGCCCTAGAACGTCCTCTCTTTCTCCAAGGAGAACCCGGTTGTGGCAAGACTCTACTGGCTCCTGCCATTGCCTATGAATTTGCACAACGCTATCTTGAAAAGGGACGGTTGTGGCAAGACTCTACTGGCTCCTGCCATTGCCTATGAATTTGCACAACGCTATCTTGAAAAGGGGCAAACTTGGCCCTACTTTCGCTGGAACATTAAATCAACCTCCACCGCAAAACAAGGCTGCTATATTTATACAAACTTGGCCCTACTTTCGCTGGAACATTAAATCAACCTCCACCGCAAAACAAGGCTGCTATATTTATGATGCCTTGGGTAAATTACGGGACGCTCAACTTGTCGGAACTCCTGCCTTAGACCGCTTCTTGAAGGATGAACAACGACAACAACTGATTCAACGTCTTTCTGACCCCGAAGGCTATCTGGAATGGGGGGCAATGGGACGAGCGTTACAACATCAGGAACGGCGGCCGATTCTCTTGATTGATGAAATTGACAAGGCAGATATTGACTTTCCCAATGACTTGCTCTCAGTTCTTGAAGAAAGCTATTTTACTGTTGATGAAACTCAGAAGCGGGTTCCGGCTGAGGAAGATGGAGCCAAGAAACCCATTGTGATTATTACCAGTAACCAAGAGCAAGACCTGCCGGAAGCTTTTTTACGACGTTGTTTGTTCTTTTATTTGCCTTTCCCAGATGACAATCATCTTAAGGAAATTATCAAATGTCATTTCCCAGCGTCGGAACAGGAGGAGATTATCGACAAAGCAATTGATAAATTTTTAGACATTCGCAACCAGGTTCCTCCCTATGGCAAGAAACCCAGCACCAGCGAACTTCTCGACTGGCTTACTGTTTTAATTGGCCAGACAGATGCGTTGGAGAAAATTGATACAATCGCCCAAAACCCCGCCTATGCAGGAATTTTATTAAAATCCAAAGGAGAGCGCGATCGCCTGTCTTAACCTAGCCAAAATAATAGAAAAAACCTAGAACATTTACCGACAACCATGAATCACGTCAGAATGCACCTGACCCAAAAATCAAAACCCCCATGTCTTTTCCCTTATTTAAATTATTCTTAGAACTCCGTGACCCCCTGCGATTATCTCCCGAAGATTATCACCTCCTACTCACTGCCCTAGAGTTGGGATTCGGGCAACCTCAAGCTGTCAACAGTCAGGATTCCTTAAAACAGCTTTGTCGTCTCCTCTGGCTCAAAACTCAGGATGAGGCAACGGTTCGTTATTTTGAACGTGTCTTTCAACAACACTGCACAGCCGCCGCAACCATCGCCCCAACTGCCACAGATTCCACCACTCTAACTGAGCCAACCGCCGCCCCAAACGTCGTAGGTTCCACCACTCCAAACGACCTAACCAACGCCGAAACAACCACGGATTCCACCACCCCCAACGACTCAACCTCAGCAGCAACCCCCCCCACCGTTCCTCGGCCGCCGCAACCCCCCGCACCCCGTCGGGGTCCCAGAACTCTCAGTGCCTTTCAGGGAGGGGATTTACCGCCCCCGGAGACCTCCGACGAAGGCTATCGCCTACAACCGAGAGACAGTCCCGTTCACCCCCGCCTAACTCGCCGAAGCTGGCGGAAAGTGCGGCGACTGCTGCGACGAGGCACCACAGGTCAGGTGGATATTGCCGCCACCCTCACCCAACTGGCAACCCAGGGACGCTGTTTAAGCCCTCCCCTAGAAGCCAAACGAGTCAATGTCTTGGAACTACTCCTTCTCATCGATGTGGATGGGTCGATGGTTCCCTTTCGCTTTCCCCGCGATTGTCTTTTAGCCACCGTTGAACCGAAACACTTTGAGCGCGTCGAGCAGTATTATTTTCGTAATGTCCCCGAGAGATTTGTCTATTGCTCTGCCAAAGGGGCTGATATCCGACTCTTCGATGACCTCTTTGCCAGTCTCTCCCCCAGCCGTACTGTTGCCCTGATTTTTAGCGATGGGGGAGCCGCACGAGGAGGATACAACAGTGATAGAGTGACCCTAACCCGTGCCTTTCTAGACCAGATTCAGCCCCATCTGCACGCTCTTGTCTGGGTGAATCCCATGCCCGAAGACCGCTGGCCAGACACCACCGCCGCCGCCATCGCCAGCGACCTGCAACACCTCGGCAGCGCCATGTTTGAACTCAGCCAAGCCGGAGTCAGTCAAGCCCTCAGCCAACTCCGTAACCAGCGCCTGATGACCCTGACAACGAACCGTCCGCAATAAAAAAGCACCACAAAAAAGCACCATAAAGAACCCCTTGTCTATTGCCTCATTCCCCCGCATCATCCGCAGTTTCCGGCAAACCTATGGGTTTCGCCATCTTGACCTTGCCTATCATGCCGCATTTCCCTTTGCTGTAACCTCGGAACTGCTCTATTGCTTGCGGGAAAACTTTCTCCCCAACTGTCCCTGGATTGCGGTTCCCGAGGTGTTGCTATTTCCCTGGTTTGACAGTGTGGGTGATGACCTCTACGAGATGGAACCGGAGGTGCGGGCCGTTTTATTACGGGAGTTAGGGCAGGACAGCCGCTTTGGAGAGGCTCGACTTCAGGAACTGGCAAGGTTTATGACGGCTTATGTGACAGCGAAGTTACCGAGTAATTCCAGAGTAATTCAGGACTTGGGGCAAAATTTTGACTGGCTTGCCTTGGCCTGTCTACCCGTCGATGAGGCTTCTCGGAAACTGCGCCAACGACTGCGGGATGCCACCGCTGAGGGACGGGATGATGAGCGGCAACGTTGGCTTGAATTGGCGCAGGACCAGGAGGATGTCTTGCGAGAATTGGGGTTGGAACCAGCCTTGTTAGAACTTCAGACCTCCATGCCTCAAAGTGTTATGGATGGAATGCTGGCGATATCAGCCACTATTGAACCGTTTTCCCCCTATGACGGCTTCCCACACCTGGAAACGTTTGAGTTTATACAAGGGTATTTTGAGCCGGTGACGGCATCTGATGAGGTTGACCTCGAACCCTTTGCTTTTGAAACCGTGCAACTTAAAAAGGTTGGGTCAGAGGTGGTGACCCAGCCTTCTCGGGGTCAAGGGTGGCAGTTTCTGGAGTCTCTTTTTAGTCCAGAGATGGTGTTTACCTTAGAAATGGTGCAGATTCCTGGAGGGACATTTCTTATGGGGGCAGTAGAGGGAGAGGAAGAGGCTAGTGATCGTGAGTTTCCCCAACATTTAGTGACGATTCCCGAATTTCACCTAGGGAAATATCCCATAACTCAGGCGCAGTGGCGTGCTGTTGCCACGGGACTGCCCAGGATTGAGCATGACCTTGAACCCAACCCATCAGAGTTTCAGGGGGACACTCATCCTGTTGAACGAGTTAGTTGGTATGAGGCGGTAGAGTTTTGTCATCGCCTTTCCCAAGCGACAGGACGAGACTATCAACTCCCTAGTGAAGCGGAATGGGAATATGCTTGTCGTGCGGGAACGACAACACCGTTTTCCTTTGGAAACATTATAGCCACTGACGTGGCCAACTATGATGGTAACTATACCTATGGTCAAAGTCTCAAAGGTGACTATCGTAAACAGACGACCCCTGTGGGAAGTTTTCCCGCCAACAGCTTTGGGCTGTATGACATGCACGGCAATGTCCGGGAATGGTGTTTGGACCTCTGGCATGACAATTATGAGGGCGCGCCAACTAATCGTTCTCCCTGGATTAATGAAGATTTAGTCGATAAAGGTATAGAAAAATACCGGCTCTTGCGCGGCGGTTCTTGGTACTACATCCCTTGGTTCTGTCGTTCTGCAGCCCGCTTCAGGGTTACCCCGGGCCATCGCAACAACTACATCGGTTTTCGGGTTTGTTGTTCCGTGGAGCGAGATCTATAGACCTTTGCGCTTGATTCTGTTTGCTCTTTGCTCTTTATGTTTTCTGTTCAATAGCAACCCTAGATGAGTCGTGGAAAGCTCGAGACACCTAAACCCTTGCCATACCTAGATCGAGAATCCACAAGTGATTTAGGATTGCTAAAGCAAGACTTCCTATCTATCCCTGCCTCCACTATGACTTCCCTGATACCATATCGCCTCCGCCGTCGTCCCCGAACTGCCCGGCAATATCGAGAAGACTTAGGAGGGGGGGTGATACTGGAAATGGTGCAGATTCCCCGAGGTACATTTCTCATGGGAGCAGCAGAAGGGGAAGAAGAGACTGATAAGGATGAGTTTCCCCAACATTTAGTGAGGATTCCCGAGTTTTTCCTAGGAAAATATCCGGTAACTCAGGGCCAGTGGCGTGCCGTTATCACGGGATTGCCAAAGATTGAGGATGACCTTGACCCTGACCCATCAGAGTTTAAAGGAGAAACCCATCCTATTGAAGCAATCAACTGGTATGAGGCGGTAGAGTTTTGCAAGCGCCTCTCCCAGGCAACCGGACGGAACTATCGGCTCCCCAGTGAAGCAGAATGGGAATATGCCTGCCGTGCGGGAACGACAACGCCGTTTTCCTTTGGAGATATTATAACCACTGATGTGGCCAACTATGATGGTAATTACACTTATGGTCAAAGTCCCAAGGGTGACTATCGTAAACAGACGACCCCTGTAGGAAGTTTTCCCGCCAATGGCTTTGGGCTATATGATATGCACGGCAATATTCGGGAATGGTGTTTCGATCTCTGGCATCGCAATTATGAGGGTGCACCAACTGATGGTTCTCCCTGGAGTAATCAAGATTTAGTCGATAAAGGTACAGAAAAATACCGGCTCCTGCGGGGTGGTTCTTGGTACAACAATCCTCGATACTGTCGTTCTGCGTATCGCAACAGGCTTACCCCTGACTTTCGCAGCAGCAACTTTGGTTTTCGGGTTTGTTGTTCCGTGGCGCGGACTCTATAGCCCTTGGTGCTTTATCTCTGTTGCTCTTTGTTTTCTGTTTCAACCGATTGAAACCATTGTTATTTATAAGCTTTCCGAAGCCAATCACGAGGAGATTGCTCAAATGTTAGGAATTACGGATTTAAAACAAACCCGCTTTTATCAAGAGGCCTTTTTGGAGGGCCGTCAAGAGGCTCAGGAAGAGGAACGACGGCTCCTAATTCGACGGCTGCGCGATCTCAACTACTCCCTAGAAGACATCGCGCAAGTGCTTAATGTATCTGTTGAGGAGGTGCAACGGTTCCTGACGTAAGTGTGACGCGGGGGTGGCCGGCTGGGGGTTGAGACACTCGGTTTCTGCCAGAAACCGAGTGTCTGGGTGAATAGAGTTTCCCCGCCACGCCGCTACAATGAGAGCTGATTGAATTGATTGAAACTCTTGTCGTTTAGAGGCTTCCCAAGGCCAGTCGCGAGGAGATTGCCCAAATGTTTGAAATCACGGATTTGAACAAAATAGCGACGCATTCCCCCAGCTCGCCGAACGGCAGGTGGGGGTCAAGGAGCCGCCGAGCTGACAAGCCTTGGGGTATCATACCGTTATGGCACAAACCACATCAATCATCCGTACAGACCTATGGAATCTTAACCCGACAGCCAGCCAGCGAGTGCTGCTGAGCCAGACGGTTGAGGTCTATCGTCGTGTCTGTCGGCATTTGATGGGAATCCTCTTAACCCATTGGCCGTCTCTAGGAGCATTATCGAGTCAAAAACGGGTTCTAGCCGTCGAGAAACTCATTCACCAAACCGCGAAGAACCCTAACCCCAAATACCGGCAATTTGACCAAACCTTTTACAAATTCCCCAGCTACTACCGAAGGGCCGCCATTGTCTTCGCCGCTGGCCAAGTCAGTAGCTACATGACTCGATATCGGGAATGGCAATCGGGAACTCGTCAACGTCGGGATGCTAAACCTCCAATCCTCAATCCCAACAGTGGTTGTTACCCGACCCTGTATAAGGGTCAATGCTATAAGCTGCATGGCTACAGCCACATCGAAATTAAGGTCTTTAACGGAACCGATTGGGTCTGGACAACTGTTGGGATAACCAGCTTACGAGAACGGCATACCGTAGATAGCAACAAGCTACGGTCACCCGCCCTCATTGTTAATGAGCAGAAACGGGCCTGTCATCTCTCAGTTCCGTTTGAGTGTCATCCACCCCAACGGGAGGGAGAGGGTCGAGTTGTCAGTGTTGACCTGGGTATCAACACCACCGCTACCGTAGCAGTCGTGAATTTTGACGGCACTGTAACCTATCGGGAGTTTATTCACCCAGGGAGAGACATAGACCGTCGGGATAAACGGCTGAAATCGGTATCTAAACGAGCGAGTCAGACCATGGGAAACGGCGGACGTCTCCAGAAAGGGTTCTGTTCTCACACCTACCGCAAATGTGGCCACATCAACCGCCAAATTGGACAGATTGTCTCCAAGCGTATCGTGCAGATTGCCCAACAGTTCAATGCCGATGCCATTGTCTTTGAGAACCTGAAAGGATGGAAGGCTAAGGGGGGGCGCAAACGCTCTAACCTGCGTCAACGCTTTCATGGATGGCTCAAGGGGATGATTCGGGACTTGACGGAGATGAAGTGGCAAGAGATTGGTGGCAAGGTCATTGATATCGTTGCCGCCTATACCTCAAAGCTGTCTTATGACGGCAGTGGAGTGGTGCGGCGCGACTCCAAAAACTATGCTCTGGCTAAATTTTCCTCGGGCAAGCGATACAATGCAGACCTTAATGGGGCGCTTAATATTGCTGCCCGAGGTATTCTTCAGCTCACTCGCCGAAAGGACAGTGAGGAACGTTCGAGCCAACGTTCTCGGCGTTCGCCTAGAAGCTGGGCTTGTTTGTGTGACCTGTGGACTAATAATCTAGTCTCGGGTTAGCACCGACACCCCCATCTCGCCTAAGGCAGGTGGGGTGAGCTTCATACAAACTCGCTTTTATAAAGAGGCCTTTTTGGAAGGTTGGGAAAAAGGTTGGCAAGAAGGTCTGGAAGAGGCCCGCCAAGAAGTCCGTCAAGAGGAACGACGGCTCCTAATTCGACGGATGCGCGATCGCAACCATTCCCCAGAAAACATCGCCCAACTGCTTGATATCTCCGTTGAGGAGGTCCAACGGTTGCTGACGTGACATTAAGGACAATCAGGATGAATGGCCCCGCGATCGCACAAAAACGCCACCGCCTCTCGGTCTAAATTACGCGCTCGACTGAAGTTAACCCCCTCGACAAAACTGAGAGGTTGAGCCTCATCCGAACGAACCACAAACTCACTCTCCTCCTCTGATGCCGCCGCCTCCCAGGTCACTCCCTGAAAATCAGCCCCCGAGACATTCGCCCCCCGTAAATCGGCCCAACTTAAATCACTGCCATGAAAACTGGCATATTCCAAATTGGCACGGCGGAGATTAGCCCCAGATAAATTGGCATCGCGGAAATTGCTGTTACTTAAATTCCCTCGGGAGAAGTCAGCCCCCGCTAAATCCGCTCCCTGCCAATTGGCTTGACT